>NZ_JBEAIL010000003.1:0-309414 GCF_040064495.1 Klebsiella sp. CN_Kp097 | reverse complement strand
GACATCGCGCCGCTGTCGCAGCTCGCCCGCGCGATCGAATACATAACGCACCCCGTGCTGCTGCCCCTCGCGGAACCAGCCCCCGGCGCTCTCATTCACCGCCCGGGTCTGCGTCTGCAGGTGGCTGCCCGCCGCATCCTGCACAAACTGCCGCAGCGTACCGTCCGGCGCGGTATGGGCCGTCAAGCGCCCCACCGGATCGTAAGCGTAACGATCGCTGCCCCACAGGCTGTCATCGCGCCGGGTCAGGTTACCCAGCCTATCCCAGCTGAAGCCGCTGGCGAACAGCGGTAAATCATTCTGCAACACCTGCTGCGACGTCAGCTGGCCGAGCCGGTCGTAGGTGAAATGACGCGTCACCTCCGCCGACAGCTGCTCGCTGACCCGCCGCCCGGCCTCATCGTAACCCAGCACGATCGGCGCATCGTCATTCAGCTGGATCTGGCTCAGCCGGTCATACTCATCCATGGCGTAACGCACCTGATGACCGCTGTCGCTGCGCCGGGAGACCAGCAGGCCGCGCTCGTTATAGCCATAATGCAGCTGAAAACCGTCCTGCTCCTCCAGCAGCACCCGCCCGGCGTCATCATAGCGCCACGCCAGCCGCCGCCACGGATTCTCACACAGCACCATCCGTCCGCAGGGATCGTAATGATACTTCGCCTGCAGGGTATCGCCGCTGCGCCGCTCGCTTAGCCGCCCGCCGCGGTCGTAACCGTAGCGCACCAGCCGCCCCAGCGGATCCTCGCGGCTGATCAGCCGGTTGCCTTTATCCCAGCCATAACGGGTTATCTGTCCCCAGTAATCGGTCTCCGCGGCGATGCGCCCCAGCGCGTCGCGGTCCAGTTGCCAGCGCTGACCGTTCTGGTTGATCACCGCCAGCAGGCGATCTTCCAGGTCGTACTGATAGCCAAGCGTCGCGCCATCCGGCGTCTCGCAGGCGGCCAGCATTCCGGTGCGGTTATAACGAAAACGGGTTATCTGGCCGGCTTCATCGGTGAAGTGAAGCGGTGAATCTTCCCGGTCGTAAGCGACGCGAATTTCGCCGCCCTGCGGATTGACCATCGCCACCAGCCGATCCTTGCTGTCCCAGTGGAAACGGCTGCTGCCGCCGCCTGCGTCAATACGCTCCAGCAGGGTGCCGCGCGCGGAATGCCGCAGTTGAGTGGTTCCCGCGCCGGCCTGGCTCAGCGCCTGCAAAAAACCAAACCGATCATAGCGATAGCGACTCTGCCCGGAACCCGGCACGTCCGCCGCGCTCAGCTGCCCGTACTCATCATACTGATAGCGCGAGGTGACGCCGGTAGGGTCCGTTCCCGCCAGCAGGTTGCCGCGTTCGTCATAGTCCGAACGCCAGCAGGCGCCTTTCTCATCAATCAGCGCCAGCACATCGCCGTCTTCATTGTAGGCCGCCTGAATCTGGCTACCGTCCGGCAGATGTTCGGCGATCATTCGCCCCTGTTCATCATACTCCCAACGACGCGTGCTGCCGTCCGGCTCAATGAGTTCGACGGTGCGGCCAAAATCATCGTAGTGGAAGACGGTATTGCCGCCGGTCGGATCGATCTCCGAAACCGGCAGGCCGTTATCATCAAAGCTGACAGACGTTACATGGCCGTTGGAATCGGTGATTTCCACTTCGTTGAGCAAGTCGTGCCAGGCGAAATGGTAATCCCATACGCCGCCGTCGCCCCAGGCGTGAACCACCCGCCACTCGTCATTGAACTGGTAGTGAAAGCCCTGGCCGTTACGGTCGACATGGCTGGTCATATGGCGCAGTTGATAGTAGAAGCGCCGCGGATGCGAAAGCGCATCGATCTCCGCGCTCAACTGATTATCGCTATCGTATTCATAGCGGGTCAGCGGCGTGATCTCGTCATCCAGCGCGTTGCGCAGGCGTAGCGCCCGCAGGCGGCCATCCTGCCAGGTGACGAGGATCTCCCTGCCGCTCATGCCTCGCGTGCTGAACTCGCGAATACGCTCAAGCTCGCGCCCCTGCCAGTCGAACTGCCAGCCGTTACCGTTACGGTCCGCCAGCCGGTAAATCGCCAGCCGCCCGCACTTACCGCGAAATTGCAGCCGCGCGCTCCCTTCCTGCTCAACATGCCAGAAACATTCGCCATTGCGGGTTTCCCGCCACAGGCGGCTGCCGTCCGGCAGGCCGACAATACCCTGCTCGCGCCCGTCGGACTGCGGCAGCGCCGCAAACAGCGTCATCCCTTCCGGCTGAGTCAGCACCGCGACGCCTTCATCGCCCAGTATTTCAAGGCGGGTGTCCGCCGGGGTTGACCAGCCGTAACCGCACAGCCCTTCTTCATCGAGATCCGCCGACGAGTAGCTTCGCGTCCACGCCAGCGGCAGGCGGCCGGGTAACAGAAAATCCTCATGTTCCAGGCTCACGCTACCGTCGCGGATATCAACCGGTTCGGCGCGTAGCACCCGGCATTTTAGGACGCCGGGATCCATGTTGCGAAACAGCTTCTGGCGCAGCTTTTTAAACCGCCGCATAAACAGCCGCCACTGCGGCGTTTTTTTAACTTTCTTCAACCCCTTGCCCAACCCGCTTAACCCGGCGCGCATCAGCAGCGCCATCAGGTTGATGGTTGGCGGCCCGCCGACAATCACGTTGTTGGGAATGGCGAGATTAAACGTCAGCGGCAGCGTCAGCGAGAGCGGCTTTGGTTTGCTCAGCCGCTTCAGGCGGAACGGCGGCACCATTCCGAGGATGTTACAGCTCAGTACCGGCATGCCGATGCGGGAAAACGGTTCACCATCGACGGCGACGGTTTTGCTGCCCATAAACAGCTCGTCTTCCATCTGCGGGCCGCCGGGCGCGCGCAGCGGCGGCACCCACACGCCGCCGACCGGAATATGTACCGCAATACCGCCGGTCCCCGCGCTGGCGCGTTTGATGCTGTTGACGTGTACGGTAGTGCCCAGCAGCGGCAGATAATCAAACACGTCGAAAACGATGCCGATATGCGGCGTCGGCAGCGGCCAGGGATAAGTATGGATATCCAGGCCAAGCTGCGGGTCGAAGTGAGCGCCGGAGTGCATCAGACGCGCCTCAGAACATGGCGCGCAGCAGCGCGCGCAGGAAGGTGCGCACTTCGGTGGCGAAACCGCCGTCCGAAAGGCTTAAAAACAGGATTGCCAGCAGCGTCACGGCAACAATAATAATAATCCGGGTCTTCATAGCGGGTTGCTCCCTGCATTTTCAGTGGATGATGCATCGGTATTTCCCCAGGCAGGCAGGCTTTGCCATTCACCCGGCGGGGCATCAAAGGGGTGGGCGATCTCCGGCAGGCCGTTCCAGTGCGGATGCAGCTTCTCCCGCGCCAGGCGGATCACGCGGCGAAAGCTGTCATCGCCGCCGCGGATCAGTTTTTCCCGCGCTTCGCGGATCAGCGCGAACGCGGCTTCCAGCTGTAGCTGTAACTGCCGGTCCACGCGTTTTACCTGTTCGACGGCGGGTTCCCGCGGCAAGCGGTCTTCCGCCTGTTGGATTAAGCGCTGTTTTTCGCTTTGCCAGCGTGTCGCGCAGGCCTCAAGCGCCTCGGTCCGTCGTTTATCATGGATGCGCAGCAGATCCTGGAATGCCAGCGGCAGCGTGGTCTGGCCGCGCTCTTGCCGTGGGATCGGCTCCGCCGCCTGGATGGCGTGGGCATACTCCTCCATCGCTTTTGCCCGGTGCCCGGCGAGGTTGAGACAAAAACCGGACATCCGCCAGCCTTCTACGGCAAATACCGGGTGTGGAATGGTTTGCGCTTCGCCCGCCGCCCGGCGATAGCCTTTCGCCGCCTGGAGATACTCTTTACGCGCGAACCAGGCACCGGCCTCGCCAAAAGTGCTTTGGGTACGCAGTTGTCCTTTAAGCGCCGGGTCGGCAATTTCGCCGCTGATGGTTTGCGCCTGACGGTAGTGATCGACGGCCCGTTGATGATCGTTACCTTTCAACCAACCGCCGGCGATCAGGTTATGCATCATCGCCTGCTGGTCGGCCCAACCGCAGCGCTGGGCGACGCCGAGCGCCATACCGCCGCGCGCGGCCACCTGCGCGGCGCTGCCTTTTTCCAGCAGCAGCATGGCGTCAGCCAGATAGCGGCGAAACAGCAGGCGATCGGGATTCGGATCGCTCTGCCCGCGCGCGGTTTGATGCATCACTTTCATACTGTCGACGTCATCGGTCAGCAGCCGTACCCTGCGTGGATGCGCCTCATACAGCGGCTGCCAAATCGGTTGCTCAAGCGTGTCGATAAGTAACAGTCTGGCGTTGCACGCCTCCTGCGCCAGCCAGCCGTTCAACCAGCGGTTCAACGCCTTTTCATCGCTGACGGCGGAGGGTTTCAGCACCAACACCAGATAACGTAAATCGTCATGAAATGTCGTCGCAAAATCCTGCAGCATCTGCCGCAACTGCGCCGGGCTATAGGTTGGAAGAAAGCGTTCGGCATCCCATATAGCGGCATCCGGCGTCGCTTCGTAGTGTTCCACAAACTCGCGCCCGAGCGCCTCGCTGTAGCCATAGCCGGTCTCAAACGGCGTGGTTAGCCCCAGCAGCAGATCCGGCAGCGAGCGGCCTTCAGGATGCTGCTGCAGCGCGATAAAACCATCAAGCAGCGACTCGCCGCCGGCAGGCGTCCGCCAGATAAATAAGCGGATCTGCTCCGCCTGCTCGCTGGCGTCCAGCCAGCTAAGCTCAAGCTCGCTCATTACTTTTTCGGTCGGATTCTTCGCCGCGTTCATTCCCTTTCCCTGTCAGGCATTGAGCTCAATCTTCTTACCATTCACCATCACGCCGGCGGCGTTAATGGTGATCGTCGACCCGCCAGCGGTAATCTCCACGCTGCCGTTGCTTATCAGAATGCCGCTTTCGCCCACGTTGATATGTACGGTATCGGTAGCGCTGTCGGTTACGCTCCCTTGCGTAAAGCGGGTATCACCGCCGGTGATGCTCAGGGTACGCCCGGCGCCGATCGTCACCTCTTGCTTACTGGTGATGGTCTGCGTTTGCTTACCGGTCACGGAAATATCGTGATTGCCGGTCACTCCTAGCGTCTGGTTGCCGGTGACCTGCACGTTACGGTTCTGCTGGACGCTGACGCTTTCGTTACCCTGCACCTGACGGGTGCGATCCTGTACGACCGTCAGTGACTGCTTGCCTTCGACGGTCGCGGTATGGTCGCTTTTCACCGTGGTGGTATGGTTGCCGCTGATGGTTTCATCGCGGTTCTGCTCAACGCTTAGGGTCTCATTCCCCTTCACGCTTTCGGTACGGTTCTGCTCAACGGTGGTGGTTTCATTACCATTGATGGTTTTGCTGCGATCTTTGCCGACGGTAACGCTTTCATTGCCATCCACCGTGCGGGTGCGGTTCTGTTTGATATGGCTGGTTTCGTCTTTGCCGACGGTTTTGGTGCGGTTATTGCCGACATCATGGGTCTCGTCGTTTTCGACTTCAGTATCCATGTTGCGCTCGGCGTGCAGCCAGAGCTGCTCTTCGCCGGGTTTATCTTCAAAACGCAGGGCGTTGGCGTTGTCCGGCGAACCATCCTTTGAACGGCTCATAAAACCCATCTGCGTGGCTGCCGCCGGTAGCGCCCACGGCGGCATACTGGCTTCGTTATAGACGCGGCCAATGACAATCGGCCGGTCCGGCTCACCGTTAATAAAGTCCACCACCACTTCATCACCGACGCGTGGGATCTGCACCCCGCCGTAACCCTGGCCGGCCCAGGCGCTGGAAACGCGCACCCAACAGGAGCTATTTTCATCGCCCTGGCTTTCGCGGTCCCAGTGGAATTTCACCTTAATCCGGCCATATTTATCGGTCCAGATCGATTCTCCTTTCGGCCCTACCACGCGGGCGGTTTGCGGCCCGTAGGTGCGCGGCCAGTCGGTCCTTGACGCAGGGACAAATGGCGTCGCGGCGGGAATAACGGTGAATGCGATGCGGTGCTGCGCGGTATTTCCGCCACCGGAGGCATACTGATTCTCTTCAAAATCATAGCGGGCGCCCACCACCAGCCATTTAGCGTTATCAGCCATGTTAGGCGCATGCGTCAGGGTAAACGTGTGTCCCGGGACGATACCGGTCGCGGTGGCGATACCCTGCGTTTGCTGCTGTTCGGCCTGCCAGGACTGCTGACGAATACGGGCGTAGGCTTCGCCGTCGCCGTGCTCCATAAAGCGCCCCGGCCAGTCGTAAACGTCGATTTTGCCCGGTGTCGGCGAGACCGGATTCTGCAGCGTTTGCAGCATCCAGGCGTGGGGCTTGCGAAAATCATAGTCATCGGTGCTGTAAAGCCCCGGCGTGACGACGTGGCTCGCCATCAGCTGGCTGATGCCCTCTTCGCCGACCGCGCCGCCGCCCGGTTGCGCATGCCAGGGAATAGTTTCATAACCGGGGAAGGATTCAGCCTGCTGATAGTCATCCATCAGCACCAGGGTATGGCCGTCTTTATCGTGGCGGAACAGATAGCTAATACCTTCCAGCTCCAGCAAACGGCTGATGAAATGGAAGCTGCTTTCCGCATACTGCACACAATAATCCCACTGCCGGTAGCTACGCGTAAGTTTGTCCTCAAACTTAACGTTATGCTCGCTAAACAGTTTGGCCACGATATCCGGCACCCGCTGCTGCTGGAAAATACGGAAGTTGCGGTCGCGCATCATCGGCCAGAAATCGGGTTCCAGCGTGGTCTGATAGACGGCGTAGCGCGTCTCGCCAAGATCTTCGGCGCGTACGGTAACGGCGGTGATTTTGCCGGAAAGATAACGCACCTGTCCCCATTGGCCGGGAACCGCCACCGTCATGTTTTTGCCGAGCATGGCCTGACGGTCGATAGCAAAATCCTGGCTGAGTAAATCGACCTGAAAGTGGAAAGGTTCGGACAGTTTCTCCTGCCCGCTGAATTTCCAGAATAATAACGAGGAGCTGTCGACAGATGACAGGATCGATATCCGATTAACCATATGGATTCCTTTATGGTGCAGGCAGCCGCGGGGCTAATTCCTTAAGATTAATAAATTATCCTGAATATTTATCAGAAGTCATCTCTCTGCCCGAGATTTCACCCAGGAATACTCTTAATTATTCAACTCTGTGCTTTTGTTCATCTTTATACCGTCATTATTAGTAGTGGAGCTTTCTTAACAGGCGTTAATTACTGGTTTGACTTATTAGAAACGGTAATGAGGTAAGTCTGAAAATAGTCTCCTGGCGCGAAGAAATATGTTTAAACCGGCCCGGACGCTTTAAAATAACCGCGGCTGCGAACTGCCATCACAGCCATTTGCTCACCGGCCTGCTCTTGCATACGGTCGGCCGGTGAGCAATCCCTGGTCGTTAATCGCTCAGACATCCCCTGTCTCGTTAATATCAGATCCTTTACCTCAGTCATATTCAGATTGTTTTTACATAAAATCGTCGCGCTATTTTCGCCAGCTAAACGGCGCAGTCGCTAATATTAGCGATGAGGTAATCTATTGTTTATCAATCGGCTTCAGACATAAAACCCCCCGCCTGCCGGGCGCTGGCGCAGGTTTTGATAAGGTACGACCCTCTTGATCTCTGCCATCGATCTACAATACTGTATATACATACAGTAAAGATAATCGGTGATCATCATGCAGTTTTTCACACTAACCGAACTACGCCAGATCGTGGCACTCCCCCTGTTCAGCGATCTTGTTCCCTGCGGTTTTCCTAGCCCCGCGCAGGATTATGTTGAACGGCGTATCGACCTGAATGAACTGCTGATTCAGCATCCTGGCGCCACCTACTTTGTGAAATCAAGCGGTGACTCAATGATTGGCGCTGGCATTGGTGATGGTGATTTACTGGTGGTGGATAGCTCCCGCAAGGCCGTCCATGGCAGCATCGTTATTGCCGCAGTGGATGGGGAATTCACGGTTAAGCGCCTCCAGTTACATCCTGTTGTCATGCTAAAACCTGATAATCCCGCCTACCAGCCGATTATGCCAGGCAGTGAAGAGTGTCTGGAAATCTTTGGCGTGGTGACCTACATCGTGAAATCGGCGGGCTGATCGTGTTTGCCCTGTGTGATGTGAACTCATTCTATGCTTCCTGTGAAACCGTCTTTCGCCCGGACTTACGCGGCCGCCCGGTGGTTGTTTTGTCCAATAATGACGGGTGTGTGATTTCACGTTCTGCGGAAGCCAAACCGTTTGTGAAAATGGGTGAACCGTACTTTAAACAAAAAGATATCTTCAGACATCATGGCGTGGTTTGCTTCAGTAGCAACTATGAACTCTACGCCGATATGTCCAACCGGGTAATGACGACGCTTGAAGAGATGTCGCCTCGCTGTGAAAAATACTCCATTGATGAAGTTTTTTGCGATCTTACCGGCGTGCGTAACTGCCGCGTTCTTACCGAATTTGGACATGAGCTCAGAGCCACGGTGCGGCAACGCACACACCTGACGGTGGGCGTCGGAATAGCCCAGACAAAAACGCTGGCTAAACTGGCGAATCATGCGGCAAAACGCTGGCAACAGCAGACAGGAGGCGTGGTTGACCTGTCGAATGCGGAGCGGCAAAGAAAATTGATGGCGGCGCTACCGGTGGAAGAGGTTTGGGGAGTGGGTCGACGCATAGCGAAGAGGCTTGAAACGATGGGGATCCGGACGGTATTGCAGCTGGCTGACACGGATATCCGCTTCATCAGGAAACACTTTAATGTCGTACTGGAAAGAACCGTCCGTGAATTACGCGGCGAGCCCTGTCTCGAGCTGGAAGAGTTTGCCCCGGTAAAGCAAGAGATTATCTGTTCCCGTTCGTTCGGCCATCGCATCACCGAGTACGAAGAAATGCGTCAGGCCATCTGTAGTTACGCTTCCCGGGCTGCAGAGAAACTTCGTCAGGAACATCAATACTGCCGGTTTATCTCCGTCTTTGTAAAAACGTCGCCCTTCGCGCCTGATGAACGGTATTACGCCAATAATGCCTCGGTCACCCTGCTTACCCCAACGCAGGACAGCAGAGATATTATCGCCGCCGCGACGCGTTGTCTGGATGCCATCTGGCAAAGTGGCTGTCGGTACCAGAAAGCCGGGGTGATGCTGGGCGATTTTTATAGCCAGGGCGTCGCGCAACTTAATCTGTTTGACGAAAATGCGCCGCGAAAAAATAGCCAAAAACTGATGGAGGTGCTGGACCGCCTGAATGCTGAGGACGGACGTGGGACGCTTTACTTCGCCGGCCAGGGTATCCAGCAACCGTGGCAGATGAAGCGGGAAATGCTCTCCCCGCGATACACCACCCGATATAGCGATCTGCCCACGGTTAAATGATTCCCCGACAGGCCAAACCTTAAATAAAATCAGGTTTGGCCATCATGGCGTCCGTCAGGTTATTTATGGAATATAAAATTGCGCAGCGCGTTTCTCACTTCTCCTTCCGCGGTTGCAGAACAAGTTGATGATGGCTGGCCTCAATGACGCGCGCGCGGTCCGGGTCAAGATCCTCACGGGCAAGCACCAGCTTCCAGTCGTTTTTCGTCAGATCCGGCGCCCGGAACAGCGCCTCCACGGCAACATACTGCGCCTGTTCATCCAGCGGCATGGTGAGACTCATCGCCGTTCCCGGTTTGAGCACCAGGCTGCGGCTGGCCAGTTGGTCGTCTTTTAATATCTCCTCCCCCTCCGCCGCCAGCTGCTGGTAAACCGTCTTATCGAAAGTCTTGCGATCCTTCAGCACATAGACCCGCACCATCACCGGCTGGGAGGCGCTGTTATCCTCACGGTTATCGGTGTTTAACGCATTGCGCGCGCTAAAATCCAGACGCAGCGTTTTCACCTGGCGATAAAATACTGACTTTACGGCGGACGAAGCGCCGTCGCTGATTTTCTGTGTTAGCCCGCAACCCGCCAGCATGAATGGCAGAAGAATCAGTGCGGATAGTTTAAGCGAAGTGATATGCAACACGTTGGTTTCCTTGTGATAATGATGCAAGCGGCATGCCGCGGTAGCCGCCCAGTTCCGTGGTAAACGTGGCCGGTAAATCCGGCGGAACCGCGTCCCCTTCCATGCCCAGAACGCCGCTGATGCCGAGCATAAACGGCGATTCACCGAGTACCGGCGCGGGTAACAGCGGCGTGGGAAGCGTTAAGGTGATTTTGGCCTTATAGCGCCAGCCGAGATAAACCCGCAGCAGAACCAGAAAGTCCGCATAGATTTGCCCTTCCGGCATCCAGCCTGCGGCCTCGGCGATATCATCGGTGTACAGCGCGATCAGCAACTGGCTGGCAATCTCGGTCGTTTCATCGCCCAGCACCGTGTAGCCATCAAGCAGGAAATCGTTATCGCCGTAAAAACCCAGCGGCTGCGCCGGGTACACCGTCCGTGGGCAGTGCGGCGACGCTTCCGCCCGCGTATGGGGCGCCAACAATCGTACCAGCGCCTGAATCCCCTCTTCGGTACGCGCGGGCAGGCGCATCACGCTGAGTAATGCCAGAAAGCGAGATACCGGCGCGGCAATATGCTGAGCGGTGCCGGGAATGCCAAGCCCGATCAGCCCCAGCAGGCTCTGTGAAGTACGGTCGCGACCGCCGTCTTCAAAGGTTGCCGGATACGAGTATTTGCGCCAGATGCGATAAAACTGGCTCAGAATGCGGTGGTTAAAAATATCGAGAAATGCTTCCTGCGCCTCATGCCCTTCTCTTTGCTGCGCAATATCATCCAGCCAGGCGGTGGGCAACGGCGAATCGACACCGTATAGCCCCATAAAGGTGGTGCGCAGCGTCGGCGGCGCGTCGGGATGCGCCTCATCATACTCCACCGCTTTGAGTTCGCTGACCGGAAAACCCATCCCCGGATGCGGGCGAAAGCGTACCGGATCATCCGCCGGGTTTAGCGTGCTGCCTAATGCCGGCGCGCCAGGTCGCGATTTTTCCAGTAGCTGGCAGAAGCGGTAAAAGTTGATGCGCTGAATATCCCGCTCCAGCCGCGGGCTCAGCCGGGAATGCGGCGTTTGTGGTTCTCCAGCCATTCGAGACGCTCTCCGGTAGGTTGCAGTATCAGAATCAGACGATTAAACAGATGGATATCGGTATACAGGGCAAAGAAGCGGTTGAGCATCTCGCCAAACAGGCAGATGTCGCCGTGCCCGGCGAAGCCGTTACCGTCGAGCGTCACCTCTATCTGCACGCCGCGTAGAAAGTGCCCCTCGGCAAAACGTTCCACCTCACAGTGGCTCACGTCGACGATCGCCTGCAGGCGACGGCGGTTCATTTCGTTGTCCGTCCAGTCGTACAACGCCAGCGCGCCGCGCAACACCTCGGCGTTATCCATCATCCACAGGAAGCTGCTACCGAGATGGCTCAGCACCCGCCAGTGAAAACGGTCGCGATCCGGTGGATAACACGGCAACGTCGGCGCGCTGAGATTGCACACCTGGAGTCGCGACGTTGTGGATTTGACCACCGTGTCCAGCAGCGTGCTTTGCAGCGCCCGCCGCGGCAACTGGCCGTTGGTGCCGATCAGGCTCAATGACAGGGTTTCATTCTGCGGCACGCGATGCTGGTCAAACGCCTCGCCGCCCAGCGTCAGCCAGGTATCATGCAGCCCGGACGGGCCACGTTTAACGCGCGTGTGGTAATAATATTCCGGCGCATCATGGCGCAACATGCCGCCTTTGTGGCGAAAACTGGTAAACGGCACATACACTTGGGTGCCGGAAAGACGTGAAGAGGTGACGGACTCCACCGAATAGATTTCGGTGTGTCCATCCTGGACGCGCATGGGGCGCAGCAAATACTCACTTTGTAGTGAATCCAGATGCAGTGGATCCGACTCCAGCGGGAACAGGTTAATAACCGGGCTGCAGTGTAGGCGCAGATGTTTCTCTGACAACGCGTATTCCTGCGGCCACGGTTTATCCAGTACAACCTCTATCTCAAACCATCCCGGCGCATCAGGAAACGTCATATTCTCCAGCCCGCACAGCGCGACCGACATAAACTTTTCACGAAAGCTGAAATACTCCAGCAGCAACTGGTAGCCGCTGAACCCGCCGCTTTGGGGCAGCAGCGCATCATCATGGCCAAAACCGCAAACGGCAAAATGGGCCGCCAGCGGCCTGCTATCGGCCTCCCCCGCCAGACGTATGCCGATGCGCGCCACATTCAGGGTCAGCGCTTCATGCAGCGCGCAGGCCAATGGCGCATCGGCATTCAGATACAACGGAATACGGCTCAGGTCTAGCGCCCGCCAGTCCACCAGCGCGCTACAGTCAAAACGCAGACAAATCGCCTGGCGGCCGTCGGCCTGCGCCCTGACGCTGGCGCGGGAGAGCGCGAGCGGCTGTAAGGTTAGCGGCTGGGTCGTGGTGTAACGGCAGCGGGTGCCCGTCTCGCCGATGGGCCGGGAGATCACTTCCGTTCCCTTCTTCAGCCGCTGCGGCTCTTTCATCTCCCGCCAGTCGACGCTGAACTCGACCATCGCCAATGACGGAATGGTACGGAGATAATGCGGCCAGATCATACTCACCAGCCCGCCGGTCAGCTCCGGCAGGTCGTCGTCGAGCTTTTCGCGCAGCCGCCCCATCAGGAAAGCAAAACCTTCGAACAGGCGCTCAACATAGGGATCGCGGGCGCCGGCTTTATCGAGGTTTAACGCCGCGGCGCGATCGGGATGGGCGCGGGCAAACTCCTCGCCAGCCTCACGCAGATAGCGCATTTCAGCGTCAAAATAACGCAGAGTTAAATCGTCCATGGAATATCTCAGATGTCAGAATTGAAAAACTCGCTGCTTGTAAAGCAGCGCTTGCAGCGTGAATGTCGGCCCTTATTCCTCTACGTCACCGTCAGCAAACGGTTCCGCACGGGAGGCCTCCACAATGAAAATCTGTGTCGGCAACGTGAAGTTTCGCAGTTTCAGCAACGCCAGCGGGCCATCGCCGAGTTCGGTACGCAGCAGCCACTGCAGTTGCCGGTTATCCGGCGTATTGACCGTCAGGCGAAACAGCCCATCGCCGATCTGCTGGCGCTTCATTCTCTCCAGCATACGCAGCGTGCCCCACGGGCCGCTGTCGTTCGCCAATAGCCGAGCGCCCGCCGCCACTGAGCTCCAGCTCAGCATCGCGCCGGGTTTGTTGATAGTCCCCGGCCAGCGGAAACTTTTCCATTCGGCAAGCTGGTTAAAGTAGTGCAGATTCTGGCCGTCGAGGGTGAGTTGCGTTTCAACAATGCCCGGCGTCGCCCCCCCCTGTAGTTCAAACCCCATTCCCTGACTGCCGTCGGTAAACAGGATGTCGGACAAGGAACTCAGTTGATTAATCGCCTTCAGGAAGGCCGGATTGAAAGTCAGCCCCTGACTATGCGCGCTATCGGCCACCCAGCGGCTACCCTCCCGGTTGAGCACGCCGCCCAACTCTCGGGCAAGAAACTGGTCGATTCGCCCGCTATCGCGACGGATGAATGCCGCCAGCATCGGTAGCGAGACATCGTTTTTGCCCGCGGCAAACGGATAGCGGCCGTCGAAAACCGAATGCCAGTTAGCGACCACAGAACGCTGCCACGCCTCGTTCAGGCTGGCCGCCGATGGCTGCAGCACCGTTTCCCAGGCCTGCGTCAGCGGCTGGACGAACATGGTCTGGCCGAAACCGCTCCACTCTTCGCCGAGGCTGGCCGCCACCAGGCTGCCGTACTCCTGGGTGTCGGTCAGGTCGACGCTTTTGCCCTGGAACACGGTCTGCGCCAGCTGCTGCATCATCGCCTGCGGGTCGGGGGCGTTTGCCACCTGCTGGAGCCGCAGGCGTACGCGGGTCAGGCGCGTCAGCCAGGTCTGTAAACTAAGGGTGCTGTCTGCGGCGACCACGCTTTGAGAGGGATTTTTGCCCATCAGCGCCAGCAGCGGCCCAAAGGTACTCTCCAGCGGGCCGCGCACGCCGCCGGCCTGCTGATCGATAAACGGCTGCTTATCCTTATCGAGTAGATTTTTAGCCGACTTCACCAGCGAATCCGCCACACCCTCACGCTGCTGCCCGGTCTGCCCCTGCCAGGCAAGGGTATTCATCAACGCAATCAGCGGCGACTGACGAACGTCGCCCGTCAACGTCAGCTGATCGGTCACATCGGCAATATTGCGCGCCGGATTCAAGCGGATGCTATTGAGAAAACCCAACCACGCCCCGGCGAAATCGGTGAAATAGCGATCGGTCAGCCGCTGTTTCAACGCCTCCGGGGAGACGTCGCCGCTGACGGTCTGGCGGCTATCGCTCAGCACCCAGTCGATCTCATCGCGCCTGGTCGCCACCGCCTTATCGATCGCCTCGCGCACGCCGCCCTCCCACGCCTGGCGGGTAAACATCCCCGGCACCACCTCTTCCGTGGTAAACAACCGGCTGGCATTGGTCTGCGGCGTCATGTCTTCCAGCGTCATGTCGGCATAGTTACGGCGCACCTGCAGCAGCATGTTCTCGTAAAGCGTGCTTTCGGCGTTGCGCCGCCCGATTTGCGCCAGCAGCACCTGACGCGCTTGCGTCACCAGCGCGGCGTCCGGGGTGATTCTCCACGTCGGCTGCGACGGCAAGTTGTCCATATAGAAGCCCCATAAATCGGGGGCGATGCTCTGCCATAGCGCCGGGGCGACTCCCTGACGCGTCTGCTGCGCGGCGGTCATTGCCTGGCGGTAAAACGCCGCATCGGCTTTGTCCGGACGCGCCATCATCAGATAGGCCTTTAACTGGTCATAACCCGCTTTCGCCAGCTGCGCCCGCTGCGGGCTGCGCGGCGGCAGGTTGACCAACACCGTCAGTTGCCGGGTCAGCGCCTGCGCCGCGGCGTCGCGGATCAGACGCTGGTTAGCCCGCCCATACCACGGCAGCAGCGCGGCAGAAAGCGGCGCATTATGATTAAGACCAAAGCGCTGATACCAGGGCGTGCCGTTGGCGAGCTGATTCTGTAGACGGCCGATATCGTTGCGCAGCACCTGCAAATCGATCAGATGCTGGTCGTTAACGACGGGCTGCCGCAGCAGCTGTACCCGCTGGGTGGCGCTGACAATTTGCTGGCGGTTGACGATAAAAGAGAGCAGGCTTCCCGCCGCCCACAGAGCAATCAGCGCCAGCAGGCCGACGCCGAGGGAGCGGCGCCACGCCCCCCCCACCGGCACGCCGCGCGCGCGGCCGCAGTCTGCGATGATCCCCTGCCAGACGGCCGGGGCCGACCAACGGTGGGGATAGAGCCCATTGTCCACCGCTTCTTCCGCCTTTAACGAGGGGCTGAACAGCAGACCACGGAGCGGGATCTGTTGCAGATGCCCGGTAAGCCACGGCGTCAGTAGCGTCTTCCAGCCGCTGATACCACCCTCCTTCAGCCATTTAGCGACACGCAGCAGGTAATCGTGGGACGAATCAGCGCACAACTGCTGGGTCCCCTGCGCCAGCATGGCGGGCAGAATGGCGCGAAGCTGCCGTTCAACATCCTGCGGGACGGCCCGCGGCGGGAACAACGCCCCCAGCGTCTGGGTAATGCGCGTATCCTGCGGCCAGTCGCTGTCGTGGAGTTGCCACAGATAGACCGGCGGATGGTAGCGCAGAACCTGCGCAACCTGCTCCAGCGTTCGCAAATACCCGTCCAGAGTCGCGGCGGTGGCCTGAGCATTGTCCAGCGCCAGCACGATACCATCCAGCGGCCGGCGGCCGCGCAGCCGACGCAGGGCGCTGAGCCGCTCGTTATCCACCGTCGCCGACAGGCTACCGCCGTGAATTAGCACCGTACCGCGGCCCTCCAGCCATTGCTGTTGCGCAAGGCCTGGAGCGATGGCGGCAATCTGCGCCGCCTCGCCAGCGACCCACAGCAGGCGGACCTTATTGCGCCACAATCGGCCGTAGCGGCGACGGAGAAAGTGCTTTAAGGACGCAAACGGCTGCGCCGGTTTTGTCTGCTGGCTAATAAAAGTCCGCGTCTGACGCTGTTGCCCATCGGCTTTTTGCCTGATAAACAGGTGGAAAGCAATAAAGCCCAGTATCCAGAGACAGAGACCATACGCCCAGATCAGGCCACAGACGGTCAATATCTCGCGGATCGCCGTCCACTGCAGCGTGCGGTTGGCGTGCCAGTTCCACCATCCCAGACCGCCCAGCAGGACCACAATTGTCCAGACGGCAAGACACAGGGTCGCGGTAGCCGCTACGGTCATTACCGCGGCATTTTTTTCCTTGAACATAAAATTGATGATTCCCTTAGCCACGGGCGTGCATCATCACGCCCGTATAGCGTTATTAAGGATACTTAGCGGATATAATGAATATGGCGATAACGAATTAAGGCAGCAGTATTTTAAAAGCCTCGCTTTTTATATCGCGATATATTTTCCCCAGCACGCCCGATACCGTATTCAAATCTTTCATATCCGTTCTCGCCTGCACTAATATATCGCCAACATTAATATCAATAATCGCTTTTACCCGCTGGCCAAATTGTTTCACCGAATCCCACGTATCATCATCGTTATCGTAAATCGTCCGCGACGCAAAATAACCGTGGGAAAACGAGGAGTGCAGCGGGTCGTGATTATATTTAGCCAGCGTGTCATGCACGTAGTTATCGTAAAAATCCAGCATCGTCGGCGAGCCCATCAGCGCCGCCCGCCGGGCATCGCCGCTTTTCTTGATCTGGATATATTCCGACTCCTGCGCCGCCACCAGCGGACCGCCAAGCTGGTTGGTCTGCGTGGTGGGGATCACATCCAGCAGCACCTGGCCCAGCAGCGCCACGATACCGGTATGGGCAAAGTCATAGCCCCACGCCGCGCGATCCAGACGATCCTTATCGATAAACGGCACTTCTCGCGGCCCTTCGCTTTCCGCGGGCGCCGCCGCCGACGGCAGCGCGCTGGTCTGCTCATTCAGCGCCTGCTGATAAAAAGGTTTGCGCTGATAATACTTATCGGCGTATTGCGGGCTGGCAAAGCGCTCGGTGCGCCAGGCGGTAATCCAGCTCAGCTGGTCCGCCAGCATCACCTCCAGCGCTTTGGCCTTCAGCGGCACATACACCGGATCCGGCAGTTTGCCCAGCGGGCCGTTCTCCGGCGGCTTCGCGGCGGCGGCTTTCGCCTTATCGCCATCCGCCTTGTCGTGAGCCGCCTTCAGCGCGGCAACCGGATCCCGGCCCTGGGCCACGGCGATGGCCACCACCTCCGCCTCATTGACGGCCGGCGTTTCGGTCTTCGCCCCCGCCTGCTGCGCCCCGGCCTGCTGCCAGGCGTTAAACAGGGCGATCGCCTGGGCGGAGATTTTGAATTGTTTTAATACGTCACCTTGCATTATCCGATAGGTTTTCTCTTTAGCCCCGCCAGGCATCACCTCCTCAGGTACGCTCAGCGGCGCCCCGGCATCAAAGGCGGCGGCATACATATCGTGCAGCACAACCTTTGACAGCAGGCTGGCGGCATCGGTCTGTACCTTACCGAGTTCGGTGGGTTTACAGTCACCGCCGACATCGGCATGCATCCCGGGGTAGACCACCTCCACCGCCCCGGCCGGGTATTTACCGTCCGGCCCGCGGATAGAGTCCAGCGGCAGGTCGCCGTGCTGCTCGTGGCCGGCGACAAAGTGGTAGCAGCTTTTTAAGAAGCCTTTGGTGGTCGGCAGCCGCAGGCTGTTGGCCGCCCAGCCCAGATGCCCGGTGGCCGACGGCAGGATATGCGGCACGCCAACCGCAGAGACCGTATCCAGCAGCCCCATAAACTCGATACTGATGGGGATACCCAGCAGGGTCGGACCGCCGGGCACCACCGTTCCCGCCGGCAGCATATTTGTCGCATCGAGCGGCATTTTTGCATCATCAAGCAGCGACTCCAGCCCGCGGGCGAAGGCGCGGGCGGTGGCGGCCCCCCGGCAGTAGCCGTAGACGAACAGCTTGATTTTGGCGATGCGCCGCTGCGAGCGCTGGATATGCAGCCGCGTGGGCTGCCGCGGCCACTGATTGACCACGGCACCCAGATGCTTGTTGCAGAACTCATCGAGCGCGCTTTTACGGTTGAACTTCTGGGTCAGCCGCGAGAAGGGCCAGACGGTGGCCATACTTTGCCGATATCTGGTCAGTTCGCTGTCTTTGATCGCGGTTTTGTTCACCGCATAGCAGATGCTGCTGTAGGTTTTTAGCAGTGCCTGATTGATACGGTCCTCACCGCCGTTGGCAAACAGTTCGCCGTCCAGCGAGTAGTGCTCTTCGCCAATCTCCGGAAAGCGCGCCCCACAGCCGGGAAAGTAGTAACTGAAGTAACCGTCATCTTCAGCTGGCGGTGACTGGCCACTCCAGTTCGCGGCATGATAGAGCCGGCCGATATTGGTCAGCGGCGGGTTACGTGACCCGTAGACCTCATCAGCCCCCTCTTTATTACAGCAGGTACCGTCGAAGAACAGGCTGATATGCAGGCTGGCCGGGCAGCCCGGTTCCGTCTTTTTATCCGATTGATGATCGGACTCCCCGATATATCCCTCCAGGTACTGCCTGGCGTAGTTACCTTCGGTCTGTGTTCTGCTCGCCGGCAGGCGGCCGCGCTCGTTGTATTCGGCTTTGTGCTGCACAGAGTTATCGGCAGGCTTTTCTCCCTTTTTATCATCCGGCCCGGGAAACTTCGGCGGTAAACTGGCCGCTTCTGCGGTGGAGGTTTTGACCGCGACCGGAGTGGCGCCGGTCTGGAAGGCCGCAATAAGCGCCTTCAGGGCACTCAACGTGGAGTCTGCGGTGTCGGACATACGATGTTCTCCTTAACGTGATTATAAAGTATATTTTGTGCTTTTTTATTTCCGTCAGGGTCAGGCTGTATTGGGTATTCAGGGGCCGCTCGACCATAGCAGGAACGCACTATCCGCACTTTATCGCAGGGGAAAATATGGATATCAAAGCCGCAGGCCTGATCCTCCTCCCAGCGTTCAATAGGCACCGTGATCGGCCCATGGCGCTGATAGTGAGTTTCATAATCATCCGGCATCTCACTGGATTTCATCCAGGAGTTAGGGTCAGAGGTCCAGGTGATTTTTGCCGTCAGGCCCGGACGCCAGACATCTGGCACCATCACGCAGCAGAAGCCGCCGCCGCCGCCGTAGGAGTTCGCTCTTGGCCCGCCGTAGCCGTTGACCTCCACCGAAACGATAGCGTCCGGGCCGTGGTTTAAGACAGCTATGTCGGCGGCGCTCATGCCGTCGCGACTGTGATCGCGACAGGCCGTCAGCAGGCAGAGAAAAACGGCGGCCAGCACCGTCAGCCCGCCGGGAAAAATACGGATATGCTTTATCATTGATGTGTCCTTACAAAAGAAATTAAATGCGTTGTTATTAAGAAATGGCGTAATGACAGAATTGTATTTTTGCTGATATATATACCTCCCGAATATTTGTGATAATGATATTTGTAGCGGTCAAATAAATTTGGCCGCTACAGACATTAATACCGGTTTTCCAAATGATAAAATCGGGCGATATTGGTCAGCGGCGGGTTACGTGACCCGTACACCTCATCGGCTCCCTTTTCATTACAGCAGGTACCGTCGAAGAACAGGCTGATATGCAGGCTGGCGGGACAGCCCGGCTCCGTTTTTTTGTCCGATTGATGTTCAGACTCCCCGACATATCCTTCCAGATACTGCCTGGCATAGTTGCCTTCGGCCTGCGTTCTGCTCGCCGGCAGGCGGCCGCGCTCGTTGTATTCGGCTTTCTGTAGCACAGAGTTATCGGCAGGCTTTTCTCCCTTTTTATCATCCGGCCCGGGAAAATTCGGCGGTAAACTGGCCGCTTCTGCGGTGGAGGTTTTGACAGCGACCGGGGTGGCACCGGTCTGGAAGGCCGCAATAAGCGCCTTCAGAGCACTTAACGTGGAGTCTGCGGTATCGGACATACAATTTCCTCCCTGATATGTTTGATAAGTATTTTCTGAGCTCTTTGCTTCCAGTCTGGTGGCGACTGGGGAACCGGATACCCCGGCTGTCCAGGTGGTATGCAGGAACGGACTATCCGCACCTTATCGCAGGGGAAAATATGTACATCAAAGCCACATCCCTGACCTTTTTCCCAGCGTTCAATGGGCACGGTAATCGGCCCGTGGCGCTGGTAATGACTCGCATGATCATCAGGGATGTGCTTCGGGTCTATCCATGCGTTAGGATCGGAGGTCCAGGTGATTTTTGCCGTCAGCCCCGGGCGCCAGACATCAGGCACCATCACACAGCAGAAGCCGCCTCCGCCGCCGTAGGAGTTAGCACCTGGCCCGCCGTAGCCATTCGCCTGCACCGAAACGATGGCGTCCGGACCGTGATTGTAGAGGTTTAAATCGGCGCCGCTCATGCCGTCGCGACTGTGGTCGCGACAGGCCGTCAGCAGGCAGAGAAAAGCGACGGTCAGCACCACCAGTCCGCCGGGCAAAATACGGATATGCTTTATCATTGATGTGTCCTTACAAATTTAAAATGATGGCTTATTAATAAATGACGTAATTAAAGGACTGTATTTATGCCAATATATGAGCCTCCATATATAACTGATAATGATATTTGTAGCGGTCAAATAAATTTGGCTGCTACAGACATCAATACCGGTTTTCCAAATGATAAAATCGGCCGATATTGGTCAGCGGCGGGTTTCGCGAGCCATACACTTCATCACCATCTTCTTCATTACAGCAGGTACCGTCGAAGAACAGGCTGATATGCAGGCTGGCCGGGCAGCCCGGCTCCGTTTTTTTGTCCGAGGGATGATCGGACTCTTTAACATACCCCTCCAGGTACTGCCTGGCGTAGTTGCCTTCGGTCTGCGTTCTGCTCGCCGGCAGGCGCCCGCGCTCGTTGTATTCGGTTTTCTGCTGCGTGGAGTTATCCGCGGGCTTTTTGTCATCCGGCCCGGGAAACTTTGGCGGTAAGCTGGCCGCTTCTGCGGTGGACGTTTTGACCGCGACCGGGGTGGCACCGGTCTGGAAGGCCGCAATAAGCGCCTTCAGGGCATTCAGGGCATTCAGGGCATTCAGGGCATTCAGGGCATTCAGGGCATTCAGCGTGGAGTCTGCGGTGTCGGACATACAACTTCCTCCTTAATATTTTTCATAATGATATTTTGTGCTCTTTGCTTCCAGTCCGGAGGGGAAGGTGGCACCGGATACCCCGGCTGTCCCGGCGGAATACAGGAACGGACTATCCGCACCTTATCGCAGGGGAAAATATGCACGTCAAAACCGCAGGCCTGCCCCTTCTCCCAACGTTCAATGGGGACGGTGATAGGGCCATGGCGCTGATAATATTGCGAATAGTTGTCAGGCATATCGCTCAGTTTCATCCAGGAGTTAGGGTCGGAGGTCCAGGTGATTTTTGCCGTCAGGCCCGGTCGCCAGACATCTGGCACCATCACGCAGCAGAAGCCGCCGCCGCCGCCGTAGGAATTCGCCCTTGGCCCGCCGTAGCCATTCACCTGTACCGAGACAATGGCGTCCGGGCCATGGTTATAGAGATTTATATCAGCGCCGCTCATGCCGTCGCGACTGTGGTCGCGACAGGCCGTCAGCAAGCAGAGCAAAACGGCGGCCAGCACCGCCAGCCCGCCGGGCAAAATACGGATATGCTTTATCATTGATGTGTCCTTACAGAAATAAATTAAATGCGTCGTTATTAAGAGATGACGTAATGACAGAATTATATTTTTGCTGATATATATACCTCCCGAATATTTGTGATAATGATATTTGTAGCGGTCAAATAAAATTGGTCGCTACAGACATTAATACCGGTTTTCCAGAGGTTAGAGCCGGGCAATATTAGTCAGCGGCGAATTGTGTATGCTAAGAGGCATAGTTGCCTTCGGTCTGCGTTCTGCTCGCCGGCAGGCGCCCGCGCTCGTTGTATTCGGTTTTCTGCTGCGTGGAGTTATCCGCGGGCTTTTTGTCATCCGGCCCGGGAAACTTTGGCGGTAAGCTGGCCGCTTCTGCGGTGGAGGCTTTAACCGTAACCGGAGTGGTGCCGGTCTGAAAGGCGGCAATAAGCGCCTTCAGGGCATTCAGCGTGGAGTCTGCGGCGTCGGACATACGATATTCTCCTTAATGTGGTTATAAAGTATATTTTGTGCTTTTTTATTTCCGTCAGGCTCAGGGGGTATCGGATATTCAGAGGCTGCACGACCGTAGCAGGAACGGACTATCCGCACCTTATCGCAGGGAAAAATATGTACATCAAAGCCACATCCCTGGCCTTTTTCCCAGCGCTCAATCGGCACGGTAATTGGCCCATGGCGCTGATAGTATTGCGAATAATTGTCAGGCATATTGCTGGATTTCATCCAGGAGTTAGGATCGGAGGTCCAGGTGATTTTTGCCGTTAATCCCGGGCGCCAGACATCTGGCACCATCACGCAGCAGAAGCCGCCGCCGCCGCCGTAGGGATTAGCTCCAGGCCCCCCGTAGCCGTTCACCTGCATCGAAACAATGGCGTCCGGACCATGATTCAAGACAGCTATGTCGGCGCCGCTCATGCCGTCGCGACTGTGATCGCGACAGGCCGTCAGCAGGCAGAGAAAAACGGCGACCAGCGCCGCCAGCCCGCCGGGCAAAATACGGATATGCTTTATCATTGATGTGTCCTTACAGAACTGATAATCGCCTATTGATGATCAAAAGGGAGGATGTTTCATTCCTCAAAGTGGCTTTCGAACCAGGAAGCTAAATCGCCGATAAAATTCTGCTGATGCGCCTGCCAGCCGAGCTGCCAAAGGGTGTTAAATTTCTCCTCCTGGGTGGTAAAAAAGGTGCTGAATTTTTCAGAAACCGTAAATTGCTGGGCATCGATAGCGACATCCAGTTTCATCATTTGCTCATCGCTGAAATTAATCTTAATCGCCTCCGGGATCGCTGCCTGAACAGGCGAACACTCGCCTTCCAGCCAGCAGATCTTGTCGTCTCTATCGCGATAGCTCCAGAGATAAACCGGTTCTAAAAACCATGCTTTTTGCTCTTCAGTGAGCACATGCTGCATCAGCAACGGGAACATGCGGGTATCGTAATAACGCACCAGGCCAGAACGGTCTTCCCATGCGCCGTCGGCCAGGTTGCGCAGGTGGGCGGCGAGCGTTGAAAAACTCAGTGGTGAGAGGAAGATCAGCAGACCCGGCTTGCAGGAAAATGCGGCGATCAGATCGGCGATCCACTGACGATGCTGCCAGCAAGCAGGCTCCAGCCGCATCAATAAAGGCGCCATCTCCAGCAACGGTTCTTCCGGTTGCCCCTGATAGAGTGAGAACCACTGCACCGGAGGAGAAAGTCTATTTAAGCCATCCAATAACGGGTTGTCTAAAACGCCTTGATCGGCAATGAGATAGACGTCGCGCAGCGCGAGTTTGCGCGCAAATTGTTCCAGCTTGCTCATCCATTCCTGATTCATTAACGACATGTTCACTCCTTCTTGTCTTGAGGTTGCGGTGCCGGGACTGCTGCGGTGACGATGCCCAGTGAGAGAGGGTGACGCGGATCGCGGGCGATCCAGCCGCAAGACTGATGAAAGTGGCGGGCAAATATCGCCGCCAGTGCGATGGTGATGAGCTGCTCCATCTGCCCCGTCTCTCCCCAGTTTTCATCCTGCAGCAGTTGGTTGCTGTTCCAGCCGCTTTGCGCCAGTTCCGGGATTTGCGGCTGTGTGAATGCGATACAGGGGTCGGGCGAGCGTTCGGCCCCGCTTTGCTGCATCGCCCGCTGACAGACCTGCTGGATATTTTCCAGCGCGGCGCCTTCATAAACCTCGCCGCGGGTCAGCCGCGCCTCCCCTTCCCGGGCCAGTAACCAGAGCACGGCGGATTCCCCCGCCGGTCTCGCCGAATCCGCCGTCGCCGCCACCGACTGGCACCCCGCCACCAGAATGAAACATTCGTCGCCGCCCGCATTAATGCGCGCGGTAATCTCCGATAAGCTGGCCTCGCCCTGCCAGGGGTCCGCCATATGCGGCAACTGAGCGGTGGGACAGCGCTTGCGCAGCTCGGCGCAAAATTCTCGCCACGCCGGTTCGCTGCCCTGCCAGTAACAGCCGCTCAGGCCGGGAAGTTGATGTTCGCCACGTTGCGCCAGCCATTGTTGCGCCAGCATTCGGGCTAGCTGCTGTTCACGCAGGTCGATATCGACGATGTCCGAGTGGATCAGTCGCAGCGCCCGCGCACCGGACTCCAGTTTCTCTTTTGGCGGCTGATGTTCTCGCTTCAGCAGCGTCTGCCAGCGCTCGGGTTCACATCCCACCGGCCCCAGCAGCACCGTTTCCACCAGCCCAACGCTATATTGATGCCGGGCCCACCACGTTTGATGATCGAAATCGATCAACCGCTGGTAGTACTGGGTGTAGTGAACCGACAGGCGGTAATAAAGCAGACGCAGCATCCAGATGATGAGGACCAAAAGCATGGCGCTAACAATTGCGACGGTTATTAACGCCCCGCCACGCGCTTCGGCAGGCATTAACGCCGCGCCTCCTCCGCTGATAAGCGTCATCCCCGCGCCGACGGACAACCACCGTCCGTTGTGGGACGGCGTGGCAGTTTTGTAAGGCAGATAGTCGGTTAGCTGTCTCATAGCGCGACTTCGCAATCAGGGCGTGAACTCACCAGCGTACAGCCGCAGGCGCAATGATGCCCGTCAAGAGCCACCGGAGAACCATCCACTTCATACAGCGAGCTTCCTTCGGCTATGACCGTCAGGCCATGTTCATTGCAGCTCACCTGGTCGCCTTTGCAGGCGATGCCTTTACCAAAACAGAGATAATGGCCGCCGATCACCGTACCGCCATGCTCACGCAAGGTATCACCCTGCCGAATAATGGGTTTCAAGGTCTGTTCCTCCGGGTAAGTTATATCAATGAGCGATTGTCAGGCGGCACGTGGCACAAAAGCCTGAGCCAGTTCTTGCGCACGAATCAGGCAGTCTTTACATATCGATGTGGGAAGATCGGGAAGCGGAAACGTCTCGCCGGCCGGCCCCTGCATCTTATGCGTGCCTTTAAAACTGAGCAGACTCGGGCTGTGAAGATGAATTTCTCCCTGCGGCGTCAGGCGAATGTAGCCGCCGCCGCAGCCCAGGGTGATGCCATTTTTGGCGGTAAGCTGCAGATGTCCCTGCGTTGACTGAACGGTAATATCCTTCAGTGAAGTGAGCGCCAGTGTGTCGCCGTGCGACTCTATCTCCAGCGGTCCTTTCACCGATACCATGCGCATCCCTTCCCGGTGGGACAGCAGCGAGATTGCGTTTTTGCTATTCACCGACAGCCGGTTGCCGCTGGCCAGCGCAATATCGCTGGCGCTTTGCAGGTACAACCCTTTACCACTCTGTAGCAGCGTCGTTTCCGCCGTCACGATGCCGATGCCTTTCGGCGCGCTCATCAGCAGGACGGGGCTCGCCAGGTTGACGGCTTTGCCGACGAACTGCTTTAACGTGCTGACATCCGGCGGGGTGTTGTAGTGGGTGCGGGCTATCTCCTGCCAGTCATTGAGCTGAACAACGGCACTGCCGAGCAATTGACTCGCGGGATCCATTTCCACGGTCGCGCCCATCGCTTTCAGCTGTTCATCGGCGGTAATAAATATTCCCTTCCCGCCGCGGATCGCGCCGTAGCTATCGGTGCGTAACTCAAATCCCTCACCGCGCGGCGTGTTCTGATGATCCACCAGATGGCCGAGGTTGAGCTGGCTCTTGCCGCCATATTCGGTGCTGACCTTAACGTGCTCTTTACCCCGTGTATCATCGAGGCGAATCTTGTTGTTCGCCGGCGTGCGCAGCACGTTACGCTTGTAGTTGTAGAGCGTCACGTGGTCCTGGTGCGTGGAGTCGTGCAGCGCGCCGGCAATATAGGGCCTATCGGGATCCCCCTGCTCAAAAGCGATCGCCACTTCGGTGCCCGCTAACAACGGCAGATGCAGGCCAAAGGTTTCACCGGCGTAAGGGCGCGCCTGGCGCACCCACAGGCTTTCCTCCCCCGGCTGCCAGCGATCGCGATCGAACAATAAGTTCACCCGATAACGTCCGTCGCGATCGATATGGCCATAGAGATCGTTGATTTTGGTGCTGGTGACGCGCGCCGGCAGCGTCCCGGCCATTCTGGGTTTGCTGATGACCGCCGGGCGAAAGCAGTAAGTCTCTACGCAGGGAATAGCCTGAAACGTCATGACGAAGCTGCGGTCGCGACGGGCGCGACAGTGAATCGCAGCGATCGCCACCCCCTGGCGCCAGACGTCCGTCACCTCTTCGCCGCCGCTCACTTTTAGCTGCTGGCCGGGAGCCAGCGCCGCGCAGTTGGTTTCCCCACTCAGCCGCGTCTGCTGGTTGAGATAACGCTCATGACGAATACGGGCATAAAAGGCCCCGCTCTCCGGGTCCGGAGTATGCTGGAAGCGATTACCCGGCGTCAGATAGTTGTCCGCCCAGTGATAGGCTTCACCATAGGTGGTGCTATCGCCACGGCTGACATTGACGTTGAGATTCATATCCTCTGGCGCGTTACGGTAGTTATAGTCACGAGTAAAGACCGAACGCTCAACCACGTGGTGTCGGCTCTGTAAGTCCCACACCGATTCGTTCCCGCCGTCATGCTGCCCGGAGGGAGCGACCGAAGGCAACGACAGTCCCGTCTCGTAGTGTTGCTGGTCATCGTAGAACTCCGCCACATCAATATTCAGCCGGGTATCGGCGGTAAAGCGAAACCAGATCCCCACTTCACCCAACAGGCGGGAGATAAAGGTCAGATCGTCCTCACCGTACTGCATCACCTGTTCACGGCGCGGATATTCATGCGCCAGTTGAAAGACAAAATCTTCCCCGCGCATCTGGTGACGGGTTCTGAGAATGTGCTCCACAATCTGCGGCGCCGACATATCCTGATAAATACGGTTCTGATGGCTCTTCGACAGTAGCGCCAGACGCGGCTGTAACGTCAAGGCGTAGCGCGTTTCCTCTTTTGCGGTGGAAAGCCGTTCAAAAGAGGTGATCACTCCCTGAAGAACGCGCACCGGTTGCTGGATCTTAATGCCAAATCCCTGGTCAACCGGCGCCTGCAAGGTCAGCGAGGCGTTTTGCAGCAACATCTGCTGCGGGGTGATAGCTTTATCGCTGCTGGTAAATTCAATGGTATAGCGGAAAGGCTCGCTTAAGTTTTCCTCGCCTTCAAAGCACAGAACGTCCAGCAACGAGTTACAACCATGCACCTGTAACAGATGATGGCTGTGGTTGAACAACAGAGGCTTTATGTCACTCATGATTTATTTTCCTGTATCAAACGCCATTCTCTTTATCTCCCTTCCGTCGCCTTCGACCACGCTACCGCCCGTCGCTGTTTCCTGTTGATAAGGAGCCCAAAAGCGCACAAGGTTGGGCAGATTGTGTTGACCCCGGTACCCGGCAACAAAAACGACGGACAGGAAAACCTGTCCGTACGAAGAGTCATGAGATGGTCGGTTTAGAAAGCGCCATCCGCCGAAGTTGAAGCGGAGTTCGTCGAAACCTGACAGGCGTCGGGCTGCGGCACCAGGCTAATTTCGACCCGGCGGTTCAGCGCCCGGCCTTGCTGCGCATCGTTGCTGGCGACCGGACGGCTTTCGCCATAACCCTGCACCGCAAAACAGCTTTCCGGCACGTCGCCGGTATCGCGCATCCAGTTACGCACCGATTCGGCACGCTTCAGGGAGAGTGTCTGGTTGGATTTATCATCGCCTACGCTGTCGGTATGTCCGGCGATGACGATTAGCCAACCGGGCCTGGCTTTGATCCCCACCAGCGAGTTCACCAGCAGCTTGGTGGACCCCGGTTTAAGCGTCCACTTGCCGGTGTCGAATAGCGACATGCTGTCAAGACGGACAATTTTCGGTACGATTTTTTCTACCGCTTTCGGCGGTGGAGGCGGAGGGACGTAGGAACGAATCGCTGCCAGTACCGGCTGACGCAGACGCTCGCCGCGATAGAGCCCAAGGCCCAGCGCCAGCGGCGCGCCATCACGCGCGAAGGCATCCAGTTGCGCCGCATCCTGACGCAAAATCTGTACGGCGCGGGCTTTTGCGGCATGGTCGTCCATCACCGTCCGTTCATAGCGCTGAACATCAAAGCCAACCCGCTGGAGGAGTTGCTGGTTGTTCCATGCGCTGCAGCACAGCGCAATCAGGGCCGCGAGGGTGAACAGACAGAATGCCCGCCGCAGAGCACGGCTTTTCGGCGTGGTGCCGCCGCCCTGCGGCAGTATCGGCAAAATGAAATCCGGCAGTTTCCGCGTTTCTGCAGCAATTTCCGGTAACCAGCCCGGTAGTGAGTTGAGGGAAGTATGCTCAGACAGCCAACGCTGCCATAGATTATCCGCCATGGCAGGCGCCCCGGCTGGCGTGAAATGATACAGTACGACCGCCGGAGCGATCGGGGGAACATCGTCGCTTGCCGCCGCCAGTACGTTTAACGCCATCTGCTGCGTAAAGCGGGCAAGCGCATTTATCCTAAGCTGTGCCGCCAGGCGATGAGCGCCATCAGCCTGCATCAACCAGCTTGCGCTGCTGCACGGCACGCCGTCAGGCAGCCACACCTGCAACGTCTCTCCGGCACGCGCTGTCTGCCATAACGGTTCCAGCGATGCGCCGGACAGAGAGCTGTTCAGCAGTAACGGTATCGCCCGACGGGTATCGCCCCGCACCTGGGCAAGCTGCCAGCGCAACTCGCGTAGCCGCGCCGCCAGCGCCGCGTCATCATCATGTTGTTGCGGCTGCATGCAGAACATCACCGCCAGTTGCGCAATGAGCGCCGGGCGCTCATTGCGCACATAACGCGCCGTCTGTTGCAACGCGGCGGTGGCGACTCTCAGCCAGCACCCCTGAGCCGTACGGTAAACCGCTCCTTCTCCCGGCCAGTCCGCCGTGTCGCCGCAGACCAGCACAATCGGCAGTCGATACGGCGCCGACGGTAGCTCAACCAGCCAGTCGGCATCCGCAGGTCGCTCACGTTGTTGGCGCCCGACGTAGACCAGCCCGGCCGCTACGCCCGCCGCCGTCAACCCAACAGCCAGCACCCGGCCGCCGGTGGATAACGGCAGAAACAGCAGGATCATCAACACCGCCAGCAGCCCGCCCCACAGCCAGAGCAGGCGCGGATAGCCCGCGCTCATTGTCCGCCTCCCAGTCGCAACGCCGCGACCAGGCCGTCCAGCCAGTAGTTCAACCCCAACCACAACGCGGCCACCAGCACCAGCGACACGCCAATACTAATCGGCCAACGGCGCAGCCAGTCTGCCAGACCGCGGCGGCCGGATAGATTCGCCAGAATCGGCTGCTGAGGATCGCCCGCAAACGGCGGTACCCGCTCGCCAAGCGCGCTGACGAGCGCTGCGCGCGCCGGATCATTGAGGCCATACCGCCCCTTAAACCCCAGCGCCAGCACCCGATGGAAACAAGTCAGAACGAGGTTATCCGGCGCCGGCTCGCGCAGCACCTGGCGGATGCGCTCATAGAGCGCATCTCCGGCTTCCATGCCGCCAAAATATTTAACCTCAAGCGGCCGATCGTACCAGGCGATACAGGCGTCATCTTCCTCATTGCGCCCTTTCGCGGTTTCATCCAGCAGCGCACACCACGCATAGAGGATATGCTGACGGTTCGCCTCGCTGATATCAGCGGTCACCAGCTGCGCCATCACCTGTTCAATGTTGTCTACACAACGCTGCCAGAGATGTTTCCCCTCCCCCTCGGCCAGTTTGGCGCCAAGGCGCAGTTCCGTCACCGTTAGCCAGCTATCCGCCAGCAGAGCATCAATATTGATATCCTGGGTCATGAGCGCAGCACCGCATAGAGTTCGAGTTCAGGGTCGCCCAGCAGGCCGGGCACGTAAAAGACGCAACTCCCTTCCGCCAGCATCGCCTGCGCCGCCGGATGAGTCATATCAAGGGTGAAATACTGATTCTCCAGGCGCAGCGGGATAGCGGCGGGAACATGACTCATGGCTTTCAGCGGAATGCCGGGCTGCGAACCGTTGACCACCCGGTCAACCTCATCGGGGCTACCGGCTTTACACTGTTGCGGAAACTGCTCCAGCAGTTGCGCCGCAGGTAGCGCGGAACGCACCGAGAGATAAAAATCGGCCTCTTCGCGCAACCTTGGATCGTGCAGACGGGCATGCCAGCGTTTACGCCGGTCATCGTGCGTCATTTCAATCGCCACAACCCGGGATGGCAGGCTGGCTTCGAGCAGTACGCCGAGTAATTTGAACAGCGGTGGAAAGACTTCTGTCAACGCCTGATGGCGATAGGGCGGAATATCCGCCGTGGTATGGTCAAGGGAGAAGGTCAACAGGCTGCCCGCCAGGCTGGCCAGCGCTTCATACAGCCGTTCCGGATGTACCTGCGGATGGCGCAGGAAATGGTTCAACACCGGCTCCGCGCTGTTAAGCGCGTTCAGCAGCCAAAACAGCGATACATCCGCTACCGCAAAATCCGCCATCCTGGCGTTGCTTTCCCGACGCATGGCCATCAGGCGTTGCAGGCGCGTGCCCAGTTGATTCGTCAGCTGTTCCGTTTGTTCGTGCAGCCAGCGGCTGGCCAACACTTTCAGCAGCGGCGGGATAAAGTCCTCATCCAACGACCAGCAATCCTGACTGTCGCGACGTAATCTGGCGACGGCGACGGTTTGATAATCGCCGTTATTGTCATCCGCTGTGCGCAGCGTCAGTTGCGCAAGCATCACCGCAATTTGTCGACTGTCTTCGCCATATCTGTTGCGTACTTCTCGCCAGGCCAAACGCCAACGTACCGGCCGCTCTGCGCGTTGTTCCATCTGCAGGCAGTTGCCGCCGTTTTCATGCTCATGAGGCAGCGCCAGCACCACCGTTAATTCGCGGCTTTCCGCTTGCGGCAACACCATGACCTCAGGCAGCGCATCAGCGTTATCGCTGTCGATAAGCGTTCCATCAGGAAAGCGTATATAGAGGTGGCTGGCCTTCAGCTTCCCCTGTTTTAGCAATGCGGCGTCAAATTCGACGCGGATGATCCCCCAGGGATTCATCACCCCCAGACGGGCGATACATTCGCTTTGCCAGGCCGCCTGATTCACCTGCTGTTGAAAATGTTGTGGGGAGATCATCTGACCCCTGCCCCACAGTGGTCGTAATGTCTTCATCGCACCTCCTGTGCGTTACTCTTGTTTCTTCAATAAAGTGTTCATCAACCCGATATTTAATTTCACCAAGCTAACTGATTGGCGAACGGTATTTCGAAAGAGAAAAGTTGAATTATTATTATTGATATTTATTTTTTCTTGAATGATTAGTGGATGGGTTTTAATATTACTGAAACGACTCACGCTCAGGGATTTAAGCAACAGCTCGACAACCCTCTGTTCAATTTCGTTATACAGTGCCAATTGTGAATGAATACGGGCACTGAGTCGCTCACCCGGAAAGGCGTCGTTCATTACATTCCTTATATATCCGAACCGTTTCAGAATGAATCGCTGATTTTAGTTAACCACCCAGATTAATGAACTATATTTAGATTGATATCAAGAATATTCACCGCGAGAATAAAAAACAAAGCAACTGACAATTGCAATATGACAATATATTGCGTTGCAATAGGTGCTTTTCGCAGTAAATTAAACCAGAAACTTACTAACGGACGGGGCATGCGCCAATGATGCCTATTGCATTGATATAAATCATCACTTATCGCCAGGCCGCAGCAATATTGGCCTGAAAGGCTTTTTGCCACAATTATATTTTTGGCGAATTATTTACAAACACTCTACCTCGTCTGAAAGCGCACTAGCAGGAGAAATCTCCCTTCTACAGTGGAGAATGATTTTATTACCGGCAAGTAATATTCATATAAATAATAGAACCCATTATTTGCGCGCAATAATGGGTCAATCTCTTTTTTTCCCTTGACTCGGCTTATCCTGTTGCCCGCATCAGCAACCCGACAATAAACGCGCCGCCAAGCCCGGCAGTGATAATACCAATCGGTAATTCTTGATTCGCTATCAGGCTTCGGCTGAGTATATCGCCGCCAGTGAGCAATATCGCGCCAAGCAAACCGCACATCGGCACGGCCATTCGATGCCTGACGCCAACGGCCCGACGCGCCAGATAAGGCACCATCAGGCCGACGAAACCAATAACCCCGGTTATAGAAACCAGCAAAGCGGTAGCCAACGCGCAGCAGAGGAAGGTTTCGCTTCTCAACCGCTCAACCTCGACGCCAAGCGAGCAGGCCGTCTGCTCCCCCGCCAACAGCGCATCCAGCGCCCGCCAGCGGCGCAGGGTAAATCCGCTCAACAACACCAGGCTCAATAAGGGAATGAACAGGTTGTCCCATCGCGCCAGTCCCAGACCGCCCAATGACCAGAATAGCAACGAACCAGCCGCCCGTTGGTCGCCGGAAAAGACCAGATAGCTGGTCAGCGCGCTGAAAAGAAACGACACCGCCAGGCCACAGATGATTAACTGTTCCGCTCGCCTTAGCTGGTTGACGCGAAACAATATCATCACCGCCAGCGCGGATAATATCCCGCCGACGAAAGCCGAGCCCGGCAGCGTGAGTGGCCCCAGTACATCGCCGAAGCGGGTGATCACCAGCACCGCGCCGGCGGAAGCGCCTGAAGACAGGCCAAACAAAAACGGATCGGCCAGTTCGTTGCGTGTGGTGGTCTGTAAGAGCAAGCCGACGATCGCCAGCCCCGCGCCGGTTAGCGCCGCCAGCAGGACTCGCGGTAGGCGTAAGTCAATGACGATAGTTTTCACTATTTCGGCAACGGGAGCGGATGCCAGGCCCAACGCGGATAGCACCTGTCGCCACGAGAGTTCCACACTTCCCCACTGCAGACTCGCTATCATCATGCCGCATAAAACGACGGATGCCAGCGCCGTCCATAGAACAAAACGTTGCATTGACGGCCTCATTTCACGTCCGTGGCATATAAGAGGTGCGCCAGCTTCTCAACCGCCGCAATATTCGCCGGACCCGGAGTCAATTCAGCATACTGTAGCTTAAGATAACGCTGCTGCCGGACGGCGGGCGTCTGTTTCATCAGGGGATGAGATTCGAGTACACGCTGCAGCGCCGCGGTTCCCGTGCCGGTTTGGTAATCGAGCAGAATAATCACCTGTGGTTCGCTGGCCGCCACCGCCTCCCAGCTCGTCGTGGTCCAGTTCGCGTCCAGAGTATCCATCACGTTGCGTCCCCCGGCCGCCTCGATAATGGCCGTCGGCATCCCGTACTTGCCGCTGGTAAAGGGTTTATCCTCGCCGGAGTCATAGACAAAGACCCGCTGCGGCGGTGTATTCGCTGCCCTGACAGGCAGGTTCGCCAGCCGACGTTTCCACCCTTCCACCAGCGCTTCTGCCTGTTGTTGCTTGCCAAAAATCTTGCCCAACTTGAGTTCATCGTTGTAAAGCAAACTCATATCGGCTTTCTTCCCGCGCCCGCCGGCCTGTACGCAACTTTCACTCAATACCAGCGTGTTAATTCCATATGGCGCCAGCGTCTGCGGCGTCACATCGCCGCCAATTTTCATGCCGTAGTTCCAGCCGGCGAAGAAAAAGTCCGGCCGGACCGCCAGCAGCGTTTCCAGCGACGGGTATTTAGGCGCCAGCTCGGGGATGGCCCCCATCGCTGCTTTGAACTGTGGTGTTAGTTTATACCAGCCGGTGATGCCGGTTAGCCCCACAATCCGATCCTGGAGATCGAGCGCAAAGGCCATTTCCGCCATATTAAGATCGTTAATTACCGCACGCTGTGGGGGTTGATTAAAGGTGATGGGTTTACCGCAGCTGTCCACGGTAACGGGAAATGGATTCGCTAACGCGAACGGGCTACTTAACAGCAGCCATAAAATAGTTAAAAGTCTGTTCATATTTACTCGAGGTCATTAAGCGTGATGAGGAACTTCAAAAATGCGCAGCGCTTTACCGCTCACGGGATGCGCCACGCGAAAACTGGTCATGCCAAAAACCGGATAGCTTACGCTGGGGTGCAGCGCAGCCTCGGGTACGTCGCAAATCACCTGCTTGCCGTGGTGGATAACCAGCATTCGGTCGGCAAAGGCTTCAGCCGCGGCAAGATCGTGTAACACCGCAATCACCGCCACCTCTGTGCGCTTTACCAGGGTAAGCAACTCGCTTCTCGCCAGCGGATCGAGGTGATTGGTCGGCTCATCCAGCAATAGCAATTCGGGGGATTGCGCCAGCGCGCGGGCAAGCGCGGCGCGCTGACGCTGACCACCGGAGAGGTTGCCCAGCGGGCGATGGCGTAAAGGCTGCAGACCCGTATCACTAATAACGCTATCCACGATGCGCTGTCCCTGCGCCGAGGACGGTGATTCGCGATACGGTAAACGGCCCAATTGAACATACTCTTCCACCGTCAGGCGTAAATCGGGGATATCGTTTTGCGACAGGAAGGCAATATTCCGCGCGCGCGCTTGTGGCGACAGATGCCGTAGTGGACACCCCTGCCAGTACAGCGTTCCTTTATCCGGATTGACTTCACCAATAATGGCTCTTAATAGGCTCGACTTACCGCTGCCGTTAGGTCCAATAACCGCCAACTTTTCCCCGGCTCGGAGTGAGAAATGAATACCGTCAAGTATTACCGTCCCCTTTTTGACAGTCAGACTCAGCCCCTTGATGCTAAGTATTTCAGTATCACTCTTAAGCATACTTATCGATTTTATTATGTTATAACATAACAACTATGTACCACAGCCAGCTCGTCTCTGCAAAGGGGGTTGCATAATTTGTTATCGCAATACTTTAAAAAAGGTCTTCAGTTCCGGAGCGTACACTCCCAGGTCGCCTTCCGGACAGAGATTCGCTATCATCCCCCCTCACCCTTATGCAGCGCCTGCCCATGTCCACCGTCATTGATACCTTTATCGCCCCACCTTGTTCCGCGCAGATTAAGATCCTCTACGAGGACGCGCATTTGTTGTTGATCGACAAACCCAGCGGTCTGCTCAGCCTGTCGGGCAAGAACCCGCAGAACCTGGATTCAGTTCATCATCGCCTGGTGCAGGATTTTCCTGGGTGCACGCTGGTACATCGGCTCGATTTCGGGACGTCCGGGCTGATGGTGGTCGCGCGTAACAAAACGATCAACGCCGCGCTGTGTCAGCAGTTCAGCCAGCGGGCGGTAAGCAAGGTCTATCACGCCCTGTTGTGCGGGCATCCTGCGGAAGATGAAGGGGTGATAGACGCGCCGATTGCTAAAGATCCGGAGCTGTTTCCGCGCATGGCGATTAGCGTGCGTAATGGTAAACCGGCGCGCTCGCGCTATCAGGTGCTATCACGGGAATGGTTGCCGATAGCCAGTGGTTCGCTGGCGGTAGCGCGCGTACGGCTGCTGCCGGAAACCGGACGCACCCATCAGCTACGCATCCACTGCCAGCATCTCGGCTATCCGATTCTCGGCTGCGATCTCTACGGAGGGCTGGCGGAGCATCAGGCCTCACGCCTGATGCTCCACGCCAGTGAACTGCATTTTCATCATCCGGTCAGCGGTAAAGCGATAGCGGCGCGCCAGCCCAGTCCTTTCTGATTCGTCAGGCGCAAATCACTTTTATCGCCAGCCCGCCGCGCGAGGTTTCGCGATATTTATCGTTCATATCTTTGCCGGTTTCATACATCGTCTCAATAACCTTGTCGAGACAGACCCGCGGCTCGCTGGTACGACGGAGCGCCATCCGCGCGGCGTTTACCGCCTTCACCGCATTGATGGCATTGCGTTCGATGCAGGGAATTTGCACCTGTCCGGCCACCGGATCGCAGGTCAGACCGAGGTTATGTTCCATCGCAATTTCCGCGGCATTGCATACCTGCGCCGGGCTGCCGCCAAGCAGTTCTGTCAGCCCTGCCGCCGCCATAGAGCAGGCCACGCCAATTTCGCCCTGACAGCCAACTTCTGCGCCAGATATAGAGGCATTCATCTTATACAGTGAACCGATAGCCGCCGCAGCCAGCAGATAGCGGGCTATCGAGTTGGCATTGACCGGGCGGCGAAACTTGTCGTAATAGGCCAGAACCGCCGGAATAATCCCGCATGCGCCATTGGTCGGCGCAGTGACGACCCGGCCACCGGCGGCGTTCTCTTCGCTCACCGCCAGCGCGAACATATTGATCCAGTCGATAACGTTCATCGGGTCGCGGGAAAGGCTGTCGCTGGCCACCAGCTGTCGGCGCAGCGCAGCCGCTCTGCGCGGTACGTTGAGCGGCCCCGGCAGCACGCCCTCGGTATTCATTCCCCGCTCAATACCGTTATGCATCACCGCGTAAATGGCGGCGAAACCGGCCTCGATTTGTCCCTTATCGCGCAGCGCCAGCTCGTTTTGCATCATCAGGCCAGAGATGGAAAGGCCATTGTGCTCGCACAGCTGAAGCAGTTGATGGGCGGAGCGGAAATCAAAGGGGACCGGCGTTGCAACATCGTGAGTCTGGCCAAAACATGCCTCCTCAACGATAAACCCGCCGCCAATTGAGTAATAGGTTTTACTGAGTAGCGGCTGCTGATGATCCCAGGCGCTGATGCGCATACCGTTCTCATGGCGTGCCAGCGCGCTATCATGAAATACGATGCTCTCCGGCAGCGGGAAATCGACCTGTCGGCTCCCCTTCGCCACCGGCAGACGGCCGCTCTCTGTCACCCGCTGAATAAATCCCGGGATGGCGTCAATATCGACATCCTGCGGACTATTTCCCGCCAGCCCCATGATGATGGCGACATCGGTCGCGTGTCCTTTGCCGGTCAGCGATAGCGAACCGTACAGATCGACGACAATGCGCGTAGTCTGCGTCAGGTTGCCGCGGGTCGCCAGCTCGGTGATAAAACTTTTTCCTGCATTCATCGGCCCCACCGTATGGGAGCTCGAAGGGCCAATACCAATTTTGAAAATATCGAAAGCGCTAATCATATTCACACCTCGGTTTACCGTGTAGTGAAGACCAGGTTTCATAGCCACGAAAAAAATGGGGCGACCATGATCGTCGCCCCGTTGCGTTACAGCGCCTGGGTGAAGGTTCGCGAAATGACATCCTGCTGCTGTTCATGGGTCAGCGCATTAAAGCGCACCGCATAGCCAGAGACGCGGATGGTCAGGTTCGGATAATTTTCCGGATGAGCTATGGCGTCCAGTAGCATCTCGCGGTTCATCACGTTGACGTTCAGATGCTGGCCGCCCTCGATTCGTTCTTCGTGGTGGAAGTAGCCATCAAGCAGACCGACGAGGTTGGTTTGCCGGACGCTCGCCTCTTTGCCTAACGCCGCCGGGACAATCGAGAAGGTATAAGAGATCCCGTCCTTCGCGTAGGCGAACGGCAACTTAGCCACGGAAGTCAACGAAGCGACCGCCCCTTTACGATCGCGGCCATGCATTGGATTTGCCCCCGGCGCAAACGGCGTACCGGCGCGGCGGCCATCCGGGGTATTACCGGTTTTCTGGCCGTACACCACGTTTGAGGTAATCGTCAGGATCGACTGCGTCGGCACCGCGTTACGGTAGGTCGGCAACACTTTAATTTTCTTCATAAAGCGTTCAACGAGATCGCAGGCGATACTATCGACGCGCCGATCGTTATTGCCGTACTGCGGATAATCGCCTTCAATCTCGAAATCGATCGCCAGGCCGCTGTCGTCACGGATGGGTTTCACCTTCGCGTGCTTAATAGCCGAAAGCGAATCCGCCGCCACCGACAGACCGGCAATCCCGCAGGCCATGGTGCGGTATACATCGCGGTCGTGCAGCGCCATCAGCGAAGCTTCATAACTGTATTTATCATGCATGTAATGAATGATGTTCAGCGCGCTGATGTACTGCACCGCCAGCCAATCCATAAAATGATCGAGGCTGGCCATCACTTTGTCGTAATCCAGCACGTCGTCCATCAGCGGCGCCATTTTCGGCCCGACCTGGATTTTGAGTTTCTCATCCACCCCGCCATTGATTGCGTACAGCAGCGTTTTGGCGAGGTTGGCGCGCGCGCCGAAGAACTGCATCTGTTTGCCGATGACCATCGGGCTGACGCAGCAGGCAATGGCGTAATCATCACTGTTGAAATCGGCGCGCATCAGGTCATCGTTTTCATACTGTAGCGAGGAAGTGACGATCGAGACCTGGGCGGCGTATTTCTTAAAGGCAATGGGCAGCGCTTCAGACCACAATACGGTAAGGTTAGGTTCCGGCGCCGGGCCCATGGTGTGCAGCGTATGCAGATAGCGGAAAGAGTTTTTAGTCACCAGCGTGCGGCCATCCAGCCCCATCCCACCAATCACTTCGGTTGCCCAGATGGGATCGCCGGAGAACAGCGTGTCGAATTCCGGCGTACGCAGGAAACGCACCATGCGGATCTTCATAATGAAGTGGTCGATCAGCTCCTGGGCCTGTTGTTCATTGAGGATCCCGGCGTGGAAGTCGCGCTCGATATAGATATCGAGGAAAGAGGCGGTGCGCCCCAGCGACATCGCGCCGCCGTTTTGCGATTTCACCGCCGCCAGATAGGCGAAGTACAACCACTGTACCGCTTCCTGGGCGTTGCGCGCCGGGCGGGAGATATCACAGCCATATTTCGCCGCCATCTCCTGCATTTGCAGCAGCGCGCGGCGGTGCTCCGCCAGCTCTTCACGCAGACGAATAGTGGCTTCCAGATCCTGCCCGCGCTCAAGCGTTGCCTGCAGATCGGCAAACTGCAGCTCACGTTCCCGCACCAGATAGCGGATGCCGTATAGCGCCACCCGGCGGTAATCGCCAATAATACGCCCGCGGCCATAGCCGTCCGGCAGACCAGTCAGCACGCCGGATTTACGGCAGCGCAGCATATCGGGCGAATAGGCGTCAAATACCCCCTGATTGTGGGTTTTACGCAGCTCGCTAAACAGATATTCAAACTGGCTATCCATTTCCCGGCCATAGGCATCAAACGAGCTTTTAATCATGTTAATGCCGCCAAACGGATGTAGCGCGCGCTTGAGCGGTTTTTCCGTTTGCAGACCGACAATTTTCTCCAGCGCCTGGTCGATATAGCCGGCATCGTGAGCGGTAATGGTGGTGGCGATATTGGTATCAAAATCAACCGGCGCGTGGGTGGCGTTCTCTACGCGAATGCCGGCCATCACTTTTTCCCACAGCGCGGTTGTCGCCGGCGTCGCCTGTGCGAGGAACGATTCATCCCCGGTATATGGCGTATAGTTGTGCTGAATAAAGTCACGGACATTAATTTCTTCTTTCCAGTCCGTACCGTTAAATCCGTGCCATGCTTCGGCGTACAGCATATCGCTGGTATCGATATTTACCTTCATGAAAAATAATCTCTCTACAGGACAACAACGTAATTAAGCAAATTCCAGGGATGCATTAATTTTGCCTAAATGAATGGCATCGAGCGCAATCATCTTCTCTTCATTGGTGGGTATGACTGCAGATATCACTCGAGCCTCGCGGGAAGAAATAATACGTTCACCGGCGGAGTTGGGTTGTTTATTTAACGCATCGTTCAGGCTGACGCCGAATACCGCTAAATGCTCAATCACCAGTTGGCGGATTAATACCGAATTTTCGCCGATGCCGCCGGTAAAAATAATCGCGTCAAGGCGGCGTAGCGAGGCGGCATGGCCGGCAATGTGGCGGGCAATACGATGCACAAAGGTTTTAATCGCCAACCGCGCGCGTTCATGCCCCTCATGCCAGGCTTTTTCCAGCACCCGCAGGTCGGATGACAATCCGGATATCCCCAACAATCCGGACTCCTTATTCACCACGCGTTCCAGATCGCTGAGCGTCTGGTTAGTTTCGCCGGCAATCCACGCCATCGCGCCAAAATCGACATCCCCGCTGCGGGTGCCCATCATCAAACCTTCCAACGGCGTCATGCCCATCGAGGTGTCCGCGCTGTGGCCGTTGCGTACCGCGCAAATCGACGCGCCGTTGCCAAGATGAGCAATGACCAGCCCGCTATCCTGCTCGGGTAAATCAAGCAGCGCCAGCGCGCGCTGAGCCACATAACGGTGCGAGGTGCCGTGGAAACCATAGCGACGCACGCCCAATCGCTGGTAATAGTCCCACGGCAGGCCGTAAAGAAATGCCTCTGGCGCCAGCGTCTGATGAAAGCTGGTATCAAACACCGCCACCTGCAGTACGCCGGGGAATAACTGCTGCGCTGATTCAATACCGCTGAGATTGGCGTAATTATGTAGCGGCGCCAGCGGCGACACCTGGCGAATATTATCGATAACCTCATCGGTAATGATCGCCGATTCGGTAAATATGCTGCCGCCGTGCGCGATACGGTGGCCAATTAACGCCACGCTATCCATTAAATCTCGTTTTTCTAATTCAAATGCGATCGCCTTCAATGCGCCCTCATAGCTGCGGTGAGCCAGCTTAGCCGGCTCTCCACCATTTATTGACAGGAACGCATTTTCAGAATTAATGCCATCTGCAATACCAGCCATTAATACTTCACAGCTGGCGGCATCAAGTACTGAAAATTTAATTGAAGACGAGCCGCAGTTAATGACCAGTACTACCGGATATTCATTCATGTCATCACTCCGCTCGTCCTGAGCTTAATTAAAACAGTTTGTAAACGATGTTCAGAATGGTCAGCAGACCGATTACCGTGACGAAGACGTTGTCCAGGCGGCCGCGATATTTAGCCAACGATGGCGCTTTACGAATGGCGTACATCGGCAGCAGGCACAGCAGTGAGGCAATAATCGGCGCGCCCATCGCTTCAATCAGATCGAGAATGTTCGGGTTGGCGTAGGCGACAATCCACGTTGAGCCCATGATAAAGATCATGCTGATGGTGTTGAGCTTGCCGCTGGAAACGCGGGTTTTATCGCCTTTGTAGCCAAACTTCAGCACCAGACCGTTCAGGCCTTCCAGCGTGCCGAGATAGTGGCCGAAGAAGGATTTGAAAATCGCCACCAGCGCAATGATTGACGCGCCATATTCAAGCACCGTGGCAAAGGTGGATTTGGTGCCGGACAGCGAGGCGAAGTGGTTCGCCAGGTATGAGAGCACCGGGATATTCTGCGCCTTGGCATCGGCCATATTCTGCGGCGACAGAGTAAACAGGCAGCTGAAGGCAAAGAACATTACCACGGCCACCATCAGCATGCTGGCGCGAGAGATAATCTGAGAACATTTGCGCTCGGTGAACTCGCGACCAAACTCTTTTTCATACTCTTCGCGCTTGGAAACCACGAATGAAGAGACAATAGGCGAGAAGTTAAACGAGAACACCATAATCGAAATACCCAACCAGACGGTAACCAGAATGCCATCGTGACCGGTTAGCGAAATCTCGCTTAAATTGACCTGATCGATAACCGCGGAGTTCCAGTAAGGGATCAGCGACAGCGAAATCAGCACCAGGCTGGCGATAAATGGCCATACCAGATAGCTCATCACTTTCACCATCAGGTCTTTACCGAACCAGATGACGAACGCCATTAGCAGCAGCAGGAACAGCGCGACAAAACCGCGGTTCAGCGCCGGCAACTGCAGCTGGTTTTCCCAGAAGGTCATAAAGGTATTAGTGATTGTCACGCCGTAAATCCACAGCAGCGGGCAAATCGCAAAGAAATAAAGGAAGGTAATCACCACCCCGCCGGTTTTACCAAAGTGCTCCTCTACCGTTTCGGTGATGTTGCCGGAAGGATTTGAGCCGGAAAGGCACAGCCGCGCCAGCGCCCGGTGGCAATAGAAGGCGATCGGGTAGGCCAGCACTAACATCAGTAAGATGGGGATCAGGCCGCCGAAGCCGGCGCGGATCGGGAAGAATAATACCCCGGCGCCAATGGCGGTGCCGAATAAGCCCAGGGTCCAGGTGGTGTCCGATTTGCGCCAGGACGACTCTTTTGTCTGGCTGGATACAATGCTATCTGTAGTACTCATATCCTATCCTCATCAAAAAGATTAAGCGTCAACTAAACCAGTAATTTGCGATACGCGAGACAGGTCGATATTACCGCCGGAAATAATGCTGACGGTTTTTCGGTTCTGGATATAGCTGTCCAGCTTACCGCTTAATAATGCGGCACAGGCTAACGCCCCGGCCCCTTCGGTAATCACTTTATTGCGTTGAATAAGTGCGACCATACTGTTGCGAATTTCGTCTTCGCTGACCAGCACAATATCGTCGACTAATTCACGAACGATCTGATAGGTAATATTTCCCGGACGAGAAACGTCGCAACCGTCAGCAAGGGTGGCATTAGTGCGATGATTGGTAATTTCTCCGGCGTAATACGAGGCCGCCATGCCGTGAACGTTTTCCGACTGTACGCCAATAATACGAATAGTCGGGTTAATCGATTTAATCGCCACCGCGATGCCGGCAATTAAACCGCCGCCGCCAATCGGCACAATAACGTTATCGACATCATATAAATCCTCCATGATCTCGAGACCAATAGTCCCCTGGCCGGCTATCACTTTCGGATCGTCGTATGGTGGAATAAATATCCGCCCTTCCATTTCGACAATTTCGCTGACTTTGGCGATGGTGTCGTTAAAGTTATCGCCATGTAGCACTACTTCCGCCGAATAGTCGCAGGTGGCGGCCACTTTCGATTTTGGCGCGCCTTTCGGCATCACCACTTTGCCGTCAATACCAAGCATAGCGCAGGAGAGCGAAACGCCCTGCGCATGGTTACCGGCGGAACACGCCACCACGCCTTTGCGCTTTTCGGCATCGGTCAGCGAGCTGAGTTTATTAAACGCGCCGCGAATTTTAAAAGAACCGGTGCGCTGCATATTTTCAAACTTAAGGAAGATTTCGCCTTTGCATCGTTCACTGAAATAATTTGAGCGCGGCATCCCCGTTTTATATATTTTACCTGCCAATCTTTTTTTCGCTTCGAGGATATCTTCAATAGCAACTGGAAGATCGTATGTAATATGCATGAGAACCTCTTAACCTGGAATTAAAAAATAGCGTTAATGGGCAGCGATTGATAAACAGATCGCAGCTTAAGTTTCAATTAATATAAAAAGACAATTAGTCCACGGTAATTAATTGTCGTCGTCGGCAGCCGCTATGGGCTGAATATTCTTTCGCTAATTCAACTAACGCCGAGGCCGCGCTTTTAATGCGATAATTTTTCGACCACACCGCAGCATAATGCGCCACCGGTAACGCATCCTCGACAGGAATGGTAATAAATTGATTAGAGCCAAAAGGTGCGGTCATATCACAAGGAATAACCGTCAGGAAATCAGCATTGAGAACAAGATTATAAATAGTAACGACAGAGTCTGTTTTAACGATGTTTTCATTGTTGATGCCGCTGCGTTGAAGCGTGGCGAGGAGTTCACTGTAGTAACCCATATTAGTTTGCGGCAATACCCACTGTTCGTGCTGTAACGATGCCAGCGTGGCACTGCCGCTGCGCGTTCGCGATTTGCTGGCCACCAGCACGAACTCCGATTCAAATAGCGGTTCGACATGCAGATCGTGCAGCTTCATCTCATCGCTCAACGTGCCGATGGCGAAATCGAGACGGCCATCGCGAATCGCCGGCAGGAACGATGAAAGCTGCGCTTCGTACATCGAGACCTGTGCTTTGGGAAATAACTTTTTGAATTTATGGATCATATCCGACATAAAAGTGAAGCCGATCAGCGACGGGAAACCGAAAGAGACGTCAACGACGGTACTGCAGGTCATGCTGTTCATTTCGTTAACCATATTTTTCATTTCGCGGGTAATCGACTCCGACCAGCTCAACAGCACCTGTCCGGCCTCCGTCAACGTAACACCGGTATTTTTACGGACAATAAGCTCAGTGCCGAAATAGTCTTCAATATCATTAATCGTTTTACTGACTGCAGGTTGAGTTAATCCTAACTCTTTCGCTGCCGAACCAATCGAACCACTTCTGATCACCTCCTGGAATACAACCAGGTGCTGAGTTTTAGGGAGCGGAATAGTATTCATATTGGTTATCCACGTTAATGACTTTGTTGACGGCGGAAAGTGTATCAAATGATGATCCGATGGTTGTGTGAGACCACTCACAAAGCACTTTCACCTATAATCAACCTCATCCATGAAACAAAATAAAATAATTAAAATCAATAAGATAAAAACAAAAACATGAAATTAAGCATGATTTTAGTCAAAGAAATATGAGGGGATAAAAAATATTTATGGGGATAAAAAAGGTTAATTTTTAAGCTAAATGCGAGCAGGGAAAGGGTAATTTTCAAGCAATAAAAGGAGATATTTCACATTAATTCTTGATTAAAACTCAGGTGTAAACAATCAAATAAAATGAGAAAACTGTATTTATTTCGATTTATTACGGGATGAGGTCACAATTTTTCACGTTATTTGTATGTAAAGATATATTTAATTAATTAAGTTGAAAACAAAAACAAACAATGAATTATCATTTACAACATTATTTTAACCTCATTTTTTAGCTATTTTATAGCAGGTAATTCCTTGATTAAAATCAATATCGATTTTTCATCCACTCACAAACCTGATAAATAGTGATTTGTGCTAAACATCACAAATCCAGAAACTAATCATCAATGTATCGCAGATAACACCAACCGGTTAACGCGCAAATCACCGCACAGATTGCCAACGCGACGCCGAGCGATTGCCCCCACCCCACCAATGCCAGCCCCAAGCCGATAACCAAATAATAGGTCAGGCCGAACAGCGCTCCGGCGCTACCACGACAATCAGCGTAGTCGCTAAGCGCCGTTCCCAGCACTACGGGGATCGCCATGGCATAGGCTGTCGCCACTGCGATCATCGGCAGCAAAAAGAACCATGAATCCGCTAACAGGCATACGCCTGCGCTGGCGAGCAATAACAGCAGACCGGCACAGATAAAAATAGGCCGCTGCCCTGCTCCACGTCGCAGCAACAAACGATTGCCCTGCGCGCCAACCAACGCCCCTGCCGCCAGCGCCATGCCGCTATAGCCAAAGGTCCGCGCATCCAGTCCCAGGCGGGCAAAAAGGAAAGGTCCCTGGCTGTAATAGCTGAACAAACCGATATTCAATGCCGCCACCAGCGCCACCGCAAAACGGATTTTCGCATCCGCCAGCATGCGCAGCATTAACGGCCAGAGCGCCTGATCCCCCGTTCGCGGCGGCCGGGTTTCCGGCATGATCACCGCGCACAGCAGCAACAGCGCCGCCGCCAGCAACGCCAGTGCGCCGAAGACGCCGTTCATTCCGCGCCAGGCCGTCAGCACGCCGCCAAGATAAACGCCAATTGCCGGGCTGATAGCCAGCGCCATGCCGACAAAAGAAAAGATCGCCGCCAACCTCCGGCCATCAAACGCATCCCGCAGCACCGTTTGCCCAACCACCGACCCGATTGCCGCGCCGAAAGCCGCCACGATACGAGCCGCCAGCAGTACGCTAAAATCTGGCGCCGCCAGCGCCAGCATACAACCTGCGGTATACACCGCCAGACCGAGCAATAACGCCGGCCGCCGCCCGCGCCGGTCGCTGAACCAGCCCCAGAACAGCACGCCGACGGCAAAGCCGATAAAATAGACCGCCAGCGTCTGCGCCGCATCGGTGGCGCTAACGGAAAAATGTGCGCTGATATCAGTCAGCGCCGGGCTATAGATCGTCTCCGCGATTTGCGGAAACATGAGTAATGCGGTAACCAGCGCCATCGACGAACGACTTAACATATCCACCTCCCTCGTCAAAGGCGCCATTGTAGGGAGCGGCAAAAACGGCGATTATAAATATAATGACATTTAACATCGAGAATCAGACATTATGGCATGGCTCAGCGCGGATGCATCCTTTGACCCTGATACGCTCAGTGCGCCGCTGATTGGCGTACAATCCACGCTTAACGGCGATCATGACGACGGTCTGCATCGTCATCAAATGGGGCAGATGTTATTTACCCGTCAGGGTTGTATCCGGCTGACGCTAAATGATGGCGCGCTATTGTGTATGTTACCGCCGACCCGCGCGGCGTGGATCCCCGCAGGCGTGACGCACCGCGCCCAAATGCAGCACATCGTTGATTACCGTTCGGTGTGGTTCGCCAATACGCATTATCCCGAGTTACCCGCCGCCCCGGCCATCCTCAACGTTACCCCGCTGCTGCGCGAGTTGCTCGAACGCATTAGCGCCAGCCCGTGGGATACTGACTGGCAACAGGGCCCGGCCCGGCACCTGGCGGCGCTCTGCGTGGCGGAAATCGGCGCGGCAAAACATGAGCCGATGATGCTAACGCTGCCGCAGGATAAACGTCTGCGCCATCTCAACGGCCATGGGCAACCGCCGCAGCTTCAGCAACTGGCGGCGCAATGCGGCGCCGGAGAAAAGACCATCAGCCGCCTGTTTCAACGTGAAACCGGCATGTCATATCAGCAGTGGCGCCAACAGTGGCGGCTGATGAAAGCCGTTGAGCTATTGGCCAGCGGTCAACGCATTACGGATGTCGCCCAGGCGCTGGAGTTTGCCAGCGATAGCGCCTTTATCTACTTTTTCCGCAGCCAGACCGGCAAGCCCCCCGGACAATACATCCCCAGGTAAATAGTCTGTTTTCGGTCAAAATGTTAACTCCAACACGCGAAGCGGCCGATATTCGGCTAAGGTTTTCTGATGGCCGTTCGCAGTGGCGCGAAGTCAGCAAAACGCAAAAATGGAGAATTATCGATGACGAGATCGGTTCTACGTCGCCCGGAAACCCTGACCTACCTTATTCAACTGGCACTGGGAGGCGCAATATTAAGCCTGGCGACATTCGCCGCGCAGGCAGATGACAACACCTCCCCGGTACCGCAATCGCCTGATGAACTATTAGGCCCGCTGTTTAACGACGTGCAGAGCGCGAAACTATTCCCTGACCAAAAAACCTTCGCTGATGCGGTACCGAACAGCGATCCGCTGATGATCCTTGCCGACTATCGAATGCAAAAAAGCCAGGCCAGCTTCGATCTGCGCCATTTCGTTGAGATCAACTTCACCCTGCCGCGTGATAACGATCAATACGTGCCGCCGAAAGGACAAACCCTGCGTCAACACATCGATGGGCTATGGCCAGTTTTAACCCGCAGCACCGTCGAGGTCGAGAAATGGGATTCGCTGCTGCCGCTGCCGAAACCTTATGTGGTACCCGGTGGACGCTTCCGCGAGGTTTATTACTGGGATAGTTATTTCACCATGCTGGGCCTCGCCGAAAGCGGGCACTGGGATAAAGTGGAAGACATGGTGGCCAACTTCGCTGCCGAAATAGACCGCTGGGGCCATATTCCAAACGGCAACCGCAGCTACTATCTGAGCCGTTCGCAGCCGCCGTTCTTCTCCTTTATGGTTGAGCTGCTGGCCAGCCACGATGGCGATCGGGCGCTGAAGACCTGGCTGCCGCAGATGGAAAAAGAGTATCGCTATTGGATGGAAGGCGCCGATGCGCTAACGCCCGGCAAAGCCAATAAACGCGTGGTGCGTATGGAAGATGGCGCGCTGCTTAACCGCTACTGGGATGATAACGATACGCCGCGCCCGGAGTCCTGGCTGGACGATGTCACCACCGCCAAAAACAATCCTAACCGCCCGGCCACCGAAATCTATCGCGACCTACGTTCCGCCGCGGCTTCCGGATGGGACTTCAGCTCTCGCTGGATGGATAATCCGCAGCAACTGGGGACTATCCGCACCACCAGCATCCTTCCTGTCGATCTCAATGCGCTGATGTTCCACATGGAAAAAACCATCGCCCGCGCCAGTAAGGCCGCTGGCGACAGCGCCAAAGCCGGACAGTACGATGCGCTGGCGAACGCCCGTCAGAAAGCGCTGGAAAAATATCTGTGGAACGATAAAGAAGGCTGGTATGCCGATTACGATCTGAAGAGCCATAAAGTCCGTAATCAGCTGACCGCCGCGGCGCTGTTCCCGCTGTACGTCAAAGCGGCCTCCAGCGAACGCGCCGCGAAAGTCGCCGCCGCCGCCGAAAGCCGCCTGCTGAAGCCCGGCGGCCTCACCACGACCACGGTCAATAGCGGCCAGCAATGGGACGCGCCAAACGGCTGGGCGCCGCTGCAGTGGGTGGCGGTGGAAGGCCTGCAGAACTACGGTCAGAAAAAGGTGGCCATGGAGGTCACCTGGCGCTTCCTCAGCAACGTCCAGCACACCTATGACAGCAAGCAGAAGCTGGTAGAGAAATATGACGTGAGTTCAACGGGTACCGGCGGCGGCGGCGGTGAATACCCGCTGCAGGACGGCTTTGGCTGGACCAATGGCGTGACGTTAAAGATGCTCGACCTGGTTTGCCCGCAGGAAAAACCGTGCGATGCCCTGCCGGCGACCCCGCCGACGCAGACAGAAAGCGCCACCGGCCAACAGCCAGCCGCGAACGATGCCGTGGCGGCTGCGGAGAAAAAAGCCCAGTAATCCCCCTGCGCGCGGCGATATCTTCGCCGCGCTTTTCCCATCGACGTCACCCCACCATCCGCTCGACAGCCAGCAAAATGTCTTCTTGCTCTGAGGAGGACTATTTTGCTTGATCATGCAAAAGCAAACGATAATAATTCGCATTATTTTTAACGAAAAAGCATTTCGTTTATTTCCGCGGCGGCGCACAGGAGTGCCAGACCGCGCTATTCAGGATTATGGCATGATCTCCTCTGTTTACTTCAAACGCTCCGCGCTGGTGTGCGCCCTCGCGGCCGCCTTCCCTCTCGCCGCGCAGGCGGAAGATACTCTAATCGTTACCGCAAAGCCTGACGACTCCGCCAGCGCGCAGACACAAGGCTATAGCGCCAAAACGTCAACCGGCGCCACGAAAACCGATCAGCCGTTGATAACTACCGCCCAGTCGGTATCGGTGATCACCCGCCAGCAGATCGCCGATCAGGGCGCCAATACCGTAAGCCAGGCGCTCCAGTATACGCCGGGGGTTTATTCCAGTTTTGGCGGCGGCGCGACGCGCTTTGATACCATCTCGCTGCGCGGCTACCACGGCGGCGACGTCGATAACCTGTTCCTTGACGGCATGCGCCTGATGAGCGATGGCGGCAGCCATAACGTGCTGCAGATCGATCCATGGTTTATTGAGCGCGTCGACGTCATCCGCGGCCCCTCTTCCGCCCTTTATGGCCAGAGCGTACCGGGCGGGGTGGTCAATTTGACCTCCAAACGGCCGCAGTTCAGCCAGCAGGGTCACTTTCGCCTGACCGGCGGCACGCAAAATACCAAGGGCGCGGCCTTTGACTATACCGACGCCATCAATGACCAGTGGGCCTGGCGGCTCATCGGCATGACCCGCAGCAGCGATACGCAGTATGACCATACCCGCGAAGAGCGCTACGCGATTTCGCCTTCCTTGCTGTGGCAGCCGGATAGCGATACTTCACTGCTGTTGCGCGCCTACCTGCAAAAAGATCCCTCAGGCGGCTACCACGGCTCTCTGCCGCTGGATGGCACCCGTTACGCGCACAACGGCCGTAAACTTTCACCCAGCACCAATGAAGGCGATCCGGGCGATGGCTACCAGCGCCGCGAACAGATCTACAGTTACGAGTTCAACCACCAGTTTAACGATGTCTGGTCGGCCTACTCCGCGGGCAGCTATACCCATACAAATGTCTCGCTGGATCAGGTTTATCAGGTTGGCTGGGTAGGTGACAGCGACATGCTTTCCCGCGGCTACAGCGGTTCCCGCGGGTCGCTGGACGCCTGGTCAACCGATAACCGCCTGCGCGCCGATTTTATGACCGGTGAACTGGCGCATACGCTAATCCTCGGCGCTGAGTATCATCGCTTCCGCAACGATTTGTGGACCGGCGCCGGCAACGCGGCGCCACTCAACCCGTTCACCGGCTATACGCCGCAAACCGGGCATACCATCACCTACAGCGATAATAATAACCGCCGTTATTACCAGACCGGGCTTTATCTGCAGGATGAGATGGTATGGAACCGCTGGCATCTTGATGTTTCCGGGCGCTACGACCGCATCGTTTCACAGCAGGTTAGCGACACCTCAGGCACGTCGAACCGCCGCTCCGACGATCACATCAGCGGCCGCGCCTCGCTGCTGTACGCGCTCGATAACGGCCTTTCGCCCTACTTAAGCTACAGCCAGGCGATTACCCCGGCGATGCTGCCGGGCGCCGATGGTACGTTATTAAAACCTACCACCGCCGAACAGGTGGAAGCAGGCCTGAAATTCCAGCCGCCGGGCAGCAGCGATTTGTATAGCATCGCGATATACGACTTGATGCAAAAGGATGTCGCCACCCGCGACCCGAACATTGCCACCGCCACCTATATTCCCGCCGGGAAAGTGCATTCGCAGGGCGTAGAGCTGGAAGCACATAACCAGATTACGCCGCAATTGAGCACTATTGCCTCTTATACCTGGAATCGCCTGCGCTTCCAGGACACGAAAGACGGCACCGATAGTAATACGCCGCAGCTGTCGCCAGATCAGATGGCCTCTTTCTGGGCGCGCTATCAATTGCCGGCGGGCATTACTGTTGGCGCGGGCGTGCGCTATATCGGTAAACAGTGGGCTGATGACGCCAATACCGAACGTTTACCGTCAGTCACCCTGCTAGATGCGATGGCGCGCGCCGACCTCGGAGCGTGGTCGACAGCGATGAAAGGCGCCTATATCCAGGTTAACGCGAATAATATCGGCGATCGTGAATATCTTTCCGGCTGCTACGGCACCGGCAACTGTTACTGGGGGGCTGAACGCAGCGTCACGGCAACCGTGGGCTACGATTTCTGACAACGTTGCCTCCGGGAACCTCCCGGAGGCAACGCAAGGATAGGAATTACATCGCGTCCAGCGCTTTCTGCAGTTTCCAGATATAGCGCGGCGCCTGTGGGGCAGGATGCTTTTTCGCCACGTGTTCAAAGAACTCATCGGCATCGAGATCGTTAATCTCGTCAATAGCGTCCTGGCGATTCGACGAGAAAGTACGCAGCAGCGCGCCCGCGCCGTTGGCATAAGAGACCACCACCGCATAGCGCATCACCTGCGGGTCCTTAATCCCCGCCAGCGGGCCGTTTTCCAGAATACTCAGGTAAGCGGCCCCCATCGAGATATTGCGCTCTGGGTTCTTCAGTTCGCTTACCGAAGGCTGACCACGCCACCCCATCCGTTGATAGACATCACGCCCGGAGGTCGACGGCTTCAACTGCATCAGTCCTACCGCGCCGGATTTGCTGACCACCGAAGGATTACCGCCGGACTCAATCGCGATGATCGCCGTTATCAGCTGCGGGTCTACCCCCCACGCGGCGCCGGCTTTTTCGCTGATCGGCATCCACTGCATTGACCGCTTCACCGGGACTTCCGGGTTCCACGGCGGATTGGTGTAATCGTGCTTCGAGCTACAACCGGCCAACAATACAAATAAAAAAACAAACCATCTCAATTTCACACATCTATCCTTATTGGCTGAAGTTTGCCGCACGGAGATGACAATAAACGTTCCAGGCGGCATGATAACCCTTTCATTCTTTGCAAGGAATTGCCATGTCTCAGTTTTATCTGGTCGCCCCTTCCGGTTACTGTATCAATCAACAGGCTGCGGCCCTTGGCGTGGCCCGTCTGCAGGAGGCCGGTCATCAGGTACTGAACCAACAGGCGATCTCCCGTCGACAGCAGCGTTTCGCCGGCAGCGACAGCGAACGCCTGGCCGATATTAATCAACTTGCGGCCCTCGAGGGAAAAAACCGCATCGTGCTGGCGGTACGCGGCGGCTATGGCGCCACCCGTTTACTACCGCAAATCGACTGGCAGGCATTGTCCGCGCGCCAGCGGCAGGATCCGCTGCTTATCTGCGGCCACAGTGATTTCACCGCCATCCAGATGGGACTGCTGGCTAAAGCCAACGCTATCAGCTTCAGTGGGCCGATGTTAGCGGGCAATTTCGGCGCTGAAACCCTGAATGCGTTTACTAAACATCACTTCTGGCAGGCGCTGCGCGAACCGGAGTTTACCCTCGAATGGCAAAGCGATGGCCCAACCTGCCGCGCCGAAGGCACCCTGTGGGGCGGCAATCTGGCGATGGTCACGTCGCTCATCGGCACGCCGTGGCTACCGCAGATTGACGGCGGTATTCTGGTGCTTGAGGATATCAACGAACACCCGTTCCGCGTAGAGCGTATGCTGCTGCAGTTGCTCAACAGCGGGATCCTTGCCCGCCAGCGGGCCATTGTGCTCGGCAGCTTTACCGGGGCGCAACCCAACGACTACGACGACGGTTACGATCTACCCACCGTCTACGCCTGGCTACGTCAGCAACTCGCCATCCCGCTGCTCACCGGACTCGAATTCGGTCATGAACAGCGCACCGTGACTTTGCCTCTTGGCGCACGGGCACGGCTGGTCAACAACGCCTCTGTCGCAACGTTAACGATAAGCGGCCATCCGGTGCTGGCGGAATAAAAATTCCTCTGCGCGAGTATCCTGAAAACGCGCGGATTGTTAAAATGGTGTAATTTTCACCCCTTCACGCTGACAAGGAGTACGTGAACATTGGACGCCGCTGCGGTCATTAGTCTGTTTATCCTGGGTTCTGTTTTAGTAACCTGCAGTATTTTATTGAGTTCTTTCTCCTCGCGCCTCGGCATCCCGATTCTGGTTATCTTCCTCGCTATCGGTATGCTGGCAGGCGTTGACGGTATCGGCGGCATTCCTTTCGATAACTATCCCTTCGCCTATATGGTGAGTAACCTCGCGCTGGCGGTGATCCTGCTGGACGGCGGTATGCGCACCCAGGCCAGTTCGTTTCGCGTGGCGCTCTGGCCAGCGCTATCGCTGGCGACGGTCGGCGTGCTGATAACCTCCGCCCTTACCGGGATGATGGCGGCATGGCTATTCAAGCTCGATTTAATCGAAGGGCTGCTGATCGGCGCCATTGTCGGCTCCACCGACGCGGCAGCGGTCTTCTCGCTGCTCGGCGGAAAAGGGCTTAACGAGCGCGTCGGCTCGACCCTTGAAATTGAATCCGGTAGTAACGACCCGATGGCGGTATTCCTCACCATTACCCTGATTGAAATGATCCAGCAGCATGAAGCCGGTCTGAGCTGGATGTTTGTGGTGCATATCATTCAACAGTTCGGTCTGGGTATCGCTATTGGTCTTGGCGGCGGCTATTTGCTGCTGCAGATGATTAACCGTATTGTCCTGCCCACCGGGCTCTACCCGCTACTGGCGCTAAGCGGCGGGATCATGATTTTCGCCGTCACCACGTCTCTTAACGGTAGCGGTATCCTCGCGGTCTATCTCTGCGGTTTCCTGCTCGGTAATAAACCCATTCGCAACCGCCACGGCATTCTGCAAAACTTTGACGGCCTGGCGTGGCTGGCGCAAATCGCCATGTTCCTCGTCCTCGGTCTGCTGGTGACGCCGTCCGACCTGTGGCCGATCGCGATTCCGGCGCTACTGCTGTCAATGTGGATGATCTTCATCGCGCGTCCGCTGTCGGTATTCGCCGGCCTGCTGCCGTTCCGCGGTTTTAATCTGCGCGAGCGAGTGTTTATCAGTTGGGTCGGATTGCGCGGCGCGGTGCCGATTATCCTCGCTGTTTTCCCGATGATGGCCGGGCTTGAGAACGCGCGGCTGTTCTTTAACGTCGCCTTTTTCGTGGTGTTGATTTCACTGCTACTTCAGGGCACCTCACTCTCCTGGGCGGCGAAAAAAGCGAAAGTCGTGGTACCACCGGTCGGCTGGCCTATCTCACGCGTCGGGCTGGATATCCATCCGGAAAATCCGTGGGAACAGTTTGTCTACCAGTTGGGTGATGATAAATGGTGCGTTGGCGCAGCGTTGCGCGACCTGCACATGCCGCCGGAGACGCGCATCGCGGCACTCTTCCGCGACAACGTACTGCTGCATCCTACCGGCAGCACGCGGCTGATGGATGGCGATATTCTTTGTGTTATCGGCCGCGAGCGCGACCTGCCGGCGCTGGGTAAAATGTTTAGCCAGTCGCCGCCGGTTTCTCTCGATCAGCGATTCTTTGGCGACTTCATCCTCGATGCGGAAGCTAAATTCGCCGACGTGGCGCAGATCTACGGCCTCGACGGCGGCGAGGAGTTTCGCGAGCATCAGCAGTCGCTGGGCGATGTGATACAGCAACTGTTAGGCGCCGCGCCGGTCGTTGGCGATCAGGTGGAGTTTGCCGGTATGGTGTGGACGGTCGCGGAAAAAGAGGACGATCACGTACTGAAGGTGGGTGTGCGGGTCGCGGAAGATGAGGCGGAGTGATCCGCCTCACACAAAGTTACACTGTCACTACCGGCACGCGTGGCGCCAGGGCGCACATTAATTCATAACCGACGGTGCCGCTGGCCGCAGCGACATCGTCAATCTTAATCTCCTGTCCCCATAACTCGACCGGCGCGCCAATACCCGCGTGCGGGCAAGGCGTCAGATCTACCGCCAACATATCCATCGAAACACGCCCGACGGTGGTGGTGCGTACGCCATCGACCAGCACCGGCGTGCCGCTCGGGGCGACGCGCGGATAGCCGTCGGCATAACCGCAGGCGACAATGCCGATGCGCTGCTCGCCGGATGTCTGATACAGCCCACCATAGCCCACCCGTTCGCCGCTTTTCAGCGTCTGTACGGCAATCACTTCACTGCTGAGGGTCATCGCCGGTTTCAGGCCGCTATTGGCAATATCCCGCCACTGGCCCGACGGCGATGCGCCATACAGCACAATTCCCGGACGCACCCAATCAAAGTGCGCTTCCGGATGCCACAGCGTGGCCGCTGAGTTCGACAACGAACGCGGGCAGTCCAGCCCTTCAACCGCCTGCTCGATACGGCGCATGGGCTCCGCGATGCCCTCCGGGTTTTCCGCATCAGCGAAATGCGACATCAGCGTCATTTCACCGACGTTGGCGAGCGATCGCAGCTGTTGCCAGACGGTATGCACTCGCTCGGGCATAAAGCCCAGCCTATTCATACCGCTATTCACTTTAAGATAGATATCCAGCGGCGCATGCAGTTTAGCCTGCTGCAGGGCTTTAATTTGCCAGTTGCTGTGTACGCTGGTGGTCAGACGATACTTATCAAGCAGCGCCAGTTCATCGGCGTGAAAGAACCCTTCCAGCAGTAGAATCGGTCCTTTCCAGCCCTTTTCCCGCAGCAGGATTGCCTCTTCGAGATTGAGCAATGCGTATCCATCTGCGGCGTTCAGCGCCTGCCACATCCGCGCCAGGCCGTGGCCATAGGCATTCGCCTTGACCACCGCCCAAACGCGCGCCCCAGGGGCGGCGCGGCGAACAATCTGTAAATTCTGACGTAAAGCCGACAGATCAATGCTGGCTTTTACCGGACGAGACATGGAGGCTCCTTAGTTATGCACGCCGTGCAGATGCTGAGCGCGAGCCGGCGTAAAGCCCGGGCTGTAACGCGCCACGGCCAGATCATCATAAGGGATCGCCGGCGTACGCCCGGAGATCAGGTCGCTCAGAAGCTGCCCGGACCCGCAGGCCATGGTCCAGCCCAGCGTGCCGTGCCCGGTGTTCAGCCACAGGTTTTTGTACGGCGTACGGCCAACCACCGGCGTACCATCCGGCGTCATCGGCCGCAGGCCGGTCCAGAAGGTGGCCTGCTCAACGTAGCCGCCGCGCGGGAACAGATCGCGAACCACCATCTCCAGCGTCTCGCGGCGCGGCTTCAGCAACTCTTTATTGAAGCCGACAATTTCCGCCATCCCGCCAACGCGAATACGCTTATCGAAACGGGTAATCGCGATTTTGTAAGTCTCATCAAGGATAGTCGATACCGGCGCGCCGCTCTCTTCGGCAATCGGAATAGTCAACGAGTAGCCTTTCAGCGGATAGACCGGGATATCCACCAGCCCTTTGAGCATCGCGGTGGAGTAAGAACCAAACGCCATCACGTAGGCGTCGCCCTTAATAATTTCCTCGCCGCATTTCACACCGGCGATTTGATCGCCTTCGTAAAGCAGCGCATCGACGGCGGTATTAAAGCGGAAAATCACTCCTGCCGCCTCGGCCATCGCCGCCAGACGGGTGGTGAAGAGTTGGCAATCGCCGGTTTCATCGTTTGGCAGGCGCAGGCCGCCGGTCAGTTTATGACTGACTTCCGCCAGCGCCGGTTCGACTTCGCGCAGGCGATTGGCTTCCAGCAGTTGATACGGCACACCGGCCTCTTCCAGCACGGCGATATCGCGAGTGGCGTTTTCATACTGTTTTTCGGTGCGGAAAAGCTGCAGGGTGCCCCCCTGGCGGCCTTCATACTGGATACCGGTGGTTTCACGCAGCGCTTTCAGGCAATCACGGCTATATTCCGCCAGGCGCACCATACGCCCTTTATTTTCCATATAGTGGCGGGTATCGCAGTTACGCAACATCTGCCACATCCACTTGAGCTGGAACTGCGTGCCGTCAAGGCCAATCGCCAATGGCGCATGGCGCTGGAACATCCATTTAATCGCCTTCAGCGGCACGCCCGGCGCCGCCCACGGCGCCGCGTAGCCGGGAGAGATCTGCCCGGCGTTGGCGGCGCTGGTTTCTTCAGCGGGCCCTGGCTGACGGTCGATAACCGTCACCTCATGTCCCGCCTGGCTTAAATACCAGGCGCTCGCTACCCCAACCACCCCACTTCCCAGTATGACGACTCGCATAGCCACTCCGTAATAGTTAAAGAACAATCATCTAATTACAAATTGATAACCCAGATGAAAATATTATTCAACATACGCTTTATTTATGGTGACTTATCTCACACCAAACCGCACCAGCACTGACACCAGAGATTTACGATCTCCTGCTGCGCTTTATTTTTCCTCAGTATAAAATGCTGCTCAAATGTTAAATTAAGGCCTTTAGGATTGTGAAATCGCGAAGAAAAGAAATTACCCGCAGACGCAGTTTGTTATGGCGTGTTCTATGCTTGATAAGAGGTTCTCCACAAAGAGAGAACCACCAACAACGAGGGCGCGCTAATGGCTACGATTGATTCCATGAACAGGGACACCACCCGGTTAAGCGATGGACCCGACTGGACTTTTGAACTGCTGGAAACCTATCTCGCCGAGGTCGATCGGGTGGCGAAGCTGTATCGTCTTGACACCTATCCGCATCAAATCGAGGTGATCACCTCCGAACAGATGATGGACGCCTACTCCAGCGTCGGGATGCCGATCAACTATCCCCACTGGTCGTTCGGCAAAAAATTTATCGAAACCGAGCAGGCGTATAAACACGGTCAGCAAGGTCTGGCCTATGAGATAGTCATTAACTCCAACCCTTGTATCGCTTATTTGATGGAGGAGAACACCATTACCATGCAGGCGCTGGTGATGGCGCACGCCTGTTATGGGCACAACTCCTTCTTTAAAAACAACTATCTGTTCCGCAGCTGGACCGATGCCAGCTCAATCATCGACTACCTTATATTCGCGCGTAAATACATTACCGAATGTGAAGAGCGCTACGGCGTCGATGAAGTCGAAAAATTGCTCGACTCCTGCCATGCGCTAATGAACTACGGTGTCGACCGCTACAAACGCCCGCAGAAAATATCGCTGCAGGAGGAGAAGGCGCGACAGAAAAGCCGCGAAGAGTATCTGCAAAGCCAGGTGAACATGCTGTGGCGTACTCTGCCAAAACGGGAAGAGGAAAAAGCCATCGAGGCGAGCCGCCGTTATCCTTCCGAACCGCAAGAGAACCTGCTGTACTTCATGGAGAAGAACGCGCCGCTGCTTGAGTCCTGGCAGCGCGAGATCCTGCGTATCGTGCGTAAGGTCAGCCAGTATTTTTATCCGCAGAAACAGACTCAGGTGATGAACGAGGGTTGGGCGACATTCTGGCACTACACCATCCTCAATCATCTGTATGACGAAGGAAAAGTGACAGAGCGCTTTATGCTGGAGTTTCTGCACAGCCACACCAACGTAGTGTTCCAGCCGCCCTACAACAGCCCGTGGTACAGCGGGATCAACCCCTACGCGCTGGGTTTCGCCATGTTCCAGGATATTAAACGTATCTGCCAGTCGCCAACGGAAGAAGATCGCTACTGGTTCCCGGATATCGCCGGTTCCGATTGGCTGGAGACGCTGCATTTCGCAATGCGCGATTTTAAAGATGAGAGCTTTATCAGCCAGTTCTTGTCGCCGAAGGTGATGCGCGATTTCCGCTTGTTCACCGTACTCGACGACGACCACAATAATTACCTGGAGATTTCCGCCATTCATAATGAGGAAGGCTATCGGGAAATTCGTTCTAAGCTGTCGGCGCAGTATAACCTCAGCAACCTCGAACCGAATATTCAGGTCTGGAACGTTGACCTGCGCGGCGACCGTTCGCTGACGCTGCGCTATGTGCCGCACAACCGCGTGCCGCTGGATAAGAGCCGCCGCGAGGTACTCAAACACGTTCACCGCCTGTGGGGCTTTGACGTGATCCTTGAGCAGCAGAATGCCGACGGCAGCGTTGAGCTGTTGGATCGCACGCCGCCGCGGCAGAACGCGCTGTAAGGCTGAAAAAAATGCCCGGATTATCCGGGCATTTTTATAGAGTGAGCCGTACTTAGCGCATATTAATGGCTAAATCGCCGGGCAGCGTTTTTTGCATCCGATGCCAGATCTCGCCGCTGTTGTGGCCATAGGCGCGGACGATTTCGTACACTTTATCGTGCTGACTCTCTTCGCACACTTTCGCCAACTGGTGATAGAAACCCAGCGCCAGGCTACGCGCTTCCGGATTAGCAAAATAGTGACGGCCGATGCGGGTATACAGCCCCTTCATGCCGTTGAGGATCAGACCGTAGATGGGGTTGCCGGAGGCAAACGCCAGACCGCGGAAGATGTTGTAATCCAGTTCGGCGAAAGCGTCGGCATGATCTTCAACTTCACGGGCGGTAGACAGTACCTCCAGCGCTTTGTCCGGGTGCTGGCGGAAGGCGGTACGAATAAAAATCGTCGAGATATTGGTGCGCACCGACAGCAAGTTATCAATCAGTTGCGGTACGCTATCATGGTCGAGGCGCGCCAGCGTCTCAAGAATATTCAGTCCGGAGGTTTCCCAGAAGTTGTTCACCTTCGTCGGTTTACCGTGCTGGATAGTCAGCCAGCCATCACGGGCCAGACGTTGCAACACTTCGCGCAGAGTTGTTCGGGTCACACCAATCAGTTCAGAAAGTTCACGTTCAGCAGGGAGAATAGATCCAGGCGGGAAACGGTTATTCCAGATACTTTCAATGATGTACTCTTCCGCGAAACCCGCAGGGCTTTGCGCCTTAATGACCATAGTAAGATTTCCATTACACAGCGTTGCAAATTGCACTCATCATACCAGAGCAGTCATACGCCAGATAGCATCTGAAAGTAATTAAAAGGGGATCGCCGTTTCATTTTCAGCTTTTGCTTAACGCCTTCCATTACCTGTCATGCGCCGCGAAGAAAGTTGCTTCCCTTTTTACTCAACTGGTAATCTTGCAATAGTTACGCATAAAATCATGTTGTTTGACGGAAGGACCTCTGTCGTGGAAATGTCTTATGGCCGCGCCCTGTGGCGCAATTTTCTTGGCCAGTCGCCAGACTGGTACAAGCTTCTCCTGATTATCTTCCTGGTGGTTAACCCGCTGGCGTTTTATCTGCAACCATTTGTTGCCGGTTGGCTGTTAGTGGTGGAGTTTATCTTCACCCTGGCGATGGCGCTCAAATGCTACCCGCTACTGCCTGGCGGCCTGCTGGCGATAGAAGCGGTGCTGATCGGTATGACCAGCCCCGAACATATCCGCGAAGAGATAGCCAATAATCTCGAAGTCCTGCTGTTGCTGATGTTTATGGTGGCCGGGATCTATTTCATGAAGCAGCTATTGCTGTTTATTTTTACCCGTCTGTTGCTGGGGATCCGCAGCAAGATGCTGCTGTCGCTGGCCTTCTGCCTTGCGGCCGCCTTTCTCTCCGCCTTCCTCGACGCGCTCACCGTCGTGGCGGTGGTCATTAGCGTGGCAGTAGGCTTTTACGGCATTTATCATCGCGTCGCCTCCGCGCGGCCTGATGATAACGACATGCTTGATGACAGCCACATCGATCAGCATTACCGCGACGTGCTCGAACAGTTCCGCAGCTTTTTACGCAGCCTGATGATGCACGCCGGCGTCGGTACCGCCCTCGGCGGCGTGATGACCATGGTCGGCGAACCGCAGAACCTGATTATCGCCAAAGCCGCCGGCTGGCACTTCGGTGAGTTCTTTATCCGGATGTCGCCAGTAACCCTGCCGGTTATCCTGTGCGGCCTGATAACCTGCCTGCTGCTGGAAAAATTTCGTCTGTTCGGCTACGGCGAGCCGCTGCCAATACCGGTGCGCAAGGTATTGCAGGATTTCGACGACCGTAGCCGCCAGAGCCGCAGCCGCCAGGATCGGATGCGCCTTATCGCCCAGGGTATCATCGGCGTGTGGCTGATTGCCGCCCTCGCCCTGCATCTGGCGGAAGTTGGCCTGATTGGCCTCTCCGTTATCGTGCTGGCAACCACCTTTTCCGGCGTGACCGACGAGCACGCCATCGGTAAAGCCTTTACCGAAGCGCTGCCGTTTACCGCCCTGCTGACGGTGTTTTTCGCCATCGTAGCGGTGATTATCGATCAGCATCTGTTTGCCCCAGTGATTGAGTTCGTCCTGCAAGCTTCGCCACACGCTCAGCTATCGCTGTTCTATCTGTTTAACGGCCTGCTGTCGTCCATCTCCGATAACGTCTTTGTCGGTACGGTCTATATCAACGAAGCAAAAGCGGCGCTGGAGCATGGCGTTATCAGCCTGCAGCAGTTTGAAATGCTGGCGGTCGCCATTAATACCGGTACTAACCTGCCTTCCGTCGCCACCCCCAATGGCCAGGCGGCGTTTCTGTTCCTGTTGACCTCGGCGCTGGCGCCGCTGATCCGCCTCTCTTATGGCAGAATGGTGTGGATGGCGCTGCCTTATACCATCGTGTTAACGCTGGTCGGCCTGCTGTGCGTCGAAACCCTGTTGATGCCGGCCACCCAGTGGATGCTCAGCCACGGCTGGTTGACCACCCCAATACTGCCGTAATTGCGCAGCCCGTTACCCGGGTTCACCCCGGGTAACGAATATTCATTTACGTAATATTTTCCGACTAGCGGATGGCGTCGCGGTAGTTTTCGTTTACACTGCCATGATTTAGCATGTTCCAGGGAAATGATTATGTTGCAATACTTAAACCAGTGCTCACGGGGACGCGGCGCCTGGCTCTTGATGGCGTTAACCGCTTTTATACTTGAATTAGTGGCGCTGTGGTTCCAGCACGTGATGCTGCTGCAGCCCTGCGTGTTGTGTATTTATGAACGCTGCGCTCTGTTTGGCATTATGGGCGCCGGTCTGGTGGGCGCTATCGCGCCGAAAACTCCGTTGCGCTACGTCGCGCTGCTGATCTGGCTATACAGCGCTCTGCGCGGTCTACAGTTAGCCTGGGAGCACACCATGATTCAGCTGCACCCTTCTCCGTTCCAGACCTGCGATTTCGCCGCGCGTTTCCCGACGTGGCTGCCGCTGGATAAATGGCTGCCGCAGGTATTCGTCGCCACCGGCGACTGCTCCGTGCGCCAGTGGGAATTCCTGACGCTGGAGATGCCGCAGTGGCTGGTAGGCATCTTTGCCGCTTATCTGGTCATCGGTCTGCTGGTACTGATCGCTCAGCCATTTAAGGCTAAAAAACGCGATCTGTTCGGCCGTTAAGTTATCCTGCCAGATAGTACACGCTCCTTCGGGGGCGTTTTTTATGCCTGTAAGTTGACGACGCCCCCTTAAAGATGCATATTAAATACATCTTATATACATCCACTGAGGAGCTCACCATGTCTCACCTGCGTATCCCGGCTAACTGGAAAGTTAAACGCTCCACTCCGTTCTTCACTAAGGAAAATGTTCCGGCGGCGCTGCTCACCCATCACAATACTGCCGCTAACGTTTTCGGTCAGCTGTGCGTCATGGAAGGAACGGTAACTTACTACGGTTTTCATGACGAGCAGGCTACCGAGCCGGAGGTGAAGGTCGTCATTAACGCCGGGCAGTTCGCCACCAGCCCACCGCAGTATTGGCACCGTATCGAGCTCAGCGATGATGCCCAGTTCAATATTAACTTCTGGGTTGAGGATGAAAGCCACGGCGAAGACGGCCTGTTCCACGCAAAGAAAAGCTAATCCCCTGATGCGCAAGCGGTTGATCATCGACGTCCGGATGTTTAAAGTCGTTATCCGAAAGGCTCGTCTTGTTTGAGTCTGAAATGGGATAAGTCACCATGAGCATAGTCTGGTATATGACGCTAATCTGCATTGTCGTCGCGTATTTAATGATGAGTTTCCTGCCCATCTGATCGCCGCAAGTAGTCACCGCGCCGGGGTGACCTGGCAGCTCGTCAACGCCCTCTCAGCCCGGCCACCGCGCCGGGTCTATTTTTTTCTACATCTGCTTTACAAATATTCCTAAAGTTCCCCGCCCCCGCGCCGATGATGAAATGCCAAACACACCTGGTGATGATGACTTAAATGTGGGGTTTCCGATGAGTAGAAACGGCTGGCGTTCGCTTAGTGTTGTTATTTTTCCATGCGCTTTATTGTGGGCGGGGATTATCTGGCTGGCATTGAGAATGATGGGATATTAATGCGAACAAAGAACCGGGCCGCGCAGGCAGGGAATGCCCGGTTCTAATATTTTGATGAGTTTACTGCGCCCAGTCTGGTTTGTTTAAAATATGGTCCTGCCAGTCGACGACGGTAGACTCTTTTACCGCTATATGGCGCACGGAAATACGTTCGCCGTGCATCGCCACTTTTGAGCCGGTCAGCAGCGGGTGCCAGTGCGGCAGCGCTTTACCTTCCGCCAGCAGGCGATAGGCGCAGGTGTGCGGCAGCCATTCGAAGGTCGGCAGATTATCACGCGTGAGTTTGATGCAGTCCGGTTCGTACTCGAAGCGACGCTCGTAGTTACGGCACTGGCAGGTTTTAAGGTTGAGCTGACGGCAGGCGACGTTGGTAAAGTAAATCTCGTCGGTATCTTCATCCATTAGCTTATGCAGGCAGCACTGTCCGCAGCCGTCGCACAGTGATTCCCACTCCGCGTCGGTCATTTCATCCAGTGTTTTTTGTTGCCAGAAAGGTTGTTCGCTCATTGGGATGTCCGTCATTACAATTCAGGGTGCACCTTATAACCAGTCTGGCACGCCGATGCAAGTTTTGCCGCCCCAAAAGGCGGCAAGCGGACGTTACAGCACGCGGGCGGATAACGTCAAACCATTGAAGCCGACTTCCAGCTCATCGCCGCTGGCGAGCGGCCCGACCCCCTCCGGGGTCCCGGTCAGAATGATATCGCCCGCTTTCAGCGTAAAGAAGCGCGACATATAGGCAATGAGCGGTACGATCTTATGAATCATATCCGCAGTCGTCCCCTGCTGGCGAACTTCACCATTAATCTTCAGGCTTAGCGGCATATTTTGCGGATCGCCGTTGAACTCGGCGGCAGGAATAAAACCGGAGATTGGACAGGCGTTATCGAACCCCTTAGCTTTCTCCCACGGTTGCCCGGCCTTTTTCATCTTGCCCTGAATATCACGCAGGGTGAGATCCAGCGCCACGCCATAACCGGCAATCGCCTTACGCACGTGGTCTTCGCTGGCCTGGCGCAAGGTGCTGCCAATTAGCACCGCCAGTTCAACCTCATGATGCACCGAGCCCAATCCTTCAGGCAGTACCAACGGCTGGCGGATATCGCATAGCGCCGTTTCAGGTTTAATAAACAGCACCGGTTCTTCCGGCATCGCGCTGCCCATCTCCTTAATATGTTTTGCGTAATTACTGCCAACGCAAACCACTTTGCTCACTGGATAATCCAGTAACTCACCCTGCCAGTTATGATGTTGGTACATTATTTTCCCTCAATGGGTTAATCGGATTTATTCCCCTGTTCCGCGAGGTGTTTCTTAAGTAGATTCTCAGGAGGGGGAGGAAGTTGAAGGTAATAGCCCTGATCGACGAGCGCTTGTTTTACTTTTTCGAGGTCAGCGTTAGCCAGCGTCTTGCGCCCGTCGAGCGGCAGCAGCATGGTCATCTGCGGGGTGCCGAAGCTTGCCATCAGTTCCGGCGGGACGCGCGAGAAATCGTCCTTTTTTTCGACATATAAATAGGTTTGTTCACGTTTAGTACTTCGATAGATCACACAAAACATAGTTTTACTCGGAATTAGACCCGTGGTCACTTGCCTCAATATATGAGTGACTATAACATGCCTTTTAGTCTTCGGAATATCACCGCACTTCGGCGGATGATAAACAGCAAATTGAGTAAGGCCAGGATGTCAAATACGCCAATCGAACTTAAGGGCAGTAGCTTCACCTTATCTGTCGTTCATTTGCACGATGCAAATCCCGAGGTTATTCGTCAGGCGTTAGAAGACAAAATCGCCCAGGCTCCCGCTTTTTTACGTCATGCACCGGTCGTGGTCAACATCAGCAGTATTGAAGAGAGCGTCGACTGGCGCCCGATGCATGAAGCTATCGTCGCCACCGGTTTACGCATCATGGGGGTGAGCGGTTGTAAAATTTCCCGCCTGAAAACGGAAATCGACCGCGCCGGGATCCCGCTACTGACGGAAGGAAAAGAGAAAATCGTTCGTCAGGCGCCGCCGCCGGAACCCGTTGAACCGCCACCAGTTGCTACGCCGATCACAAAAACGCGTTTGATTGATCTGCCGGTACGTTCCGGTCAGCGCATTTATGCGCCACACTGTGATCTAATTGTTACAAACCATGTGAGTGCCGGAGCGGAACTTATCGCTGATGGTAACATCCATGTGTATGGCATGATGCGGGGACGTGCGCTGGCTGGCGCAAGCGGCGACAGAGATGCCCAAATATTTTGTACTAACCTCTCGGCGGAACTGGTGTCCATCGCAGGGGAATATTGGCTGAGCGATAACATCCCAGCTGAATTTTATGGCAAAGCGGCGCGCCTGCGTTTAGGCGACGGTGCTTTGACAATTCAACCGTTCAATTAATCCCTTTTTAACAAGGAATTTCTATGGCACGCATTATTGTTGTGACTTCGGGTAAAGGGGGCGTTGGTAAGACCACCTCCAGCGCGGCCATCGCTACTGGTTTGGCCCAGAAGGGAAAGAAAACTGTCGTTATCGACTTCGATATCGGCCTGCGTAACCTCGACCTGATTATGGGATGCGAGCGTCGGGTGGTTTATGACTTCGTCAACGTTATCCAGGGCGATGCCACTCTCAATCAGGCGCTAATCAAAGATAAGCGTACTGAAAATCTCTATATCCTTCCGGCTTCTCAGACCCGTGATAAAGACGCGCTGACCCGCGAAGGCGTAGATAAGGTTCTTGAAGAACTGAAAAAGATGGACTTCGATTTTATTGTCTGCGACTCCCCGGCAGGCATCGAAACCGGCGCGCTGATGGCGCTGTACTTCGCTGACGAAGCCATCATCACCACTAACCCGGAAGTCTCCTCCGTGCGCGACTCCGACCGTATCCTTGGCATTCTGGCCTCCAAATCCCGCCGCGCGGAAAATGGCGACGAGCCGATCAAAGAGCACCTGCTGCTGACGCGCTACAACCCAGGTCGCGTGAACAAAGGCGACATGCTGAGCATGGAAGACGTGCTGGAAATTCTGCGCATCAATCTGGTGGGCGTGATTCCGGAAGATCAGTCCGTGCTGCGCGCATCGAACCAGGGCGAGCCGGTCATTCTGGATACCGTTTCAGATGCGGGTAAAGCCTATGCGGATACTGTGGATCGTCTGCTCGGAGAAGAACGTCCTTTCCGCTTCATCGAAGAAGAGAAGAAAGGTTTCCTCAAACGCCTGTTCGGAGGATAAATTATGGCATTACTCGACTTTTTTCTCTCGCGAAAAAAGAACACGGCTAACATTGCGAAAGAACGCCTGCAAATCATCGTCGCGGAGCGCCGCCGCGGCGACGCGGAACCGCATTACCTGCCGCAGCTGCGCAAAGATATCCTGGAGGTCATCTGTAAATACGTGCAGATAGACCCTGAGATGGTCAGCGTTCAGCTGGAACAGCGTGATGGTGATATTTCGATTCTCGAGCTGAACGTGACCCTGCCAGAAGCTGAAGAGTCGAAACCCTGACCTTGTTGTCGCATTAACGGCATCTCGCCGTAGCATTAAAAAAAACCGGCCACGCAACGCGCGGCCGGTTTTTTATGGCCTGAATGACACCAGGCGCTAGCGAGGATAGTCGTTGAGCAGCGCGTTCAGACGCTCGGCCATCAATTCACCGCGCCAGCCGGAAACCAGCTCCGGCTCGCCGTTTTTGGTTTTCAGCTGCCAGTGCCAGTTCAGCAGTTGGTTGATCTGGCGGCGAGACGCCAGTAGTTCGGCGCTCACGCCCTTCTCGGCGCTCACTTCCTGTACCAGCGCTTTAATATCTTTAAAGGCTTTGCGGTATCCCGGCATATCGATCAGGTTTTGCAATGGCTCAGGCAGCGCAGATTCCGGCAAGGCCTGCGCTTTCTCAACCAGGCTAATCAACGTTTTGCCGTGGAAGCGAATTTCGCTACCGGATAAACCCAGACTATCAAGCTCACCGAGGCTGGTCGGCATATAGCGCGCCACGCTCCACAGATGCTCTTCGCGTACCACAAAGTTCACCGCCAGGTTACGCTCGCGCGCTTTGCGCAGACGCCACTCCGCCAGCAACTGCAGGCAGCCCAGCTGACGTGTACGCAGTTGCCAGGCATTGCCGATTTCCCGCCACGCCTCCGCCGGGTCAAGGACTTCCTGACGGCGCTGCTGCATCAGGTGGCACTCGTTCAACGCTGCCGGCAGCCAGCCCGCATGGTCGGTTTCCGCCATTAATTTGCTGGCGATCGGCAACAGATACCAGACATCGGCGGCCGCGTATTCGCACTGACGCTCGGTCAACGGTCGGGCCAGCCAATCGGTACGTGATTCGCTTTTGTCCAGCGCGACGCCGGAATACTCTTCAACCATTGAAGCAAAGCCCCACGACATCGGGCGCCCGCAGAAAGCGGCCAGAATCTGGGTGTCGATCAGCGGCTGCGGCATCAGGTTGAACGCGTTGAGGAAGACTTCTAAATCTTCGCTGCCCGCATGCAGATATTTGGTGACATTTTGGTTAAGCAGCAGCTCGCGCATCGGCGCCCAGTCGTTGATGGTCAACGGATCGATCAGAGAAACCTGTTTGCCGTCGAACAGCTGCAGCAAACCAAGCTGCGGATAGTAGGTGCGGGTGCGAACAAACTCGGTATCCAGCGCAACCGCGGGCGCCGAACTTGCCGCTTCACAGATAGCGCGCAGGCCATCGTCGGTGGTGATCATCTGATAGTTCAAATCATACTCTCTTAACTTGCGCCCATAAAAAACGCCGGCTTAGCCGGCGCGAGATTAATCACAAACCTCATGCAATCGTTGGGCTTGCAGATTGCACCAGACAAATAACAAGGAAAATCAATTTATTGATTTTCGGCCGATAACCACAAAGAAGGAAAAACCACGCTTTTTCCTTCTTTGTCAGTAATCTGGACGCCGGCTTAGCCGGCGCAGGGCGACTCACTCGTTGCTTAGCCTTTATTGTCTACTTTAGCACGGGCTTCGTCACGCAGTTCTCGTCGTAAAATTTTGCCGACGTTGGATTTCGGCAGTTCATCACGAAACTCCACCAGCTTCGGCACTTTGTAGCCGGTCAAATGGCGACGACAGAAAGTAATCAGCGCTTCTTCGGTTAACCCGGCATCTTTCTTCACCACAAAGATCTTCACCGCTTCACCGCTGCTGCCGGAGGGTACGCCGACGGCTGCCACTTCCTGTACGCCGGAGTGCTGCATCACAACATCTTCGATTTCATTCGGATAGACGTTAAAACCGGAAACCAGAATCATATCTTTTTTACGATCGACGATCCGCAGGAAGCCTTCATCATCCATCACCGCGATATCGCCGGTATGCAGCCAGCCATCTTTAATGATTTCATCGGTGGCATCCGGACGCTGCCAGTAGCCCAGCATCACCTGCGGCCCTTTGATGCAAAGCTCGCCCGGCTCACCCGGCGCGACTTCATTATCGTCATCATCGACCAGCTTGGCTTCGGTCGATGGCACCGGCAGGCCGATGCTGCCGCTGTGGTAGTCGATATCATGCGGGTTGACGCTCACCAGCGGCGAGCACTCCGTCAGGCCGTAGCCCTCCAGCAGATACTGACCCGTCAGTTTCACCCAGCGCTCCGCTACCACCTGCTGCACCGGCATGCCGCCGCCGGCGGAAAGATGCAGCGAAGAGAAATCAAGCTGCTGGAATTCTTTATTGTTCAATAGCGCGTTAAACAAGGTATTCACCCCGGTCATCGCGGTGAAGGGATATTTTGCCAGCTCTTTTACCAGACCCGGAATATCGCGCGGATTGGTAATCAGCAGGTTCTGCCCGCCAAGTTCGATAAACAGCAGGCAGTTCATGGTCAAAGCGAAGATGTGATAGAGCGGCAGCGCGGTCACCACCAGCTCTTTACCGCGGTGCAGTAGCGGACCGTAGGTCGCATTCACCTGTTCGAGGTTAGCCAGCATATTGCGGTGGGTCAGCATCGCCCCTTTCGCCACGCCGGTGGTACCGCCGGTGTACTGCAGGAAAGCCAGATCGTCCGCGACGATTTCCGGCTTCACGTACTGCATACGGTAGCCATGCTGCAGGGCGCTACGAAATGAAATGGCGTCCGGTAGATGATATTTCGGCACCAGCCGCTTAATGTATTTCACCACAAAGTTGACTAACGTCCCTTTGGCGGTGGAGAGCTGGTCGCCCATCCGCGTCAGGATGACGTGTTTTACCTGGGTTTTATCAACGACTTTCTCCAGGGTATGTGCGAAGTTGGAAACGATCACAATCGCCGCCGCGCCGCTGTCATTGAGCTGGTGCTCCAGTTCGCGCGGGGTATACAGCGGGTTAACGTTGACGGCAATCATTCCGGCACGCAGGATCCCAAACAGCGCCACCGGGTATTGCAGCAGGTTAGGCATCATCAGCGCGACGCGATCGCCCTTCTGTAGCCCTAAACCTTGCTGGAGATAAGCGGCGAAAGCGCGGCTGCGCTCTTCCAGCTTGCGGTAGGTCATCACCTCGCCCATGTTGATAAATGCCGGCTGATCGGCATAACGGGTGGTGGCGTGTTCAAACAATTCAACCAGGGATTGATAGCGGTCAGGATTTATCTCCGCCGGAACATCGGCGGGATAACGGTTTAGCCAAACCTTTTTCACTGCTTCACCTCTGAAATAGTTATTCGTCGTCATCACAGCCCCTGATCAACAAACATTTTGTTAACATTATATTAACTCAGCGTACCAGTTTATTAATTAGGCGTTTTTCAGGTTGCGAAGCGCGTCACTATTTATTTTTCTTATGAGACTAAAAAACACGAAACAGCGGGCTAGCCGCTGTTTCTATTCCATTATAAAAACAACAAAATCATTCCGTTACGACATTTCTGACCTCGGCAGGGCCCGGGTTATACCAACCCCAACCGCCGTATCCGTAGCCCCAGGGGCGAGGGCCGAGCATCCACGGATCGATGGGCTGCGGCGGCATCACCACCTGCTGCACTACGTTCCAGCGCTTATAGCCGGTGGCGTTCATCAACATGAATTTATACGGCGTTGCGCCAACTTTACCGTCGACAACGCCGCTAATCGGCCCAACCACGGTGACCAACTGGCCACGGAAATCGACCGGGTCGAGGAAACCGCTCACGTCGGCGAGGATACGGCCGCGCGAAGGTTCGCCCAGTTCCGGTCGTGCGCCGCTATCCAGCGGTACGGTGGCAATCTCTAAGCGGGTTTTCCCCTGCTGGTTCTGCACGTTGACAACCTTACCGCCAAAACGTGCTTCCTGGCCGATATACAGCTGCGGCGCGTTCATCACCCGCACTAAATCCTGCTGCGGCGTAGGGCTGGTGCCTTTAATAGCATCCGGCACCGATACGCAGCCGCTTAGCGCAACGGCAACCGCCGCGGCTAACAGCCAACGAACGCCCTGTTTTTGACCCGCCATAATGCGACTCCTTCTCTCAGTCTTCTCTCTACTGAGATTCACTCGCGGCCAGGAAGTTTCTTCCACGCCACTTCGTTTCGCAAATAAACGGGTTCCGCATGCTCAACGGCCACGGTTTTTCCCGCCGCCAGCAGCTGAATGGCCAGCGGCAGCATATCTTCTGCCGCCGGCAGTTCGACCTCGCCGCTGCTCAAGGTCAGCCCGCTCTCTTTCGCCAGATCCGGCCACGCCTGCCAGCCGGTGCCGACGGTAGCCCATTCGCCGGAAAGCCGCGCCAGGCGGTCGGCAACCGCAGCCGGTTTGAGGACCGCTTCTGTTTCTTCACCGTGCCAGACGCCATCTTCGTCGCGCTGATACTCGGCCCAGTAGACCTCGCCCATACGCGCGTCAATGGCCGCCAGCACACGAGTAGCGCCGGTTTTGCGCCACGCGCCCTGGGCCATCGTCGCCAGCGTAGAGACGCCGATCATTGGCAACTCAGCGCCCAGCGCCAGTCCTTGCGCAATACCGATACCAATACGTACGCCGGTAAAGCTGCCCGGACCGCGGCCAAAGGCCAGCGCGTCAAGTTCATTCAGCGTAGTGCCGCTTTCAATGAGGACCTCCTGCACCAGCGGCAGGATACGTTGGGTGTGTTCGCGAGGACAAATTTCAAAATGGGCGCTCTGGGCGCCATCATTCCACAGCGCCGCGGAGCACGCCTCCGTGGCGGTATCGATAGCCAAAATTCGCATGGGTGGTCACGCTCTCGTTACATATTCCAGGCTTTAGGGCGGTAAATTCATCGACTGACGGACTCACCGCCGCCGCACCGCCCGAAATCCATTGGGGATAGCTGATTTACAAAATGGCGCGCAGCTTACCACATTTTGCGACGGATTACCTTGCCGGCGGTACAGCGAGAAAGCGCACTGCCCGGCGGATATCGCGGGTACGCGGCGCGGGTGGCAGGCTGGCCAGGAACACGGCGCCGTAGGGACGCATCACCAGCCGGTTGTCACAGATAACCAGAACGCCGCGATCGTCAATATCGCGGATCAGGCGCCCGACGCCCTGTTTGAGGGTGATGACAGCATCCGGCAACTGAACTTCATCGAACGGGTCGCCACCGCGCAGTCGACAGTCTTCCATTCGCGCTTTGAGCAGCGGATCGTCCGGTGAGGTAAAGGGCAGCTTATCGATAATCACCAGCGACAGCGCGTCGCCGCGCACGTCGACCCCTTCCCAGAAGCTACTGGTCGCCACTAATAGCGCATTGCCGGCACTAACAAACTGCTGCAGCAGTTGACCTTTACTGGTCTCCCCTTGCAGCAGTACCGGCAGCGTCATGGTAGCGCGGAACTGCTCCGCCAGGTCGCGCATCATGGCGTGCGAGGTACATAGCATAAAGCAGCGGCCGTCGTTAGCTTCGATCAGCGGTTTCAGCATTGCCGCCAGATGGCGCGCCGCGCCGGGCTGGTTCGGCAGCGGTAAATTGCGCGGTACGCAGAGCAGCGCCTGATGTTGATAATCAAACGGGCTTGGCAGCAACAGCGTCTGCGCGTCATCGATGCCGAGGCGGGCGGTAAAGTGGTGGAGATCGTCATTCACCGACAGCGTCGCCGAGGTAAAGATCCAGCTTCCTGACTTTTGCGCCATCACCTCTTTAAACTTCTCCGCGACGGTCAACGGCGTCAGGGCGAGGGTAAAATGCCGTGACGTGCATTCATACCAGTAGCTATAGCCCGGCTGATTAATCTCTTTAAGCCGCTTCAGGCGGCCACGGTAGAGCGTCGCGCGCTCAAAGGCGGCGTCGAGCAGCGCCGAGCGGCCAAGGGAGAGTTTGGCGACGTCATAACACAGTTCAAGCGCGTCATCGAGCAGCAGCAGCGCGCGCTGAATGTGGCTATCCGCCAGCAGTTCGCGCAGATTGCCGCGATAGCCCGGATCGCCCAACTGCAGACGGAAATCCTGCGCGCTTTGCGCCAGACGATCGGCGCATTTTTGCAACTGTTGGGTATCTTTCAGTTCAGTACGGTAGGCAATGGTGATGTCTTTGGCCAAATCCAGTAGCTGGCGGCTGGAGAGCGACTGGCCAAAATACTGGCTGGCGATATCCGGCAGCTGATGGGCTTCATCGAAGATCATCACTTCCGCTTCGGGGATCAGTTCGGCAAAGCCGCTCTCTTTCACCACCATATCGGCAAGGAACAGGTGATGGTTGACCACCACCACATCAGCATCCATCGCCTTCTTACGCGCTTTCACCACAAAGCAATCTTTATATAACGGGCAGTCGCTGCCGAGACAGTTATCGTTAGTGCTGGTCACCAGCGGCCAGGCCTGAGAATCTTCGGCGACGCTGGCGCAGGTGCTGATATCGCCATCCTCCGTCTGATTAGACCAGGAGCGCAGAAGAATTACGTCACTTAACGTTTGTACCGGCAGATCGCCGCCCGCCAGCGCCTGCTGTTCAAGGCGTTCAAGGCACAGGTAGTTTGAGCGCCCCTTTAACAGCGCCAGTTTGCCGGTGAATTTAAGTGCTTTAGCGACGGTCGGCAGGTCGCGGCTGTAGAGCTGATCCTGCAGCGCTTTCGAACCCGTGGAGATGATCACCTTTTTCTTCGCGCGCAGCGCGGGCGCCAGATAGGCGTAGGTTTTACCGGTGCCGGTCCCTGCTTCCACCACCAGCGGCCGGGAGGCGTCAATGGCTTCACTCACCGCTATCGCCATCTGGCGCTGCGGTTCGCGCGGCTTAAATCCCGGTATCGCCATGGCCAGCTGGCCGTCTGCTGCAAAATCGTCGATCACGTTGCCCCCTGGTTATTTGGACAGTGATTATGTCAGGGAGGACGGCGTTTCGCCAGCCCGGGTAGTGACGCGGGCGGAACATTGTGGCAGTCTTGCCGCAGCCAAATGGATAGAACAAAGAGGAAAGATAAATGACAATTACGCGTATTGATGCCGAAGCCCGCTGGTCTGATGTGGTGATTCACAACCAGACCATCTACTACACCGGGGTGCCGGAAAATCTCGACGCCGACGCGTTTGAGCAGACTGCCAACACCCTGGCGCAAATTGACGCGGTGCTGGAAAAACAGGGCAGCAATAAGTCACGTATTCTTGATGCCACCATTTTCCTCGCCAATAAAGATGATTTTGCGGCGATGAATAAAGCCTGGGACGCCTGGGTAGTCGCCGGTCACGCGCCGGTGCGCTGCACCGTACAGGCGACCCTGATGAAGCCGCAGTATAAAGTTGAGATTAAAATCATCGCCGCGGCGTAATTACTCGTCTTCGTCGTCATCTTCGAAGCGCGCTACGATCCGGTCGCCGGTGTGCGTGGCGCGCAGTTCATCGGCCACCAGGGCGATTGCCTGGCCGCTGCTCATTCCCTGCGCCATCAATTCCTGAATACGTTCGACCGCTTTTTGCTGTTGCTCATGGCTCAGCGAAGGTAAACCTGCAAACATCACTCACTCCTGCTACATTGTGGGGCGTAATTATTTCACGCCGTCCGCCATTTCGCCAGTGGGCGGCACATTAGGATCGAGGTTAATGTTGTCCCCCGCTATTATCACCCTGCCCTGGCGCCCGGATGCCGCCGAATGCTATTTCGCGCCGTTAAGCGCCACGCCGTGGGCGATGCTGCTGCATTCCGGCTTCGCCGACCATCCGTATAGCCGTTTCGATATTATCGTTGCCGAACCGCGCGCGACGCTGGTTACCCGCGGCGAGCAAACCTGGGTCAACGACGGTGAAGGCGAATTTGTCTCGCAGGACGATCCGCTGCAGCTGCTGCAACAGCAGTTGGATCGCTGTCAGTTAACGCCGCAGGCCGATGATAACCTGCCGTTTCTCGGCGGCGCGCTGGGGCTATTCGGCTACGATCTTGGCCGCCGCTTTGAACGTCTTCCGACGCAAGCGCAGGCTGATATTGCCCTGCCGGAGATGGCGGTAGGCATTTATGACTGGGCGCTGATCGTCGATCATCAACGCCAGCAGGTGTCGCTGCTGAGCTATGACGATCCGCAACGGCGCCTGCAGTGGCTGGAATCGCAAACATGCCAGCCGGCTGAACCTTTCTCCCTGACCTCCTGCTGGCAGTCGAATATGAGCCGCCAGCAGTACGGCGAAAAATTCCGCCAGGTACAGGCGTACCTGCGCAGCGGCGACTGTTATCAGGTCAACCTGGCGCAGCGTTTTCAGGCCCGCTACCGCGGCGATGAATGGCAGGCATTTCGTAAGCTTAATGCCGCCAACCGCGCGCCGTTCAGCGCCTTTATTCGCCTGCCGGAAGGGGCGATTTTAAGCCTGTCTCCGGAGCGTTTTATTCAACTGCATCAGGGTGACATCCAGACGCGCCCCATTAAAGGCACGCTGCCGCGACTCGATTCCCCGCAGGAAGACGCACGCCAGGCGGCAACGCTTGCCCACTCGTCGAAAGACCGCGCCGAAAATTTAATGATTGTCGATCTGATGCGCAATGATATCGGCCGCGTCGCCGTGCCGGGCAGCGTTCGCGTACCGGAACTGTTTGTGGTCGAACCGTTCCCGGCGGTGCATCACCTGGTGAGCACCATCACCGCACGATTGCCTGCTACGCTTGATGCCAGCGATCTGCTGCGCGTGGCCTTCCCTGGCGGCTCCATTACCGGAGCGCCGAAAGTTCGCGCCATGGAGATTATCGATGAACTGGAACCGCAGCGACGCAACGCATGGTGCGGCAGCATTGGTTATCTCAGCCTGTGCGGCAATATGGATACCAGCATTACTATTCGTACGATCACCGCCTGGCAGGGCCAACTGTACTGCTCCGCGGGCGGCGGTATCGTGGCGGACAGCGAAGAAGCCGCGGAATATCAGGAAACTTTTGATAAAGTTAACCGTATCCTGCATCAACTGGAGAGCTAGAACATGGCGGCTAACGCCCTCGATCTGGACGACTTTCTATCCCGTTTTCAACTGCTGCGCCCGCAGCCCTCGCCGCAGTCGCTGAACCAGCGCCAGGCGGCGGTACTGGTGCCGATTGTCCGTCGGCCGCAGCCGGGACTGTTGCTGACCCAGCGTTCGCCGCTGCTGCGCAAGCACGCGGGCCAGGTCGCCTTCCCCGGCGGCGCAGTAGATAACACCGACGCTACATTGATTGCCGCCGCGCTGCGCGAGGCGCAGGAAGAAGTGGCGATCCCGCCGGAAGCCGTTGAAGTGATCGGCGTGCTGCCGCCTGTCGACAGCGTCACCGGCTTTCAGGTGACGCCGGTTGTTGGCATAATCCCCCCGGACCTGCACTATCATGCCAGTCAGGACGAGGTGTCTGCGGTGTTTGAAATGCCGCTGGAAGAGGCGTTGCACCTGGGTCGTTACCACCCGCTGGACATCCATCGGCGCGGTAATTCACATCGCGTCTGGCTATCGTGGTACCAACATTATTTTGTCTGGGGAATGACCGCCGGCATTATTCGCGAGCTGGCGCTGCAAATCGGCACTCGCCCTTAGCTATAATAAGTAATGAGAAGCCGCTCTCACTATTAGTAAAACCAAGGTTATCCATTAGTTTAATTCATGTGAATAGTTAAGCTGACAACCCGGTTCCCTCTTACACTATGCGCAGTTATTACATCGTTACCGCAACCGCGGTAACCCTGTCAGGAGTGTTATCGTGATTAGTATATTCGACATGTTCAAGGTGGGGATTGGTCCCTCATCTTCCCATACTGTAGGGCCGATGAAGGCCGGTAAACAGTTCGTCGATGACCTGGTCGAAAAGGGATTGCTTAATGAAGTGACGCGCGTCGCCGTTGACGTCTATGGGTCGCTTTCATTAACCGGCAAAGGCCACCACACGGACATCGCCATTATCATGGGACTGGCGGGCAATCTGCCTGCGACGGTCGATATTGACGCGATCCCGGCATTTATCCGCGACGTAGAAACCCGCGGCCGTCTGCTGCTGGCAAACGGGCAACACGAAGTCGACTTCCCGGCGGATGACGGCATGCGTTTTCGTAGCGACAACCTGCCGCTGCACGAAAACGGCATGACTATCCATGCGTGGGCCGGCGAGAAAGAAATCTTCAGCAAGACTTACTATTCAATCGGCGGCGGTTTTATCGTCGACGAAGAGCATTTCGGCAAAGAAGACGCGAGCGAACTGCAGGTTCCGTATCCGTTTAAATCGGCACAGGAAATGCTGGGCTACTGCAAAGAAACCGGTCTGTCGCTCTCCGGCATGGTGATGCAAAACGAACTGGCGCTGCACAGCAAGCAAGAGATCGAGGCCTATTTTGAAAACGTCTGGCAAACCATGCGCGCCTGTATCGATCGCGGCATGAACACCGAAGGTGTGCTGCCGGGGCCGCTGCGCGTGCCGCGTCGCGCTTCGGCGCTGCGTCGTCTGCTGGTCGCCAGCGATAAGCTGTCTAACGACCCGATGAATGTTGTCGACTGGGTGAACATGTTCGCGCTGGCGGTCAACGAAGAGAACGCCGCCGGCGGCCGCGTTGTTACCGCGCCGACCAACGGCGCCTGTGGTATCGTTCCGGCAGTGCTCGCCTACTACGATCACTTTATCGAGTCCGTCAGCCCGGATATCTATATTCGCTACTTTATGGCGTCCGGCGCGATTGGCGCGCTGTACAAGATGAACGCGTCCATTTCCGGCGCGGAAGTCGGCTGTCAGGGCGAAGTCGGCGTCGCCTGTTCAATGGCAGCGGCGGGCCTGGCTGAACTGCTTGGCGCCAGCCCGGAGCAGGTTTGCGTGGCGGCGGAAATCGGCATGGAACATAACCTCGGCCTGACCTGCGACCCGGTCGCCGGCCAGGTTCAGGTGCCGTGCATCGAGCGAAACGCTATCGCCTCCGTGAAGGCGATTAACGCCGCGCGTATGGCGATGCGCCGCACCAGCGAACCGCGCGTCTCTCTCGATAAAGTTATCGAGACCATGTACGAAACGGGTAAAGACATGAACGCCAAATATCGCGAAACCTCTCGCGGCGGCCTGGCGATCAAAGTCCAGTGTGACTAAAACACGTCTGTGAAATGCGCCCTTTCCGGGCGCATTTTTCTTTTTCTCCCGCCAACTTATCTTACCCACTACACTTGCTTTAAGCCGGCTGTTACTCTTATTCCTCTATTTAGCCGACAGGGCGCCTCGCATGCAAAATGCACAGAAGGTCATTTCGACATACCGCCGCAAGCGCATTCTGGTGTGCCTGGCCGTTGCATTTCTGACGCTTGCCGTCACCCTGACAATCCGATTTATTTCACAGCGTAGCCAAAATCAACAGCGCATCCAGACGGTGACCCGCAATATGGTGATCGCGATGGACAATATCCTGCAGCCGCTGGCGGCAAAACACGCTACCCTGCTGAGTATGGTGGGCAAACCCTGTCAGGATGTGCATCTTGAGCTGCGTAAAACCGCGGCCACACTGCAGACCGTACGCTCAATCATCCTTGTTCAATCCGGGATGGCCTACTGCTCCAGCATTTTTGGCCCGCGCCATGTGGCCATTCATCAGCTGCAGCCAACGTTGCCGGCAGTCAACCCGCTGTTGGCCTTTTCAACCGATAACTCGCTGCTCAAAGGCACACCGGTACTGATTCAGTGGTATCCCTCCTCCGTAAGCGGTGCCGACGGCGCGTTGTTAATTATCAATATTGAGCTGCTTGGCGAATTGATTCTCAAAGAAAAATCATCGTTGATAAGCGACATCAGCCTCACGGTAGGCAACAAGAGTTTTCTCAGCGATGTTGGCGTTGTTGCAAGCGATCGGTTGCCGGGTCTGCCGATAATTTACCGGCAAAGTTCCAGCCAGTTTCCCTTTACCATCAACATCAGCGGACCGGGAGCCTCCGCGGTAGCCTTAGAAGAGCTGCCCGCCGAATTACCGCTGGCGCTGATGTTCAGCCTGTTGATGACCGGTATCGCCTGGTTGACGACCGCAGGACGAATGACTTTCTCGCGCGAAATAACCCTGGGTATCGCCGCCCACGAGTTCGAGGTATGGTGCCAGCCGCTGCAGGATTTACGTACTCAGGAGTGTTGTGGCGTGGAAATTTTGCTGCGCTGGAACAATCCGCGCCGCGGAAATATCTCGCCGGATGTTTTTATCCCGATTGCTGAAGGCTACAACCTGATAGTCCCCCTGACCCGCTACGTCATCGCTGAAACCGCCCGCCGGCTGCATTATTTCCCGCAGGATGCCAATTTTCATATTGGTATTAACGTGGCGGCGCGTCATTTCAGCAACGGCGAGCTGCTGCGCGATCTGCACACCTATTGGTTCAGCGCTAATCCGGTACAGCAGCTGGTGGTCGAGCTGACCGAACGCGATGTCCTGCGTGAAGGCGATCATCACATGGCGGAGCACCTGCATTTTAAAGGCGTCCAGCTGGCCATTGATGACTTTGGCACCGGTAACAGTTCGCTATCCTGGCTGGAAAAACTTCGCCCGGATGTACTGAAAATTGATAAATCTTATACCGGCGCCATTGGCATTGATGGGGTCAACGCGACGGTAACCGATATGATTATCGCCCTGGCGCACCGACTCAAAATCGTCACCATTGCCGAAGGCGTCGAAACTCAGGAACAGAAGATTTACATGCGTAGCCACGGCGTGGATTTACTACAGGGATATTATTATGCCCGCCCGTTGCCGGTGGAGGATTTTCCGCGCTGGCTGGCGGAAGAGAAGCACCGTCTGGCGGCGACTGGGGGTAAAAAACAACCCGCCGGGCAAGTTTAGCCCGGCGGGTTCGGCATTACTCTTCTTCGTCGTTATCGTGGACGGTTTTAATGACCCGTACCAGATCGACGCGATAATCATTGGCTTCAACGATGGTGAACTGCAGCGGCGGCAGTTCGACAACATCGCCTATCCGCGGGATATGACCGTTCGCGGAGATAACCAGCCCGGCAACGGTCGCGATATCATCGTCTTCGTTGACCAGGTCGTCCAGCCCCAGCGCCTGCTGCAGCGCATGAAGGTCGGTTGAACCTTTGATTAGCCAACCTTCGCCATCCAGCACAATTTCCGGCGTTTCGTCGGCGTCCGGGAACTCACCAGCGATGGCTTCCAGGACGTCCAGCGGCGTCACCAGACCCTGCACCACGCCAAATTCGTTGGTGACGATGACAAAACTGCCGCGCGCCCGGCGCAGCACGCCCAGCAGATTGATCGGATCCAGCGTTTCCGGCACCACAATCGCCGGGGAAGCGGATGCCATCGCGGCAACGTTCTCGCCCGCTTCCAGCGCCACCAGCATCTCTTTGGCGCGTACAATACCAATGATTTCATCAAGTTCGCCGCGGCAAACCGGGAACATGCTGTGCGGGGAAGAAAGCAGCTGGCGACGAATTTCGTCTTCGCTCTGCTCAGCATCCACCCAGCTAATTTCGCCTCGCGGAGTCATGATACTGCGCAATGAGCGCTGCGCCAGGGTCAGCACGCCGTTAATCATATAGCGTTCTTCTTCAGCAAACGCCCCTTCCGGCACCGGCACTGCCGCCGGGCTATCGCTATCGTGCGCCACGGTCGCCTGTTTGCGACCGCCCATCAAGCGCAGAATCGCATCAGCGGTACGCGCGCGCAGCGGCAACGTCGACTGGTGGCGGATAAAGTTACGCCGCGCCACCTGGTTAAAGAATTCAATGGTAATCGAGAAGCCAATCGCCGCGTACAGGTAACCCTTCGGAATATGGAAGCCAAAGCCTTCTGCCACCAGACTCAGACCAATCATCAGCAGGAAGCTCAGACACAGCACGACAACCGTCGGATGTTGGTTCACGAAGCGGGTTAACGGCTTCGAGGCCAGCAGCATCAGGATCATCGCAATAACGACCGCAGCCATCATCACCGGTAAATGGTTTACCATGCCGACGGCGGTAATCACCGCATCAAGCGAGAAGACGGCATCCAGCACCACAATTTGTAGCACGACGACCCAGAAGCTGGCATAGCCTTTGCCGTGACCGGCATCATGCTGGCGGTTTTCCAGTCGTTCATGAAGCTCTGTCGTCGCCTTGAATAGCAGGAAGATACCGCCGACCAGCATGATCAGATCGCGCCCGGAGAACGAAAAATCGCCTATGCTTATCAAAGGCTTGGTCAACGTGACCATCCACGAGATAACCGAGAGCAGCCCCAGGCGCATAATCAGCGCCAGCGACAGGCCGATGATACGTGCTTTATCACGCTGTTTTGGCGGCAGTTTATCGGCAAGGATGGCGATAAAGACCAGGTTATCGATACCCAGAACAATTTCGAGGACTACCAGCGTCAGCAGGCCAGCCCAGATGGTGGGATCCATTAAGAATTCCATGAGCGGCTCCTGTTAACGACAGCGGTAGTCATCGCGATGTCATGCACCGGCGAAACAATGGTTGCTGGTAAAAAAGCGTGTGTGGTTGAGGCGGCAGACGAGTGCCTGAGGGTGAAAAGACGTCGATGACGGTCCATACGGCGGGCTATGCCCTATACTCCTGAGTAATTAAACGGAAGCTAAACATAGCAAAATATAGCGCAGAATTGGCAAAAATTTACCTGTCTTTGCAATAGCTAAGGCTATTTTTTGCGCTGCGAAATTATTGATTATTGAAGCGTAATTTACGGAGCTCCATCACATTAATTATTTTTTCACTATCTAAAATAATTCCCGGTAGTAATTAATTTAGATCTTACACCCTTACTGAATCGATTTTTCCACAAGAGTGATTCAGGATGTATCAGACCAGATGATGCATTCACCATAATAACGGAGGTAGCAAGTGACGATTGCTATTGTAATAGGCACACATGGTTGGGCTGCAGAACAACTGCTGAAAACCGCAGAAATGCTGTTGGGCGAGCAGGAAAACGTTGGCTGGATCGATTTCGTTCCTGGCGAAAATGCCGAAACGCTGATCGAAAAGTACAATGCACAGCTGGCAAAACTGGATACCACAAAAGGCGTGCTGTTCCTCGTTGATACGTGGGGCGGTAGTCCATTTAACGCGGCAAGCCGCATTGTTGTTGATAAAGAAAACTATGAAGTGATCGCTGGCGTCAACGTCCCGATGCTAGTTGAAACCTTCATGGCCCGCGATGACGATCCGTCGTTTGATGAGCTGGTGGCGCTGGCGGTGGAAACCGGTAGCGAAGGCGTGAAAGCGCTGAAAGCCAAACCGGTTGAAAAAGCGGCGCCGGTTCAGGCTGCCGTGCCGAAAGCGGCAACGCCCGCTAAACCGATGGGGCCAAATGATTACATGGTGATTGGCCTGGCGCGTATCGATGACCGTCTTATCCACGGCCAGGTTGCGACCCGCTGGACCAAAGAGACCAACGTCACCCGCATTATCGTGGTCAGTGATGAAGTTGCCGCCGACACGGTGCGCAAGACGCTGCTGACCCAGGTGGCTCCTCCGGGCGTGACCGCTCACGTTGTTGATGTCGCGAAGATGATTCGCGTCTATAACAACCCGAAGTACGCCGGCGAGCGCGTCATGCTGCTGTTCACTAACCCAACGGACGTTGAACGTATTGTTGAAGGCGGCGTGAAAATTACCAGCGTCAACATCGGCGGTATGGCTTTCCGCCAGGGTAAAACGCAGGTCAATAACGCGATTTCGGTCGATGCGACAGATATCGAAGCATTCAAGAAGTTGAATGCCCGCGGTATTGAACTGGAAGCGCGTAAAGTTTCCACCGACCAGAAACTGAAAATGATGGATTTGATCGCCAAGGTGGGTAACTAACCCGGCGCTCGCGAGCCAACCTTCACTTTAAGACTTAATCAACAGGAGAAGTACAATGGAGATTACCCTTCTTCAGATTGTGCTGGTGTTCATCGTCGCGTGTATTGCGGGTATGGAGTCGGTACTTGATGAATTTCAGTTCCACCGTCCTCTGGTCGCCTGTACGTTAATTGGCGCCGTTCTCGGTGACATGAAAACCGGTATCATCATCGGCGGTACGCTGGAAATGATCGCTCTGGGCTGGATGAACATCGGTGCGGCAGTTGCGCCTGATGCCGCGCTGGCATCCATTATTTCTACCGTACTGGTTATCGCCGGTCACCAAAGCATTGGCGCCGGTATCGCTCTGGCTATCCCGCTGGCGGCGGCAGGCCAGGTTCTGACCATTATCGTTCGTACCATCACCGTTGCCTTCCAGCACGCGGCGGATAAAGCCGCTGAAAACGGTAACCTGACGGCCATCTCCTGGCTGCACGTTTCCTCGCTGTTCCTGCAGGCAATGCGTATCGCCATCCCGGCGGTTATCGTAGCCATCTCTGTCGGTACCAGCGAAGTTCAGGGTCTGCTGAATGCCATTCCGGAAGTCGTGACTGGCGGTCTGAATATCGCGGGCGGCATGATCGTCGTCGTCGGTTACGCGATGGTCATCAACATGATGCGCGCGGGCTATCTGATGCCGTTCTTCTATCTCGGTTTCGTCACCGCGGCCTTCACCAATTTCAACCTGGTTGCGCTGGGTGTGATTGGTGCCGTTATGGCCATTCTCTACATTCAGCTGAGCCCGAAATATAACCGCGTAGCGGGTGCCCCGGCTCAGGCGGCTGGTAACAACGATCTCGATAACGAACTGGACTAACAGGTGAGCGAAATGGTTGATATGACTAAAAATACCACCGAGAAAAAACTCACTCAGAGTGATATTCGTGGCGTGTTCATTCGTTCTAACCTGTTCCAGGGTTCATGGAACTTCGAACGTATGCAGGCGCTGGGCTTCTGCTTCTCTATGGTTCCGGCAATCCGTCGCCTGTACCCGGAGAACAACGATGCGCGTAAGCAGGCTATTAAGCGTCACCTTGAGTTCTTCAACACCCATCCGTACGTCGCGGCGCCGGTACTCGGCGTAACGCTGGCGATGGAAGAGCAGCGTGCTAACGGCGCGGAAATCGACGATGGCGCAATCAACGGTATCAAAGTCGGTTTGATGGGGCCGCTGGCAGGCGTCGGCGACCCGATCTTCTGGGGTACCGTGCGTCCGGTATTCGCCGCGCTCGGCGCCGGTATCGCGATGAGCGGTAGCCTGCTTGGTCCGCTACTGTTCTTCATCCTGTTCAATGCCGTGCGTCTGCTGACCCGCTACTACGGCGTAGCATACGGCTATCGTAAAGGCGTGGACATCGTTAAGGATATGGGCGGCGGCTTCCTGCAGAAACTGACCGAGGGGGCGTCAATCCTCGGCCTGTTTGTCATGGGGGCCCTGGTTAACAAATGGACGCACGTTAATATCCCGCTGGTGGTTTCCACGATCACCGGTCAGGATGGTCAGACTCGCGTGACCACCGTGCAGACCATCCTTGACCAGCTGATGCCGGGACTGGTGCCGCTGCTGCTGACCTTCGCTTGTATGTGGCTGCTGCGTAAGAAAGTCAACCCGCTGTGGATCATCGTTGGCTTCTTCGTCATCGGTATTGCCGGCTACGCGGTCGGCCTGCTGGGTCAATAATCGTCACGTAGTAGGCCGGGGGCAGCTTTGTCCCCGGCTTTTTTTTAGCGTTAAAACGTGTACCTGTATGCAGGTCCACGCTGGCTGGAGGATCAATGGCAATCACGGAGCTGGTGCTCATTCTGTTTATCGTCGCCCTGGTGGCTTTCGCTATCTACGACCAATTCATCATGCCGCGCCGCAATGGCCCCACCCTGCTGTCAATCCCCCTGCTGCGTCGTGGACGCGTCGACGGGATGATTTTCGTCGGCCTGACGGCGATTCTCATTTACAACAATATTGCCAGCCATGGCGAAATAATCACCACCTGGTTATTATCTGCGCTGGCATTAATGGGGTTATATCTGTTCTGGATCCGTACGCCGCGAATTCTGTTTAAAAAGAGCGGTTTTTTCTTTGCCAACGTGTGGATTGAATATCCGCGGATTAAAGCGATGAATTTGTCGGAAGATGGCGTACTGGTGATGCAATTAGAGCAGCGGCGCCTGCTTATTCGCGTACGAAATATCGACGATCTGGAAAAAATATACAAACTACTCGTTACCATTCAATAAGTTACGGATATAGCCTGAGCTATATTTCCGCCAGTCATTACTGTGGGAATATATAGCCATGGCTATATTTACCCGCCTTACCTCGTTATATTATTTAACCAATCCTTCACTTAATATTTTAAATGAAAATCGTTATCATTTATTGTAGCTAATATTATTTTTCTGTGATTGTTTTACCTTCTCAAAATATGTTAAGGTTGCGCCCGTCGTTGGGGAGTAGCCGATTTTCCGCAGGTGGAAAATGTACGTGTCAACATACTCGTTGCAAAACGTGGCACGTACGGGTTGAGCGGTCGTTCAGTCAGGCGAGACCATAGATACATCACTGCTGTACGTTATGCTCAGGCTCCGCGTATATTTACTGGGGGCAGCGATGTGTCATATGGATATTCCCCGGTCAGGACACGCTCATGAATATTTCTGCCACTATCCTTCTTGCCTTTGGTATGTCGATGGACGCGTTTGCCGCTTCTATCGGTAAAGGCGCCACCCTGCATAAACCTAAATTTTCTGAAGCGCTGCGCACCGGTCTTATATTCGGCGCGATCGAAACCCTGACGCCGCTGGTCGGCTGGGGGCTGGGCATGTTGGCCAGCCAGTTTGTACTGGAATGGAACCACTGGATCGCGTTCGTGCTGCTGGTGTTTCTCGGCGGGCGTATGGTGATTGAAGGTTTTCGCGGCGGCGATGACGATGAATGTGAAGCGCCGCGTCGCCACGGCTTCTGGTTGCTGGTGACTACCGCATTCGCTACCAGTCTTGACGCGATGGCCGTTGGCGTGGGGCTTGCTTTCCTGCAGGTCAATATTATCGCCACCGCGCTGGCTATCGGCTGCGCCACCTTTACCATGTCAACGCTAGGAATTATGGTTGGCCGCTTTATCGGCCCGCTGCTCGGCAAACGGGCCGAAATTCTCGGCGGTATCGTGCTAATCGGTATCGGCGCGCAGATTCTGTGGGGCCATTTCGCGCCGTAGCCCTTACGCCTCGCGCTGCCAGCAGTGAATCATGAAATCGGTCTGGCAGCCAAAGGTCTCCTGCTGGCGCAGTAATTCTCGTACCTCCGGTTTCGCTCGCCAGGCAAACGGCGTCATCTGCAGTAACGCTTCCGCCTGCGTGCCGCTCAACTGCATCGGATAGGCTAACTGCTGCTCATGACGCAGCGTAAAGCCCGGCATCGCTTCCCGGTTCAGTTCATGCAAACGAACTTCATCGTAGATCAGCCCTTTCAGCTCCATCAGATGGCGCGGTCCCGGCGTAGCGGTAATCACCCAACCGCCGCCTTTCACTACACGCGCTAATTCGTCCGCGTTACAGGGCGCATAAATACGCACCACCGCATCCAGAGACCGATCGGCAAAAGGCAACCGTTGGCTGGAAGCAACGCAGAATTCGACCTGCGGGTAACGTTTAGCGGCGGCGCGGATCGCCGATTTTGAGACATCGAGGCCGAAACTGCGTGCGGCAATGGCGGCGAAAGCATGCGTGTAGTATCCCTCTCCGCAGCCAATATCCAGCAACTCGCCCGGCGCGAAAGCCCGCAGATAGCTGCAAATCGCCTCACGCAACGGCTGATAATATCCGCCATCGAGGAAGGCGCGGCGCGCCTGCATCATCTCAGCGCTATCGCCCGGGTCGCGCGAACGTTTGAACTGCACCGGCAGTAAATTGACATACCCTTCCTTTGCCAGATCGAACTGGTGCCGCTGCGGGCAAATATAGCTATTTTCGCTGCGGCTAAGCGGCGCGTGGCATAGTGGACAGGTATAAGACATGATAACTCCGGTGGCGCTGAAAGGGCGAAAGTGTAGCGCTATTCGCCCTCGCAGACCACTGTTACAGCGCGGGAACCGAATCCTCGCGGTTATGCATGACGATAAGATTCTCAGAGCCCTGCGGCATACCGTCGGGCATTACGTTTTCCAGACGCAACACATCGCCCATGATCTGGCTGAACACCGGCGCGGATACCGCCCCGCCATAGTATTTACCGTTGCTGGGGTCGTTTATCACCACCACCAGCGCAAACTTCGGCTGACTGGCCGGCGCCACGCCGGCGGTGTAGGCGACGTATTTATCGATGTATTTCCCGTCGGGGCCAATTTTCTTCGCCGTGCCGGTTTTCACCGCGATACGATAATCGCGTACCGCCGCTTTCGTCCCGCCCCCACCCGGCAGCGCCACGCTCTCCATCATATGTTCCACTTCATGCACGATCTCCTGCGGCATAACTCGCGTACCGATAACCGGCGGATCGATACGGGTTATCGACAGTGGGCGTTCAATGCCGTAGCCGCCGATCGTCGCATAGACATGCGCCAGCTGCAGCGGGGTTACCATCAGTCCATAGCCAAAGGCGAAGGTGGCGCGATCCAGCTCACCCCAATAACGGCGATGCGGCATTAACCCGGAGCTTTCGCCGGTCAAGCCAAGCCCGGTCGGGTCGCCAAAGCCAAAGGCCTTATAAGTGTCGATCAAGTGTTGCACCGGCATTGCCAGTGAGAGGTGCGAAACCCCGGTATCGCTCGATTTTTGCAAAATACCGGTGAGCGTCAACTCAGGATAATAACCCACATCGCGAATGCGATGACCATCAAGGGTAAAGGGATGGGTATCAACCACGCTATCCGGCTGCACAATCCCCTGCTGCAGCGCGGTCATAATCACCAGCGGTTTGACCGTTGAACCCGGCTCAAAGGTATCGCTGATAGCGCGATTTCGAAAATCATCGAGCTGGGCGCTGTCGCGGTTATTAGGGTTGAAGTCCGGGTAACTGGCCATCGACAGGATTTCGCCGGTATCAATCTTGATTAATACCGCCGCGCCGGATTCCGCCTTATTCCACCGTACGGCATTATCCAACGCATCTTCCGTCACCGTCTGCAGGCGCTCGTCAATACTGAGCTGCAGGTTATGCGCCGGCACAGCGGCCTGCTCGGTAATATTCTCAATCACGTGGCCATGGCGGTCCTTACGCACCAGCCGACGCCCCGGCGTTCCCATGAGCTGTTTGTTAAAGCTTTTTTCAACCCCCTCGATCCCCTGATTATCCACGTTGGTAAAACCCAGCAGGTTCGCCGCGACGTGCCCGGCGGGATAGAAGCGGCGTGATTCATCGCGCAGATAAACGCCCGGCAGGTGTAATTTATCGATCCACTCCGCCTGTTCCGGATTAACCTGACGCGCGAGATAGAGGAATCGGGCATGCGGATGTGACTGCACCCGATGAGAGAGGTCAATAAGATCAATATGCAACGCTTCCGCCATTGCCTGCCAGCGCGGGCCATAGCCGACGCCGCCCTTCTCCAGCATGGTCTGTGGATCTATCCAGATTGCGCTTACCGGCACGCTCACCGCCAGCGGGCGTCCTTCACGATCGCTGATAGTTCCGCGCATTACGGCAATGGGTTCTTCGCGCAGCGAACGCATATCCTCTTGTTTAACCAGATTATCCGGAGAGACGATTTGCAGCCAACCTACCCTCGCCAGCAGAAATCCAAGACATCCCAAAATCGCCACACACAGCAACCCAAAACGGATAGGGAGAAAATTTGTGGCGGACTTACTTTTATTCTTTTGCACCGTAGCTCCAGCATTATTTTGCAACCACCTGATTTAACAGAAAATTGGCAAAACAGACTGCTAAACAGTGCTAATAAGGGTGATGTTTTGCAACAAAGCGCGTCGGAGGGGAAATATTGGAAATACTTTGCAACAGATGCTAAAAAGCCCCGCTATAGCGAGGCTTTCTTACAAGATGAGTGGTCTTGAATCAGATAGCAGTTACGTTAACTGCAGCCGGACCTTTCTGGCCGTCCTGAATTTCGAACTCAACGTTCTGGCCTTCAGCCAGAGTTTTGAAGCCGTTACCCTGGATTGCAGAGAAGTGTACGAACACGTCTTTGCTGCCATCAGCCGGAGTAATGAAGCCAAAACCTTTAGACTCGTTGAACCACTTAACTTGACCTTTAATCTTTGCCATTTGCAAAATTCCTTAAACTGTTTTCTTCACCCGCAGGTGCTTACATAGATAAAACTGACACATAACTGCATGAGGCACTAATATAAGGTTCGGCAGAGAAGCGGTATTCAACGACAACGTGTTTACTCAGGACTTCTTTACTGAAAATGCCACACATAAACAGAACTGTACCTCGTTTAACCCGAAACGTGTTATCACACACAACGTAAATAATGGCAAGCCATTTTTAAACGTGTCACGATCGTTCGCACAAATTATCAGGAAATCATTTGATCGCCTGCACATTTATGCGTCTTTGCCGCGCCTGGCTTATCTTTGCATCGTTACCAAACACACAATAACGTATGCCTGATAAATGCAACTTTTTTACCATAGCTCAACAACTTCTGTTCGTCCAGGTACGTACGTATACGAACTGCCATATTTGAGGGGGTGTTGCGGCATCATCTGCATAATGATGCGCAAATAACTTTAAAGAACAAGAGGAAATCGCCTTAACTCGCCGCGTAGTAGTGTTAATTAAACCCCTAACTCGTTACAGCCCAAATATCCGCTAAAATAGCCCTTAATAATGAAATATTAATGACAAAGTATTGCCGTCAAGCAATAGAAACGTTTCGTTATTACTTTTTTTGATTAGCTCAAAAGATTATTCAATATGTGAAACAGAGCGTGGATGTTTAATTCATTAAACGGTAACGACCGGCCGCGAAATGGGGAATTACATAAGAATAAGTTATAGCAAAATTTTGTAGCACTCACAGGCGCGCACGCGATGTGCACACCTGTTCTTCAAACTTAACGTTCGGCAACGAGACGAATGAAATCGTCGTCGTTTTTCTCCTTCTCATCCGCTGAAGGTTCAGCAACCTCTTCTTTGTGCGGCGCATTGGCTTCACAGAGACGGCGCAGCAGCGCATTTTGCCGCTTTTGTTGATCCAGCAGCGACTGCAGCAGTTCGATTTGCTCATTGCTACGTGAACTGGCGCGATTCACAAAGAACCATAACAGCAGCCCCACCAACAGCAGTACAACGGAAAGCGCCAGAGACGCCAGACTTACAATCCCAGGATTCAGTAACTCACTCATTTCACCACCTCAAAGAGAAGGCGTTCATTCTACCACCCGCGCGGCAGAAGAAAATCCGTCGGCACAAAAATGTCTTACCAGGGGATGAACTTGTTAATAGCGCAAATACCGCTGAAAAATTGCACATCCTGATCGCACATTACGTTAAGCATCTGAGTCCACAGCAGCAAACAACCCGCTATGACAACGATCAGCAAAACCCAGCGTAATTTTTTCACTCCACACTCCGTACCATAATCAGATGTTGCCAGGATAACACGACCTTCTTAAACCGCGGCTAACTGTAATACGAAAGGCAAGTTTAGGAATCATAGACTTGTATCAAATAGTGTTCGTGCCAGAATACACGGCAGGATCATACAAATAACGAGGCAAAAATGCGATTGATCATTCGCTCTATTGTCATACTGGCGATTGTCTGGATTGGCGTATTATTAAGCGGTTATGGCGTGTTAATTAGCAGCAATCAGAATGCTGGCGGGCTGGGACTGCAATGCAAATACCTGACAGCGCAGGGTATCACCACCGCACAATATGTTCATTCTGATAGCGGTATTATCGGTATTACCAACTGCCCTATTCTGCGCAAAAGCGTGAAGGTTATCGACCAGGGTTAAAATGACAGGAGCTACAGGGTAAGGTATTACGCTGTAGCTCATCATTCACTGTCAGAACGGGTAACGGTTATAACCCATCTGCTCGGAAATCTTACGCGCCGCAGCGTGCAACATCGCCACATATTCGTGCAAACGTTCTTCAGAGAAACGCAGCGTCGGGAAGGAGATACTCAGGCCGGCAATCACCACGCCGAAGCGATCGAAGACCGGCACCGCAATACAGCGTAATCCTTCTTCCTGCTCCTCATTGTCTTCGCCATAGCCCTGCTCGCGCACCTGGTCCAGCACTTTCAATAGCGCGCTGGTATCAGTAATGGTTCGCTCGGTGCTACGTTTGTACTCGACACCGTCCATGATTTGCTCGACTTCCGCCCGGTCGCGCCACGCCAGCAGCACTTTGCCAATGGCGGTGCTGTACAGCGGATTACGTCGGCCGATACGCGAATACATCCGCAGGTTGTACATGGAATCAATTTTGTGGATGTAAACGATGCTGTCTTCATCCAGCGCGCCGAGGTGAATCGTCTCTTTGGTCAGGCGAGAAATTTCACGCATCTGGATATCCGCGCTGCGGATCAGGTCAACGTTCTGCAACGCCCGCGCGCCAAGCTCGAACAACTTCAGCGTTAAAGAATATTTCTCAGACTCGCCTTCCTGCGCGACATAGCCCAGTGACTTCATAGTCTGTAAAAAACGATACACCGTGCTTTTGGACATCATCACACGCTGTGACAATTCGGTGATACCAATCTCACGCTCTTCGCCCAAAGCCTGCAGGATGCCAAAAACTTTTAATACTGAAGAGACAGAATCTGGCTGTTTATCCATATCAGCAGCTGCCATTGTTCACCTCATCGTAACTGTTTTATAAAATTCAGAACTGTTTTTTATTATAAATTCACATTATGACCGTCGCAATCGTTGTTCTGCGAGTTGGTTACAAATCTGCGACTTATGGTTGAATAATCAATGCTAAAATCATTAATCAGAAAATAGTTTCCTCTAAGACTTAAACTTCACATGGAAAAAAAACTTTTGGATGGCCTGCCGGTTCCCCAGCGTTACGGCGCCATTCTGACGATTGTATTAGGCCTGACGATGGCCGTACTCGACGGCGCTATCGCCAACGTCGCCCTGCCGACTATCGCCACCGACCTGAATGCCTCGCCGGCATCTTCAATCTGGATAGTCAACGCCTATCAAATCGCTATCGTCATCGCCCTGCTGCCACTCTCGTTTCTTGGCGATATGGTTGGCTATCGACGAATCTATAAAATTGGTCTGGTAGTGTTTACCATCACCTCGCTGATTTGCGCCCTCTCCCGAAGTCTCGAGATGTTAACGCTGGCGCGTGTGGCCCAGGGGCTGGGCGGCGCGGCGCTGATGAGCGTCAACACGGCGCTGATTCGCCTTATCTATCCTAAGAGGCAGCTAGGTCGCGGAATGGGCATCAACTCTTTCGTCGTTGCCGTCTCCTCCGCCGCGGGGCCTACCATTGCCGCCGCTATCCTCTCGCTTGCTTCCTGGCAATGGCTGTTTTTAATCAACGTACCGCTGGGGATTATTTCCATCTTCCTCGCCATGCGCTTTTTACCGCCCAACAGCAGCGCCAGCAAGATTACCCGTTTCGATCTGCCGAGCGCGATGATGAACGCCCTTACCTTCGGGTTGCTCATCACGGCGCTGGGCGGCTTTGCCCAGGGGCAATCCGGTTACCTGGTATTGGCCGAGGTCATTGCTATGCTGATTATCGGCTTCTTCTTTGTTCGCCGGCAGTTGCGCATGCCGGTCCCACTGCTGCCGGTTGATTTACTGCGCATTCCAATCTTTTCGCTCTCTATCTGCACCTCGATCTGCTCTTTTTGCGCGCAGATGCTGGCGATGGTTTCCCTGCCCTTTTTCCTGCAAACCGTTATCGGACGCAGCGAAGTAGAGACCGGGTTACTGTTAACGCCGTGGCCGTTGGCGACCATGGTGATGGCCCCTCTGGCGGGTTATTTGATCGAGAAGGTTCATGCCGGGCTGTTGGGGGCAATGGGACTGCTGATCATGGCCTGCGGCCTGTTTGGCCTTGCGCTATTACCCTCTTCACCTTCCGATCTCGATATTATCTGGCGGATGGCGTTGTGCGGCGCAGGTTTCGGTCTGTTTCAGTCGCCAAACAACCATACCATTGTCTCCTCTGCGCCAGGACATCGCAGCGGAGGCGCCAGCGGTATGCTGGGTACCGCACGCTTACTGGGACAAAGTAGCGGCGCCGCGCTGGTCGCCCTGCTGTTTAACCTGGCAGGCAATAGCGGCACCCACACCGCGCTTCTGCTGGCCGGCTCCCTGGCGGTCATTGCCGCCGCCATCAGCGGGCTACGCGTAACTCAACCGCGCGCCGCCTGATAACGAGCGGCCAAAAAAAATCCGCAGCCGGAAAGCTGCGGATTTTTATTTTCAGCGTCTGCACGGCAGATTATTTCAGGTATTCTCCGCTACGCAGCGCTTCAATACGTTTGTCCAACGGCGGATGGGTCATGAACAGTTCGCTCATCGATTTCGCTTTACCGTTGATACAGAACGCCATCATGCTGCTGGCTTCCTGCGGTTCATAGCTGGTTTTCAAACGCTGCAATGCAGCAATCATTTTCTCACGACCGACCAGTTTGGCGGAACCTGCATCGGCATGGAATTCACGATAGCGCGAGAACCACATGGTGATGATGCTGGCGAGAATACCGAATACCAGTTCCAGTACGGTAGCGACCGCAAAGTAGATAAGCGGGTTACCGTTGCTGCTTTCACCTTCATCTTCACGGTTGCCGCCGAGGAAACCGGCCGCAATCTGCGCGATAACGCGGGAAATAAAGATAACGAAGGTGTTCACTACACCCTGAATCAGCGTCATGGTGACCATGTCGCCATTAGCAATATGGCTGATTTCGTGAGCGATAACAGCTTCCGCTTCATCACGGCTCATATTCTGCAGCAGACCGGTACTCACGGCGACCAGAGAAGCGTCGCGGCGCGCGCCGGTGGCGAAGGCGTTGATGTCAGGGGCGTGATAAATCGCCACCTGCGGCATGGCGATGCCTGCCTGCTGCGCCTGCTGTGCGACGGTGTTCATCAACCAACGCTCAGTTTCGTTACGCGGCTGTTCGATAACTTCCCCACCAACCGACTTCAGCGCCATCCATTTCGACATCAACAGCGAAACGATCGAGCCGCCAAAACCAAACAGCAGCGCCATGATCAGCAGGCCGGTCATGCTGCTCGACTGGATCCCCGTCAGGCTAAGCACCAGGCCAAACACCACCATGACTGCCAGGTTAGTCAGCAGGAAAAGCGCGATTCGCATCATAATATTCTTTTTACCTCGATTTAACAAAACGCACTATGCGATACCCCATATCGTATGGGTCAGATGCTAATTTTCAACGATCAGACCCCGCTAAGTCACGAGAAAGACACAACTTTACATTTTGTAGCATATCGCTGACACCCCAGGCGAGTGTTGACAATTTTGTTGAATAAAGTCGACAGCCGGATGAGGACAGAAAAAGAAACGGGCACAATCACTTGTGCCCGTTGAGGAGTTATTTGCTAACCGGTGGTTCTACCGGAGGCTGCGCTTTTTCCTGTTGCGCCAGGTCAATCGCGATATGCACGGTTTCATCAAGATACGGATCCGGCTCCTGATAATCCTTCGGCAGATCGTCTATCTTTTTGAGAAGCGGCTTGCCTTCGCGCTTAAGGCGATCGTTTACCCGCGCCAGACGAATCGCATCATCTTCTTCATTCTCTTTCTCACGCTGCGCGTAGTTCAGAGAAACGATATTGCGCTTATCTTTCATGGCGTTAAAGCGCGCAATATCCTTCATGATGTACTGGAATTCCGGATCTTTTGCGATACGGTCTTCATGGCGCTTAAGCAGTTCAGGTTCGAACGGTTTCATATCCCCGGACTTCACGTAGGTCGCCGGATCGATGCTATCCCACGGCAGCGCGTTATCTTCATACTGCTCGCCGGTATCGCGATCTTCTTTACCGGTTGGCATCATGATGTCCGGAGTAACCCCTTTACGCTGAGTGCTGCCGCCGTTAATGCGGTAGAACTTCTGGATGGTGTACTGCACGGAACCTAATGCCGGCCATTCCGGGCGCAGCATCTGATCGTAGATACGGTTCAGCGAACGATACTGCTGAACGGTGCCTTTACCGAAGGTCTGCTCGCCAACAATCAGCGCACGGCCATAGTCCTGCATCGCGGCAGCAAAAATTTCCGATGCGGAAGCGCTGAAGCGATCGACTAAGACCACCAGCGGGCCTTTATAGTAAACCACACCGTCGGTATCGCTATCTTCGCGGACCTTACCGTTGTTATCACGCACCTGTACTACCGGGCCGGATGGGATAAACAGACCAGAAAGCGAAACCGCCTCCGTCAGCGCCCCACCGCCGTTACTGCGCAAATCGATGACGATACTGCTGACGTTCTGTTTTTCCAGCTTCTGCAGTTGTACTTTGACATCATCAGTCAGGCCAACGTAGAAACCCGGGATATCCAGCACGCCGACTTTTTCTTTACCGACGGTTTTGACCGACATCTTAACCGCGCGATCTTCAAGACGAATACGTTCGCGGGTCAGAGTAACAATACGGGTTTTCGCCCCTTTGCCCGCTGGCAGAACCTCCAGGCGAACTTTACTGCCCTTCGGCCCTTTGATCAGCGCGACAACATCGTCCAGCCGCCAGCCGATAACATCAACCATGCTCTTACCCGGCTGACCAACGCCGACGATACGGTCGCCAACGCTAATCGCTTTGCTCTTCGCCGCCGGGCCGCCGGCAACCAGTGAATTGATCACCGTGTAGTCGTCGTCCATCTGCAGCACCGCGCCAATACCTTCCAGAGACAAGCTCATTTCAGTATTAAACTGTTCGGTGTTACGCGGGGAGAGATAGTTGGTATGCGGGTCGATTTCGCGGGCGAAAGCGGTCATCGCCAGCGAGAAGACGTCTTCGCTGTTGGTTTGGGCCAGGCGACGAATCGCAAACTTATAACGCCGGGTCAGGGTTTCACGAATTTCTTTATCGTCTTTACCCGCCAGCTTCAGGCTCAGTTCATCGAACTTCACCTTGGCGTCCCACAACGCGTTAAGCTCGGCTTCATCCTTCGGCCACGGCGCCTTGCTGCGATCGAGGTTGAAGTTGTCGTTGCCGGTAAAATTCATCGGACGATCCAGTACCTTCAGGGCGTACTGGTAACGCTCAAAGCGACGCTTCTGCGCGAGGTTGTACAGGTCGTAGAAAACGTCCAGTTTGCCGCTGCGCAGTTCATCGCCGATTTTATTTTTTTGCGCCGCAAACTGAGAAACATCGCTGGCCAACAGCACGTTATGGCTGTAATCCAGCAGATTCAGATAGCGGTCGAAAATCTTTGCCGAAAAGGCGTTGTCGAGATCAAACTGCCGATAATGGGAGCGGGTAAAGCGCGAGGTAACGCGCTCGCTCACCGTCGCGTGCTGCGGCTCTTCTTTCAGCACGGGAATTTGATCGACTCGGGTGATATCGTCCACGGCGAAGGCATGGCCTGCTATTGCTAGCAGGCCCGCAAGCGCGGTGAGCTTAAAAAGTTTGTTCATGCCTGGCCCGGCCTCCGTTTCAGAACACCAGGTGTTCTGCGCGTACAATCATTGACATACCAGAAGTCAGCTGTACACGAACGCCATCTTTGGTGATTTCCACAACGGTGGCGTCCATTGCGTTGTTGCCTGCTTTCACCTTCAGAGCCTGACCGACGCTCAATACAGAGACGTCAGACACCGGGGTAAGACGTTGCTCTTCACGCGGTGCTTTGGCAGCTGCAGGACGCGGCTTACGCTGTTCACTACCTTCTTTACGGCGAGCCTGCGGCTGAGGACGCGGTTTACGCTCGCGGCGTGCACCTTCTTCCTGTTGGCCTGCCGCGGCAGCGGCTTCGCGCTTTTTAGCCTGCTGGCTGGCGCGCTGCGCCTGAACGCGAGCTTTGGCTTCTTCGAGCTGCTGACGGGCGTGAGCAACGTGTTGCTCTTCCAGTTCACCGCACGGGTTGCCGTCGAGATCGACGCGAATCGCTCCCGCTTTCACGCCGTACAGATAACGCCAGCTCGAAGTATAAAGACGTAAGGCAGCGCGCAGTTGGGTTTTGCTGAGATTCATCTCGCCGCCAACTCGCTCTACAAGATCCTGAAAAATACCGATTTTCAGGGGGCGCGCTTCGCCTTCAGCGCTGAAACACTGAGGAAAACGTTCGGCCAGAAACGCGATTACTTCTTTACTGCTATTCAACTTAGGTTGATTTTCCATGAAATTTCCTGATTACAACGGACGTAGCCAACAAGCCGCAGGCATGAACAGGCGTCATTATAATGACGTCATCGCTAAATGCTACGTTATCCGTTGATTATCCTGCGACGTGGGCAAAGATTTTTTGATAATCGGTCGCCGCAATCAGCGTTTCGAGGCGCGAGACCAGCTCTGCAAGCCCCTGTTCGTCTTCTGCGGTGAAGCGGGAATACGCCGTGCTATCGATATCCAGTACGCCGATAATCTGATTATTCACCTGCAACGGAAAGACGATTTCCGAATTGCTGGCGGCGTCACAGGCGATATGGCCATCAAACGCATGGACATCTTCCACGCGCTGGACGCGGTTCTGCGCCACGGCGGAACCGCACACGCCGCGGCCGACCGGAATACGTACACAGGCCAGCTTACCCTGGAACGGCCCCAGCACCAGCGTATCGCCTTCCAGGAGATAAAAACCGGCCCAGTTGACCTCTTCCAGGCGTTCAAACAGTAACGCGCTGGTATTTGAGATCATTGCCAAAAAACTGGTTTCGCCTGCCATAAGCGCCTGAAAATCGCGGTTCAGATCCGCGTAGAATTCTGTTTTGTTCATTTTTTAATCACTTAGTTGTCTTACTATCTCATCTGCAGATGCCTACTAAAATAAGCATTAAATGCCTTCGGGCTCAAGATGAATTCATTCCTGGGTTAATATAGTGGGATACATTCATTCCCGAACGTAATAAATGCTGATAAAAACACCCTCAATCACGCCGACGAAGAAGATTACCGTTCATTCGGTCAGTTCGCCAACGCCGCATGCGCACTATCAGCGCTGTACGCAGTGCGACATGCTGTTCCGCATACCGGTTGTGAAACGAAATCAATGCGCCTGGTGTCCGCGGTGCAACGCGAAGGTACGCGACGGCCGCGATTGGTCCCTTTCCCGGCTCGCTAGTATGGCGTTTACAATGATGTTGCTGATGCCGTTCGCCTGGAGCGAGCCGCTACTGCGTTTGCATCTGCTCGGCGTGCGTATTGACGCCAACGTCCTGCAGGGGATCTGGCAGATGACCAACCAGGGCGATCCCATTACCGCTGCGATGGTGCTCTTCTGCGCGGTGGTTGCGCCCGTCCTGCTGGTGGTCTCCATCGCCTACCTTTGGCTTGGCAACGTGCTGGGGATGAACCTACGTCCGGTGCTGCTGATGCTCGGCAAACTGAAAGAGTGGGTGATGCTGGACATTTATCTGGTCGGTATCGGCGTCGCCTCCATTAAGGTCCAGGACTATGCTTTCCTGCAGCCCGGCATCGGCCTGATCGCCTTTATCGCGCTGACCCTACTCAGCATCCTGACGCTCATCCACATGAACGTTGAAGAGTTGTGGGAGCGTTTTTATCCCGAACGACCGGCCATGCGCTACGACACCAATCTTCAGGTTTGCACCGGCTGTCACTATACCGGTTATCGCGACTCCCGCGGCCGCTGCCGCCGGTGCCATACCTCGCTGCATCATCGCCGGCCGCAAAGCCTGCAGCGCAGTTGGGCGGCTTTGATTGCGTCGCTGGTTTTCCTGCTGCCGGCCAACCTGCTGCCGATTTCGATAATCTACGTCAATGGCGCGCGCCAGGAAGATACGATTCTTTCGGGGATCATTTCACTTGCCAACAGCAACATCGCAATCGCCGGCGTAGTGTTCATCGCCAGTATTTTGGTACCATTCACCAAAGTTATAGTGTTATTTACCCTGCTGGTCAGCATACAATTCAAGTGCGAACAGGGGCTACGTACGCGTATCCTGCTGCTGCGGCTGATTACCTGGATCGGCCGCTGGTCGATGTTGGATCTGTTTGTTATCTCATTAACCATGTCGTTGATAAACCGCGATCAGCTCCTGGCCTTTACCATGGGGCCGGCGGCGGTCTATTTCGGCGGCGCGGTGATTTTAACTATCCTTGCAGTTGAATGGCTGGACAGCCGCTTACTTTGGGACGCTCATGAGTCAGGAAACGCCCGCTTCGCCGACTGAAGCCAAAATAAAAACCAAACGCCGTATCTCGCCATTCTGGCTGTTGCCGGTCATCGCGCTGATGATTGCCGGATGGCTCATCTGGACCAGCTTTGAAGGTCGGGGAACGACGATTACCATCGATTTCCAGTCCGCAAACGGGATTGTTCCGGGACGTACCCCTATCCGCTATCAAGGGGTAGAGGTTGGTACGGTACAGGATATCTCTTTGAGTAAGGACCTCAGCAAGATTGAAGTTTCCGCCAGCGTGAAGAGCGATATGAAAGACGCGCTGCGCAAAGATACCCAGTTCTGGCTGGTGACGCCAAAAGCCTCTCTGGCCGGCGTTTCCGGGCTGGATGCGCTGGTCGGCGGTAACTATATCGGTATGATGCCGGGCAAAGGCGAACCGGAAGATCATTTCGTCGCCCTGGATACTCAGCCGAAATACCGCATCAACAACGGCGAACTGATGATTCATCTGCAGGCGCCGGATCTTGGTTCGCTGAACAGCGGATCGCTGGTCTATTTCCGTAAAATCCCGGTTGGCCGGGTGTATGACTACACGCTCAACGCCAACAATCAGGGGGTGACGATTGATGTATTAATCGAACGTCGCTTCACTAATCTGGTTAAAAAAGGCAGTCGATTCTGGAACGTCTCCGGGATTAAAGCCGACGTCAGCCTGAGCGGCGCCAAAGTCCAGCTGGAAAACCTCTCCGCGTTAGTTAACGGCGCCATCGCCTTTGACTCGCCTGACGACTCCAAAGCGGCGGCGCAAAACGACGAGTACAATCTGTACGAAGATCTGGCGCACAGCCAGCGCGGGGTGCTGGTGACGTTGGAGCTACCCGACGGCGATGGGTTGAAAGCAGGTTCTACGCCGCTGATGTACCAGGGGCTGGAAGTGGGACAGTTAACCAAACTCAATCTCAATCCCGGCGGTAAAGTTACCGGTGAGATGACCGTCGACCCGAGTGTGGTCACCCTGCTTCGGGATAAGACGCTGATTCAAATGAAGAAGCCGAAAATCTCACTGGATAACCCAAGCGTTAGCGCCCTGCTCACCGGCAATACTTTTGAACTGGTCCCTGGTGACGGCGAGCCGCGCAATCACTTTATGGTGATGCCAGCCGATAAAGCGCTACTGGAAGAGCCGAACGTCGCCACCGTTACTTTATCGGCGCCGGAAAGCTATGGCGTTTCCGCCGGCCAGCCGCTGATGCTGCACGGCGTTAAAGTCGGCCAGGTGCTGGAACGCAAGCTAACCGCAGAGGGTGTCACTTTCCAGGTCGCCATTGCGCCGGAGTATCGCAATCTGGTACGCGGCGATAGCAAATTTGTCGTCAACAGCCGCCTTGATGTGAAAGTTGGGCTGGATGGCGTGCAGGTGCTTGGCGCCAGCGCCAGCGAATGGGTCGATGGCGGGATCCGCATCATCCCCGGCGAAAAAGGGGAAATGCAGAGTCGCTATCCGCTGTATGCCAACCTGGAAAAAGCACAGGAAAATAGCCTCAGTGAAATCCCGACCACCACGCTGAGTCTTTCCGCGGAAACGCTGCCCGATGTGCAGGCAGGCTCCGTGGTGTTGTATCGCAAATTCGCCGTCGGCGAGATCATCTCGGTGAAACCTCGTAGTAATGCTTTCGATATCGATCTGCATATCAAACCGGAATATCGCCACCTGCTGACCAATAACAGCGTCTTCTGGGCCGAAGGCGGCGCGAAGGTAAAACTCGACGGTAATGGGCTAACCGTGCAGGCGTCGCCACTGGCGCGCGCGCTGAAAGGCGCGATCAGCTTTGATAACCTCAACGGCAGCAGCGCCAACGCGCGCTTGAACAATAAGCGTGTCCTGTACGCCTCCGAAACCGCCGCCCGCGCGGTGGGTGGCCAGATCACGCTGCACGCTTTCGATGCCGGTAAAATGGCGGCGGGCATGCCGATTCGCTACCTCGGTATCGACATCGGCCAGATCCAGTCGCTGGAGTTGATTACGGCAAAAAATGAAGTTCAGGCGAAAGCGGTGCTTTATCCGGAATATGTCGGCACCTTTGCCCGTGCCGGTACCCGCTTCTCGGTGATTACGCCGCAGATCTCTGCCGCCGGCGTTGAACATCTGGACACGATCTTCCAGTCATATATCAACGTTGAACCTGGACGTGGTTCGCCGCGCCGCGACTTCGAGATTCAGGACACCACCATCACCGATTCGCGCTACATCGACGGCCTGAGTATTATCGTCGAAGTGCCGGAAGCCGGTTCGCTTGATATTGGTACGCCGGTGCTGTTCCGCGGCCTGGAAGTGGGTACCGTGACCGGGCTGACGCTGGGCTCGATGTCCGACCGCGTAATGGTTAAGCTGCGTATCAGTAAGCGCTACCAGTACTTAGTGCGCAATAACTCGGTGTTCTGGCTGGCTTCCGGCTATAGCCTCGACTTCGGCCTGATTGGCGGAGTGGTGAAGACGGGTACCTTTAACCAGTTTATCCGCGGCGGTATCGCCTTTGCCACCCCGCCGGGAACGCCACTGGCGCCAAAAGCGCAGGATGGCAAACACTTCCTGCTGCTGGAAAGCGAGCCGAAAGAGTGGCGCGATTGGGGAACGGCACTGCCTAATTAATTCCCAATGCCTCATAAACGCCCCGGTGTCCCGCGCCGGGGCGTTTATGATAAACTGCGCACCCTTTTTTCTTGTGGTGCGCTGCTCGTGGCTCAAAACGCTGTCTATCTTCCGGAACCCTTCCTCGCTCAAATGCGTGCGGCTATGCCAACGCATCTCTCTTTCGATGACTTTATCGCCGCCTGCCAGCGTCCGCTGCGCCGCAGCATTCGCGTCAATACGTTGAAGATAACGGTCGCGGATTTTCTGCAACTGGTCGCCCCTTACGGCTGGCAGTTAACGCCGGTTCCGTGGTGTGCCGAGGGTTTCTGGATCGAGCGTGATGATGACGATGTACTACCGCTGGGCAGCACCGCCGAACATCTGAGCGGACTATTTTATATTCAGGAAGCGAGCTCGATGCTGCCGGTGGCGGCGCTGTTCGCCGATGGTGAAATGCCCGAGCGAGTGATGGACGTCGCCGCTGCGCCGGGTTCCAAGACCACGCAGATAGCCGCCCGGATGGGCAACCACGGAGCGATCCTGGCCAACGAATTTTCTGCCAGCCGGGTGAAAGTGCTGCACGCCAATATCAGCCGCTGCGGCATTAATAACGTTGCCCTCACCCACTTCGACGGGCGCGTCTTCGGCGCCGCGCTGCCCGAATGCTTTGATGCCATTTTGCTCGACGCCCCCTGCTCGGGCGAAGGAGTAGTGCGTAAAGATCCCGACGCGCTGAAAAACTGGTCGCCGGAAAGTAATCAGGAGATTGCCGCCACCCAACGTGAGCTCATTGACAGCGCCTTTCATGCTCTGCGTCCTGGCGGCACCCTCGTCTACTCCACCTGTACGCTGAACCGTGAAGAAAACGAGGAAGTGGTTAACTGGCTGCTGCAAACCTACCCGCAGGCGGTTGAAGTCCTGACGCTGGATTCACTCTTCCCGCAGGCTCGCGAAGCGCTCACCGACGAAGGTTTCCTGCACGTATTCCCGCAGATTTTTGATTGTGAGGGTTTTTTCGTTGCCCGCCTGCGTAAAACCGCCTCTATCGATCCGCTGCCTGCGCCTGGCTATAAAGTAGGCAAGTTCCCCTTCGCACCGATGAAGGGCCGGGAAGCCGCCGCTGTCGCCGCCGCCGCTAATGCTGTTGGCCTGCAATGGCCAGAGCATCTTCGTTTATGGCAACGCGATAAAGAAATCTGGCTGTTCCCGCAAGAACTGGAAGCGTTAATCGGCAGGGTTCGTTTTTCTCGCATTGGGATTCGTCTCGCTGAAACACATAACAAAGGCTACCGCTGGCAACATGAAGCGGTGATCTCACTGGCCACGCCAGAGGCTCCTTTTGAGCTCACCTTAACGGAAGCGGAGGAGTGGTACCGTGGACGCGATGTCTATCCCGAAGCGCCGCCGCAGCAGGACGATGTCATCGTCACTTTCCAGGGAATGCCATTAGGGCTCGCTAAACGCATAGGGTCACGTCTGAAAAATAGTTATCCCCGCGAACTGGTGCGCGACGGCAAACTCTTCGCCGGAAAGTCGTGATCGCGCGCTAAAAAGCGCACTTTTTGACTGGCGATTTACTCCCCGTTGTCTACGCTGAAAAATGACGGCCTAACTGGTCGTACCACAACTCAGCAGACAAACGGGGTGAATGATGAGTAAAACTAACGTACGAATCGGCGCGTTTGAAATCGACGACGCCGAGCTGCACGGCGAATCACAGGGTGAGCGAACGTTAAGCATTCCTTGTAAATCCGATCCTGACTTATGCATGCAACTGGACGCCTGGGATGCCGAGACCAGCGTTCCCGCCATTCTCAATGGCGAACATTCTGTACTCTACCGTAAACATTACGATCGCCAATCCGATGCCTGGGTCATGCGCCTTGCCTGACTCAAATGAACCCGTCGCCTGAGACGGGTTATTTATATCCCTCCCCCGCTGCGCTAACTTCCCCTACACTTACCTTATGTTTATTCGCTTATGAGGGCTGGATGTTCGCCTTAGTATTATTCATTTGCTATCTGGACGGCGGGTGCGAAGACATCGTGGTTGATGTTTACAATAGCGAGCGACAATGCCTCGTCGCGATGGACGATCAGCGAATTCGCCAGGGCGGCTGTTTCCCGGTAGAAGATTTTATCGACGGCTTCTGGCGTCCAGCGACGGAATATAGCGACTTTTAAACAGCCGACTGCAGTTGCACCAGCGTTAACTCGCCGCCAAATACCGCGCCGGTATCAATGTAATGTTGGTTATCGCTATCGTAACGATGTTTAAGCGGCGTATGGCCAAACCAAAAGTGATCGGCCCCGGCGATCTCACCGTGCCGCCCCGCCAGATGATCGGTCAAACGCTGGCGGCTCCAGAGTACCTGATGCTCCGCCACGGGCAACTGCCAACGGTAGACGCTGGCTGGATAGTCGGCATGGGCAATCACGTGGGTGGTATCATCCTGGCAGCGCAGTTCAATGATTAGCGGCAATTCCAGACAGCGGATAAACAACAAATCAGCCAACCGTTTCTGTTCTTGTGAGGCCGTTTGATACCAGTCGCCACCGTTCAACGTCCACAGCGCCATCTCCCCGCTCGCCCGCGCATCAAGCGCCATCTGCTCATGGTTACCACGCACCGCTCTGAACCACCGGTAACCGAGCAGACCCAGGCATTCCACGCTTTGCGGCCCACGGTCAATCAAATCACCAACAGAAATAAGAAGATCCTGCCAGGGGTCAAATTTTAGCTGGCGCAGGTGAGACATTAATAAAGCAAAACAACCATGTAGATCGCCCACCAGCCAAATATTACGCCAGGTGCTACCTGCCAATCGCTGATACATATTTCACCCCCTCAGCTAATTATACAAAATATTACTGAAGGCGAGGTCGTTAATTCATACGTCAATCAACGTTAAACAAGGCGTAAATATAGTCTGGCGAGCCATTAAGCTTGTCCCGCGACATCCGTAGAATAAAGATAAAATAATGACGAGGTATGACATCGTGACGGACAATAGCCTGCATTCATCATGCACACTTCAGCAACGCTCAAATTTGATTGCCGATCTGGTAATGGGGCGTATCACGCCCGCGCCTATCTGGCAAAAGCGCAACTATCGGCTTAAATTTTTGCTGCGTACGGCGCTGTTCTATCAGCCGACCCGCGAGATGCTGGACACCCTTTCTGCGCGTGGTGATTTCCGCCAACTGCTGGCGGCGCAGGCTACGCTGCCAGGTAAAGTACATCGCCAGTATTTAGTGCGCGACCTTAACGCCCGTCAGCGTTCCCAGGCTATCATTAGCCACTATCAGTACGTCGACTCGCTGGGCGAGAACCGATTGGCAACGGCCATGATATCGCCGTCAGAACGACCGTTACTGACCCTGTCCGCGAAAGATGATGCGGCCTTCACGCTCTTTGCCTCGTCAGCCGGCAAAGCCGAACGAGAAGGTGAAACGACTCTTTGGCTTCGCGATAGCCAGCAGCAACTGTTAGCCAGCGCTACGTTTAGTGTGATTCACCATCAAGGAGAGTGGCAACTGGTCATCGGCGGCCTGCAGGGACCGCGCCGCAATGTCTCTCATGACGCAATTAAACACGCGACCCGCGCCTGCTACGGCCTGTTCCCCAAACGTCTGCTGCTGGAATTCATCTGGCTGTTGGCCGGCCAAAGCAATATCCAGGCTATTTACGCCGTCAGCGATAATGGCCACGTATTCCGCGCTCTGCGCTATCGTTTGAGCAAAGGTCGGCACTTCCATGCCAGCTACGATGAGTTCTGGCAATCAATTGAAGGTGTGCGTAACGATAGTTACCGCTGGCGCTTGCCGCTGAAGCTGGAAAGGAAATCGCTGGAAAGTATCGCCAGCAAAAAACGCGCCGAATATCGCCGCCGTTTCCAGTTAATGGATGATATGGCCGTACAGGTGGCTAATCTGCTACGCGTAAAATAAATATTCATCTCTTATTACGAAAAAATTTCGCCGTTTTAAATAACGGCGTTTTCATTTGCAGATACTTTGGTTAATATCGTGGCCTGTTGATAATCGGTTTAAGTTGGCCATTGACACCATGAGTAAAACTGAAATTTTCCTGCTACTGATTATCCTGCTTATTTTAGGCAGTGCCCTGTGGTTTATTTTCAGTGACGAGATATGGGTATTGGTCAGCTATCTGGAAACTTCACTCTATCCAACGTTAATCACCCCAGAATAACTCCATCGCTCAACACGTAAACCGCATTAATAGTATAGCATTCCATCATTGCCTTATTTTATTTATCATACAAATATGTATACTAGCGGCTTCCGATGTAGACCCACCTTTCACCTGCACTATGGGTCTGGTTGCGTGCAGGTGTCTTCTTTCTGTTGTTTTTTTACTCTCCCCCCTACTAACTTCTTCCCTGGCATTTCGCCAAAAATATGCGCTAACACGACAATTGCAAAAATTATACTAAGCCCTCCTTTCTGCTATTCATAAAATTCAGAACAAACCACAGAAAAACAATCATAAACAAGAAGTTAAAACCATACAAAAACAAGAAACCAGCTCAAAACACCAATAATAACAATAAAACAGACAAATATAAAAAAATAAGCATTTTTCCAGACAGCGATTATATGTTGATTAATGGGATTAATCTCATCTTCACAAAAACAGGGTTTTACTTAGCGGCTTTCAATCCAGAGGTTCATCATGAACGTCCACACTTTTTCGCGCACTTTGCCTGGTATCTTTATCACAACAGCGCTTCTCGTTCAGGCGCCATGGGTCGCTGCAGCTGGGCTAACCACCGGTACATTAACGGGTCAGGTCGGGGTGCAGTTGACTATCGGCTCGGGCTGTACCGTCACCAATGGTTCCAGCGCAAGCGGGGTAAACAGCTGGGGTACCATTGATTTCGGCACCTATAGCGATTTGGTTAACGCCATAGATAGCAATCTGATTGGCAGCGGCGGCGCCAGCGCGGTCTCAATCATCTGTAGCAATAACCTTCCCGCAACGCTGACATTGAATAACGGTCAGCATGTAGGGACAACCGGACTGCGCCAAATGCAAAGCGCCGACGGCGATCAAATTGCCTACCGGCTTTACTCAAATAGCACCCGTCAGGCTGAATTTACCAGTGCCGGTATCGGTATCACGGGGACGGGTAGCGCTCAGGAAATCCCGATTTATGCCCGGGTGTTGCCGGCAGATCAAGGCGGCGTAACCGCCCCTGCTGAGGGTTTCTACCAGGACGTGGTCACTGCAACATTAACCTGGTAACGCTGTGGAGAAACGGATGTCATGTTGCGCGCAATTTGGCTACTCATATTCTTTTTTTCGACCACAGCCGTCTGGGCTGACAGTGCGCAGAAAACCTTCAAAGTGACCGCGCAGATCACGACCGGCTGCCTGCTTGGCAACGGAACAGGGACCCCTGGCGCTGATTTTGGCACCTTAAATTTTGGCTCCATGTCATCGCTTTATAGCAATGTTGATGTCGCCAGCTCCGCTGGCGCGGGCTCTATCGTTGTCGCGTGTACGCCGGGGATGGCGATCTCGCTGGCGCTTGACTATGGCGTCAACGGCGGCTCTGCGGCTCAACGCTATATGTCCAACGCCACCGGCAGTACGCTGGCTTACCAGCTTTTTCAGGATGCTAACCGCTCTACCGTTTGGGGGACTGGCGCTCAAGCCTACAGCGTCGCCTCATTCCCCAACACGACACAAACTTATACGGTTTATGGCCGCCTTTTTGCCACGAATGGCTTCCCGGCGCAAGGTTCATACACTGATACCGTTACGGTCACGCTGACCTATTAAAATAAGACAGGTTGAATATGATTCATCGTTGTATTGTTGTTTTGCTGGGTTCATCAATAAGTCTTAACGCCTGGGCCGCCAGCTCGGTGCTGGTGTGGCCTATTTTTCAAACCATCAGCGCCAGCGATAAAGGCTCTGAACTGTGGCTGGAAAACCGCGGCGCGACGGCGGTAAATTTACAACTACGCATTTTCGGTTGGGATCAAAAAGAATCTAAAGATCTTTATGCCGATCAAAACGATGTGGTCTCCAGCCCCCCGTTCGCCAATGTTCAGCCAGGACAACGTCAACTTATTCGCCTGATGCGTGTGTCTCCGGTCGCCAGCGGCCAGGAAAAATCATATCGAATCGTGATTGATGAAATTCCCGCGGCGCAGCCGACAAAACAGACTGACAAGAGTTCCGCCGGCCTGAATATGCGCATGCGCTATGTACTGCCTTTGTTTATCTACGGGCAAGGCGCGCAACCACTGAAGCTGGAAAGCAGCGTCGAACCAATACGAACCGCGCTAAGCTGGTCGCTTAGCGGTCAGAATCTGTGTATTAACAATGCCGGGAATCAACACGCCAGGTTGAGTAATGTCTACTGGTCAACATCAGCAGGAAAGCCGCAGGTCGAACAAACTCAGGGTTTACTGGGGTATGTGCTGGCTAAACGTCGCGTCTGTTTCCCGACATCAGGCCGCGCGGCGAACGCATCCGGGATGCGCCTGTTTGCGAAATTGACTGATAATAGTCAGGCGGTGGAAATTCCGGCAGCGCGTTAACCATGAGGCTTCTCATCGGAACCGGTGGTCTGCTGGCTATTGCTTCGGCAACGGCCTGGGCGGCTACCTATGATTCGTTACCCGCACCTGCGGCCACGCCAGGCACACAGCAGGAGTACGTGCTGTATCTCGGCATTTCCGTCAACGGCAACACGCCTGTGGGTACCGTGCCGGTGAAAGTGATTAATGATCGTTATTGGATCTCCGCTGCGGTACTCAAGCAGATGTGGATCCCTGTTCCCGACGGCAAAACGCTGGTTGACGTAGGAGAGATAGCGGAGGTCAAGGTCGTTTACGACCAGCCCGGGCAAATGCTGAAATTAACCGTTCCGGATAATTGGCTGCCGGAGCAACATATTGGTAATAGTCGCGAGCAGGAGTATCTGCAGGCGATCAGTACCCCTGGGCTGTTGTTTAACTACGATTCCTATAGCCTGGCTTCTACTGGCGGCGAGCGAACCACCAGCACCTCGACGGAATTTCGCCTTTTCGGCCCAGCCGGGGTGTTTTCAAACAATGCAGTGATCAGACAGAACTGGTCATCTCGTCACGACGATAGCCAACAAGGCTATATTCGCTACGACTCGCTGTGGAAATATAGCGACCCGGAAAGTCTGCTCAGCTATCAGGCGGGGGATGTGGTAAGTAATGCTTTAACATGGAGTAGTTCAGTACGTGTTGGCGGTATTCGTCTCAGCCGTAACTTTGCGGTACGCCCTGACCTGATCACCTACCCTTTGCTCAATCTTTCCGGTAGCGCGGCGGTCCCCTCCAGTGTCGATCTCTTTATCAACGGCTACAAAGCCAGCTCAACGCAAATTAACGGCGGCCCTTATACTCTCACCAACGTACCCTACATCAGCGGCGCCGGCGAAGCGACTATCGTCACAACCGATGCGCTTGGCCGCCAGGTCTCCACTAGCGTGCCTTTTTATGTCTCCAACACTCTGCTACGCCAGGGACTCAGCGATTTCGATTTTACCCTCGGCGCGTTGCGTAATAATTACGGCACTAAAAACGCCGACTACGGTGCCGGCGCCGTCAGCGCGATCTATCGCTATGGCTTGACCAATTGGCTGACGGTGTCAACGCATACTGAAGACCGGCAAGGATTAACCAACGGCGGTATCGGCAGCGACATCACTATTGGCACGATTGGCACCTTGAGCCTGTCTGCCAGTGCGAGCCAGGGTGATAAGCAGGGCAACCAGTATTCCGCGGGCTATTCGTACTACGGCAATATCTGGGGGATTAACTATCAGCATATTCAACGCAGCGAGAATTTCGCCAATCTCTCCAGCTATCGCTCAACGACAACCCTCAGCCGTCAGTCAGACCAGGCGACATTAAGTCTCAGCCCATGGGGAAAAGTGCTTGGCGCATTTAGCCTCGGATATTTCGATATCCAGGCCCAGGACAACAGCCGCACCCGGCTGATGAACTTTTCCTGGAGCCGAAGCCTGTGGCGGAACAGCAGCTTTAACCTGAGCATCAACCGCGATTTGCAGGCAGACACCTACTCCAGCATGATGCAGATAACCATTCCCTTCGACAGTTTCGGTTCACTGCAGTTAAGCAGCCAGCGCGCCAGCTCCGGCGAGTGGGGGCAAAACGTCGCCTACAATCGTTCCGCCCCTGCGGAAGGCGGTTTCGGCTGGAATTTAGCCCACTCCATCAGTGGAGATCGCTACAGCCAGGCGGATCTGACCTGGGTGAATGATGTTTCAACCTTGAGCGGCGGTTATTACGGTTCGCAGCATGATAATCAGGGCTGGTTTGAAGCAGCAGGCTCGGTGGTAATGATGGATAGCAGCCTGTTCTTCGCGCGACGAATCAGCGATTCATTTATCGTCGTCTCGACCGCCGGCTATCCGGACGTCGCGGTCAATTATGAAAATCGAAAAGTCGGCACTACCGACGATAGCGGGCACCTGCTGATCCCGTGGGCCGCCGCCTGGTATCCGGGCAAAGTGACCCTCGACACTCTGCCGCTGCCAACCGACGTTGAGGCTAAAGTCGTCGAGAAACGCATTGCGGTGCGGGAAGCCAGCGGTGCGCTGGTTGATTTCCCGGTTACACGCGTGCGTTCGGCCTCGATAACTTTGGTTGATAAAACGGGTCATCCTTTGCCGCTGGGAACGGCCGTTGAGGAACTTACCAGCCAGCAGTCTGGCGTGGTCGGTTATGACGGTCTGGTGTGGTTTACCCATCTAAACCAGCAAAACCAATTAGTTATTCACACGGCTAACGGCGAATGCCGGGCTTTATTCACGCTGCCGGAATCTACGCCGGTGCCACAACGTATCGGCCCACTAAGCTGTGGCTAAGAATGAACGGAGATGACTTTGAAAGCGATTCTTTGGTTATGTTCATTACTCGTTATTTCAGGCTACAGCGGCTTGATACACGCAGATTGCAAGATTAAGCCTAGCTCGCCTAATTTTGGCTCAGTGAGATCGTTTGATGTGGCGGCAACTCCGCAAGGGGTAAGCGCCGGTGCAGGCTTTAGCTGTACCAACATACTATCGCTTTTTTCAACCAGCACCATTACCGCAACGCTCAAAGATTCGGCAAATAAAAGTGGCAAAATCCCTCGACTTTATAGCAGCGCTAACAACGCCTGGATCCCCTATCGAGTTTGTAAAGATGCCGGCTGTAACCCGTCGTATCAAATTGATGGTGCAATCCCCTGGACCATTAACGCGTTGGTTGATCTATTAGGCTTATTTAATACCAGTGACGGAACCATTCCGCTTTATTTCCAGACAATAGCAGGAAGTAATATCCCTGCGGGAACCTATAACGACACCTTGACCATTGAATGGAAATATCACTATTGCCTGATAGGCGCGCTGGGGATCTGCGTACCGGACGATGGCACGTTAACTTCACAAGTTCTTATAACTATGAACGTGACTAACTATTGCTATATTGATGACGCGCCCGATGTCGCCTTCTCCACAGCGGCTCTGGTAGCCGCTTTTAGCGAGGTCAGCGGGCAGTTAACTATCCGCTGCACGCAGAATGCGGCATACAGCATTAATCTTTCCAGCATCAACGCCCTTAACGGCAGTTGGCGGCAAATGAGCCAAACGATTAATTCGACAAATTATTACCTGCAATATCAGCTTTATAAAACCGACGGTAGCGCCTGGACGCCAACAGCAGATGTCAGCCTGGTGGGAAATGGCAACGCACAGCAAACAAACTTCAAAGCTCGGGTGAACGCCTCACAGAGCAATCAACCTGCTGGCGTGTACAGTGATACGGTATTGGTTACCGTGAGCTATTGATTATATTGTCACGTTTTTTTGTAAAGGGAATGTTAAGAATAACTTTGTTGTGATATAAGGGAAAAAGCTCAGCGTTCAGCCGGATGAGCATTAACGATGGATGTGTATAACTCGCTGAATAATAGATAAAAAGAGACCGAACACGATTCCTGTATTCGGTCCAGGGAAATGGCTCTTGGGAGAGAGCCGTGCGCTAAAAGTTGGCATTAATGCAGGCTAAGTCGCCTTGCCTTATAAGAATAGTTGACTGTGACAGGTTTTCCAGTCCGCGACAAAAGCGGTTGAAAAATTGCTGACAAAATCCGTTGCGCCAACAAAAAACCGCCGCGTTTTCTTACCAGACGCCGGCGGTTTTTTATCTTTAAAACAAAGTGATATAGGTAATTATCAGCAGAGTTTTTGCGCACGTTCGATAAATGGCGCCAGGCTCATTTTTTGTCCCGGATGCTGCGGGTCGTCGGCCTGGATGACAGAAATCGGCTGAGCGCTGGTCTTGCCGGCCTTCACTTCCTGCTCGGCGACATCATTCAGCGGATACTGCACCAGGGTGCTCGGGTTGATGGCGTACAGCGCATTACCCGGGCGGCAGGTTAACATGACTTCTTCACGGGTGAACGCCCAGTTGTCCTTACCCACTTCAAAACGGCTCACGGTAATCACCTGCGGCGCCGCCAGCGCGGCGCCTGAGCTTGCCAGTAATAACATTGTCAGAACGATTTTTTTCATCATTTAGCCAGTTAATTCAATTAGGTTGCCAGGTCGCGAACAGGCTGACAGCAAGTATTGCCAGCGCGGCAAGCGCCATTTCCAGCTGTGTAGTGCGTAAAATAGTTCGTTCCGCCCACGAGCCGTTACCTGACATTCGCGGTACCAGAACATACCTGTTCACCAGCGCAATTGCTACCATCCCGGCGACCAGCGCACATTTGAACAACAACACCGTTCCCCACGGTGAGTCGCCAATCAGCTGTCCCTGTATCAACAGCGTATTGCCAATCCCGCTGGCAATCGCGCCAGCCACGGCCAGATGCCCATAGTGTGAAAAACGCATCATGGCGGTTATCGCTACCTGACGCCAGCGCCCGCGCGCCAGTCGCAGACAGTAGACAAATGGCAACAGCCCGCCGGCCCATGCCGAGACGCAAAACAGATGTAACGCGTGATTGGTGCGCTGTAATGCGCCAACCCAACCATCATGCATCGCCGCATGCCCCACGCCAGCCATCAACAACAACTGCGCGCAAAATAGCAGTAACAATAGACGCGCCGGGCGACGGGGTTTGATCCACGCGACCGCCAGCGCAATCCACGCCAGCACCACCTGCCACAGCCAAACGCCGCCAAACTGCGTCCCGATAACAGCGCGCCAGATTGTGGGTTGCCAGACATCATTCCAGCCATCGCCCATCAACCCGCCCTGCGCCATCAGCATCAAGGTAGCTGAAATAGCGCTAATCATTAGCAGGTAGCGCAGCAGTGGATAAAAGCGCTGCATCAACAGGCGACGCAGCGAGACTGGCGCCCACCATGCGCCGTACAGCGCGCAACCGAAGGCCGTCATCAATGAGATGAAGTGGACAAACCGCAGGCCGACATACACTCCCGACAGCATGGATTACTTCACGCTGAAGTGGTATTGCCCTTTGGTCTTATGGCCGTCAACGGAGACCACATGCCACTCTACGGTGTACTCGCCCGCCGCCAGCGGTTCATTCAGCGGCAGCGTTAATTGCGCTTTATTACCGTCGCTGCGGGCCAGTTTGCCGGTAGCGACAGGTTTATTCTGCGGGCCGTTGAGGGTCACGCCGCTGAAGGAGAGCTCGACGCCTTCACTAAACGTTAACGTAAGCGCCTGCGGCGAAACGGAGACCGTCGAATCGGCCGCCGGGATTTGTTGTTGCAGATGAGCATGAGCAAAAGCGCTGGCGGTGGTTAACATAGCGCTGAGAAATACGGCGGCACTTAGCGCGCGTCCGGCGATGGTTCGCATAAACATCATTCCTTTTTGTTATGTATGTTGGACAGAGAATAACCCTGTATAATAGCAGAGTCGAGCTAAGCATCCGGGACTTGCCTTTCAGCGTCACGCTTAGTAACTTTTGCGCCGTAATGAAGGAGGTACTGATGGCAAATAATCTGGCAAAAATTTCGCAAGATGAAATGGACAAGGTCAACGTTGACCTCGCAGCGGCCGGCGTCGCCTTTAAAGAACGCTACAATATGCCCGTCGTTGCCGATCTCGTCGAGCGAGAGCAACCGGCTCACCTGCGCGACTGGTTTCGTGAACGATTGATCGCGCACCGTCTGGCATCCGTGTCACTTTCCCGCCTGCCGTATGAACCGAAAGCGAAATGATTGCTCATTCCTTGAGGATCCCCCCATTGGCAACCGCCGCACATTCTATTACGCTGGGGTTTTTGGCGAGGAGTAAGCCATGCTGCGCGTAATCGATACCGAAACCTGCGGTTTGCAGGGCGGCATTGTTGAAATTGCCTCCGTCGATATCATCGACGGCCGGATAACCAATCCCATGAGTCATCTGGTGCGCCCTGACCGCCCAATCAGCCCGCAGGCAATGGCAATCCATCGCATCACTGAAGAGATGGTGGCCGATAAGCCCTGGATTGAAGAAATCGTGCCGCACTACCAGGGCAGCCCATGGTATGTCGCCCATAACGCCAGCTTTGATCGCCGGGTATTACCGGAAATGAACGGCGAGTGGATTTGTACTATGAAGCTGGCGCGCCGCCTGTGGCCGGGGATTAAGTACAGCAATATGGGGTTGTATAAGTCGCGCAAGCTGAGCGTAGCCACACCGCCGGGTTTGCATCACCACCGCGCGCTGTACGACTGCTATATCACCGCCGCCCTACTGTTGGATATCATGCAGGTTTCCGGCTGGTCGCCGGATGAAATGGCCGACATAACCGGCCGCCCGGCGCTGCTGACTACCTTTACCTTCGGCAAATATCGCGGCAAAGCGGTGTCGGAAGTGGCGGAAAACGATCCAGGTTATTTACGTTGGCTGTTCAATAACCTGGACCGGATGAGCCCGGAACTGCGTCTGACCCTCAAACATTATCTCGGCGAATAACGCTACACTTCCACCTTGCCGGGCAAAGTCCCTTGCGCGAGGGCGATTAAAAAGGCGTACTCCAATGCCACGCCCTCGTAGCTTTTAAACCGTCCCGACTTACCGCCATGTCCGGAATCCATATCGGTACATAACAGCAGCAGATTGTCGTCGGTTTTCAGCTCGCGTAGCTTCGCCACCCACTTCGCGGGCTCCCAATATTGCACCTGCGAATCATGCAGCCCGGTGGTCACTAACATATGCGGATAAGCCTGGGCTGAGACGCCATCATAGGGGCTATAGCTCTTCATATAGTGATAATAGGTTTCGTCCTGCGGATTCCCCCACTCCTCAAACTCACCGGTCGTGAGCGGAATAGATTCGTCGAGCATGGTGGTCAGTACGTCAACAAACGGCACCTGCGCCACCACGCCGTGGAACAAATCCGGTCGTTGGTTAATCGCCACGCCCATCAACATGCCGCCGGCGCTGCCGCCCATGCCATAACATAATTTAGGGTCGCCATATCCCTGCGCCAGCAGCGCATCGCAGACGTCCAGATAATCGTTAAAGGTATTCTTCTTGTTGAGGAATTTGCCGTCTTCATACCACTGCTGTCCAAGTTCGCCGCCGCCGCGAATATGGGCTATTGCAAAGACAAAACCTCGATCCAGCAGGCTCAAACGGCTGGCGCTAAAATCAGCGTCCATGCTGGCGCCGTAAGAGCCATAGCCGTACACCAGTAACGGGTTGGCCCCTTTGCGAAAGTGTTCGCGGTGATAAACCAGCGATACCGGCACCTCCACGCCGTCACGCGCTTTCACCCACAGGTGTTCGCTGCGATAACAGGCGGCGTCAAAGCCCTGCACTTCCTGTTGCTTGATAACCCGCCGCTCGCCGGTATCCATATCCAGCTCAAATAGCGTATCCGGGGTGGTCATCGATGAATAACCGTAGCGCAGCCTTGATGTTTCTGGTTCGGGATTATAGGCAAGCCAGGTGACGTAAGCGGGATCGTCAAAGGCAATGCCAACCACTTCCCGCGTTTTACGGTTGATCTGCCGCAGGCTGGTCAATCCCCGCTGACGCTCCTCGACCACCAGCCAGTCGGTGAATAGAGTAAAACCTTCGAGCATCACATCGGGACGCGCCGGGATCAGCGTCTGCCACTGGTCTTCGTCGCGGAGCACGGTGCGGTAAAGCCCGAAGTTTTTGCCATCGCGATTAGAACGCAGATAAAACGCGTGCTGATAATGATCGAGGCTATATTCATGATCCTTGCGTCGTGGCAAAAAACACACCGGCTCCGCATCGGGAAGCTCCGGGTTAAGTAATAACACTTCGCTGGTAGTGGCGCTGGCAAGGTAAATCACCACAAACTGCTGGGAGGTGGTCTTATGCACGCTGACATAAAACGTGTCGTCTTTCTCTTCGTAGACCAGTACATCGTTATCTGCGGTGGTACCAACGGCATGTCGCCAGACCTGATACGGCAGCAGCGTCGTCGGGTGTTTGCGCACGTACCACAAGAAGCGAGAGTCATTGCTCCAGGCGAATCCTGGCGTGACGTTTTCCAGGATCTCCGCCGACCATTCGCCGCTGCTCAGATCCTTAAAACGTAAGCCATACTGACGTCGTGAAAGGTAATCTTCCGCCACCGCCATCAGTTGGTTGTTCGGCGCGACGCCTAATCCGCCGAGGGTGTAAAATTCGCTTTTCGCCGCCCGTTGGTTGGCATCAAGCAAAATCTCCCATTCATCCCACTCTTCTTTGAGCACTGACTGACGTTGGTAGATCGCATATTCACAGCCCGGTTCATAAACCTGGCGATAGCGGTAGCCATTTTTGCTATAGGGAGCGGAGACCTCCCGCTGCGGAATGCGATCGATGATTTCCTTCAGCACCCGCTCCTGCAGGCTGCTTTGCGAGTCCATCACCTTTTTACCGTAGTCATTTTCCTGATGGAGATAGTCCAGCACTTCCGGGCGCGCGCGTTCGTCATCGCGCAGCCAGTAGTAATTATCGATGCGAGTGTCGCCATGTAGCGTCATGGCGTGGGGGATCCGTTTAGCTTTCGGTAGCATGCGTTATTCTTCTGCGTCTTATTATGGAATCACAAAATCACTCAGGGCATCGTGCGCCCTGAACGATGTCGTGTCTATAAGGGTGGCAAAAGTGGCCAGCGATGCAAGCGGAACGCTCTCTTTTAAGAATCAAGCGCCTGCTTTTGCGCCTGAACATCGCGTTCTATCTCTTCTCGGACATCTTCAGGCAGTTTAAGCGCGTCACCGAGCGCATCCAGGTAGCTGCGCTCCATAAAATGGTCGATATCAATTACCGCGCAGCTGAGGTAGTAAATTTCCAGCGCTTCTTGCCCATCGCGCACGCTTTGCGCCAGCCGTTGCGGGTCGAGCGGCTGGGTTAAAACCCTGTCGATCAACACCCGGCCCTGCACGTCGATGTTCGCCGCTCGCAACTGCTCTTCTATATGCTGACGTTCACGCTCGTCAATATGACCGTCGCTTTTGGCGGCGAAGACTAACGCGGTAATCAGCCGCTCGCTGCGCGCATCGAGCACAACCGGTTCCTGGGTAGACGCTGTTGATGTCTGTGTCGCGATATCTGCCTGCTGGCCGCGCATTTTTTGCTGATACTTATTCCACAGCACGCTGCCGGCCACCGCGCCACCGCCAACCAGCAGCGCGCCGGTGCCATATTTCGCCAGCAGCTTACGCGATGATTTGCTGGCGACCAACAAGCCAGCAAGGCCGCCCAAGGCGCCGGGCAGCAGGTTTTTAGCGGATGAAGATTTTTCAGCGGAGACGGGATTGCCCTGCTGGCCCAGCAGGGACTGGAGTTGATTAAGCCAGTTAGCCATAACATTCCTCATAGCGCGAGATGCAATGCCATCAGCCTAAACGACGAGACGTCAGGAAATGTTATGACTGGCTAAAGATGCGAAAATTTCCGCTTCGCCGGTTATCAGGCGGCCTTTGCTTTGCGCGGCTTTTTCGCGGCGCCTTCTTCGGCGGCACCAGGCTGAGCTTCATCCTCTGTAGGCGCAGACTCCGGCATTTCTGCCGCCGCCTCAGCATGCTCTTCTGCTTCCGGCAATTTCCCTGACTTCAGAATGTGGTGTAAGGCGTCTTTGCGCTCGGCCAGCCACATCGACATATTGTCACGCTGAGCTTCATCCAATTCCAGCGGGCACGTGACCAGCCAGTCATTGAGCACCTCTGCCAAATCGAGCATTTTGTCGTAAGCATCGGCCTCTTTTTTGCTGGCAAAAGACATTTTTTCCTCACCTTCACGGATCACGACGTATTTGATTTCAACCGCCATTGTGCAGCCTCTTTATACTGTATTTATATACAGCATATCAAATTTCGCCGCTGTTCTCAACTTACGCGTGTAAAGACAGACGCAAACGTTTTCGTTTATAATGCGCGCCATGTTCTGTTTACGCTGAGAGTAGGTTATGACTTTATTAGGCACCGCGCTGCGCCCCGCGGCCACGAAGGTAATGTTGTTAGGTTCCGGCGAGCTCGGAAAAGAAGTCGCCATTGAGTGCCAGCGGTTGGGTATTGAAACCATCGCCGTCGACCGCTATCCCGATGCGCCGGCGATGCAGGTGGCCCATCGTTCGCACGTCATCAATATGCTGCACGGCGACGCGCTGCGTGAACTGATCGCCTTAGAAAAGCCGGATTATATCGTGCCGGAGATCGAAGCCATTGCTACCGACACGCTTGTTGAGCTGGAGCTGGCCGGGCAAAAAGTAGTGCCGACGGCGAGAGCCGCAAAACTCACCATGAATCGCGAAGGCATTCGCCGCCTCGCGGCCGAAGAGCTGCAAATTCCCACCTCTGCCTATCGTTTTGCCGACAGTGAAGAGGGGTTCCGCGCTGCCGTCGACGAAATTGGTTTGCCTTGTATCATTAAGCCGGTGATGAGCTCCTCCGGTAAAGGCCAGAGCTTTATCCGCTCGGCTGACCAGCTCAGCGCCGCCTGGCAATACGCCCAACAAGGCGGGCGAGCAGGCGCCGGACGCGTCATCGTCGAAGGGGTGGTAAATTTTGATTTTGAAATTACGCTGCTCACCGTCAGCGCCGTCGACGGCGTCCACTTTTGCGCCCCGGTAGGCCATCGTCAGGAAGATGGCGACTACCGTGAATCCTGGCAGCCGCAGCAGATGAGCGATCTCGCGCTGCAACGCGCGCAGGAGATCGCCCGCAAAGTGGTGCTGGCGCTGGGGGGATATGGACTGTTCGGCGTTGAATTGTTCGTTTGCGGCGATGAAGTGATCTTCAGCGAAGTCTCCCCTCGCCCGCACGATACCGGTATGGTCACTCTGATCTCGCAGGATCTTTCGGAATTCGCCCTGCACGTTCGCGCCTTCCTCGGCCTGCCGATCGGCGCCATCCGCCAGTATGGACCGGCGGCATCGGCGGTGATTTTACCGCAGCTAACCAGTGAGAACGTGACCTTTAGCAATCTACAGGCCGCCGTCGGCGCGAGTCTGCAGTTGCGTCTGTTCGGTAAACCGGAGATCGCCGGCGCGCGTCGCCTGGGGGTTACCCTGGCGGTTGCTGACAACGTCGATGAAGCCATCAGCCGCGCCAAAACCGCTGCCGCCGCGGTCGTCGTGAAGGGATAAAAAAAAGCCCGGTCGCTCACGCGGACCGGGCTTCTGTCATTACAGGCGCAGAAATTATTTCGCGCCTTCTACCGCTTCGCGGGCCAGTTTGGTGATGCGATCGTAGTCGCCGTTTTCCAGCGCGTCGGCCGGAACCAGCCAGGAGCCGCCGATGCACAGCACGCTGTTCAGCGCCAGATAGTCGCGGTAATTCGCCGGAGAGATGCCGCCGGTCGGGCAAAAACGAATGTGGCCGAATGGACCGGCAATCGCCTGCAACGCTTTCACGCCGCCGTTCGCTTCCGCCGGGAAGAATTTGAACTCTTTCAGGCCATACTGCATGCCCAGCATCAGCTCGGATACGGTGCTAATACCCGGGATCAGCGGGATGGTGCCTTCGCCGGTCGCCGCTTTCAGCAGGGATTCGGTCAGGCCCGGGCTGATAGCGAACTGCGCGCCTGCTTCAGTAACGGCTTTCAGCTGCTCAACGTTGGTCACGGTCCCGGCGCCGACAATCGCCTCCGGCACTTCTTTGGCGATAGCGCGGATAGCTTCCAGCGCGCATTCGGTGCGCAGCGTAACTTCCAGAACGCGTACACCACCGGCAACCAGCGCTTTCGCCATTGGCACCGCGTGTTCCAGCTTTTTCACCACGATAACCGGTACGACCGGGCCGTTAGTGAGGATTGCTTCTGCAGTTGTTTTCCAGTTTTTCATCAGAGTTTTCTCTCGCCAGATCTACAAATCGAATCGTCTTAAAAAGTAATGCAGGTTGCGCCCTGCTCGGCTCCGGAGAGCTTCTCACGCAGCGCGCCGAACATCTCGCGGCCGGTTCCGACCCGCGAGCTGCTCAGGTCAGGAATATGCGGCTGGCGTGCGGCCAGTTCAGCTTCATCTACCAGCAGGGTCAACTCGCCGGTCTGCCCGTTAACGCGAATCATGTCGCCATCGCGCACTTTCGCCAGCAGCCCGCCATCGTAGGCTTCAGGAGTAACATGGATGGCTGACGGTACCTTGCCTGATGCGCCGGAAAGTCGGCCATCGGTGACCAGCGCAATTTTGAAACGGCGGTCCAATAATACACCAAGTGGCGGCATAAGTTTATGTAATTCTGGCATGCCGTTCGCTTTCGGCCCCTGATGGCGTACAACGACTACACAATCTTTATCCAGCAGTCCCGCTTCAAACGCCGGCAGTACGTCGTGCTGGCTCTCAAAGACGACCGCTGGCGCTTCGATAATCTGGTTCTCAACCGGCACCGCGGAGGTCTTCATGACCGCACGACCGAGGTTACCGCTCAGCACTTTGGTACCGCCATGGCGGGAGAATGGTTTCTCGAAGGTAGCGATGACCTGATCGTCAAGCGGCGCGGTCGCCCCTTCACGCCAGTCCAGCTCACCGTTATTCAGCCAGGGTTCCATGGTGTAACGCGACAAGCCGAAGCCGGCGACGGTATTGACATCTTCATGCAGCAATCCGCCTTTCAGCAGCTCGCGCACCAGTACCGGCACGCCGCCTGCCGCTTGGAAGTGGTTAATGTCCGCCGGACCGTTTGGATACAGACGCGCCAGCAGCGGCACCACATCGGAAAGATCGGAGAAATCATCCCAGTTAATGATAATGCCCGCCGCGCGCGCCATCGCCACCAGGTGCATCGTATGGTTGGTGGAGCCGCCGGTCGCCAGCAGCGCAACGATACCGTTGACCACCACTTTTTCGTCAATCATTTTACCCAGCGGCATCCACTCATTGCCGTTGCCGGTCATGCGCGTCACCTGACGAGCTGCGGCGCTGGTCAGCGCTTCGCGCAACGGGGCGTCCGGATGAACAAACGAGGAACCTGGCAGCTGCATGCCCATAAACTCAACCACCATCTGGTTGGTGTTGGCGGTACCGTAGAAGGTACAGGTGCCCGGGGCATGATAAGAGGCAGCTTCGGATTCAAGCAGCGCCATACGGTCAACTTTACCTTCGGCGTACAGCTGACGAATGCGCACTTTTTCTTTATTCGGCAGGCCGCTGGCCATCGGGCCGGACGGAATAAACACCGACGGCAGATGGCCGAAGGAAAGCGCCGCCATGGTCAGACCGGGAACAATTTTATCGCATACGCCAAGATACAACGCGCCGTCGAACATATTGTGCGACAGACCGATGGCGGCAGACATGGCAATCACTTCGCGGCTCAGCAGCGACAGCTCCATGCCATCCTGGCCCTGCGTCACGCCGTCACACATTGCCGGCACGCCACCAGCCACTTGCCCTACCGCATTGGCGGAGTGCAAGGCTTTACGGATGATATCCGGATAATGTTCATAAGGCTGGTGAGCGGACAACATATCGTTATAGGAGGTGATAATAGCGATGTTGTTGCGCAACATGCTCTTCAGCGACGCTTTATCATCTGCCTGACAGGCGGCAAAACCGTGCGCCAGGTTACCGCAGGCCAACTGCGAACGATGGACGGTATCGCTTTTGGCTTGATTAATTCGTGCGAGGTAGGCTGAGCGGGTTTCGCGTGACCGTTCGATAATGCGATTTGTTACCCGTAACATTGTCGAATTCATAGAGGCTCCTCAAAATTTATCTGTCCGGCCACCGCGCGATGACGACGAAAAATGGTGTAAATGGCACCACCACTGGGGCTCAGGGGCAAAATGTCTACAGGCAGTGTAATAAAAAAAGCCCCGGGGGTGAATCCTCCCGGGGCTTAAAAGATTAAAAATTATGCGCCAGACTGCGCCAGATCATGTTACCGGTAAAATAACTCTCCCGGATTAACGCTAGTCTTACTCGAATTCGTTCCAGGAACGGCCATCGCGGGTGATCATCGCCACCGACGCCACCGGTCCCCAGGTACCAGCCTGGTAAGGCTTCGGCGCATCGCCGTCGGCCGCCCATGCGCCGGTAATGGAGTCAACCCACTTCCACGCTTCTTCCACTTCATCGCGACGCACGAACAGCGCCTGAATACCGCGCATGGTTTCCAGCAGCAGGCGTTCATAGGCATCCGCTAAGTGCGTCTGATTGAAGGTTTCGGAGTAGCTCAGATCCAGCTTGGTGATCTGCAGATTATGCTTGTGATCGAGGCCTGGAACTTTGTTAAGCACCTGAATATCCACACCTTCATCCGGCTGCAGACGAATGGTCAATTTATTCTGCGGCAGCTCCTGCCAGGTCTCTTTGAACAGGTTCAATTCCGGAGTTTTGAAGTACACCACCACTTCGGAGCATTTCGTCGGCAGGCGTTTACCGGTACGCAAGTAGAACGGCACCCCAGCCCAACGCCAGTTATCGATATCCACGCGAATGGCTACGAAGGTCTCCGTGTTGCTGGATTTGTTAGCGCCCTCTTCTTCCAGATAGCCCGGTACTTTTTTACCTTGCGCGAACCCGGCGGTGTACTGACCGCGGACGGTTTTCTCACGCACGTTCGAGCGATCGATACGGCGCAGCGATTTCAGCACTTTCACTTTTTCATCGCGGATGCTGTCGGCAGTCAGATCCGACGGCGGCGACATGGCGATCATGCACAGGATCTGCAGCAAATGGTTCTGGATCATGTCGCGCATCTGCCCGGCTTGATCGAAATAACCCCAGCGGCCTTCAATACCCACTTCTTCCGCCACGGTGATTTCAACGTGGTCAATGGTGCGGCAGTCCCAGTTATTCACAAACAGGGAGTTAGCAAAGCGCAGCGCCAGCAGGTTCAGTACCGTCTCTTTACCCAGATAATGGTCGATGCGGTAAACCTGGCACTCTTCGAAATACTCGCCCACCTGGTCATTAATTTCCCGGGAGGTTTCCAGCGAGGTACCGAGCGGTTTTTCCATCACCACCCGCGCGGGCTTGGCATTCAGCTTCGCTTCGCCCAGGCCTTTGCAGATAGCGCCGAACGTGCTTGGCGGCATCGCGAAGTAGTTAATGGTGACGCGGTTTTCCTGATCCAGCATATCGCCCAGACGCGTAAAACCGCTGGTATCGTTGACATCAAGATTACAGAAGTCCAGACGACCGCTCAGGGTATCCCATAAACCTTCGTCGATTTTCTCTTTCATGAAGGTTTCTAACGCTTCACGCACAACTTTGGTGTAAGCGTCTTTATCCCAATCAGCGCGACCGACGCCGATGATGCGGGTTTCAGGGTTAATCTGGCCAGCTTTTTCAAGCTGATACAGGGAAGGCAACAGTTTACGGCGCGCGAGGTCACCTTTCGCGCCGAAAATGACCAGATCGCATGCCTGGGCCGTTTGCGTTACCGCCATGTCATTCTCCTCAGTTGATAGTCTGGTGCTTATGCCAGGCTAAATTTGTAATTTTCTTACGCTGCACTGTACTGTGTTTACGAATTTCCTGAAACCCTTGGCGGTGCTTTCCCGACGTTACCGCACATAGAGGAAAAGCGTTCGCCGACAAATTGGGCATCAGGCTAAGAATGTTCGTTGTTTCGTCTGGTTTTCAGTTAGTAAAATACGACTCTGATCATGTAATGAAAAAAAACGACATTTTTTCTCGTCATTCCTCACCGCTTCTGATTGCGGAGGGGTATATTCTTGCTAAAACGCCTGATGATTTCACCCATTAATGAAATCGTTTCCATTGATGAGCGCCTGTAAACAATGAACATGCTGGAAAAAATCCAGTCCCGACTGGAAAACCTTAGCAAATCTGAACGCAAAGTGGCGGAAGTCATTCTTGCCACACCGGCGCAGGCCATTCACTCAAGCATAGCGGCCCTCGCGCTGGAAGCCGGCGTCAGCGAGCCGACCGTAAACCGATTTTGTCGCAGCCTGGAAACCCGGGGGTTCCCCGATTTTAAACTGCACCTGGCGCAAAGTCTGGCACACGGTACCCTCTATGTTAACCGTAATGTCGATGAAGACGACAGCGTCGAATCCTATACGGCGAAAATTTTCGAATCGGCGATGGCCAGCCTCGATCAGGTACATCATGCGCTGGATATGTCCGCGGTCAACCGGGCAGTCGATCTGCTTACCCAGGCGAAGAAAATTTCCTTCTTCGGCCTGGGGTCTTCAGCAGCCGTCGCGCATGACGCGATGAATAAATTTTTCCGTTTTAACGTCCCGGTCATCTACTCCGACGATATTGTCCTACAGCGCATGAGCTGTATGAATTGTAACGATGATGACGTGGTGGTCATCATTTCACATACCGGACGCACCAAAAGCCTGGTTGAACTGGCGCAGTTAGCGCGTGAAAACGATGCCATGGTCATTGCCATCACTTCGGCCGGGACCCCGCTGGCGCGGGAGTCGACGCTGGCCATTACCCTGGATGTTCCGGAAGACACCGATATTTATATGCCGATGGTGTCGCGCCTGGCCCAGCTCACGGTAATTGATGTGCTGGCGACCGGCTTTACCCTGCGCCGTGGAGCAAAATTCAGAGATAACTTGAAGAGGGTCAAGGAAGCGCTGAAGGAATCGCGCTTTGATAAAGAACTACTCATTAGTAGTGATAAACAATAATAGTCATTATAAGTCAGAGACCAATTATATCCCGGTAGCGTAGCAGTTCCGCCCGTTAGCGGATTTGGCGCTACCGAATCCATGTTCACGCAACACCAAAGTTGTTTCAGTCAACGGAGTATTACATGTCCAGAAGGCTTCGCAGAACCAAAATCGTAACGACCTTAGGCCCGGCAACTGACCGCGATAACAACCTCGAAAAAGTTATCGCCGCGGGCGCTAACGTCGTACGCATGAACTTCTCTCACGGTACCCCGGAAGATCACCAACTCCGCGCAGACAAAGTCCGTGAAATTGCAGCAAAACTGGGCCGCCACGTTGCGATTCTCGGCGACCTGCAGGGGCCGAAAATCCGCGTCTCCACCTTCAAAGAAGGCAAAATTTTCCTCAACATTGGCGACAAATTCCTGCTCGACGCCAACCTGGGCAAAGGCGAAGGCGATAAAGAAAAAGTCGGCATCGACTATAAAGGCCTGCCAGCGGACGTCGTTCCAGGCGATATCCTGCTGCTCGACGATGGACGCGTGCAGCTGAAGGTCCTGGAAGTACAGGGGATGAAAGTTTTCACCGAAGTTACCGTTGGTGGCCCGCTATCTAACAATAAAGGTATCAACAAACTCGGCGGCGGGCTGTCTGCAGAAGCGTTAACCGATAAAGACAAAGCCGATATCGTTACCGCCGCAAAAATTGGCGTTGATTACCTGGCGGTCTCCTTCCCGCGCTGCGGCGAAGACCTGAACTACGCTCGCCGTCTGGCCCGTGACGCTGGTTGCGATGCGAAAATCGTCGCTAAAGTCGAGCGTGCGGAAGCGGTCTGCGACCAGGATGCCATGGACGACGTTATTCTCGCCTCCGATGTGGTGATGGTAGCTCGCGGCGATCTCGGTGTGGAAATCGGCGATCCGGAATTGGTGGGTATCCAGAAGGCGCTGATCCGCCGCGCTCGCCAGCTTAATCGCTCGGTCATCACCGCCACGCAGATGATGGAATCAATGATTACCAATCCGATGCCGACCCGCGCGGAAGTCATGGACGTGGCGAACGCCGTACTGGACGGTACCGATGCCGTGATGCTCTCCGCGGAAACCGCTGCCGGCCAGTATCCGTCTGAAACCGTCGCCGCGATGGCGCGGGTGTGCCTGGGCGCAGAGAAGATCCCAAGTCTCAACGTTTCCAAACACCGTCTTGACGTCCAGTTCGACAATGTCGAAGAAGCGATTGCCATGTCGGCGATGTATGCGGCCAACCACCTGAAAGGTATTACCGCGATTATCACCATGACCGAGTCCGGCCGCACCGCGTTGATGACTTCACGTATCAGCTCCGGCCTGCCAATTTTCGCCCTCTCCCGTCACGAGCGTACTCTGAACCTGACGGCGCTCTATCGTGGCGTGACGCCGGTTCATTTCGACAGCCATAACGACGGCGTTGCCGCCGCGCACGACGCGGTTAACCTGCTGCGTGATAAAGGCTATCTGGTCTCCGGCGACCTGGTGGTCGTCACCCAGGGCGACGTGATGAGCACCATCGGCAGCACCAACACCACCCGTATCCTGACCGTTGAGTAATCGCCTTCAGTGATGGGTAAGCCTCCTTACGGAGGCTTTTTTATGCTTGTTATCCTGGTAAATGCAGGCATCACAACATGCCGGCGATGGTAGCATACGGAAATGTTTTGTAGGCCCGCGCAAGCGCGGCGCCGCCGGGCAATATCCGCGGATAAGAAGCTGCTTTTGCGCCGGATGGCGGCTGCGCCTTATCCGGCCTACGGTCTGGTAAATGCAGGCGCCGTAGCCCTGCTCAGCGCAGCATACAGCTTACTTCTTCGGAAACAGTTCGTTGCGCTTGTAAGGCTCGGTTTCGCCCGGCTTACGCGTCTTCAGCAGTTTCAGGATCCAGGTATACTGCTCAGGATGCGGCCTGACGAAAATCTCAACCTCTTCGTTCATACGGCGCGCAATCGTCGTATCATCAGCTTCCAGCAGATCGTCCATCGGCGGGCGCACCAGCACCGTCAGGCGATGCGTTTTACCGTCATACACCGGGAACAGCGGTACTACACGCGCGCGGCAGACTTTCATCAAACGACCAATCGCCGGAAGAGTCGCTTTATAAGTCGCGAAGAAATCGACAAATTCGCTATGCTCGGCGCCGTGATCCTGGTCGGGCAGATAATAGCCCCAGTATCCCTGGCGAACCGATTGAATAAATGGCTTGATACCATCGTTACGCGCGTGCATCCGCCCGCCGAAACGACGGCGCACGGTGTTCCAGACATAGTCAAATACCGGATTCCCCTGGTTATGGAACATCGCCGCCATTTTTTGCCCGCCCGAAGCCATCAGCATCGCCGGAATATCCACGCCCCAGGCGTGCGGCACTAAAAAGATGACCTTTTCATTATTACGCTGCAGCTCGTCGATGATCTCTTTCCCTTGCCAGTCAACGCGGGACATCACGCGCTGCGGATCGCGCATGCCGAGTTCGGCCATCATCACCATTGCCTGCGGAGCCGACATATACATTGCATCGATGATCGCTTCACGCTCTTGCTCGCTTTTTTCCGGGAAGCAGTACAACAGGTTAATCTGCGCCCGACGGCGCGAGCTCTTTGCCAGACGCCCAACGAAACGCCCCAGTTTGCCGAGAATAGGATCGCGGAAAGAGGGAGGGGTCAGCGCAATACCGGCGAAGGCGAAAACGCCCAACCACGCGCCCCAATAGCGCGGCAGTAAAAAAGATTTCTCAAATTTGGGGATAAACTCAATGTTATTTTTTTTCGTTTCCATGCCCGGTCCGCAGAAGGTCTGCTCAATCAATAAAGATAATGGCTTAGTTTAGCGATACGTCACTCATCGCACAAAAGAAAAAGCCGGCGCATTACGGACGCCGGCTTTCTGTAATGATTATTCAGGCTAATCAAAGCGCAGTTGCGGGATAACCTCTTTGGCCTGCGCCAGATAATCGGTACGATCGGAACCGGTTAAGCCTTCGGTACGCGGCAGTTTCGCCGTCAGCGGATTAACCGCCTGCTGGTTAATCCAGACTTCATAGTGCAGGTGCGGGCCAGTAGAACGCCCGGTATTGCCCGACAGCGCGATACGATCGCCGCGTTTCACTTTCTGCCCCGGTTTCACCAGCAGCTTGCGCAGGTGCATATAGCGGGTGGTATAGGTTCGGCCATGACGCACGGCAACATAGTAGCCTGCCGCGCCGCTGCGTTTCGCCACCACCACTTCACCATCGCCGACAGAAAGCACCGGCGTGCCCTGCGGCATAGCGAAGTCAACGCCGCGGTGCGGCGCGACGCGCCCGGTCACTGGATTCAGGCGACGCGGGTTGAAGTTAGACGACACGCGGAACTGACGCGAGGTCGGGAAGCGCAGGAAGCCCTTCGCCAGACCCGTACCGTTGCGATCGTAGAATTTGCCATCTTCGGCGCGGATCGCGTAATAGTCTTTGCCATCGGAACGTAAACGCACGCCTAACAGCTGGCTCTGCTCGCGCTTGCCATCAAGCATTTCACGCGACATCAGGACAGAGAATTCATCGCCTTTTTTCAGCTTGCGGAAGTCCATCTGCCACTGCATCGCTTTGATGACCGCGCTGATTTCCGAGCTGGTAAGGCCAGCATCACGGGCGCTGGAGACAAAGCTGGCGCCAACGGTGCCTTTCAGGACGTTGTTGACCCAATCCCCTTTCTGCAGCTCGCTGCTCATTTTAAAACCATTGGCGACGCGGTTATAAGTACGCGTCTCACGGCGTGACATCTCCCACGTCAAGCTTTGTAGATCGCCATCAGCGGTTAGCGTCCAGGAGAGCTGTTGACCAATTTTAAGATTACGCAGCTCTTTATCAGCAGAGGAGAGTTGAGCGATATCGCCCATATCAATACCGTACTGATTAAGAATACTGCTCAGCGTATCGCCGGTAGAAACCACATATTCATGGCCGCCGGAGTCGCTATCGGATTTGTCATCGAGCTCATCCTGCGGGATAGCTTCTTCTTCCTGCGGCGCCTGATCGATGGGTTCGGAAGCTTCCGGCAACAGAGAGCGGATTTCGCTTTTTTCCAGCTCAATCGTTCTGACTATCGGGGCTGATTCCGGGTGGTAGATGTAGGGCCGCCAGACGGCGACCGCTAACGTTAGAACGCTCAACGACCCCAGCATAACGCGATGGGGTCGTGGCAGATTGTTGAATGCCTGAGTGACAGCGCGGGCTATCTGTTGCACGTATTCACTTCCTCGTTAATCTCCTTTCAGGCAGCTTGAATACTGATGCCCCAACTGGCTCAGGAACTGAGGGTAACTGTCTTTACCCAGCTTAATTCCGATTCCAAGTGGATCCAGGGTTCCCATGCGCACGGAGGTCCCCCTGGCAACAGCTTCGATGACCGCTGGCCTGAATTGTGGCTCAGCAAAAACGCACGTCGCTTTTTGCTCAACCAACTGTGTTCTTATTTCGTGTAAACGCTGCGCACCAGGCTGGATTTCAGGGTTGACGGTAAAATGCCCCAATGAGGTCAAACCGTAATGTTTTTCGTAGTAGCCATAGGCATCATGAAAAACGAAATACCCCTTACCTTTCACCGGCGCCAGCTCGTTACTCACCTGTTTGTCGGTTGCGGCTAATTTTGCCTCAAATTCCTTCAGGTTGGCGTCAAGTTTGGCTCGACTCTGCGGCATAAGTTCCAATAATTTATCGTGGATTGCAACCGCTGAGAGCCGCGCTATCTCTGGGGAGAGCCACAGATGCATATTGTAAATGCCGTGATGGTGATCGCCGTCACTTTTTTCGCCATTAGCATGTTCGTGACCATGTTCGTCATCGTCATCATCCGTCCCTTTGATGAGCAACGGTTTCACCCCATCCAACTGGGCGATGGTGACCTTTTTCTGCTCCGCAATGCTTTGCGTTGACTTGTCCATGAATGCTTCCATTTCTGGACCAATCCATACCACTAAGTCTGCGTTCTGTAAGCGTTTTACATCAGACGGGCGTAGTGAATAATCATGCTCGGAAGCCCCGTCAGGCAATAACACCTGAGTCTCCGTCACGCCATCGGCGATAGCGGAAGCGATAAAGCCAAGGGGTTTCATGGAAGCGACGACGGCGGCATGCGCAACCGGGGCATGAGCGAACAAAAAAGCGGCGCTAAGTCCAGCGCAAAGAAGCGTATTTTTATGTAACATAATGCGACTAATCATCGTAATGAGCGAAAGTGATGTGATATTATAACATTCAATCGCTAGTGCAACCCCTAATTTGACATGACGAATCTTGTAACGCTGGAAAAAGTCGCGGTCGTCTACGGCCAGCGGCGCGTGTTGTCTGACATTTCGCTAACGCTAAAACCAGGCAAAATTTTAACGCTTCTTGGCCCGAACGGCGCCGGGAAATCGACGCTGGTACGCGTAGTGCTCGGCCTGGTGACGCCGACCGAAGGTGCTATCCAGCGCGAGAAAAATCTGCGTATCGGCTACGTACCACAAAAACTGCATCTTGATGCTACTATGCCGCTGACGGTCAGCCGCTTTATGCGCCTGCGTCCAGGTACGCGCAAGCAGGTTATTATGCCGGCGCTGCAGCGCGTGCAGGCCGGGCATCTTATCGATGCGCCAATGCAAAAACTCTCCGGCGGCGAAACCCAGCGCGTGTTGCTGGCGCGGGCCCTGTTAAATCAGCCACAACTGCTGGTGCTGGATGAACCTACCCAGGGCGTCGACGTTAATGGGCAGGTAGCGCTGTATGATTTAATTAATCAACTGCGTCAGGAGCTGAACTGCGCGGTCTTAATGGTTTCCCACGATCTCCACCTGGTGATGGCCAAAACCGATGAAGTGCTGTGCCTGAACCAGCATATTTGCTGCTCCGGAACTCCGGAAGTGGTCTCGATGCACCCGGAATTTATCTCCATGTTCGGCCCGCGCGGCGCGGAACAGCTGGGGATTTATCGTCACCAACATAATCACCGCCACGACCTGCAGGGGCGGATTGTACTGCGTCGGGGAAATGGCCGCTAATGATTGAATTACTGTTACCCGGCTGGTTAGCCGGCATGATGCTTGCCTGCGCGGCGGGCCCCCTGGGTTCGTTCGTGGTCTGGCGGAGAATGTCCTACTTTGGCGATACGCTGGCGCATGCTTCGCTGCTTGGGGTGGCGTTTGGGCTGCTGCTCAACGTGAATCCGTTTTATGCGGTTATCGTGGTCACGCTGCTGCTGGCGGGCGGCCTGGTGTGGCTGGAAAAACGCCCTCACCTGGCGGTCGATACCCTGCTGGGTATTATGGCCCACAGCGCGCTGTCGCTCGGTCTGGTGGTGGTGAGCCTGATGTCGAACGTGCGCGTCGACCTGATGGCCTATCTGTTTGGCGATCTATTAGCCGTTACTCCACAGGATTTAATCTCCATTGCATCAGGCGTAGTGGTGGTGGTCGCGATATTGCTCTGGCAGTGGCGTAACCTGCTGGCGATGACCATCAGCCCTGATTTAGCGTTTGTTGACGGCGTGAAGTTACAGCGGGTTAAGCTGCTGCTGATGCTGGTGACGGCATTGACTATCGGCGTGGCAATGAAATTCGTCGGCGCGCTGATCATCACTTCGCTGTTGATAATCCCGGCCGCTACCGCCCGCCGCTTTGCCCGCACGCCGGAACAGATGGCCGCGGTAGCCGTTGGCGTGGGTATGCTGGCGGTAACCGGGGGATTAACCTTCTCGGCGTTCTACGATACCCCAGCAGGGCCTTCGGTTGTGCTGTGCGCAGCGGCGCTGTTTGTTCTGAGTATGATGAAGAAAACGGCGAGTTGATTGAGAGGCTACCCGGTAGCGCAAAGCTACCGGGTTTCATCAGGGCATTTCCGGCGGGGTAATACCGAAGTGATTCCAGGCGCGCACCGTCGCCATTCGGCCACGCGGCGTGCGCTGCAGGAACCCCTGCTGAATTAAGTACGGCTCCAGCACGTCTTCAATGGTTTCCCGCTCCTCGCCGATAGCCGCCGCGAGGTTATCGAGGCCGACCGGACCACCGAAGAATTTATCGATCACCGCCAATAGCAGCTTGCGATCCATATAATCAAACCCTTCGGCATCCACGTTGAGCATATCCAGCGCCTGAGCGGCGATCTCAGCGGAGATAGTGCCATCGTGACGCACTTCGGCAAAGTCGCGCACCCGGCGCAGCAGGCGGTTGGCGATACGCGGCGTACCGCGCGCGCGACGGGCGACTTCCAGCGCCCCTTCTTCGCTCATCTCCAGCCCCATATGACGGGCGCTACGGCCAACAATGTGCTGCAGGTCCGGCACCTGATAAAACTCGAGGCGCTGTACGATACCAAAGCGGTCGCGCAGCGGCGAAGTCAATGAGCCGGCGCGGGTGGTGGCGCCAATCAGGGTAAACGGCGGCAGATCGATTTTAATCGAGCGCGCGGCCGGGCCTTCGCCAATCATGATATCCAGCTGGTAATCTTCCATCGCCGGATACAGCACCTCTTCCACTACCGGTGAAAGGCGGTGGATTTCATCAATAAACAGGACATCATGCGGCTCAAGGTTGGTCAGCATTGCCGCCAGGTCGCCAGCCTTTTCCAGCACCGGGCCGGAGGTGGTACGCAGATTCACGCCCATTTCGTTGGCAACGATATTGGCAAGCGTGGTTTTCCCCAACCCTGGCGGGCCAAAAATTAACAGGTGATCGAGCGCATCGCCACGCAGTTTCGCCGCCTGGATAAAGATCTCCATCTGCGAACGCACCTGCGGCTGGCCGACGTACTCTGCGAGCAATTTGGGGCGGATAGCGCGGTCAGCGGCCTCTTCGAAACCAATGCTGTCGCCTGATACCAGCCGATCTGCTTCAATCATCCCTTACCTCACAACGCCGCGCGCAGCGCTTCGCGGATTAGCGTTTCACTGTTAGCATCCGGACGGGCGATTTTGCTCACCATCCGGCTGGCCTCTTGTGGTTTATAGCCCAGCGCCACCAGCGCGGCAACCGCTTCTTGCTCCGCGTCGTCGGCAGTTGGGCCGGCAGGCGTGGTCAGCACCAGATCGGCGGCCGGAGTAAACAGGTCGCCATGCAGGCCTTTGAAGCGATCTTTCATCTCGACGATTAAACGCTCGGCAGTTTTCTTGCCGATACCCGGCAGTTTCACCAGCGAGGCGACTTCTTCACGCTCAACGGCGTTCACAAACTGCTGCGCCGACATGCCGGAAAGGATAGCCAGCGCCAGCTTCGGCCCGACGCCGTTGGTTTTGATAAGCTCTTTAAACAGGGTGCGTTCCTGCTTGTTGTTAAAACCGTACAGCAGCTGCGCGTCTTCGCGTACCACAAAATGGGTGAAGACGATGGCTTCCTGGCCGGCTTCCGGTAGCTCGTAGAAGCAGGTCATCGGCATATGGACTTCATAACCTACGCCCCCGGTTTCCAGTAATACCAGCGGGGGTTGCTTTTCGAGAATGATGCCTCTGAGTCTGCCTATCACGTAGCGCTCCTGAATAAAGGGCCGAAAGTTTAATGCGTTATCATAAAAAAAGGCTGGATGAATATCCAGCCTGATTTGTGATTATCGTAACCGCCCTCGCGCCAGATTGAGCCGGGTCTCGCTAATTTGAGCCAGGTTCTGGCTGAGGTGGCAATGGGTGATGGCGATGGCCAGCGCATCCGCCGCATCCGCCTGCGGATTTGCCGGAAGTTTCAACAAGGTACGCACCATATGCTGTACCTGGCTCTTTTCCGCGCTACCGATACCGACGACGGTTTGCTTAACCTGGCGAGCCGCGTACTCAAAAACCGGCAGGTCCTGGTTCGTCGCCGCGACAATCGCCACTCCGCGCGCCTGCCCAAGCTTCAACGCCGAATCGGCATTTTTCGCCATAAAGACCTGCTCGATAGCGAAATAGTCGGGCTGGAACTGGGTAATAATTTCGGTGACGCCGGCGTATATCAGCTTCAGCCGCGACGGCAGATCGTCTACTTTGGTGCGGATACATCCGCTGCCAAGGTAGCTCAACTGCCGTCCGACCTGGCGAATCACGCCATAACCGGTCACGCGTGACCCCGGGTCAATGCCGAGAATAATGGCCATCACGCGCCTCCAGTAATAACTCACCCGCAATACCGGCTACCGGCATCACAGCGTTGCGGCAACCTCATCGGAGATTTCGCCGTTATGATACACTTCCTGCACGTCGTCGCAGTCTTCCAGCATATCAATAAGACGCAGCAGCTTCGGCGCGGTTTCCGCATCCATATCCGCTTTAGTCGACGGGATCATTGAGACTTCAGCAGCATCGGCTTTCAGGCCTGCGGCTTCCAGCGCATCACGTACCGCGCCCATCTCTTCCCAGGCGGTGTAAACGTCAATGGCGCCGTCATCATAGGTGACAACGTCTTCAGCACCCGCTTCCAGCGCGGCTTCCATGATGGTGTCTTCGTCGCCTTTCTCGAAGGAGATCACGCCTTTTTTGCTGAACAGATAGGCCACAGAACCGTCGGTTCCGAGGTTACCACCGGTTTTGGTAAAGGCGTGGCGCACTTCGGCTACGGTACGGTTACGGTTGTCGCTCAGACATTCAACCATTACCGCGGTGCCGCCCGGGCCGTAACCTTCATAAATGATGGTTTCCATGTTCGCGTCTTCATCACCGCCGACGCCGCGCGCGATGGCGCGGTTCAGGGTGTCGCGAGTCATGTTGTTGGACAGCGCTTTATCTACCGCCGCGCGCAGACGCGGGTTGGATGCCGGATCGCCGCCGCCCAGACGCGCAGCGGTGACCAGCTCGCGAATGATTTTAGTAAAGATCTTACCGCGCTTGGCATCTTGCGCCGCTTTGCGGTGTTTGGTGTTGGCCCATTTACTATGACCTGCCATAAAAAACTCTCCAAAAAAGCCGTCTTTCCGCGGCAAACGCCGCGGGAAGTTACCCGGCGTTAATTACAAATTCTTCAATCGCCTGCCGGTTGCTCCACGATTTAGTTAGCGCGGCGGCATCCGACGCGCTAACCCAGCGGTAATCCAGATGTTCAGTGAAAACAATCTGGCGCTCATGGGGCAGCGCAAGACGGAACCAGAATTCCGTATTGCGCTCGACGCCCGGCGCATAGCGATGACGTAAGTGAGAAAATATCTCGAACTCCACCGTACGCTGACAGTCAATTAAGGCCAGTTGCTCGCGAGCAACATCAATGGCGACCTCTTCCTTTACTTCGCGCGCGGCGGCCTGCAACGCGGTTTCCCCCTCTTCCAGGCTGCCGGTAACCGACTGCCAGAAAGCGGGATCGTCGCGTCGCTGCAACATCAGCACCCGCTTCGTATCTTCGGCGTAAATCACCACCAGAACGGAGACGGGCAGCTTGAATGACATCTTAGTTGTTCTCCGGAGACTCTTTTGCCTCTTTCGCCACAACCTGAATCCCCAGTTCGCCTAACGCGGCAGGATTCGCGAAGCTCGGCGCTTCGGTCATCAGGCACGCGGCAGCCGTGGTTTTCGGGAAGGCGATAACGTCACGGATGTTATCGGTACCGGTCAGCAGCATGGTCAGGCGATCGAGGCCAAACGCCAGGCCGGCGTGCGGCGGGGTACCGTATTTCAGCGCATCCAGCAGGAAGCCGAATTTTTCACGCTGTTCTTGTTCGTTAATGCCCAGAATACCAAACACGGTTTGCTGCATTTCACCGCTGTGGATACGCACCGAACCACCACCGACTTCGTAGCCATTGATGACCATGTCGTAGGCGTTAGCCACAGCATCTTCCGGCGCGGCTTTCAGCTCAGCGGCGGTCATATCTTTCGGCGAGGTGAACGGGTGGTGCATCGCGGTCAGGCCGCCTTCACCGTCGTCTTCGAACATTGGGAAGTCGATAACCCACAGCGGCGCCCATTTGTTCTCGTCGGTGAGATTCAGGTCTTTGCCCAGCTTCAGACGCAGCGCGCCGAGGGCATCAGCAACCACTTTCTTGTTGTCAGCGCCGAAGAAGATCATGTCGCCGTCTTGCGCGCCGGTGCGCTCAAGGATAGCTTCCACGATTTCGGCGTTGAGGAATTTCGCCACCGGGCTATTGATGCCTTCAAGGCCCTTCGCACGCTCGGTCACTTTAATATAGGCCAACCCTTTCGCACCGTAGATCTGCACGAATTTGCCGTATTCATCAATCTGTTTACGGGTCAGCGCCGCACCGCCCGGTACGCGTAAGGCAGCAACGCGGCCTTTGGCGTCGTTAGCCGGGCCGGAGAAGACGGCGAATTCTACTGCTTTCACCAGATCGGCTACGTCTACCAGTTCCATCGGGTTACGCAGGTCCGGTTTATCGGAACCGTAACGACGCTCCGCTTCGGCAAAGGTCATCACCGGGAATTGACCGAGGTCTACGCCCTTCACGTCCTGCCACAGCTTACGTACCAGATCTTCCATCACTTCACGCACCTGCGGTGCGGTCATGAACGAAGTTTCAACATCAATCTGGGTAAATTCAGGCTGACGGTCGGCACGCAGGTCTTCGTCGCGGAAGCATTTGACTATCTGATAGTAACGATCGAATCCGGACATCATCAGTAGCTGTTTGAACAGCTGCGGAGACTGCGGCAGCGCGTAGAATTTACCTTTATGGACGCGCGACGGCACCAGATAGTCACGCGCGCCTTCCGGCGTAGCTTTGGTCAGCATCGGGGTTTCGATATCGAGGAACCCGTGATCGTCCATGAAGCGGCGCACGAAGCTGGTGATTTTGGCGCGGGTTTTCAGGCGCTGAGCCATTTCCGGACGACGCAGGTCAAGATAGCGGTATTTCAGGCGCGCTTCTTCGGTGTTGACGTGGTTGGAGTCCAGCGGCAGCGCTTCCGCGCGGTTGATGATGGTCAGGTCAGACGCCAGCACTTCGATTTCGCCGGTGGCCATCTCGCGGTTAACGTTGCGCTCTTCACGCGCGCGCACGGTGCCGGTGATTTGGATGCAGAACTCATTACGCAGTTCGGAAGCCAGTTTTAATGCATCCGCACGATCCGGATCGAAAAACACCTGCACGATGCCTTCACGGTCGCGCATATCGATGAAGATAAGGCTACCGAGATCACGACGACGGTTGACCCAACCACACAGGGTCACTTGCTGCCCCACGTGGGACTGACGTAGCTGTCCGCAATATTCTGTACGCATGAGATATCCCTTAACTTAGCCGCAGGCGGATGTTGCCTGCCTTGCAGGCGACGAGGTCGCAGCTTTGCTGAATGTCACTACTGAATGAAAAAAGGCGGCTATTATACTGGAAATTCTGTCTGACGATAAGCCCGACGCAGTTTGTACGCTGCTTTGCTGCGCGCTTATTGCTTGTGCTCACATAAATTAACAAAATTTGTTACCCTTGAGCTGAATTAGCAACGGTATTGTAGCGGCCTGACAAGAGAACAAGATACGGGGATACCATGTTAGAACTCAATGCGAAAAAGACCGCGCTGGTCATTATTGACCTGCAAGAAGGCATTTTACCTTTTGCCGGCGGTCCGCACCGCGCCGACGAGGTGGTGACGCGCGCGGCAAAGCTGGCTGAAAAATGTCGTCAACAGGGTTCGCCCGTCATCATGGTTCGAGTGGGCTGGTCCGCCGATTTCGCCGAAGCGTTAAAACAGCCGGTAGATGCCCAGACTGGCGCCGTAAAATTACCTGAAAACTGGTGGGTCTATCCGCCGGCGCTCGGCAAACAGGATAGCGATATCGAAGTCACGAAACGCCAGTGGGGCGCGTTCTACGGCACCGATCTTGAACTGCAGCTTCGCCGCCGTGGTATCGACACCATTATTCTGTGCGGCATCTCCACCAATATCGGCGTGGAATCCACCGCCCGCAATGCCTGGGAACTGGGTTTCAGTCTGGTCATCGCCGAGGATGCATGCAGCGCCGCCTCCGCCGAACAGCATCAGGGCAGTATGACCCATATCTTCCCGCGCATCGCCCGCGTGCGCAGCACTGAGGACATTCTCGCCGCCTTATGATTTATATCGGGCTCCCGCAATGGTCGCACCCTAAATGGGTGCGCCTTGGCATCACCGGCCTTGAAGAGTATGCCCGCCATTTTAACTGCGTGGAGGGTAATACCACCCTGTATGCCTTACCAAAGGCCGAGATAGTCGATCGCTGGTTTCAACAAACTCACGATGATTTTCGGTTCTGTTTTAAATTCCCGGCCACGATTTCGCATCAGGCGGCGCTGCGCGACTGCGACGACTTAAGCCACGAATTTTTTACTCGTCTGGCGCCGCTGGAATCGCGCATCGGCCAGTACTGGCTTCAGTTGCCCGCCACCTTCGGCCCGCGCGACCTCCCTGCCCTGTGGCAGTTTCTCGATACGCTACCGAAAAACTTCACCTACGGCGTTGAAGTTCGCCATCCTGAGTTTTTCGCCAAAGGCGATGCTGAACAACAGCTTAATCGTGGCTTGCACCAGCGCAACGCCAACCGCGTGATCCTCGATAGCCGCCCGGTACATAGCGCCGTCGCGCGCAACCCGGCGATGATTGACGCGCAAAAAAAGAAACCCAAAGTTCCGGTTCACGCGGTCATGACCGCGGAGCAGCCGATGGTGCGTTTTATCGGCAGCGACGATATGGCGCAGAATCGCGAATTATTTCGCGTCTGGTTACAGACGCTGCCAAAGTGGCATCAGTCAGCCACGCCATGGCTGTTTCTACATACCCCGGATATCGCCCAGGCGCCTGAACTGGTGGATACGCTATGGGAAGATTTACGTGCGGTGCTGCCGGGCGTCGGCGCCGCGCCGTCAATTCCGCAGCAATCCTCGCTTTTCTGATATCCTGCTATGATAGTCGGAACCACCTGACATAATTAAAGGGAGTTTTGGGTATGGTCAGCGCGCTGTATGCGGTTTTGGGTGCGTTATTGTTAATCAAGTTTTCCTTCGACGTGGTACGTCTGCGCATGCAGTATCGCGTCGGCTATGGCGACGGTGGTTTTAGTGAACTACAGGTCGCTATTCGCGTTCATGGCAATGCGGTGGAATACGTCCCCATTGGGCTCATTCTGCTGTTGTTCATGGAAATGAACGGCGCGCTAACCTGGATGGTGCACGTTTGCGGTATTTTGCTGATTGCCGGACGCCTGATGCACTCGTACGGTTTCCATCATCGCCTGTTCCGCTGGCGGCGTTCCGGAATGAGCGCCACCTGGTGCTCGCTGTTGCTGATGGTGCTGGCTAACCTGTGGTATATGCCCTGGGAGTTGGTTTTCTCCCTGCGTTAGCGCACAATACGCCGTTTTCGTTTTTTCGGGTTTAACGTTATGTCTCACCGCGACACGCTTTTTTCCGCGCCGATCGCCAGTCTCGGCGACTGGACCTTTGATGAACGGGTAGCCGAAGTCTTCCCGGATATGATCCAGCGCTCTGTTCCTGGTTACTCCAATATTATTTCGATGATCGGCATGCTGGCTGAGCGTTTTGTTCAGCCAAACACTCAGGTTTACGATCTCGGCTGCTCGCTCGGCGCCGCGACGCTTTCCGTGCGTCGCAATATCGCGCATCCGGGATGCAAAATTATCGCCATTGATAACTCCCCGGCGATGGTAGAACGCTGCCGTCGTCATATTGATGCCTATAAAGCGCCGACGCCGGTTGAGGTTATTGAGGGCGATATTCGCCATATCGCCATTGAAAATGCCTCCATGGTCGTGCTGAACTTCACTATTCAGTTCCTCGAGCCGAGCGAACGTCAGGCGATCCTGGATAAAGTCTATCAAGGGCTCAATCCGGGCGGCGCGCTGGTGCTTTCCGAAAAATTCAGCTTTGAAGATGCCAACGTCGGCGAACTGCTGTTTAACATGCACCATGACTTCAAACGCGCCAATGGCTATAGCGAACTGGAAATCAGCCAGAAGCGCAGCATGCTGGAAAACGTCATGCTGACGGATTCAGTGGAAACCCACAAAGCACGACTGCGCCAGGCGGGGTTTGAACATGCCGAACTGTGGTTCCAGTGCTTTAATTTTGGTTCATTGGTGGCGGTTAAATCCGAGGAACGGGCATGATCGACTTCAGTAATTTTTATCAGTTGATCGCGAAAGGACCGCTCTCCCACTGGCTGGAAACGCTGCCCGCTCAGGTCGCGGCCTGGCAACGCGAAGCGCTGCACGGCAAGTTTCGCGAATGGGAACGCGCCGTTGAGTTTCTGCCCGAGCTGGCGCCCTGGCGTCTCGATCTATTGCATAGCGTCACGGCGGAAAGCGAAACGCCACTCAGCGAAGGCCACCAGCTGCGAATTGAGAATCTGCTGCGAAACCTGATGCCGTGGCGTAAAGGCCCTTATTCGCTGTATGGCATTAATATCGATACCGAATGGCGTTCCGACCTGAAATGGGAACGCGTGCTGCCGCATCTTTCCGATCTCACCGGTCGTACTATCCTCGATGTCGGCTGCGGCAGTGGTTATCACATGTGGCGGATGATTGGCGCCGGCGCGCATCTGGCGGTCGGTATCGATCCAACCCAGCTGTTCTTATGCCAGTTTGAAGCGGTACGCAAACTCATCGGCAACGATCAGCGCGCGCATCTGCTGCCGCTCGGCATCGAACAACTGCCGGCGCTGGAAGCCTTTGATACCGTCTTTTCGATGGGCGTGCTCTATCACCGCCGTTCCCCGCTGGATCATCTGTGGCAGCTCAAAGATCAGTTAGCCCCCGGCGGCGAGCTGGTACTGGAGACGCTGGTCATTGAAGGTGATGAGAACACCGTGCTGGTGCCCGGCGACCGCTACGCGCAAATGCGTAACGTTTATTTCATTCCTTCCGCCGCCGCGCTAAAACAGTGGCTGGAGAAGTGCGGATTCATCGATGTGCGCATTGTTGATACCTGCATCACCACCAGCGAAGAGCAGCGCCGCACCGAATGGATGACGACGGAATCACTCGCCGACTTCCTCGATCCACATGACAGCAGCAAAACGCTGGAAGGTTATCCCGCGCCGCTGCGCGCGGTGATCGTCGCCACTAAACCAGAGACGCAGCAGTCACTGGCGAAAAAAGCAGCCGCGGCCAGAGCGTAATTGACCTCGAGCGACTACTGACGCTCGCGGGATAAAAAAAGGCCCCTGTTGAAATTGCAGGGGCCTGGTACGGGCAATCATCATATTGGGCGACATGATGTGCAGCAAAAAACGGTTAGCTTCGCGGGCTAATCCCGCGCGGCAGAAATAATTTGTTTCATTTCCGCCACCGCCTCGCCGTTAACGGCATAGCGGCAATATTCATCGGCATCTGCGTCGGTGGACATCGATAACCCCGGATTACGAAAGCGCATCGGCGATGGCAACCACTGCCCCGCTGAGCTATGCACCTCTTTGAGGCCTGCCTGCAGAAACTTTTGCAGATTGGCAGCCCGCACTCCCGCTCCGGCCATAATGATTGGAGTATCGCCCAGCGCAATTAGTTCCATAATTTTTGCAAGACCTTGCTCCGCCGTTGGCCGTTGTCCAGAAGTGAGGATACGCGCAACCCCCAGTTCAGCAAGCGAATGCCATGCCTGACGCGGGTCGGCGCACATATCAAAGGCCCGGTGGAAGGTCACCGCCAGCGGCCCCGCCGCCGCCATAATTTTTTGCATGCGGGGGATATCCACCTGGCCGTCAGCATCGAGTACGCCGATCACCAGACCAGCAAAACCCAGATCTCTGACCGTCGCTACATCATCCAGCATGGCGGCAAACTCGCCGTCGGTGTAACAAAAATCGCCGCCGCGCGGACGGATAATCGGATGAACCGGAATCGAGATATTGTTTCGCACCGAACGCAGCACGCCCAACGACGGCGTTAACCCGCCCTCCTGCGGCGCGGCGCAAAGTTCAATGCGATCGGCGCCGCAACGCTGCGCCTCCAGCGCGCATTCCATGCTATAGCAGCAAACTTCCAGTAACATCGATTCCTTCTCCATTTTCATCACGGGCAACACAGCATGTCACGATTTTTCCCCGCAGACGCCGCGCGGCTTCACACTGTTAAGTATCGGATCGCTCGCTGGCGACGATTTGCTCGATCGACCAGGGGTGGAATTTAATGGTCACTTTGCCGTCCGTGACCGCCAGCGTCGGGTTCGGCAAACGTTCACGCTCCCCTTTCGGCGAACTGGTTTTCACGAAAATCCCCGGCTGGCTGAGTCCATCATCGGAAAGCAAGGCCAGCGCGCGAGCATTGAGGGTTTCCGGGTCACCCGGCAGAACGATTTCGATATGTTCCCAGCCTTCGTGCGGGTAACGTTTTTCACCCGGCCAGGGCAACTCCACAACCGTAAAGCGCCAGTGGGCGACACAGATAGGTTCGGCAAGCTTAAATAAGCAAATGGGGCGGCCATTAATGATATTTTCCGATAGTAACGTGCCGCAACGCTCCAGCCCCTGCCGCCAGCGCTCCGCCGTCGTATTTTGATGACAACGCAGCGAAATATGGTCGGCGTCCAGCGGCGCAAGCTCCAATCCCAACCGTTCGGCCAGCGCTTGCAGCGCATCGCTAAAACGCGGTAAATCCGCCGAAATATCATTCAGTTCATCAATTTGCTGCCAGTTCGCCATCTTGCGCCTCGGTGATCGCTAAAAAGGCTAATTTATCCTGTTTCGCCGCCCCGACCAACCGCCAATCCGCGCGCCGAAACAACGAATGGTTATTGATTAAGCGTGCTGCCCGGCAACTTACGTGTGGTGCTGACGACGGGGCGCAAATGCAGTATACTCCCGCCTTAATTTGTCCATGTTCCGGCGCCGCCCCACAGGGGTTCTCGCGCCTTAAAAGTAAGGTATTCCGGTGAATATTCAGGCTCTTCTCTCAGAAAAAGTCAGCCAGGCCCTGATCGCGGCAGGCGCGCCTGCCGATTGCGAACCTCAGGTCCGCCAGTCAGCAAAAGTTCAGTTCGGCGACTATCAGGCCAATGGCGTGATGGCGGTGGCCAAAAAACTGGGCATGGCGCCGCGACAACTTGCAGAGCAGGTACTGTCTCATCTCGATCTGAACGGCATTGCCAATAAAGTCGAAATCGCCGGACCGGGCTTTATCAATATTTTCCTCGATCCAGCCTTCCTGGCGGACAACGTCAATCTCGCGCTGCAGTCCGAGCGCCTGGGCGTGGCGAAACCACAGCCGCAGACCATCGTTGTTGACTACTCCGCGCCGAACGTGGCGAAAGAGATGCACGTCGGCCATCTGCGTTCAACCATCATCGGCGATGCCTCGGTACGTACTCTGGAATTCCTCGGCCATCGCGTTATCCGCGCCAACCACGTTGGTGACTGGGGTACCCAGTTCGGGATGCTGATCGCTTATCTGGAAAAGCAGCAGCAGGAAAACGCCGGCGAAATGGCGCTGGCCGACCTCGAAGGTTTCTACCGCGAAGCGAAAAAACACTATGACGAAGACGAAGCATTCGCCGAGCGCGCGCGTAGCTACGTGGTTAAGCTGCAGGGTGGCGACGAGTACTTCCTGCAGATGTGGCGCAAACTGGTCGACATCACCATGTCGCAAAACCAGATCACCTACGATCGCCTGAATGTCACCCTGACCCGCGATGATGTGATGGGTGAAAGCCTGTACAACCCGATGCTGCCGGGGATCGTTGCCGATCTGAAAGCAAAAGGCATGGCCGTCGAGAGCGAAGGCGCGACCGTGGTCTTCCTTGATGAATACAAAAACAAAGAAGGCGAACCGATGGGCGTCATCATCCAGAAAAAGGATGGCGGCTACCTCTACACGACTACCGATATCGCCTGCGCAAAATACCGTTATGAAACGCTGCATGCCGACCGCGTGCTCTACTACATCGACTCTCGTCAGCATCAGCATCTGATGCAGGCGTGGACTATCGTCCGTAAAGCAGGCTATGTACCGGAATCCGTACCGCTGGAACATCACATGTTCGGCATGATGCTCGGTAAAGACGGTAAACCGTTCAAAACACGCGCCGGCGGTACCGTCAAACTGGCCGATCTGCTGGACGAAGCGCTGGAGCGCGCACGCCGCCTGGTGGCTGAGAAGAACCCGGATATGCCGGCCGATGAGCTGGAAAAACTGGCCAATGCGGTGGGTATTGGCGCGGTGAAATATGCCGATCTGTCGAAAAACCGCACTACCGATTACATTTTCGACTGGGACAACATGCTGGCGTTCGAAGGTAATACCGCGCCTTACATGCAGTATGCCTATACCCGTGTGCTGTCGGTGTTCCGTAAAGCCGGTATCGACGAAAGCGCGCTGGCTGCCGCGCCGGTAGTTATTAGTGAAGATCGCGAAGCGCAGTTGGCTGCCCGCCTGCTGCAGTTCGAAGAAACGCTGGCCGTCGTCGCCCGTGAAGGTACTCCGCACGTAATGTGCGCCTACCTGTACGATCTGGCCGGTCTGTTCTCTGGTTTCTACGAACACTGCCCGATCCTCAGCGCCGAAAGCGAAGAGGCCCGTAATAGCCGCCTGAAACTGGCGCTGCTGACGGCGAAGACGCTGAAGTTGGGCCTCGATACTCTGGGTATTGAGACCGTAGAGCGGATGTAAAAAACAAACCCGGTGAAAGCCGGGTTTGTTTTATTAGTCGCCCCGGTACGCGCAACGCGGCCGGGGAATCTATGCCGCTATCAGAAATATTTGCGCAGATACTCCGTCAGACAAAGAATCGCCATCGCCTGGCCGTACGGCATAGAGGTGAGCGGAATTTGCCGGTAAAAATCGAGATCGGAGCCCATCCCGGTACCAAACGAGGTTTGCAGCAGTTCCCCCTCTGGTGAAATATTTCGCACAATCCCGCGTATCGCCTTTTCGGCAACCTCGGTGTACTCCGCCCCGACATAACGCTTACGTATCGCTTTCAGGATGCCGTAAGCGAAGCCCGCCGTCGCCGACGCTTCAAGATAGGAATGCGGATCGTCGAGCAGGGTATGCCAGAGCCCACTCTCATCCTGACATTTCGCTAACGCGGCAATTTGCGCATTCAGTACCTGTAGCAGATAGCGGCGCACCGCACTCCCCTCTGGCAAATCCACCAGCTCAAGGAAGTCCGGGATCACGATGGTGAGCCAGCTGTTACCTCGCGCCCAGCGCGCACGCGCAAAGTTGTGTCGGCCGTCATAACTCCAGCCGTGGAACCACAGGCCTGTCTCTTTGTCCATCAGGTTCTGTACATGCAGCAAGAACTGATAGGTTGCTTCTTCAATGTATTGCGGACGATTTAGTAATTTACCGATTTTGGCTAGCGGCAGCACCGTCATCATTAGCGTGTCATCCCACATCTGCTGATGGTTCTCTTCCGCCAGGGTAATGTGCTGCATGCCTCCCTGCTCGGTGCGCGGCATCTCATGCATCGCCCATTCGGCCCAGCTATCGAGCCACGGTAGATACTCCTGGCGCCCGGTCTCTTCATAGCGATAAGCCAGCGTCAAAAACGGCGCCATGGTATTAACGTTTTTGGTGGTTGCACCTTCGGCGAAGCGATCGGCGAACCAGCCGTCAATGATATCGCGCATCGCGGTATCGCCGGTTTGTTGATAATACTGGTAGATGCCGTACAGCCCAACGCCGTGGGTCCACTCCCAACCGGCCCAACCTTTGGTATCGATGACTCGCCCATCGTCCAGCCGCAGTAAAAACTGCCCGTTGTCATCCTTAATATTCACCAGGTTTTGCGTCACATTACGGATCAATGCCTGAAGCTCGCTGCGAGCGATAAAGCGCTCAGGCTGACGCAGTAATGGGCTATGTTTGACCGGCCAAACTTTCATGTTCTTAACCTCTGGTATATGTCGAATTCAAAGTGCCGCCCTGATTCAGCGCCGGGGCGGCAGGTTTATTGCGATTCAGGTAGCCAATGTTGTTATTACCCCACAGGCAGTCGTAAGGCATCCCCGCCAGCAGCTCAACCACCGCGCGGTTTTCGGCAGTCGTCTGCTCGGGCTGTGCGTAACCGATATCACGCATCACCATCGTCTCGGCGCGGAGCACGCTGTGCGTATGCAGATTGAGTTTAAAGCGCAGGGAGACCAGGAAGCCGCAGGCCAGCACCACCAAAGTACCGACGCTTAGGATCAACAGAATGGTATGACTGACGCCTGCCGGCTGAATTTTTTGCCCGGAGACAAAGCCCGATAGTTGCATGATAATGCCAACCAGCATCACCGCCCCCGCCTGCGACGCTTTGCGGGTCAGCGTCATGATTCCGGCGAAAATGCCCTCCCGACGCTGGCCGGTAATGACTTCGTCGACATCGGCAATATAGGTGTAAGTATTCCACGGCACGTAATTAATGCCGCCGCGCCCCAGACCCGCGATAGCGGAAATGAGCAGTAATAATGAATAGACGTCGCTTAGCCCCGCGTAATAGAGCACCGCATAAGAGAGAGAGCTCAAACCAAACAGCACCACTACCATGCGATATGAAGGCGCCGGGCCAAAGCGAATGCATAGCGGGATCATGGCGATAACCGCGATGAACTGGAAGATAGCCATCGTGCCGAGTAAGTTAGAGGCGACAGAAGCGTCCTGCATCAGCACAAAGACCACGTAATAGGTAAACACGGCGTTGAACACGTCCTGCGCGATATAACCGCCCAGATACATACCAAGATGTTGGCGGAAGATTTTAATTCGCAGCGTAGAGCTGAGCTCAATAAACAGACGATTAAGACTCTGCGCGAGCGTTAAGTTGCGCTTTTCTTCTTCCGCGCGTAACGCTGCTTCAGACCACGCTTCCCGCGGACGTTCCCAGGTGAAAAACCAGACGAAGGTCAGCATTAGCGCGCACAGGACCGAAAAGACCAGGCTCGCGTAAAAAAATGAGCTGGCGTTATCTTTACCCAGTTGGGTGAGCAGGATCCCCGGTAAAAACGAGGCTAATATCGCCGACATTTGCGCCATGGAAATACGCGCGCCGGAAAATTTGGTCTTCTGTTTGAAATCATCGGTCATCTCCGGTACCAGCGTCTCGTAGGGCACCAGAATCATGGTATAGACAATATCAAACAGCAGATAAGTTGCGAGGTAGTACCAGAACCCCATATCGCCTACCCACATCATTGAGTAGCTAAAAACGCAGGGAATACCGAGCAAAATAAAAAATTTGCGTCTGCCGAACCGCTTACCCAGCCAGGTAGAGCCAAAGTTATCGGTTAAGAAGCCCATCAGCGGGCTGACGACCGCGTCGAGCACGCGCGCGGTGGCGAAAATGAGCGTCGCCTCAATGGGCGATAGCCCGCAGAAGGTGGTGTAAAAATAGAGTAGCCATGCTGCGGTCAGCGCGGTGGTTCCCGCGCCGAGAAAATCGCCGGAACCATAGGCGAGATAATTAGCCAAACCGATTTTTCGTGTTTTCATCGCCGTAAATCCTGTCTCTTTTTATTAGATAACTTCGGCCTTACCACGGGCTATACCGAAGTTTTGCGGATACATGGCTACAGTAAGATCATGAAAACCGGCTTACCTTTGCGTTTTTGCCAGTACCAATCATTCAGTGGCAAAAAAACAAAGGGGCGGGCAACATGCGTCACCGATTTATAAAACAGCGTTTCTTTTAAAGCAAAAGAGAGAATCATTTTTGCGAGTCGGCTGCCAGAATCTGATACCACACGATCAGAGAAAGGCGTTTTTAACCGCGCGAATAACCCTTGTGGAAAAATGGAATTAGGAGTAAAGAAGGAAGAAAGGTCCCGTTGCGTATCTCAAGGAGGCTAGATGCCCTACTCTCATCTGTTAGTCGCCGTCGCCCCAACGCCGGAAAGCCGCATGTTGGTTAATAAAGCGGTGTCTATCGCACGTCCGTCCAATGCGCAGGTCAGCCTGATCACGCTGGCGACAGATCCGGAAATGTATAATCAGTTCGCCGCGCCGATGATGGAAAATTTGCGAGAGATAATGCAGGAGGAGACCCGTAGTTTTCTTAATGAACTCGCCGCCCAGGCGGACTACCCTATCAGCAAAATGACCATCGCCAGCGGCGAACTTTGCCACCACGTGAAGGATTTTTGCCTACAGCATCACGTCGACCTGGTCATCTGCGGCAACCATAACCAGAGCCTGTTTTCCCGCGCTACCTGTTCAGCGAAGAATATCGTCGGCAGCAGCGGAGTCGATGTGCTGTTGGTTTCCCTGGAATAAGCTGATGCCGAAGCATCAGCCGTTTTGACTACGCGGAGGGAGTAACTACGGTTGGCTGCTGGCAGCTATCTTCAGGCGACTTTACCCGCTTTAGATCGGCAACGAACTGCGCCTGCCAGTTATCAATATCATTACTCTCGATCGCCTTGAGCATTTTGCCATGGCGAATAATTCGCTCGGCAAGCGGCATCGTTAGCGCGCGATCCAGCGCCGCCGCCACTTCATCGCGATCGTAGGGGTTGACGATGAGCGCGGAAGTCAGTTCATTCGCCGCGCCAGCGAACTGCGATAACACCAGCACCCCAGGGTTTTCAGGGTCCTGTGCGGCGACAAACTCCTTGGCCACGAGGTTCATGCCGTCGCGTAGCGGTGTGACCAGGCCCACGTCGGAATAACGAAATACCTTCATGAGCAGTTTGCGATCGAAGTGCTGATTCAGATAATACAGCGGCGTCCACCCCAATTGACCATAGTGGCCGTTGATGCGTCCCGCGGCGGTTTCCAGTTGGTGGCGGATATCCTGATAAGCCTGTACATCCCCCCGCGAAGTGGGCGCTATCTGGGTATAGCGAATTTTCCCACGATGCTGGGGGTAGTTTTCCAGCAGCGCTTCGTAAGCCTGAAAACGCTCTGGCAACCCCTTGGAGTAATCCAGGCGCTCAACAGAAAAAATATTCTTCACCCCTTTCAGTTCAGCTTTCAACTGAGCCAGCTTCGGCGGCAATGGTCCGCTGGCGCTGCGTGCGACCTCTTGCGGCTCAATGCTAATCGGGTAGACGGCAGTACGGAACGTCTTGCCCCAGGCGCGATATTGTTGGTGGCCCACTTCGCTTAATGTGGTTTGCTGGGCAACGCAGTCAACAAACGCCTGCCGGTCGTTTTCGGTTTGAAAGCCCAAAAGGTCATAATCACACAGCTGCTCAAGTAGTTCGGCATGCGGGGGCAACGCATTGAATATTTCAGGCGTTGGAAACGGAATATGTAAGAAGAAACCAATGCGGTTCTTCACACCGTTTTTGCGTAATTCGCTGGCAAATGGCAACAGATGATAATCATGAACCCATACCATATCGTCATCGGCTAGCAGCGGCAGCAGCTTTTGCGCCACGGCGGCATTAACCCGCAGATACCCCTCCCACGCCGGACGCTGAAAATTGACTAAGTCGAGACGATAGTGAAATGCGGGCCATAGCACCGCATTGGAAAACTGATTGTAGTAGAGCTCGTGATCTTCTTCGCTAAGGTTGAATGAGGCCCACGAAATATCCCCTTTACTCACCTTCTTCAACGGCTGGCTATCATCACCGATTTCCCCACTCCAACCAAACCACGTGCCGCCGCTCGCTTTCAGCGCACCTAAAATACCCACCGCCAGGCCGCCTGCGCTGGCCTTTTTATCATTTGGCGTTGCAATACGGTTAGATACTACGACTAAACGACTCATGGTCATCCCTCCCGTTAGTGAATACATCCAGGCTTTGCATATTGCCGACAACATGGCGTAACCACTTATGTACGGCGGCAACATTCGCCAGCCGCCAGCGCGCCTGTGTGTCGCCTTGTCCAACTTTAATCGATACTCCGCCTAATTGATTAACCATAGTAAAACCCGCCTCATCAGTCAGGTCATCGCCGATAAATACCGGCTTTCGTCCCGCAAAAGGCGCTTCCCGCATAAACGCGGCGATTGCTTCACCTTTGTTAATGCCACGTGGTTTGATCTCAACGACACACTTCCCTTGCTGAATGGCCAGAATCGGATAACGCTGCACGATATCCTGCGCCAGCGCCAGGATGGCGCTCTGGTGTTGTGGTGCCTGACGGTAATGCAGCGCAAAAGCGATGCCTTTATCCTCCAGTTCGCTGCCAGGCAGCGCCTGTAGCGCCGAAGTTAATGCTTCGCCGACCTCACGGCTCAATGCCGGCGGCAGTGATACATCGTGCCTTTTTCCATTGATATCGCGGCGTTCAGCCCCGTGGACGCCGGCAAGCGGCAGTCTCCAGTGACGGGTTAGTTCATCAAGCTCTGTTAGTGAGCGCCCTGAAATCAATGCCACAGCATCATGTTGTCGCTGTGCCAGTAATCGCAACATCTGAAGGACGTCTTCGGGGATAACAACCTGATCGGGATGAGGTTTGATATCGGCAAGCGTGCCGTCAAGATCCAGAAAAAATGCGTGGTTTCCGGTTAGCTCAGGCGGTACAGATATCTGGTCAGCCACCCTGTGTTCCTCCTTATCATGGCCAGCATTACGCTGGTTGTTAACTAATTGTTAGCCATGTAAGTATAGACAGTGTGACCAGCCTCGCCATTTTGATAGTCACCGCCAGCGCAGCGGGCGCCGGCGGCACATTATGATGTAGACTTAAAAGTTGCGCGCAATTAAACCGCACGTTTCGCTTTTTGCTTGTATCGGTCGAAGATAACCGCTGCCAGCAATATTACCCCGCGGACTACATATTGTGAGAATGGCGAAATGTTCAGCAGGTTCATCGCGTTCTCCACGGTACCCAGGATTAGGATCCCGGCCACCACATAAGAGATCTTACCGATCCCGCCTTTTAGCGATACGCCGCCCAGGACACATGCCGAGATCACAATCAGTTCATAACCAATTGAGGTCATAGGCTGCCCGCTGGTCATGCGCGAAGCCAGGATAATCCCCGCCGCCGCCGATACCAGACCTGAAAGAACAAAGATGATGATCTTGGTACGAACAACCGGCACCCCTGCAAGTCGCGCCGCCTCCTCATTGCCCCCTATGGCCAGCGTGTTGCGGCCAAAGGTGGTTTTATTCAGCAGCAGTCCAAAGACGATCAGGCAGGCAACCGTCAGCCAGATTGGCGCTGGCAGCCCCAACCAGTTGGCATAACCCAGAGTAAAGAAACGTTCATCCTCAATGCCAACCGCTTTACCATCGGAAATAATATAGGCCAGCCCACGGACGATTTGCATGGTAGCCAGAGTTGTGATCAGCGCGTTGATCTTCAAACGCGCAATAACAAAACCATTTACCAACCCGCTGACAGCACCCAGCAAAAGCCCGGCGGCAATGCCAATCCATAAGCTTTCGGTCAGGTTAATCACTACCGCCGTCGTCACACCGGCGCAGGCAATGACCGAAGCGACTGACAAATCAAAATCCCCGGAGGCCAGGCAGAACAACATGCCGCAGGCCACCATTCCCGACATGGAAATCGCCAGCCCCAGCCCTTTCATATTGACGAAAGAGGCAAAGTTGGGAACAAAGATCACGCAGCCGATGAACAACACGGCGAAGACCACCAGCATACCAAACTGATCCCAGATTCGGCCGAAGCTGAAGGAGGATCGTGCGGCGCTCGGCGTAGTTACAGATGACATCATTCACTCCTTACTCAGGCTACGGCCTGGCTGACTTTAGGCATCGCAAGGCTCAGCGCCTGCTGTTCATTCGCATCTTCATGCAGCAATTCACCGGCCACTTCACCTTCACGCATCACCACGATGCGGTCGGCGACGCCGAGCACCTCTGGCAGGTCGCTGGAGGCAAAAACAACCGCCACGCCAGAAGCTGCCAGCGCATAGATAACGTTGTAGATTTCATGCTTTGCGCCGACATCAATGCCGCGGGTCGGTTCATCAAGCAGAATCACCTTCATCTCTTCCGACAACCAGCGGCCCAGAATGGCTTTTTGCTGATTACCACCGGAGAGATTCATAATTAACTGCTCAGCTCCAGGGGTTTTGATATTGAGCGATTTGATATGTTGTTCGGCATTACTCGCTTCCCAGGCATTGTTAATCAGGCAGCCGGCATGAATATGCTTACGCCGCGCGCTGATATTGATGTTGTCACGCACCGAATGTACCGGAATGATGCCCTCGGCTTTACGATCCTCCGGACACAGCATCATGCCCGCCTGAATCGCCTGCGCCGGTTTGCGAATATTTATCGCCTGACCATCAATATAGACCTGACCGCTGGTAATTCTGCTGCCGCCAAACAGCCCCTTCATTAGTTCGCTGCGCCCGGCGCCGACCAGACCAAACAGGCCGACAATTTCACCGCTGCGTACCGATAAACTGATTGGCATTCTGACACCTGGCGCTTTAACCTGATCCAGTCGCAGCCGCTCGCTGCCATATTCACGCGCTTTCCAGCCATAGATATCGCCAAGATTACGCCCCACCATCGCCTGCACGAGAGCATCGTGATCCACCAGCCGCATGTCGTCAAAGGTCCGCACATAGCGGCCATCTTTAAACACGGTAATGGCATCGCTGAGGGCGAAAATTTCCTCCATACGGTGCGAGACGTAAATAATCACTCGCCCTTCTTCACGCAGCTCGCGAATCACGCGAAAAAGGTTGTCGATTTCGCGCGCAGAGAGTGAGCTGGTTGGTTCATCAAACGCAATAATCTTCGCGTTACGCGCCAGCGCCTTGGCGATCTCCACCATCTGCCACTGGCCGATCGACAAATACTTCAGCGGCGTTTCCGGGTCGATATCCAGCCCCAGATGTTCCAGCTGCAGCCGCGCTTCATAATTCAATAAAGACCGATTCACAATGCCGCCTTTATGCGGCAACTGACCAAGATAGATATTCTCGGCAACGGTCATTTCCGGGATCAGATGAAGTTCCTGATAAATAATCGCTACACCAGCATTTAGCGCAGCGGTAGTATTCGTAAATGCTATTTGCTGACCATCAATTTGCAGATGCCCGGCAGTTGGAATGTAGTTACCGCTGAGAATTTTTAAGAGGGTGGACTTCCCGGCGCCGTTTTCACCCATCAACGCGTGGATCTGCCCGCGATAGCAGTCAAAGCTGATGTCAGACAGTGCTTTAACGCCCGGGAACGTCATGGTGATACCGCGAAATGAGAGATAAGGGATAGATTGTTGCATAACGACTCCGCTCTTCTACGCATAACCTCCCGCCAGAGCGGGAGGCAGAATGAACCCGGCCTTACAGCCCTTTCTTCGCCAACTCTTGTTTAAAGTTGTCGCGGGTAATCAGCACCACGTCAGTCACGGCGGTAAATTTCGGCGGCTCGGTGCCTTTGGTCACCCAGTTGTAGAGCATCTCACTGGTTTTATAGCCATGGATATCCGGGCTTGGCAGCAGAGATCCATAGAACCCCGTCGGCTGGGCTTTCGAAAGCTCATTCACCGCGTCGACACCGTTAATACCGATGCCGATAACATCCGGCGCTTTAAAGCCCTGGCCTTCAGTTGCCCTTACGCCGCCCAGCACGGTGTTATCGTTCATACCCACGATTAACCAATGCTTAACCTGTGGATGCTGCACCAACATGGAGTTACCGGCATCGAACGCTCCTGGAATGTCGTTAGATTTGGTCGGTACACGATAGATCTGTTTTTCCGGGAACCCCGCTGCTTTCAGCGCGTCAATCGAGCCAGTGGTACGGCGTCGGGCAGTATCCAGTTCATCGGCAGTAATCGCCATCACGCCGGTATCTTTCACGTCCCAGCCGCGTTTTTGCATCTCTTTATACAATTCCTGCCCCTGACGAGCGCCGATTTCGCTTGCGGCCATCATGACCAGCGGCACGCTCTCCATCGGCTTACCTTTGGCATTAACAAACTGATCGTCAACGGTGATAACTTTCATGTCATAGCCGCGAGCCTTCGCAACAATCGCCGACCCCAGTTTTGGGTCCGGCGTGCAGATGACAAATCCCTTCGCGCCGCTGGCGGCGAGACTGTCGATCGCATTAAGCGTCTTTTCACCATCTGGCACCGCGATTTTAATCACCTCAAAGCCCAAATCCTTACCGGCTTTATCAGCAAATTTCCACTCGGTCTGGAACCAGGGCTCCTCCGGTTGCTTCACCAGGAAACCGAGCTTGAGGTTTTCAGCCATAGCTGATTGTGACATAACCGCCGCGAGGCCAATGGCCGCCAGCGCTTTAGTAAATTTGTGCATGGTAAACTCCAGCTTTAATTCGCTTTTCTGTAGGGGAAAATCGGACTTAAATTTTTTATCGGTCTTAAAACAAGGCATTAGAAAAATCGCAATCAACATTGCCGTTGTTAAAATAGTTTTAACTGGAAATTATTTATCCATACGAGAGCGTCATCACACCGCAGAATTACAGTAGTTGCGTACATAAATTCAGCAAAAAATGACATAAAAAAAACGCTAATTGTCAGACAATTAGCGTTATGCGTGGCACAATAATCCATATCACCAGCAGACTTATCCTTGTAGGTTCGCTAACGCCATCCCGGGCTACTCTGTCCTGCGATTTGCCGCCAGCTTATATGTTATTCTTCCACTTCTAACAAAAGATGATCTATCACAAGTTCATTATCCTCTCGCTATTTTCGAATAATGAATAAGCTATGATCGATATATGAATTTACCGTTAAATCAACTTCATTAATACAAATTTACTAGCCCTACGAACCCTTAAATATAACCATTTAAATTCAATACATTACGATTTAAAAACCACAAAAAAGACAATTAAAACAAGCAGTAAAACTGATGTTGTAACAAATCGTAAATAACGCATATTGAGAGTTTTCTTATTCGGAACATAAGGGTATTCTTGATGTATCGGCAGATATAAATAAATAGTCACGTGCAAATGGATTGCACCGTGTTTATTTCCTGCCTATTGCGTTGCGCTTGCAAAACTCGCCTGTGCGTGGCGATGGTAGCGCGTCATACTTCCCTTGCGGATAAATAAGGATATTGTTATGGCAGTTCCAGGAATGGTTCAGAAATTAAATACCCAGATTAATCTTGAGTTTCACGCATCAAATGTTTATCTACATTTAGGTGAATGGTGCGCGCAACAGCGTCTCAACGGCACAGCAACCTTCTTGCGCACCCGTGCGCAATCCAGCGTGACGTTAATGATGCAGGTTTTTGACTATATGAAAAAGGCCGGCGCCTGGCCAATTGTCAAAGCCGACGAAAGCTATCCCCCGCAATGCACAACGCTTGAAGAAGTGTTTGCCAAAACTCTCGAAGAGTATCAGCAACGTAGCAGCATGCTGTCCGGCCTGGCGCAGGAAGCAAAAGCGCAGCGCGATGACACGACGTGGCGTTTTTTGACCCTGCTGGAGAAAGAGCAGCAGCAAGATGGGCTGTTACTGCAAACCGTCCTTGAAGAAATACGCACTGCTGATAAAGCCGGGCTCGGTATGGAGCAGACAGACCGTCGACTACTTAATCTCATCTCGCCACAACAGCACTAGCTGAATTTGGCCGTTCCAGACTGGAACGGCCAGACAATCAACTTCTCAGAGTTAGAGCTAGTGCGCTTCACCCTGCGGGGTAAATTTCAGTTCAATCAGTGCAATTGCTTTTTGTACTGCGCGCAGCGTCACCGGATCCGCCGAAGCAGGGTTACTCGCAAAATCAATCGCTTTTAACTGCGTCGCCATTTTTTCGCGCACTTCGACCGGGGCGATAACGTCAATCACATCAAGGATCTGTTTGATGACCAGCTGGCATGCGACGACATCGGAAACCAACTCATCTTGTTCAGTGAAAGGTTGAGACATTTTTTACTCCTATTTTCAGGAGCGTAATAGTAACCTAAATCGCACCAGATAAAAAAACATGTGCGGGAGCGGCGAAAAGAAAACGTACCGCAAAGATACTTATTCATTTTGCTATGGCAACGACACAATGGGTACAACAACAATTACGCCAAAAACAGGCGCTTTTTCCGCCCCGGCATTATTGGTGGCTGGCGCTTTCTTTATGGAATTTCTCGATGGCACGGTCATCGCTACCGCCCTGCCTGATATGGCGAAGGATTTTGGCGTAGCGGCGGTCGCGCTCAATATTGGCATCAGCGCCTACCTGATCACCCTCGCGGTACTGATCCCCGCCAGCGGCTGGATCGCCGACCGCTTCGGCGCGCGGAAAGTGTTTACTCTGGCCCTCGCCATTTTTACCCTCGCCTCCGTATTCTGCGGTTTATCGCGCAACATCGAAAGCTTTGTGACAATGCGCATTCTACAGGGCGTTGGCGGCGCGCTGATGGTCCCCGTCGGGCGCCTGGCGGTATTGCGCACCACTCCCAAAGATCAGCTCATCAAGGCAATAGCCACGCTGACCTGGCCGGCATTGGTCGCACCGATAATCGGCCCGCCGCTCGGGGGTTTCATTACCAGTTACGCCAGCTGGCACTGGATCTTTTTTATTAACGTGCCGCTCGGGCTACTGGCGATGGCGCTCTCGCTACGCATCATTCCCAATATCCGTGAAGAAGAACGCCGCCCCTTCGATCTACCCGGTTTTCTGACGACGTCACTGGCGATGATAAGCCTGGTGGCAGCGATGGAACGACTCGGCGACCGACAGCCACAGAGCTGGCAAACGCTGGCGCTCATGGCGACAGGTATCGGCTGTATGTTTTTCGCTCTACGCCATTTCCGCCGCGCCGCCTGGCCAATGGTACGGTTGGACGCTTTGCAGGTTCCTACATTCCGGGTAACCATGTACGGCGGTTCACTGTTTCGCGCGTCGATAAGCGCCGTCCCATTCCTGCTTCCATTGCTATTCCAGGTGGGTTTCGGCATGGATCCTTTTCATTCTGGACTGCTGGTGCTGGCCGTTTTTGTCGGCAATCTCACTATCAAGCCTGCAACCACGCCGCTCATCCGCTGGTTGGGGTTTCGCCGCTTATTGCTGATTAACGGTGCGCTGAATGTCGCCTCGCTACTTGCCTGCGCGCTGTTAACGCCGCAAACGCCGGTATGGCTGATAATGTTGATCCTCTATCTTGGCGGGGTGTTCCGTTCCATCCAATTTACCGGCGTCAGTACGCTCGCTTTTGCCGACGTTCCTTCCGCGCAGATGAGTTATGCCAATACGCTGTTCAGCACCGCTTCACAGCTGGCGGTTGGGCTCGGTATCACTCTCGGCGCCATCGGCATCCGCATCGGTGAACAGTTGAGCGAGTGGTTGAATCTGACGACTCTACCGGGAATTAGCTTCCGCTTGGCGTTTGTCTTTATTGCGCTGATTTGTTTGGTAGGGATGATTGATACGCTACATCTTACGCGAGATGCCGGCAGCACGGTATCCAGTAAAACACGACCATAACAAACAGGCCCGCGTAGTGATGCAGGCCTGTTTGAAAAGCCCTATTAGCCTATAATCTGGCGTACGAAAGCTTCGATTTCTTTATCCTGGCAGTTTTCGAAGAAGCATTGCTGGAACCGCGGCCCGGAAACGGCGGTTTTTACCAGTTCCGGATCGATAGCTCGTAAGGTATCAAGATAATTTTCTTTCACCACCGCCGCTTTCACTTTATTCAGGATCCCGGCATTGCGGACCTGCGGCTCTTTACGTTCCGGCGGATACCCCTCCCCATTACGGCCGGTGAACGCCTTCTCAAAAATAAAGCGCACGTTCAATTCCGCCCCCCAGCCAAAGCCTTTAGCAAAAGGCAGAGACAACGCGTTACCGTTGTTGATTTGGGCAAACAGGAAGGCATCCGCAGGGTCAATACAATAACCACAGACCACTCCCGGATGGATATTCAATGACATCAGCGCCCCCTGGCCAGTGCCGCAACCGGTCACCACGAAATCGACCGCTTTAGAATTCAGCAGGATGCTGGCCATGATTCCCAGATGGATATAGGTGAGATGATGATCGTGCTCATCGCTCATTCCTACGTTGTAAACCGGGAAGCCTTTTTCATCGGCAACGGCGTTTAACTCGTTGAGGATGATGGCATTTTTGCTGGCCTGGCTGTTTTCCATCATCAGTGCGATTTTCATGCTTCACTCTCCTGAATGCTCTGCGGGCACGGCCCGATAGTTCGTTAGCGTTAACAGGACTCTACTACTTCATAAATGCGTTTTCAAACTTTATGAAAAGCTGTTTTACAAAAATCTTAGCGCGTCACATTTTGAGCCTCCCTCAGCCCAGTTTTCCCCTTTCAGGTTCAGAACATTAAATATTCGTCGTTTCGCTTCACGCGATAATTTACGAAATAAATATCAAATTAAAACCATTCTCATTTATTATTATATTGCCAATGCGTTTTATTCCCATTTGCATTTTTAATAATTAATTTTTTAATTTACTTTTTGCAAATAAATTACTAACAAATTATAGTGACGGCACATTATGATTTAATCTTTATTTCCGGAGTGGACGCCATGCTGAAAGCAGAAATGATCGAAAAACTTAATGAGCAAATGAATCTTGAGCTTTATTCTTCTTTGCTTTATCAGCAGATGAGCGCATGGTGCAGCTACCATAGCTTTGAAGGTGCAGCCGCCTTTCTCCGCCGCCACGCGCAGGAAGAAATGACGCACATGCAGCGCCTGTTCGACTATTTGACCGATACCGGCAGCCTGCCGCGTATTAACGCCATTAGCTCGCCGTTTGCCGAATATGCTTCACTTGATGAACTGTTCCGCCAGACCTATGAACATGAACAGTTAATTACGCAAAAAATTAATGAACTGGCGCATGCCGCGATGACTAATCAGGATTACCCGACCTTTAATTTCCTGCAATGGTACGTAGCAGAACAGCATGAAGAAGAGAAATTATTCAAATCTGTTATTGATAAACTGACCCTTGCCGGTAAAAGCGGTGAAGGCCTGTACTTTATCGATAAAGAACTGGCAACCCTCGACACGCAAAACTAATTCCCACAGCGGCGGCCGCCCTGGCCGCCGCGCGCTCAATGACGGCAAATTTTACTCTCGCTGGTATTGAAACCCTCTTCCACCGCAATGAATTTACCTTTCTGCTGCAAAAACGTCACCAGCTGCGCCGCGTCCAGATCCTGCGCCGAGCAGGTGTGAAAGCGAGCATCTTCGCCAAATTGCCTCTTAATGGCCGCTTCGAGACTGGCAACGCTGTACGACTCGCCCGATGCGATCATCATCTGTAATACTTCATGACCGTGAATAGATGACATAACTCCTCCTGTAAAGCAGGCAGCATATATCAGCATGCGCCTGGCGGCTTTGCGCCAACGCAGTCTTTTCTGCCCTCCAGAGACGTAAAGATATAATTACACCACTTGTAACCATCATTTGACGAAATCACTCATTTCACATACTCTGCGCGACATAATTATTCGTTCCTTCCTTCATAGATAGAGAAAAGCGTGAAGAACCGCACTCTGGGTAGTATTTTAATCGTTGCCGGCACCACCATTGGCGCCGGTATGTTGGCGATGCCGCTCGCTTCGGCGGGAGTCGGTTTTGGCGTCACCCTGGTATTACTGATCTCGCTGTGGGCGCTGATGTGCTATACCGCCCTGCTGCTGCTGGAAGTCTATCAGCATGTCCCTGCGGATATGGGGTTAGGCTCACTGGCGGCGCGCTATCTCGGCCGCTACGGCCAATGGGTCACCGGTTTCTGTATGCTTTTTCTGATGTATGCGCTTACGGCGGCCTATATCAGCGGCGCTGGGGAGCTGCTGGCCTCCAGTCTGAATCAGTGGCTGAACTGGAACCTACCGCCTTCTGCCGGCGTATTGCTCTTTACCGGCATTGGTGGCGCGGTGGTGTGCATAGGGACTTCTCTGGTCGATCTGTTTAACCGCTTTTTATTCAGCGCCAAAATTATCTTCCTCGCGGTGATGCTGGTGCTGCTGCTGCCGCATATTCACCAGATAAATCTCCTGACTCTGCCGCTACAGCAGGGCCTGGCGCTGTCCGCTATTCCGGTGATTTTCACCTCGTTTGGTTTTCACGGTAGTATTCCCAGCATCGTTAGCTATCTGAATGGCGATATTCGTAAGCTGCGCCGCGTCTTTATCATCGGTAGCTTTATTCCGCTGGTCGCCTATATTTTCTGGCAACTCGCCACGCTTGGCAGCATCGACTCTCCGGCCTTTACCGCCGTGCTAGCGCAGAATTCCGGCCTGAACGGCCTGCTGGCAGCAATCCGCGACGTTGTCGCCTCGCCGCATGTAGAGGTGGCGGTACATCTGTTCGCCGACTTCGCTCTGGCGACGTCTTTTCTCGGCGTCGCATTAGGTTTGTTTGATTACCTGGCAGATTTGTTTCAGCGTAAAAACACCCCTGCCGGACGTATACAGAGCGGCGTCATCACTTTCCTGCCGCCGCTGGCCTTCGCCCTGTTTTATCCGCGAGGTTTCGTGATGGCGCTGGGCTACGCCGGCGTGGCGCTCGCCGTACTGGCGCTGATGTTGCCATCATTATTAGTAATGAAAAGCCGAAAACTGCACCCACAGGCAACCTGGCGTGTTCCGGGCGGCTCGATTGCGCTCTGGCTGGTATTGGGCTGTGGAGTGGCGATAGTGGCCATTCAATTCTGCATTGTGGCAGGATTATTACCCGCTGTGGGGTAAACAAAAGGGGCCTGGTTGGCCCCTTTTGTTATTTAGCTAAACAACACTGCTTATACTTTTTGCCGCTACCGCAGGGGCAAGGATCATTACGCCCCACCTTGGTCTCATTTCTTACCGGTTGCTGCACTGCCGTCGGCTGAGCGTTCTCCATCCAGTAATTATATAAAGCCAGCGCGGCGGGCTTGATGCTATCAACGCTTTCGACAAATTCATCCGCGGTCAGCGTATCGAGCGCTTCGAAACGTTCTTCCGTTCCGTGTAACGCAATGGCATCAAGCTGTGGCTGCAGTTCCGCAGGTAACGTCGACCAGTCGCAGAGGGCAACGCCACGCATATAGCCGAAGCACCACTCTTCAACAATGGTCAGTTCCTGGCCTTCAAACTCGCGGATGCCAAACAGCGGATCAAACTGCTCCGGATAGTCAGCCAGGCGTTCGGCGATGTCGCTCATATGCTGCAGCGTCAGGTTAACGAAACGGTCGCGCTCGCGATCGTTAGCCCAGCGCGGTACATTATCCGCCCCGCCCCAGATAGCAAGCAGCCACTGCGCTGGTTCGATTTCGCTCGGCCCGGATAAGATAGCCGTTAACAGACCATCAAGTTCGGAGACATCAAGGATGGCGCCCTCGGTGGCATATTTCGACAGGATCTCATCCAGCCACTCAAGTTCACTTTCGTTCAGGGGTCCGGTTTTCATTACAGGCTCATGATGGTAGAAAAATGGCGCTTACAGTAGCGAAAATGGGAGGAGAAAACCACCCGCTCTCGCTCACACAGGTGAATTTATTAACGCCGGGCAAGCCCGGCGGCGGATCGGTTACATATCTTTAATGATATTAGCACGCATCACTTCGTATTCACTTGCGCTAATAACGCCGTCATCAAGCATTTTCTTAGCCTGTGCCAGGCGCTCTCTGACATCATCCGCGGCAGAACTCTTGCCCATCGTATTACCGCCGCTGTTGTCATCGTTCTGTTCATCACCAAAGCGGTTGCTGCCAACGGTACCACGGGTAAAAATCATCCAAATCGACATTACCAACGCGGCCAGGCCGCCCAGCGCGATCACCCATACCCATACTGCGGCTCTACCCTCTTCGACGGTAGCGGCAATACCAATCAGACCGATCAGCATAATGCCGTAGGGCGCCAGCAACCACCAGCCGGATTTGTTGAGATCGTGCAAACGACGCACCGCAACCGCGATCCCCGGAATGATAATAATTAACCCGAAGATACCGCCAACGACGGGGATCAATCCCAGGATCGCGGACAATATAAAGTTAGCAATGGTAAAAACCACATATTCCTGGCGCGCGGATCGGCCGCGGAAAGTGGCATATTTTCGAAAACAGTTCCCGTAGCTTTCAAGCAACGTGGCCATAAGATCCCTCATATATAGTTATCATTGCCATAAAGGCATCACATCCCCAAAGAATATCAATACAGCGTTAACATTAACGCCAGTGATATATTACCTTAAATGGCTTGCGGATTTCCTGATAAACATAGGTAAGGGAAAGGCGGTAAACTTCAGCGTAGATCCAGCTTATCCATGACCGATTTGACATCGTTAATGGCCTCCGCGGAGAGCGGGGCCAACGGTCGCGGTAAACACTCTACTTCGGCTAGTTCAAGAATAGAGGCGGCAGCGGCAATCACTTTGAGACTACCGTGCTGTCTGAACAATGCCCATAATGGCTCCAGCCGTTCGCTTAGTGCCGATGCCTGCTGCCGCTCGCCGCTCAACGCTGCTGCGGTAATATTTTGGGCAATTTGCGGGAACAGACCGGCGCAAACGGAATACCACAGATTACAGCCGCCGTTTAACCCTGCTGCGGCAAAAGCGTCGCCGCTGACGCCAATACTCACTCGCTGCGGCAATCGCTGACGAAGCGTCGCCACTCTGACGCCAGCCTGGTCGGCCGGCAAACCGGGGATCTTGATTGATGCGATATTGGATAACGAAGCAATACGCTCAACAAGCGCATCAGAAAAGGCTCTGTGGGTGGTGCGCGGGTTATCATAGATACAAATAGGTACCGACACATGGCGGTTAACCGTCTGGAACAGTGTAAACACCTCATCATCCGTCAGAGGCTGATAGTTCAGCACTGGTAGCAGCACAGCATTCGCCCCCGCCTGCTGAGCATCCTCAGCAAGACGTAGAATCATATCCGTCGCCATCGCGCCTATCCCAACCATCATCGGGACCCCTTGCGCATGCTGTTTTGCCGCCAGGACCACCATTTTGCGCTGCTCGCGGCTCAAATAGGCGTAGCTGCCGGTTGAGCCCAGAATGCCCAGCGAATCAACTCGCGCCGAGACCAGACGTTCGATGATTTTTATTAGCGCGCGACTATCTACTTCATTGTTGCGCATCGGCGTCAGCGGAAAAGCACACAATCCGGTAAACATATTTCCCCTACTCCTGTTGCCTGGTTCGAAAATCCCGTTAAGCGTAGCAAGCACCGCAGGTTTTGTCATAGGACAAATAACGTTTATAGCACTCAGAGTCTATCTCTGCAGGTGGAGTATATTAGGAATGATGTCAGGAAATGACGCTTCGGAAATGAAAAAACCACCCGGAGGTGGTTTCACGACACTGCTTATTGCTTTGATTATTCTACTTTATCCCAATGGTACCCGGAGTGGGACTTGAACCCACACAGCGCGAACGCCGAGGGATTTTAAATCCCTTGTGTCTACCGATTCCACCATCCGGGCTCGGGATATAAAGTGGAGGCGCGTTCCGGAGTCGAACCGGACTAGACGGATTTGCAATCCGCTACATAACCGCTTTGCTAACGCGCCTTTAATACCTGAACACCCGCTACTGCCGATGCTTTTAATTTGGAGCGGGAAACGAGACTCGAACTCGCGACCCCGACCTTGGCAAGGTCGTGCTCTACCAACTGAGCTATTCCCGCATCATCAAGTAGATTAGCTAATCACTTGATTTTGTTATCGTCTGGAAGACTGTGCCGCCGTTCGATGCGTTGCATTCTACTTATCTCACGCGGTGAGTCAACGGTATTTTTCGCTACTTCGTGTCGTTTGCTGAAATTTGCGTCGAAACGATCACTGTTCAAGCAAATCGCCGCGCGCAGCGTTCAAATATTGTAACATTGACCACAGCGTCAACACCGCAGCAACCATGAACAGAACGATACCAGCCCACTCCACCCACACATTAGGCCGCCACAGCATCCAGACCAGCGCCGCCATCTGGGCCGTCGTTTTCACTTTACCAATCCATGATACGGCTACGCTGCTGCGTTTACCCAGCTCAGCCATCCACTCGCGCAGAGCAGAAATAATAATTTCACGCGCGATCATTGTCGCTGCCGGCAAAGTCACCCACCAGGTATGATAGTGTTCTGCGACCAACACCATGGCAATAGCCACCATCACTTTATCCGCAACCGGATCAAGGAAGGCGCCAAAGCGAGTGCTCTGGTTCCAGCGACGCGCCAGATAGCCATCAAACCAATCGGTAACAGCGGCAACAAAGAAAATCAATGCGCAGACAAAAGGCGCCCAGCTAAAAGGCAGATAGAACGCCAGCACAAAAAACGGTATCAGAATAACGCGAAACAGAGTGAGCAACGTCGGAATATTAAATCGCATGGTAACGGGTAACTGTATGTTGTAAGTGTTAATTAGCCCTATGGTGCTACAGAGCCCCTAATGTTTCAACGAGTAGTAGATCTTTTCTGCCAGTCCGTGAGATATACCCGGTACTTGCGCAATTTCCTCTACGCTAGCTTTCTGCAACCCCTGCAGGCCGCCCATATATTTCAACAACATTTGTCGGCGTTTCGGGCCAACACCTTCAATCGTCTCAAGTGTACTGGTACTTTTCACCTTCGCCCGTTTTTTACGATGCCCTGAGATAGCGTGATCGTGTGATTCGTCGCGAATGTGCTGGATAACATGCAGAGCAGGAGAATCCGGCGGCAGACTAAAGCCCTCACCTTCTGGCTCAAAGAATAACGTCTCCAACCCGGCTTTACGATCGCTCCCCTTCGCCACCCCCAGCAGTAGCGGATGATTTTTATCCCATGGCACATCCAGTTCGGCAAACACGGCTTTGGCCTGACCAAGCTGGCCCTTACCGCCGTCTATCAGGATAACGTCCGGGATTTTATTCTCTTCAATTGCTTTACCGTACCGGCGTCGTAATACCTGATTCATGGCCGCGTAATCATCACCAGGGGTAATACCGGTAATATTGTAGCGACGGTATTCCGCCCGTAGCGGACCATTGCTATCGAACACCACGCAGGATGCGACGGTTTGCTCCCCCATGGTATGGCTGATATCAAAGCACTCCATCCGCGTCACCGCCGGCAGCTTAAGTAGTGTCGCCAGAGCCTGCAGACGTTGGCTGACCGTTGATTGTTGCGACAGTTTGGTAGTAAGCGCAACGGCGGCGTTGGTGCGCGCCAGCTTCAGATAACGCGCGCGATCGCCGCGGGGTTTAGTCTGCACATTCACCCGACGACCGGCCAGCTCGGACAACGAATCCGCAAGCAGGGTTTTATCGCTCAAGTTGAAATCGAGTAAAATTTCCCCCGGTAAGGTTCGCATCTGGCTGCCCTGTAGATAGAACTGCCCCACAAAGGTTTCCACTACCTCACCCAACTCAGTGCCACCCGGAACTTTCGGGAAATAACTGCGGCTACCGAGAACCTTACCCTGGCGAATAAACAGCACATGCACACAGGCCATTCCGGCATCAAAAGCCACGCCGATAACATCCAGATCGTCACCATTATTGGAAACGAACTGTTTCTCCGTCACCCGACGTACCGCCTGGATCTGATCGCGGATGCGGGCGGCTTCTTCAAATTCAAGCGCCTGGCTGGCCTTTTCCATCCGGGCAATCAGTTGCGTCAATACCTGATCGTCTTTCCCGGCGAGAAACAGCCGCACGTATTCTACCTGCTGCTGGTACTCTTCTTCACTTACAAGTCCGGCGACGCACGGTCCTAAACAACGGCCAATTTGATATTGCAGACAGGGACGAGAGCGATTGCGGTAGACGCTATTTTCACATTGGCGAATGGGGAAAATTTTTTGCAGCAGCGCGAGCGTTTCGCGAACGGCATAGCCGTTAGGGAATGGGCCAAAATATTCGCCTTTGGCGTGTTTAGCGCCACGGTGCATCGCCAGTCGTGGATGGGTATCGCCGCTGAGGAAAATAAAGGGATAGGATTTATCGTCACGCAGCAGCACGTTATAACGCGGTTGATACAGCTTGATGTAGTTATGCTCAAGCAGCAGCGCTTCCGTTTCGGTATGGGTAACGGTCACGTCAATTTGCGCGATCAACGCCACCAGAGCCTCGGTTTTACGCGAAGCCAGGTTGCTGCGAAAATAGCTGCTAAGGCGCTTTTTCAGATCTTTTGCTTTGCCAACATAAATGACGGTACCACCAGCATCATACATACGATAGACGCCCGGTTGGCTGGTCACCGTCTTGAGGAAAGCTTTTGCGTCAAAAACATCACTCACTGACTTGCTAACGACTCCGCATTGCACAGGCCATGGCGAATTGCCAGGTGAGTTAGCTCCACATCGCCATGAATGTTTAATTTGCTGAACATTCGATAACGATAGCTATTCACCGTCTTGGGACTCAGATTTAATTGTTCTGAGATCTCATTGACCTTTTGGCCCTTAGTGATCATCAGCATAATCTGCAACTCACGTTCAGACAAACTGGCAAACGGTGATTCCGTTTTTTCCGGTTCAATCTGACTGAGCGCCATCTGTTGGGCGATATCGGAAGCGATATAACGTTGACCCGAAGCAACACAACGAATCGCATTTACCACTTCCTGCGGGGCAGCGCCTTTACTTAAGTAACCGGCGGCGCCAGCCTGCATGACCTTCGCAGGCAGCGGATTTTCAGTATGCACGGTCAACATGATCACTTTGGTATCGACAATGGAGCGCGCGATTTTTCGTGTCGCTTCAAGCCCCCCAATACCAGGCATGTTCATATCCATCAGGACGACGTCCACAGGATTCGCACGGCACCACTTAACGGCATCCTCGCCGCAGCAGGCCTCACCGACAACTTTAATCCCTTTTATATCTTCCAGAATGCGTCGTATCCCTGCGCGCACTAGTTCGTGGTCATCAACAAGAAGTACGTTGATCAAAGGAATAATCTCCAGAATTAGGGATAACGCTACTGATAGTTTATCTCCCATATATTACCGGGTTTTATCGTAACTTTAAAAGCCCAAAAAGTGTCCTGAAGAAGATTTCCCTCCCATTTATGGCAATTTGTCTCCACACCAGGTGGAAACCTATACAGAACATATAGTTGGATTATGTTTCTTTTTTAACATTCACCCTACAGAAGGCGCAAAAAAAGCAACAGAACGGGTTGCGGATTAATAGGATTCGAAAGATGTAACAATAATTAACTTCCGCCAAAAGCGGCGGAAAATATTAACGATGAGCACTTAGATGAACAGATATTATTCAGTAAATTTAACCGCTCAGCGCGCAACATCAGCAACACAAATCACGCGCTCCTTTTTTTTCTACCGCTTGTGGTATACTGCGCCGCCTTAACATTTAGTATTGCGCGACAGCGCTGATAGCAAACGAGGATATCGATGAGCACACCAGATTTTTCCACTGCAGAAAATAATCAACAGTTGGCGCAGGAAGTCTCCTGCCTGAAAGCCCTGCTGACGCTAATGCTTCAGGCTATGGGTCAGGCAGATGCTGGCCGCGTGATTATTAAAATGGAAAAGCAAATCGCGCAGATGGAAGATGAGGCTCAGGCTGCCGTATTCTCCAGCACCGTTAAGCAAATTAAACAAGCTTACCGTCAGTAAGAAAGGACCGGCTGAAAGCGATCGCTGACAGCCGGTTTCACGTCTGACACGCAGAACGAGCGATTCGCTCAAATTAATCCTGTTGCGACGGCATAACAGGCAATTTGCGTTTTGTTGGGGGCGTTAAATTTCCGCTGCATATTCTTCTGATGAAAATTGACCGTATTTTCTGAAATAGACAATATCATCGCCACCTCTGCCGAGGTCTTTCCTTCTGCGGTCCATTTTAGGATCTCCAGCTCGCGCCGGCTAAACTTCATCTCCGGCGGCATCACCATTTCATCCTCCAGCCGCAGCAACGCCAGCAGGCTAAGCTCGGTCAGCGTTCTTAGACGTAACTCTAATTCGTCCTCGTGATACGGACCCGGCTGCGCATTTTTAGCAGAAACCGATAAGAAGCCCAACGCATGATTTGGCAAGGTCAGACACTGCGTCACGCCTTTATTTAAACCATGATCGCGCGCGCCATTCCACAATTCTGGGGTCTCGCAAAAAAGCTGGTCATTCCATGGTAGATGTCCACGAAGAAAATTTTCTCTGCGTAATACCGGATCAATAGCAAAATAATTCTCCGCCTGATAATGTGACATCCAGGCCTGAGGATAAGTTGATTGCAACGTCAGTTTCGGGCGTGTAAAAGGCACCGGATGGCGCACACAGAGTGCGTAGTAGTCGTATTCCAGTTCTTCTGTTTGCTGTTGGAGAAGGTTATAAACCGAATCCCCATCATGAGTTGACTGGAATTGTTGCAGCATTTCCCGCCGCCAGCTGAAAAAATCAATGTCCCTCATAGCCTACCAAATAACCCCTGATTGATAATCATTATTATAAATACATAAAACTAACACATAAATCTTATTTATATGTATAAAATAACGTAGCCATCGCATTATTCGATTTTCGCTGACGATTATTTATCGAACTAAGGAAGAAAATATGTTCTGCCACGCCAGCAACGGCGGTGATTGGCAGGTTGTCCGATCGCGGCCCCCAGCCAAATGTGAGGACCACGATGAGAGAGAAGTGTTATTGCATGAGAAATTTTTCGAGGAACTGACGAGTACGCGGCTGCTGCGGGTTAGCAAATAGCTCTCTGGCCTTACCTTGTTCGACGATACGCCCCTGATCCATGAAAATGGCGCGGTCGGCGACATCGCGAGCGAAACTCATCTCATGGGTGACAATAACCATGGTGCGCTTTTCCTGCGCCAGTTGACGGATGGTGTTGAGTACCTCGCCCACTAACTCTGGATCCAATGCAGAAGTTGGCTCATCAAAAAGAATAACATCCGGGCGCATTGCTAACGCGCGGGCAATCGCCACACGCTGCTGCTGCCCGCCGGATAAACGACGCGGATAGCTATTCTCTTTTCCCGACAGCCCTACCTTTGCCAGCAGTTCACGCGCCAGAGAAATAGCCTCGTTCTTATCTTCGCCTTTGACGATAACCGGCCCTTCAATAATATTTTCCAGCACCGTTCGGTGCGGAAACAGATTGAAGTTCTGGAACACAAAGCCAACATGCTGTCGCAAACGGCGGATCAACCCTTTTTGCTGGCCAATACTACGCGAAGTATCGATAGTCACATCGCCCACGCGAATGGTACCACTTTCGGGGTGTTCAAGCAGGTTAATGCTGCGCAACAGCGTGGTTTTACCAGAGCCGCTTGGGCCGATAATCGCCACGACCTCCCCTTCCTGAACCTCAAGATCGATACCGTGCAGCACGGTCTGCCCGTGGAATTTTTTCACCAGTTTTTTGACTTCAATCGCACTCATTTTGGATCACGCTCCTGGCGATTCAGCTGATTTTCAAAATAATTCTGCAAGGTTGATAGTACGGTCGCCATCACCCAATAGATCAGCGAGGCGGCCAGATACATCGTAAATACTTCCAGCGTACGTGAGGTAATTAACTGTGCCTGGCGGAACAGTTCCGGTACCTGAATCGTCGCCGCCAGCGAAGTATCTTTGACAAGGCTGATAAAGCTGTTAGAGAGCGGCGGCAGCGCCACGCGGGCAGCCTGCGGTAAAATAGCCCGACGCAAAGTCTGCCACGGCGTCATGCCGATACTGGCGGCGGCTTCCCACTGCCCTTTGTCTATAGAGGCAATCGCCGCGCGCAGCGTTTCCGCCGCATAGGCCGCTGTATTCAATGACAGGCCAATCATCGCCGCCGGAATCGGATCCAGCTCAATGCCGAACTGCGGCAAACCGTAATAGATCATGAACAGTTGGGCAATCAGCGGGGTGCCGCGGAAAATCGAGATATACATCCGCGCCAGCCATCTGACCGGCCAGATTGGCGACATGCGCATCAGTGCGAGGATAAAGCCCAGCAGCAGGCCGAAGAACATGCCACCGATGCTCAGCTGTAACGTAAAAACCGCGCCCTTTAACAGGTAAGGCGCGGAGTCAATGACCAGTTGGATACTTTCTTGCATTCGATTTATTCTGCATTAGACGTGCGGATGATAAGCAAACAGCGCAGGCGCGCCACCGGTATGGATAAACAGAATCGGCCCCTCATCCTTAAAGCGGTTCTGATTAATGCCGTCAATCAGCCCGGCCATGGCCTTTCCGGTATAAACCGGATCCAGCAGGATACCTTCCAGCTGCGCCAGCAGTTTCACCGCTTCCATGCCTTCTTCATTGGGCGTACCGTATCCGGGAGCAAAATAATCATCCCACAAGGTAATCTCCGCTTTGGCCTGCAGCTCAAGACTGTTGGCAACGGCCTGCTGCAGCGTCACCACCTTAGGCAACTGGTCGGCAACGCTACGTGACACGGTCACCCCTATTAATTCTGCATTTGGCATCAGCTGTTCCAGGCCTACCGCCAGCCCGGCATGAGTACCCGCGCTACCGGAGGCAACCACTACCGAAGAGATCTCCACCGCTCCTTCACATTGCTGGGCGATTTCCAGTGCGCTTTCGACATAACCTAACGCGCCCAGGGCGTTAGATCCGCCGACCGGAATGACATATGGACGGTATCCCTGAGCTTCAATACGTGTCGCCAGCTCTTCAAGCTGCGCGTTGGGATCGGTTAATGCATCACACATCTCAACCTGAGTATTGAACAGATCCAGCAGCAGGCGATTACCGTTGGTCAGATAATTTTCAGCACGCGTGCCTATCGGATTTTCCAACAACGCGACGCAGTGCAGTCCCAGTTTCGCAGCCACGGCTGCCGTCTGGCGCACATGGTTCGATTGAATTGCCCCTGCGGTGATCAGCGTATCAGCGCCCTCGCGCAGCGCATCGGCGGCGAGGAACTCCAGCTTACGCAGTTTATTTCCTCCCATCGCCATGGGGGTGACATCATCGCGTTTTATAAAAATATCCCGTCCGAGATGATCGGACAGGCGTGGTAGATATTCCAGCGGCGTCGGCGCGCCAATAAACTCCAGGCGCGGAAAACGCGTTAAATTTTGTAGTGACATGGCACCTCCAGACTCAGTTATCCTTATTATGCACGCAGTTGCTGGCGAAATAAAAAAAGGCGCCGTTATCAGCGCCTTTTTTCATCTTCAGACGTTACTTAGTGACGTCAGCACCAAACCATTTTTCTGAAAGCGCCTTCAGGCTGCCATCTTTCTGCATATCTGCAATAGCGGTGTCCACCGCTTTCAGCAGATCTTCATTTCCTTTACGTAACGCCACCCCGGACTCCTGACGGGAGAATGCTTCACCGGTTACAGCCAGAGTGTTGTTCGTTTTCTTGACCAAATCCAACGCTGCCAGACGGTCAACCAAAATGGCGTCAATACGGCCTACGCGCAGGTCCTGATATTTTGTCGGGTCATCATCATAGGTGCGGATATCAACGCCCTGTACGTTCTGGCGCAACCACTCTTCATAATTGGTACCCAGGCCAACGCCGACTTTTTTACCTTTCAGGTCCGCCGCGGTTTTAATCACGCCTTCGTTACCCTTTTTCACCAGCGCCTGAACACCAGAAATAGTATAAGGGGTGGAGAAGTCGTATTTTTTCTTGCGCTGGTCGGAAATAGTGACCTGGTTAATCACCACATCAATACGTTTAGAATCGAGAGAAGCCAGCATGCCGTCCCATTTGGTGGGTTTGAGATCGGCTTTCACCCCGATGTGTTTCGCCAGTTCATTGGCAAACTCAACTTCAAAACCGGTCAATTTGCCATCATCGCCTTGATAACTAAACGGCGGGTATGTACCTTCCAGGCCAACGCGTAGCGTGCCGCGCTCTTTGACCTGATTAAGCAGATTTTCAGCGGCGAAGGTTTTCACGCTTACACCAGCCATCAATGCTACGGCCATTGCGCCCATCAGCGCCTGACGACCCAGAAGTGCTAATTTCATAGATACCCCGAATATAATGAGATTTTCGTGTAGTGTAAGGCGTTTAGCAGCAGCCTACCAACATCTATCCGCTACATCTTATGCCAATTTATTATATATGCGGCTATTTAGGGTATAGCGAAAAAGCAACGAAATTATTCATATTTGCCAGTTATCTCCCATACTGCAAAGGTCAGCTTGATGACGCCAGGAGCATGGAAGATGAAAAATCCCACGTTGTTGCAATGTTTTCACTGGTATTACCCGGAAGGTGGCGAGTTATGGCGGGAAGTAGAAGCCCTTGCGCCAAATCTCAATGAAATTGGCATTAATATGATTTGGTTGCCGCCCGCCTATAAGGGCGCTTCCGGCGGTTATTCAGTTGGCTACGATAGTTACGATCTTTTCGACCTCGGTGAATTCGATCAGAAAGGATCGGTTGCCACCAAATACGGCGATAAAGCTCAGCTGTTAGCGGCGATTAATGCGCTAAAAGAACATCAAATTGCCGTACTTCTTGATGTCGTCGTAAACCACAAGATGGGCGCCGATGAGAAAGAACGCATCCGCGTACAACGCGTTGATGAACAGGACCGCACGCAAATCGCGGAAGAAATCATCGAATGTGAAGCCTGGACCCGCTATACCTTTCCGGGCCGCGGTGGCAAATATTCACAATTTATCTGGGACTATAAATGTTTTAGCGGTATCGACCATATCGAAAATCCCGATGAAGATGGCGTATTCAAAGTTGTTAATGACTACACCGGCGATGGCTGGAACGATCAGGTCGACGATGAAATGGGCAACTTCGATTATCTCATGGGCGAAAATATCGATTTCCGTAACCATGCCGTGACCGAAGAGATAAAATATTGGGCCCGCTGGGTCATTGAACAGACCGGCTGCGATGGTTTCCGCCTGGATGCCGTCAAACATATTCCGGCATGGTTTTATAAAGAGTGGATTGAGCATGTACAGGAGTCCACCGATAAACCGCTATTCATTGTTGCCGAATACTGGTCACACGAGGTGGATAAGCTACAGCAGTACATCGACCTTGTTGACGGTAATACCATGCTGTTTGATGCGCCGCTGCAGATGAAATTCCATGAAGCCTCGCGTCAGGGCCGCGATTACGACATGAGTCAAATCTTCACCGGGACGCTGGTGGAAGCCGACCCATTCCATGCGGTCACGTTGGTCACAAATCATGACACCCAACCGCTTCAGGCGCTGGAAGCGCCGGTCGAGGCCTGGTTTAAGCCGCTAGCCTATGCGCTGATTTTACTGCGTGAAAACGGTGTTCCCTCGGTATTTTACGCCGACCTGTTCGGCGCAAGTTATGAAGATACCGGCGGAGATGGCCAGACATACTCCATCGAGATGCCGGTTATCGAGCAGCTTCACGAACTCATCGATGCGCGTCAGCGTTTCGCCCACGGCGTACAAACGCTGTGGTTCGATCATCCTAACTGTATCGCCTTCAGCCGCAGCGGCACCGATGAACATCCTGGCTGCGTAGTGGTGCTCTCCAACGGCGACGATGGCGAGAAAACGTTACCGCTTGGCGAGAATTATGCCAATAAACGCTGGAAGGATTTTCTCAATAATCGACAAGAGGTTATTGAGACTGATGACGAGGGCAATGCCGTATTCACCTGTAATGCAGGCAGCGTAAGCGTGTGGGTGATTGAAGAGGTGCTTTGAGGTCAGCGGGCTGGCTTTATAGCCGGCCCGCCAATATCGATTACTGCGCGGTTGTACTCACCGTCTGGTTCTTTTTCCAGGCCTGCTCGCATTCCGGCGTTAAGCGTTCAACACGGGTTAACGTCATTCGATCGTATTCCAACGTGTTTCCATTACGTTCAATAGGATAAATATCGAGGCTGCTGGTCACATTATAAACCTGATTGTCGCGGTTCATTAATTTTCCCGGCTCAGCAATCACCCGCTGCCACTGACGGCAATCGAGAGTATCTCCGTCTTTGGTAACGATAAACGTCGCAATCGCCTCAGGACTTACCATTGCGCTCTGCGGTCCCTTCGATTGCCAGAACCCTTCCAGCCCTGCAGGCGCCGGCGCTTTGACCACATCCTGATAGGTATCAACCTGAACGCATCCGGCCAGGGTAAGCAGCGCGCCAGCCATAACAATCTTTTTCATCATCCATCCCACAAACCGATAAAAAAGTATTGTGGCATTAAAGCGTTAAGGCCGCCACCCCTGCGCAATGCTTCCGTTGCTTAGCCTCGCCGTCAATCTCAGCATTTATTCTTACCGATTATTATTCGTTGTATGAAACCTGAATGACAAATGCATTTTTTGAATAGAATACAGCCAACGCCAATTTAATAGGCCGCCCCTCCATAAGGATAATCCGAAAATAAATTACAATTCTGGCGACGACATGCCGCGACACCGGGCATTATTACTGTCAGGGTCTGTTTATTCTTTTTCTATAGCTTTACTTTGAGAATATTCCTGGCAAATTATGAGTATTATTAGCGAATAGTTTAGCCTGGCTAATGCTTTTCGCATAAAGTCAGGTGTTACAAAAATGGACTTCATCACACGGCCTGGGCCAGATGAATTATCGTTACGTGTTGATTGAGGATGGGTCATGTCAACGATTATCATGGATTTGTGCAGCTATACCCGGCTAGGTTTAACCGGATACCTGGCAAGCCGGGGAATAAAGAAGCGCGATATCATTGAGGTGCGTAGCGCACAGAGTTTGAAAGAGCGCTGCGAATCGCTGCGTCCGGCGGTTGTGTTTCTCAACGAGGACTGTTTTATACATCACGAAGAGAGCAATCAACTTATCCGCGACATCATTACCACCTACCCCGATACTCTATTTGTTATTTTTATGTCGCTGGCCAACATCCATTTTGATCACTATTTACTTGTACGCAAGAATTTACTTATCAGCTCAAAATCCCTTACGCCGAAAGACCTTGATAACATACTGGGTAATTATCTGCAGACCGATAGCGCCAATAATCTAAACCAATTACGCACCCGCATTCCCACTCTATCGCTCAGTCAGGCCGAATCGAATATGCTGCAAATGTGGATGGCCGGCCACGCTACTTCACATATTTCCAGGCAGATGAATATCAAAGCAAAAACCGTTTCGTCACATAAAGGTAATATTAAGAAAAAAATCCAGACGCACAATAAACAGGTGATTTACCACATTGTTCGGTTGGCTGAAAACATTACTTCCGGCATTTACGTCAATATGCGCTGATGGCAAACTGGCGGCGATTACCGCCAGTTTCTGAATGGGGGCCTACTCTGCTTTCTCAACAAAGATGCCGTCCGGGTGCCCCACTTCATTGAAAAACCAGATCCCCAGCGGGTAATCTTCCAGCGCCACAAGATACATGGTTCCTTCACTAAACGACTCAATTGCCAGTACTACCCCCGATCGACGTGGGCCACCGTCGGTCTTTACCGTGACACGATCGTTTACCTGCATAACTCGCCTCCTCTCGTTTTGAGCCAGTGTAGAACAAAAGCTGACTTCACGCAGCGTTCAGCCAGCGCAACTGGCGTTTTTATAGACCGTCTATACTTAAAGAGGCCCTTTCAGAGCCGAGCGAGGTAGTGATGATGAAATCCGCTAAAGACCACGGTGTGATGAATACCGACGGGATTGACGTTAATGTCGATGCCCTGCTGGCGGCGATCAATGAGATTAGCGAAAGCGAAGTACATCGTAGTGAAGATGATCCGCATCATGTCAGTATCAATGGCCGTGATGAACACACATGGCGCGAGCTGGCCGAAGCCTTTGAGCTTGATATTCATGACTTTAGCGTTACTGAAGCCAATCGCTAAGCTCAGGTGAAAAAAATCCCGGCTCGCAGGAGTCGGGATCAAACTTGCTAATGCAAGAAGCACTTGAAAATTCGTTACACCGGGAAATCCGATGCATGGAAGACATTATCCTCAATTATTTTGCATGACAAGAAGTATTCATGATGAGAATTATTGAGAAATGCGGCTTATATGTACAACTTATTTAATAACCCAGGCGCGACAAGGCTTGCCTGTCATCGTTCTCATACGAACGGTATGCTTGAGCCGTGCGTTTTTTAAGAATTTTCCCATACCGAAGAGCAACAACGCGGCAATAAAGGTGAGCATCCTCACATTACCAGGCCCTACCCAGCCGAACAAACCCGATTACGTCCATTCTGCTTTGCCAGATACAGGCGATGATCGGCAATCGACTGCAGCTCCTCAAAGTTAAACTCATCTGATGTCTCGCTACTACTTATCCCCAGTGAGGCGCTGATCCGCAAACTAACGCTATTGTGCAACAATATCTCCCGGCTATGGATACGCAGACGAATACGCTCAGCAATCGCACGCGCTTGCGGCAGTTGGGTATTGGGTAGAACGATACAGAACTCTTCACCACCAACGCGTCCGGCAATATCCTGCTCGCGAATCTGTCCCATAATAGTACTGCCAACCAACGTCAAAACACGGTCCCCTGCCTGGTGACCATGTTTATCATTGATGCCTTTAAAATAATCCAGATCCAGCTGTATGACGGATATCGGTTGATTATTCCGCCGGCAGCTTCGGGCCGCCGCGATCGCCCGTTCAAACAGAGCGCCGCGATTTAGCAGCCGCGTTAATGCGTCATGCCAGGCCTGCCACTCAAGGGACGCCTGCAACACGCTCATGTTGATGACCATACGGCGAATAACCCCCCACGACACAATCAACATGAGGGTAAACATTAACCACATCAGGGTCAGGGCGATGGAAATGGTCCCGAAATCACCACGCACCCCCTCTTTCAAAGTATGAATATGCAACAATACGCCGTCAAAGTTGCGGATCTTTTCCCAACTGATATAGCGAGTTAACTGACGTATGCCGCCATGGTTATCATTGGTCAACGCATAACGAAGTTGTTCTTGTTCCTTTGGCGAGAGCGGCGTCAGGACATCATCCGGCGCCGAAGAGGCGAGCAAATTGAGCTGCTTGTCATACAGTTGATACTCGCCCATTTGCCCTCCTTTTACCGCACTGACCAGAAAATTCTGCAGGTCGCGGATGGAAAAATCCATCGCCAGCACCCCCAGCCAGTAGTGCTCATAATCAAGAGGAATCGAGGCCGTAACCACCTGCGGTTGCGTATACCCGTCTTCTTGTTGAGTCGTTTGCCAGAGGATCCCTCGCCCTGGATTATCACGCTGGGTTTGCCGCATAAACCATGCTGACCCAGTATCTCGCGAGAACTGCGCCAGCACCTGGCTGGAACTGCGCGGGGCATCGGTAGTGGTATAAAACCCGCTGCGAGAAACGTAGGACATGCGCTCGCTGAAAATTCTGTTGTTATTGGTCAAACGCAGAAGATAGCCCAGCTCAAGGGTAGCCATCAGTTCATTGCTGGCCTGAGGATTATTACGCGATAACAGATCATCAGCGTCGACAAAAGAATCTGAAACCCCGTATACCGTCAGAGTACGCCGGTTGTTTAGCTCGACTGACCAGATGGGATCATGACGTTTACTGATGTACTCCTGTTCGGCCCGGCGCAGAATCGCGAAATCCAGCGGATTCTCCAGTGCTGATTGCATGCTGTTGCGGAAAAAGAGCAGACGATTGAGATTAAATTGCAACAGCCCATCCATTTCATGGGCCACGTTCTCAAGATTATTACGTTGGTTGGCGACGTAGGCTTCTTCCAGTACGCGGATTTCTCGCCAGATGAGCAACGTTGAAAAGAACAGCACCACGATGAAACAGATATTGACCACTCGCCCCGGATTGAAGAGGCGATGAAACTTTTTTGGCCAGAGCGGCTTATCCATTATTTACTCGCAGTACGGTCAAAGAAACCAACAACATCAACGCTCCTTGTCCAAACGTAATCAATATTAAAAGCGCCCGCACCAGCGGGCGCTGCACATCTAATTATGCTGCGAATGTTGCCCTTCGCCGCGGACCAACTCATCTTCACGGAAGGCTTCACGCTGTACGACCTGTCCGTCATACCACCGGCACTCGACCATATCGTCGGCAATGCCGGTGACGACCATCCGCGGTCCGCCGTTTTTTCGTCTGACTTCATCACTGACCAACAAGACCATTTTTGCCTCCGGTATCAGGAAGAAACTGTTTCACCTTAGACGACCCCGGCCCATTTTGCGTAGCCGGCGCAGGGATTTATTTCGCTTTACCGCGTAACGCGGTGATAGCTTTAACGACGCCAAAGACGATAGCGCCAATGATAAATCCTAGCACCAGATTAGCGGCCACAGGCAATGTGGATGCCAGCATTCCGCTTAGCCCATGGGCAAAATTCTCGATGAAATGATGCAGCGGCGCTACGCCGTGAACCACGATACCGCCGCCAACCAGAAACATCGCCAGGGTACCGACGAAAGTCAGAATTTTCATCAATCGCGGCGCGATGGCCAGGAGCGCTTTTCCAACCCACTGCGCCAGTGCGCTTTTCTTCTCCGCCAGCCAATATCCCATGTCATCGAGCTTCACAATGACGCCCACCAGGCCGTAAACCCCAACGGTCACGAGAATGGCGATGCCGGATAAAATCAGGATCTGATTAAGCAATGGCGCATCAGCCACAATACCCAGGGTAATCGCGACGATTTCGGCTGATAAGATAAAGTCGGTACGGATCGCCCCTTTTACTTTATCGCGTTCAAAGGCCTGCGGATCCTGAGCTGCAAGCGTTTCCAGCCGCTGCTGGCGCAATTTCGGATCTTCCTTATTCTTGCGCGCATGCAGGTTATGCAGCACTTTTTCAAAGCCTTCAAAGCAGAGAAATGCGCCGCCCAGCATCAATAGCGGTGTAATGGCCCAGGGAATAAAGGCGCTGATGAGTAACGCCAGCGGCACCAGAATCACTTTATTCAGGAACGAGCCTTTTGCCACTCCCCATACTACCGGGAGCTCGCGGTTGGCTCTTACGCCTGTGACCTGCTGCGCATTGAGAGAAAGATCATCGCCCAGTACGCCAGCCGTTTTCTTGGCCGCCAGTTTTCCCATGACGGAGATATCGTCCAGCAGCGTGGCAATATCGTCCAATAAGGTTAAAAGACTACTTCCCGCCAAAATGTGCTTCCTTCAATTTCTGTTTATGAAACATAGAGTATGAGGCAAAAGTGCCCTCTCGCCCAGAGATGTCATTAGTCAACAAAAATATAACAAAAAAAGCACATTGAAAGCGCTCGCCAGCACGTTAGTTTTCACGTTAACTATATGTTCCCTTTCTATCTCTTTTCGTCGCGAGGAAGTATGTCTACCCGTCAGCTGTTACCCCTTATCGGCGCGCTGTTTGCGCTGTATATCATTTGGGGTTCAACCTATTTTGCTATCGCTATTGGCGTTGCCAGCTGGCCGCCGTTGATGATGGCCGGGATCCGCTTTCTCTCTGCCGGCGGCGTGTTGCTCATCTATTTGCTGGCCACCGGCCATAAACTCCCGGCCCGCCGGCCGCTACTTAATGCGGCACTGATAGGCATTCTGTTGCTTGCCGTCGGTAATGGCTTCGTCACTCTTGCAGAACATCAGCATGTACCATCAGGCATCGCAGCGGTGATGGTCGCCACCGTACCGCTGTTTACGCTCTGCTTCAGCCGTTTCTTTGGCATTGCTACGCGCAAGCTGGAATGGTTCGGTATTGCGATCGGTCTGGCGGGAATAGTGATGCTCAATAGCGGCGGCAACCTCAGTGGCAATCCCTGGGGCGCATTGTTGATTCTGATTGGTTCCCTGAGCTGGGCGTTTGGCTCGGTTTACGGTTCCCGTATTGAATTACCAACCGGGATGATGGCGGGCGCGATTGAAATGCTGGCGGCAGGGATAGTGCTTTCCGCGGCATCCTGGTTCTCAGGCGAAAAACTCACCCAAATGCCCTCCTGGTCTGGAATATTTGCCGTTGCGTATCTGGCTATTTTTGGCTCGCTTATCGCCATCAATGCCTATATGTATCTGATACGTAACGTAACGCCGGCGGTTGCTACCAGCTACGCCTATGTCAATCCGGTTGTCGCCGTGCTGCTGGGGACCGGATTTGGCGGCGAAAGTCTCTCATTTATCGAATGGCTGGCGCTGGCGGTGATTATTTTCGCGGTCGTGTTGGTGACGCTGGGTAAATATCTCTTCCCTGCCCGCTCCACCGTTACGCCTTGTCAATCGGATCGATAAAACCAATGCCCTGAGTGTCGATCTGCGCGCAATTTCCACCGCCGCAGATCCACTCCTCCAGACGATCGCATAAAGCATCATCGCTTAATTTCTGCCGCCCGCGGAGCGCGCACTCCCAGACAATAAGCACCCGCCAACCTTGTGCTAACAACATCGCCAGGTCGCGGCGATCGCGTTGTACGTTAGCGCCAATCTTTTTCAGCCAGAAATCGGTACGGGTCGCCGGTACTTTAAACAGATAACAGTGATGATGATGCCAAAAGCAGCCATGGGTGAAAATAACGCAGCGGTAGTCAGACAGCAGAAAATCAGGCCGCCCCGGTAGCGATGCCTCCTGAACGCGAAAAGTGAATCCGGCCTGCGTTAGCAGCGTCGCCAGCCGCTTCTCAATTGCCGTATCGCGGGTCGCGATAGCGCGCATATTTTTACTACGTGTGGCCTTATCATGAACGTCCGCCATCGCTATCTCCTGCAACGCGCCGCTTTACCGCCTCGGAAATTCGCGGTGCCAGCAGCTTCGCTACCGCGGCAAACACCGGAACAATCACCGAGTTGCCGAACTGGCGATAGGCCTGGGTATCGGAAACCGGAATACGAAAACGGTATTCTCCCGGGGCTTCGAACCCCATCAACCGTGCGCATTCACGCGGCGTTAAACGCCGCGGGCGGCGCTGTTGATTTTGTGGATCGTCAAAGTGCTTTTCGCCCAATGGCTTATCCCAACCTCGATCGACCAGGATCTCAGCGCCATCTTTGTAGTAGCGCGCCGAAAGCGTTCGCGCAACGCTGCCTGGATTGGTCGGGTCGACCAGACCGTAGCCAAAACCGTTGCCACGCGCCTGGTGTTTACGCGCGTAACGGTAGAGGTACTTCCATAAAACCGGCGTCAGGATGAATTTAGCATCGACGGTGGGATCCAATAACTCGCCAAAGGTCGGCCGCTGCGGCGGGTACAGGCTGGCGATATCGCGCAGCGTAAATCCTTCATGCAATTGTAAATCGCGACGGAAACCCACCAGCACGATACGCTCACGGTGTTGGGGTAAGAAATGACGCCCATCGATCACTTTTGGATCATCGACGCCCGCATGATCGGCATCCGCCACCTCATAGCCTAGCTCATCCAGCGTCTGCATGATAATACGGAAGGTTCTTCCTTGATCGTGGCTCTTCAGATTCTTGACGTTTTCCAGCACAAAGATCGGCGGACGGCGGGCGGCAATAATTCTGACGACATCAAAAAACAGCGTTCCCTGAGTTTCACAGGCAAAACCATGAGCGCGCCCCATGGCATTTTTCTTGGATACTCCGGCGAGGGAAAAAGGCTGGCAGGGGAAGCCCGCGAGCAGTACATCATGTTGCGGGATCGCCTCACGGATAGACTTTGCCGCCTCTTCATCACTGATATCGGCGCGCTGGCTGAGAGTGATTTCGCGGATATCGGCGTTAAAGCTGTGCTCTTGCGGATCGCAATACCAGTTAGCTTTATAGGTACGTACGGCGTGTTTATTCCACTCGCTGGTAAATACGCACTGCCCACCAATAGCTTCAAAGCCGTGACGAATGCCGCCGATGCCGGCGAAGAGATCGATAAAACGAAAGGCATAGTCTGGATGATGGCGCGGCGGAGCCGGTAACAGGCTCGCCAGATGAGCGCACTCCGCGTTAGTCAATCTACTTGCCGCACGGCTCACCGTGGCCACCCGTTTGAGTATCGCCGGGCTCCAGTGCTGGTCGCCAACCGCGACCAGCTGTGCGACCAGGGTTTTGACATCATATATCGTCATCAGCTGGCGCAATAACGCCTGCGCGTGTTCCCCTGACGGTAAAGACAGGAGGTTTTCTTGGGATAAATTTTGCGGCATAACCTCAACCAGCACGGACAATTTTTGCAGAGAGTACCACAAATAGTCGCAACGGATTTAAACCGCAGGCGCAAAGCGGCGTAAAACCGCTTCATCCAACGACAACGGGTCGCCACGCAGTTCGGCGCTCAGCTTCGCCATAAATTGCACCAGAAATTGGGCGTTATGCACCGCCAAAGCTCTTCCCTGCTTCGTTTGCATGGTCTCAGGCAGACGGAGCAATTTGCTCTGGAAATGGTCGAGAGCATATTTCTTGTCATCAAGATCGCGCTGGTCAGCAAAGGGGTCGTTAGCATCAAACAAAATAGTGTTTAGCGCGCCTGAAACGGCAAAGACACGGGCCAGGCCAATTGCGCCCAAAGCTTCCAGACGATCTGCATCCTGGACAATTTTTGCCTCTACGCTTTGTGGCAGTATAGCCGCACTAAAGCTATGCGCTTCAATGGCATGCATAACCGCAGGATAACGATTGGCTGGAAAGTCGGGGAAAGCGCTTTGCAGGATAGACCGCGTTTTCTGCGCCGCCATCCGTGAAGAGTGATGACGTTGAGGATGGTTTTTAGCCAGGCTGACAATATCGTGAAAGTAGCAGGCCGTCAGGATAACCAACTCGTCAGCGCCACTCTCGCCGACCAGTTGCTGCGCGGTACTCCAGACGCGGCGAAAGTGCGAAATGTCATGCGCCGCATCTTCCTGTGCATGATGCGTATTTAACCAGTTTTCAAATCGTTGTTGCCATTCAGCTAATAACATGAGCGTTTCCTGATGCCTGGGACTAGCCACGAGCATAGCAACTTTAATCGCGCTGTTCATGTACCTGAATAGGGGGACGCGTGTACCAGGCTATCGCCCCAAGGATTAACCCCACTGCCCCCAGCACCAAAAAACCCAGCAGCGCGCCAATCCATTTGCCCGCCGTTGATCCCCATTCACCATCAATGCTGGCGCCGGGAACGCTTTGAATCCGCCCCACTATCCACCAGTACCGTACCATCGCCCACACAAAGTAAGCGCAAAAAGCGTAAAAAGCCCATAACGCCAGCTTTCCAACGGGCCCCCGTTTCGCTTTCGTGTCCATTAAATCCTTCTCCATACATCAACCACAACGCATCATCTTCGACCACACAATTGTGATGCTCGTCACATTATACAATTATCATGCTTATCTGGAAGCATGAGTGTAGTACTGAGCGCTTTTGGTCATCCGTGAACGCAGGAGCGGTACTCCCCTATATATTACGGCTGTGTTCATGCTTTTAAATAAGACGATTTGCTGAAATTCAGCGATGTTCGTTATCAAACAAAATTATTTCAAATAATAATTTATTACTTTATAACTGATGATGTTGCTATGTCATTTACAATGCGCATATCATTATTGTAGGAAATTAAAAACAGTTTAATATCAACAATAAAAATAAAACACCAATAAACCTCAGAAATACTAATTACCCAAAGAATAGAAAATACATATATTGAATATAAAATAAATATTTTGAAATATTTTAATATACTTTTATTACATTTTTTATTTAATTAAAAATGAACTTAAGCGGCTAGTATCGATTTGTCATTCCACAGGGAATTAGACAATTCATATTAATTATGATTAAAGGGAATACATAATGAAAAGAAAAGTATTGGCTATTATGCTGCCAGCGTTATTAGCAGCAGGCGCGGCGCACTCTGCGGAAATTTATAATAAAAACGGCAACAAACTGGACCTCTACGGAAAAGTTGACGGTCTGCACTATTTCTCTGACGATGCTTCTGAAGATGGCGACCAAACCTACGCGCGTTTAGGCGTGAAAGGCGAAACGCAGATCAACGATCAGCTGACCGGCTACGGCCAGTGGGAATACAACATTCAGGCTAACACCACTGAAGGTGAAGGCGCTAACTCCTGGACCCGTCTGGGCTTCGCGGGTCTGAAATTTGCTGACTACGGTTCTCTGGACTACGGCCGTAACTACGGCGTTATCTATGATGTTGAAGCCTGGACCGATGTGCTGCCGGAATTCGGCGGCGATACCTACACCCAAACTGACGTCTTCATGCTCGGCCGTACCAACGGCGTGGCGACCTACCGCAACAGCGATTTCTTCGGTCTGGTAGATGGTCTGAACTTTGCCCTGCAGTATCAGGGTAATAACGAAAACGCGGGTTCTGGCGAAGGCACCAATAACGGTGGCGATCGTAAACTGGCGCGTGAAAATGGCGACGGTTTCGGTATCTCTACTTCCTACGATTTTGGCATGGGCATCAGCTTCGGCGCAGCATATGCTTCTTCCGATCGTACCAATAATCAGGTGGCCGCATCCGCAGACAGCGCATACGCCGGCGGCGATAAAGCCGATGCCTGGACCGTAGGCGCGAAATACGATGCTAACAACATCTACCTGGCAGCGATGTACGCGGAAACCCGCAACATGACCTCCTTCGGTAAATCCACCAGCTATCTCGGCGGCGGTATTGCCAACAAGACGCAGAACTTCGAAGTCGTTGCCCAGTATCAGTTCGATGATTACGGTTTACCGCTGCGCCCATCCGTTGCATATCTGCAGTCTAAAGGTAAAGACCTGTACAACAGCGGCGACAAAGACCTGGTTAAATACGTTGATGTGGGTATGACTTACTACTTCAACAAAAACATGTCCACCTATGTTGATTACAAAATCAACCTGCTGGACGAAGATGACTACTTCTACCGCGCAAACGGCATCGCCACCGATGACGTTGTCGCGCTGGGTCTGGTCTACCAGTTCTAAGATCCCCTCATGACCAAAGCCTGCCACGCGCAGGCTTTTTTATTTTAACGGTCAGCCAATACTGCCTCGCGCGACGTCGGCATCAATTCACTGAATTCATTTAAATTTCGCCAGGGAAGTGGCTCAATAGCACTTCAGCAGCGGAAGGGATACTCGCGAGCGCACGAGAGCGGAAACGCTGAAATTTAGTCCTGGTCTGAGTCAGAAAATGAGAAGATTCTTTGGCGCCCTTGTCTGCTTCAGCGCTATGCTTTTTTGTAAAGGGATTGTCTCAGCGGGATATGCATCACTGAAAAGGATAAGCGTAAGTGATTGAATAGTGGCGGAGAGAGGGGGATTTGAACCCCCGGTAGAGTTGCCCCTACTCCGGTTTTCGAGACCGGTCCGTTCAGCCGCTCCGGCATCTCTCCGCTGTTGAGGTTGCTATAATGCCAGGTTCTTTGGCATTTTAATAGCTCCAGTCCCTTAAATTGAGTTCAAGTGACGACTTTGCGAGCGATATGATGTTTAAATGGCCGTGGAAAGCAGAAGAACAGACAGGCAATGGCGAAATCCCGTGGGAACAAGCGGTTGCCATTCCGGTTTTAGCAAACCTCACTCATCAGGAACAGCAACAGCTGTGCCAAATGGCAGCACGTTTTTTACAGCAAAAACGTCTGGTGCCGTTACAGGGATTTGAGTTAACCCCATTACATAGCGCGCGTATCGCCCTACTCTTTTGTCTGCCGGTGCTGGAGCTTGGCCTTGAGTGGTTAGATGGCTTCCATGAAGTCCTGATCTACCCAGCGCCCTTCGTCGTCGATGACGAATGGGAAGATGACATCGGCCTGGTGCATAATCAACGCGTTGTGCAATCCGGGCAAAGCTGGCAGCAGGGTCCCATTATCCTTAACTGGTTAGATATTCAGGACTCTTTCGATGCCTCAGGTTTTAACCTGGTGGTGCACGAGGTCGCGCACAAACTGGATTCACGTAACGGCGATCGCGCCAGCGGCGTCCCTTTTATTCCCTTGCGTGAAGTCGCTGGTTGGGAACACGACCTACATGCAGCGATGAACAACATTCAGGATGAAATCGATCTGGTCGGCGAAAGCGCCGCCAGCATTGATGCCTATGCGGCAACCGATCCGGCTGAGTGCTTTGCGGTGCTTTCAGAATATTTCTTTAGCGCACCGGAGCTATTCGCTCCTCGCTTCCCGGCGCTATGGCAGCGATTCTGCCAGTTCTATCGTCAGGATCCGCTACAGCGTTTACGGGAAAACGATCTACTGGATGAAGACGACGCGCGCGTTGTTCATTAAAAGCCCGCTTTGAACTAAATATCGCCAATTGAATCAGCTGGTTAAATTTAGTGTTGACACTAAAATGCGAGGCCATTACTATGCGCCTCGTTCACACGATTCCTCTGTAGTTCAGTCGGTAGAACGGCGGACTGTTAATCCGTATGTCACTGGTTCGAGTCCAGTCAGAGGAGCCAAATTTAAAAAGCCTGCTTTCGAGCAGGCTTTTTGCTTTTTAACATCCACGCCAGTTAAAAACTGCTTTCCACCGCTGAACGACTAATATTCACCGGCATCCCGGAGCGCCTCTGTAACGCTGAATCCGCGCGCCCGACATTCACGCCCGCGCCCTGTACAAACTCACGGATTGCCGGGGTATACGGCAGCGGTACTTTACGGTCTGACTGAAATTCAGCGCGATTACGCGATAACGGTTCATGCACTTCCAGCCAGCGGCTACCGTCCGGTTCAGTCGTGTATTTTACCGGCTGATCGATAATCTGTACTCGCGTGCCAACGGGCACATTATCGAACAGGTATTTGATGTCATCGTTGCGCAGGCGAATACAGCCCTGGCTCACCCGCAGGCCAATGCCAAAATTGGCATTCGTTCCATGAATGGCATACAACCTGCCAATATAGATAGCATACAGCCCCATCGGATTATCTGGCCCGGCGGGCACCATCGCCGGCAGGGTTTTACCTTCTTTGGCATACTCGCGACGGGTATTCGCCGTCGGCACCCAGGTAGGCCCTTCCTGCTTACGTTCCACCGCCGTCACCCAATTACGCGGCGTCTCGCGCCCCGCCTGACCGATACCGATCGGTAACACCTCGACGGTAGTGCCCTCAGGCGGATAATAATAAAGCCGCATCTCGGCGACGTTTATCACGATACCGCTACGTACGGTAGCAGGCAGGATCAATTGCTGTGGGATAATCAACGAGCTTCCCGATTTGGGCAGATAGACATCGACGCCGGGGTTAGCCTCCAGCATATTGCTTAGCCCCTGCCCGTACTGCGCGGCAAAGGTTTCCAGCGGCTGGGTATTACGCTCGGGCACGTTAATTTTCATCGGGCTGCCAACCAGACGACTCCCTTCCGGCGGCAACGGATAACTTACCGCCAATGCGCTGTGGCTGGCCAACATCATCACCAGAGAGCAAAGCAATTTCATACGCCGCACCATCATTTTCCCTTCCTCAGTCGCGACTCACGTGAATGAATTATAGCTGCTTTGTCGCCTCCCGCTTGCCCGCTGGCCGCACTCAGATTTGATAATCGATCGCCACTTCCTCCGGCTCCATCGCCTGGCGCTTAATCTCATCCAGCGATAGTCCAGCATTGCACAGTTCAATGAAACGCCAGACGTAGTTACGTTGTAACTGACCGCGTTTTAGCCCCAACCAAACGGTATTGGCATCAAAGAGATGGCGTGTTTCCAGCCGGGTAAAGGTATCCGCTTCGCGAGCATCGCCGGATTGTTCCGCCACCAACCCCACGCCCAAGCCAAGCTCCACGTAAGTTTTGATCACATCCGAATCCTGGGCGCTGAGGACGATATCCGGCATCAGCCCTTTACGGGTGAAAGCTTCATCAATACGCGAGCGCCCGGTGATCCCCTGACGGTAGGTAATTAACGGCCAGCGCGCAATAGCCTCGAGCGTGAGCGGCGTAACCTCAATCAGTGGATGATCTTTTGGCACTAACAGACTGTGGTGCCAGCGAAACCAGGGGAATGCCACCAGCGTCGGGTCGTTACTTAAGCGCTCGCTGGCGATACCAATATCCGCCCCGCCGTTGTGCAACAACGCCTCGATTTCCTGCGGCGTCCCTTGCACCAGTTCCAAACGCACCTCGGGGAAAAGTTCGCGAAAAGCTTTAATTACCGGCGGTAGGCTATAACGCGCCTGAGTATGCGTGGTGGCAATAGTTAATACGCCTGAAGCGTCATTGGTAAAAAGATCGGCCAGCCGGCGAACATTGCTGGCCTCGTTGAGGATCCTTTCGGCAATGGAAAGCAGCGCTTTACCGGGTTCGGTCATCCCCAGAAGACGCTTACCGCGGCGGATAAAGATTTCTATCCCTAGCTCTTCTTCCAGCTCACGAATATGGCGGCTGACGCCAGATTGCGAGGTGTACAGCATATTAGCGACTTCCGTCAGGTTGTAATCCCGACGGGCCGCCTCGCGAATAATTTTTAGTTGCTGGAAATTCACCTTTTCCCCCAGGTCTTCAGACATAACATGATGTCTATTGTTAAAGTCTGTTTACCCGGCAAACAAATAATAAAAACCAGCAACTTATTCCTTAAAAGAATATAACCTAACTGACCAGCTGTAATTCACGATTCTCCAACGAAGGACGGCTGACCAGCGACAGCAGGATATCTTTGACCGCCTGAGCCTGAGGAGATAAACCGCCGCGCGCCGAGGTATTCAGTGAGAGCGACAGGCTCATCGACGGCGTGCTGATGCGCGCCATCCAGCCATTTGCCGTAGCACACAGCGAGCGCGCCGCCGATTCCGGCAGTACGGTAACGCCCATTCCACTGGCGATAGCGGCAGTTAATGTAGTGATGGATTCGATCTCGCCGATCACTTTTGCCGACAGGCGGCGTAATGTAAAGGCTTCCGTCACCCTGGCACAGACAGCGCTATAGTCACGCGGTAAAAACAGACTCATCTCCGCCACCGCCGAGAGATCAACGCTTTGTCCCGGACAGTTTTGCGTGCCGACCAAATACAAATCCTCTTTTAGCAACGGCTGGCTGACCACTCCAGCTACCGGTGAACGTTCGTACAACACCGCCATATCCAGTTGGCCGCCAAGCAGCTTGTCATTTAAAACGCTGCCGCTACATTCCTGCAGATAGACGTTGACCTCGGGAAGCTCATTACGCACGGTCTGCAGCAACGGCATGGTGATCGCCGAAGCCGCCGTTCCCGGTGCTAGGCCAATCGCCACCTGCCCGCTCAGCGTCTGGCCCACGTTATGTACCGCCAGATGCGCCTGTTCACACTGACGCAAAATGGTTCGCGCGTGGGTATAGAGAATTTTCCCCGCTTCGGTTGGCGTGACGCCTCGTTTGGTGCGGATCAGCAGTTTCTGCTCCAGCTCACCTTCCAGGGTCGCTACCTGCTGACTCAGCGCCGGTTGTGCGATATGCAAGACTTCAGCGGCCTGGGTCAGACTGCCGATATCGACGATTTTCACAAAATACTTCAGTCGTCTTAAGTTCATTTTGCCTCCTGTAAGGGAATGCCACTACTGGCCATTAAGTTACAGGGATTTTGCAAGATGCTTGCCAGGTTTTACGTAGCCGCTCACCGCCCTGCTGGCGCGGTAAAATAAGGGTTAGTGATAATACTGCTGGCTTCCATGAGCGCATGATATGCCCCATTAGGGGTATAAATGCACCATTTCGGTGCATTTCCGCCGGCGTTTACTCTAAAAGGGTTTTGATTGTTGAAATTGTCAGCAGTCGAACGCTTTATGGCGATTCAGCCTTTGACAACACCCTAAGTCATCGATAATATGCGCCCCGTTCACACGATTCCTCTGTAGTTCAGTCGGTAGAACGGCGGACTGTTAATCCGTATGTCACTGGTTCGAGTCCAGTCAGAGGAGCCAAATTTAGAAAAGCCTGCTTTCGAGCAGGCTTTTTGCTTTTATTTGCTTTATACACCTTCTGCTTTGATTATCACTTGCGTTAAGGTAGCGTCATCGTTCGTTTCACCAGATGATCCTGCATGTTTATCGTTACCGACACCTTCCGCGATTTACCTTTTATTCAGCATGCCGAGTGCGGCTATCTTCGCGCTGACCCGGCGTTAAAATTCTGTCGGGTACGTTTCGCCAGGACACAATTACAGGACGCACTTTTCAACCAATACGCCGTCCCGTTCCCTTCTTCTCTTGCGGGCGCCGTCGTAAAACGTAAAGCCGAATATCTGGCCGGGCGCATCTGCGCGCACTATTTACTGCGACAAGCCGGCTGCTTAGAGCCGGTGTTAAGCGCCGCCGATCGCGCGCCAGTTTGGCCGGCAGGCTGGCGAGGAAGCGTCTCGCATAGCGAAGATATCGCCATCGCGGTGGTTGCCGCAGAGGCCGACGGCCGGTATCCCGGGGTCGATATCGAGCATCTGCAACCGGGGCTCATGCTGGAAAGCGCCGATATGTTTGTCTCGAAAACGGAACAGACGCTGCTTTCCTGTTGTGGGCTGGATATGGAGTGGGCACTGCTGCTGGCTTTCTCAGCCAAAGAGAGCCTGTTCAAAGCGCTATATCCGCGCGTACAGCAGATGTTTGATTTTGATGCCGCCGCCATAGTCGCAGTCGACCCGGCAAAACAGCGTTTCACGTTACGCCTCAATAAAACGCTCAGCGACGCCTTTGCCGCAGGTAGCCCGTTCAGCGGCGAATATCACTTCAGTGAAGGCACCGTTCTTACCTGCCTGTGCTAGCTGTTCATTTCGCCCCTTCGGGATTATGATGGCGCTAACTATTTGACCTGCATACAGTGATAGATAAATGGATGTCATCGGCATCATTATGTCAGCGGGGAAATCCTCCGTCGACGTAGCGCTTTATACCTTATTACCCATTATGGTCGTCATGCTGATCATAATGAAATATCTCGAAGTCCGCGGAATTCTCGACATCATCGTGCGCTGGCTGGCGCCGCTGCTAAAACCCTTTGGGTTGACCGGCATGAGCGCCTTCGCGCTGATTCAGATAAATTTTGTGAGTTTTGCCGCCCCGCTCGCCACGCTGGCGATTATGGATAAACGTGGTGTTTCCGACCGACAAATGGCCGCCACCCTGGCGATGGTGTTCGCCATGGGCCAGGGCAACGTTTTCTACCCCTTAACGCCGTTTGGCCTGCACTGGCTGGCCGCAATCACCATTTCTATTGTCGGTGGACTCTGCGCCGCAGCGGTCTGCTGGTACGCCACCGGGCGTAAGTTATCCATTGTCGAGAGCAGCCGGGCAGAAGTACTCCCGGAAAGCGAACAAAATAATCACGGGCTGATTGCGGTGATCAATAGCGCCGGCGCCGACGCTATCCGCCTGGCGCTTGGCGCCGTGCCGATGCTGATTTTATCTTTGACCATCGTCGGCCTGATGCAGGCGGCTGGCGTCATCGAAATGCTGCAGCGCGTGCTGATGCCGCTGCTGCAATGGCTACATATCCCGGAAAACTTCGTTCTGCCCGCGCTGGTGAAATGTGTGGCGGGCGGTACGGCCTATTTTGGGGTTATCTCCGAGCTGGCGCAGCAGGGAAAAGTGACGCTCAGCCAGATTAACGCCTCCGCGGGGCTGCTCATCCAGACTTTCGACCTACCCGGCATCGGCATTTTCCTTGGCGTCAGCTCAAGATTTGTGCGTCTTTTCCGCTTCGTCGCCCCTGCCGCCCTCATCGGTATTGCGCTGCGGACGGTATTGCACATCCTGGTGTTCTGAGCCCAACGGTAGACGCTGATCAATCCGCTGCAGCAGGTAGGGGAAAAACGGGTTAGAGGTGGCGCGCATTAACGTATCAAGACCGACGCTCAGCGTCGCGGTCTCGCCGCGTAGCGAAATGGTGCCAAGACTAATACCGCTAAGGTTTTTCTCCGTCGGCTCGCGGCCATACAGCGAATCGGCGATGGGGAACGGCACCGCGATATGCGAAAGCGAGTACATATCCTGCGGCCAGGACAAATGCAGCGCCTGGGTTCTCTCGGCGGTTTGCCCCGCCAGTGTCAGGCGCGCGACGGTATCGAGGGTGTGCTGAGTCGCATTCGTCACGATCGTCGTGGAGTACGGGCGCGGCGCCGGAGGTAACAAGGTATTCACCGCCGAATAAGTCGCCGGGCGAAACAGCGCCCGCAGGTTCGCCGCCTGATTAATATCGAAAATCACCAGTTCGCTGCCGTTGTCCGGCAAATAGCGGTATAACGAATCAACCACTGCTCGAGTACTGACCGTAGAATCAATCACCGACTGAAAGGTTAACACCGGCGCGATAGAAGTTAGCCGCTGGCTCTGCGCCGCCTGGATAATCTGTTTTTGTAAGGCCTGGGTCAGCAGCCACGACTGGCGCGCTGCCTTTACCGGAAATGAATTGTACTTATAAGGGTTAAACTCCGGAATGACGTTTAGCCACGCCGCGCGCGCAAAGGCGGGAAACACCGAAGGCAGGCCAGCCAGCCCGGCGAAACGGGCGAAAGCGGTGACGCCAATCATCGGCGAAAGTAGAATAATCTGCTGCGGCCTGACCAGCGATTTATCGGTCAGTTCATCAAGCGCATACTTCAACGCCAGCGCGCCGCCGTTAGAATATCCCACCAGATGCAGCGGCACATCCCCACCGGCAAGTCGCGTCGCTTCTCGTACCGCCAGGCGAGTTGTCGCCAGCCACTGTTGCCAATCAACGTGGGTTAATGCGCCAGGCGCGGTACCGTGGCCGGGTAAGCGCGGCGCCACCGCGACAAAACCTTGCCGTTGATACTCTTCCGCCAGATAGCGCACGCTGTAGGGAGAGTCGGTTAATCCATGCAGCAACACCACCGCCCCACGCGGTTTGCCGGATGGCAGTAGGATAAAGGAGCGATTCCAGTCTGGCGTAAAGCGTTGTGGGTAGACCAGGCTGTCGCGATAAAAGCGATTTAGCGGCGTTTTGTCAGCGGCTGATAGCTGGTCACTGACCTCACGCCGCAAATCAGCAAATATTTCATCTTCCCGCTTGAGATAGCTGGCAAAGCTGGCGCGGTCGATTTCACCGGCGGTCATCTCATCCCCAGACCAGGTATGCCAGCGCTGCAACGCGGGGCCGCGTTCCGATTCATAGATTCGTCCGATGAAAAACACCACCACAACAATAGCGGCGGCGACCAGCGCTTTTTTCGCCAGCGAGACTATCCTTAATCCAGATTGATTCAGAATCTTGTTAAATCGCATCAAAGCCATAGGTGTTATTTGCCTGTCCCGCTGCATCGCCGAGTTAAGATTTAACAACGTCAGCTAAACGTAAATTAAACCAATGGGTAGTTTCAGTTGTCTTTAAAACGATAACACGGCAATTATCATTCTGAGTGTAACAAGCCTGGGTGAAAACATGGAGTGGTGGGTAAAGAAAGTACGGAAAAATTCCTCTACAGCAACGACTTGCGTGGTTCTACAAAGCGGTCAGTTCGTGGTGATTGCTGAAATCGAAAGCCGATGCAGACTGCAGGAAGGCGATAAGTTAACGCCTGGCCCTAATGCGCTTTATTACATCAACAATAACGGCGCGGCGACATTAAGAGTGATAAGCGCAAGTAATTTTAGCGCCGAACGTTGGGCACAGACAGCCTGATCCTGGGTGGCTAAGCTTTTATTATCAACGAGTTTGAATATTTATCCGGGACAGTAATTTTCCTTCGCCATTTTCACGCTGTAGCATACTATCGTCAGTATCAGCAGACCTGAAACAAGGAGCGAATGATGAACCAGAAGGCCGTCAGTCTGACCCCGGAGCAGGCGCTTTCCCAGTTGGAAGCGCAGTATGAAAGAGCGGTTAACGCGTTGCGTAAGGCCATTGGCGAGTACATTCACCACAATATTCTTCCTGATGAAATAGCCCGTGCTGAAGGCTTATTTGTCTATCCTCAATTGTCTGTCTCGTGGGATGGCGCCGAGCACAAAGCCTTAAAAACCCGAGCCTGGGGGCGATTCACCCATGCAGGCTGCTACACCACCACCATTACCAATCCAAAACTCTTTCGCGCTTATCTGCTGGAACAATTAACTCTGCTGTATCAGGATTACGGCGCGCATATTAGCGTCGGCAATTCGCAGCACGAAATTCCCTTCCCTTACGTGATTGATGGCTCTGCGCTGACGCTGGATCGCTCGATGAGCGCCGGATTAACGCGTTATTTTCCGACCACCGAACTGTCGCAGATTGGCGATGAAACCGCCGATGGTCTGTTCCACGCCACCGAGTATTATCCGCTGTCGCATTTTGACGCCCGCCGCGTCGATTTTTCACTGGCACGCCTGAAGCACTACACCGGCACGCCGGTTGAGCACTTCCAGCCGTATGTCTTGTTTACCAACTACACGCGTTACGTCGATGAATTCGTCAGTTGGGGCTGTAGCCAGATCCTCGATCCGGATAGCCCGTACATTGCCCTCTCCTGTGCGGGCGGAATTTGGATCACCGCCGACACGGAGGCACCGGAAGAGGCGATTTCCGATCTGGCATGGAAAAAACACCAGATGCCGGCCTGGCACCTGATCACTAACGACGGTCAGGGCATTACATTGATCAACATCGGCGTCGGCCCGGCCAATGCCAAAAATATTTGCGATCATCTCGCGGTGCTGCGCCCTGACGTCTGGCTGATGATTGGTCACTGTGGCGGTCTGCGTGAGAGCCAGTCGATAGGCGACTATGTACTGGCGCATGCCTATTTACGTGACGACCACGTACTGGATGCGGTGCTGCCGCCGGATATTCCCATCCCGAGTATCGCCGAAGTGCAGCGCGCGCTGTATGACGCCACTAAACAGGTTAGCGGCATGCCGGGGGAAGAGGTCAAACAACGTCTGCGTACCGGTACGGTGGTGACCACCGATGATCGCAACTGGGAATTGCGTTATTCCGCCTCGGCGCTGCGCTTTAACCTAAGCCGGGCGGTAGCCATCGATATGGAAAGCGCCACCATCGCCGCACAGGGCTACCGTTTCCGCGTGCCTTACGGCACGCTGTTGTGTGTCTCCGATAAGCCGCTGCATGGCGAGATTAAGCTACCGGGACAAGCGAACCGCTTCTACGAAGGGGCAATTTCCGAGCATCTGCAGATAGGGATCCGCGCCATCGATCTGCTGCGCGCCGAGGGCGACCATATGCACTCCCGCAAGCTGCGTACCTTCAACGAACCGCCGTTCCGTTAATCCGCCCACCCGCTTTGTATGGCATCATGCAAAGCGGGTATACCGCAAATCTAGCGAGAATAAGCCAGCGTTCGGGATAAATAATATCGATACAATGAGAAGCCCCCCAGGGCTGCGGCAATTACCGAATTCACCAGCCAGACAGCTGCAAAATTAAAGTACTCGAGTATGACGCTGTTGATGGCGTTGGCCGCAAATAACCCGCCAGCCGCCACCAGTGAAATAGCGCCAAAAATCGTTCCGGAGTTAAGGTGTCCGCCAACATGAGTGGCAATATAATCCACCTGTATAGACAGAATCACCTCCCCGGTAGAAAAGGCGATAACGCCCAGCACTATCAATAACCCATAGAGCAACGGATTAGCACCTGGGAAAATTGACAGTATCGCCAGCGAGATAAAAAATAGCACCATCGCGCCCCATGCAATACCTGCACGTAATTCATTAAAAATACGGCTAAATACCGTCTGTGCGAAAATAACGAACAAGGTATTAACGAAGAAAACCACGCTAACAAAATACTCGCTATACTGGTGGGTGATAAATATTGGCAACAGGTACTCAATATGAGAGTAAAAATACATAAAGAAAAATTGCAGGGCAAAAACGGGGAATAACGCTGGATTAAACAGGCTAGCCGAGAGCTCGACTATCAGCGACCGGCGCCCCGACTCAGTCGGCCGTAATTGATACGCCTGCTTTGCGCCAGACAGCATCAGCCCTACGACGATATGAATCAGCGTAATCGCAACGCAGGCGCCTTTAAAATCCAGATTAATCAAGTATACGCCAATAAGTGGCCCTATCGCCGCCCCCAGATTAAATGCGGCATTACGCCAGGCGATAACCTGCTTTAACTTTACATCATCTTCTTTATAGCGTGTAAACAATAACTTACGAATGACTGGGTTAAACAACGCCCCGCCAATACCATTCATCACCGCAGAAACGAGCAGGATCTCATGATTCGCATTCAGAGCCAGAAGCGCAAACGACAGCGCGCGCACCCCCACCCCGGCAAGGGCAGCATAAACGGCAGGAAAAATATCAGCCATGCTGCCGCCAAATAAAGCGAAAACGCGCTGTGAAATGACTTTAATTGAGACCAACACACCGGCAAATGCCACGCCATAACCTAAATTATCTGACACATAAATGGCATAGTAAGGAGTGATAATAAAGCTGCCGAGGCTGAATATGAACAACGACAGCAAATAGTTCAGACTACGTTTATCGTGCCAGATAAAAGAGGATTTCATTTGTGCTCCACGCGCTTAGCTAATTTCAGCGGCAGACTCAATAGCCGTCGCCAGCGTCTCTAATGAATTGAGTAACTGCTCATGGCTACTATCGCGCAAAATGATATGGCCAATAAAATCGGCATTCGTCTTAATTTCGCCATTAAGGATGTCGCCGATTTTGGCTGAAAAGCTGGCTTCATGAAGCGTAATACCCGCCTGCAATGCCAATTGCTCAACATCTGGTAATGCCTGCAAGGTTCCTGATACGCGGGCCCGAAGCATGCGGATACCAGAGTAATAGTTCTGTTTGAGCGGCTCAGCCGTATATTTACCCTCCGCAGCCCAACGTAGCCACAGCAGCCATGGATTGAAATTTTCAAAGCTCAACATCGCCAGATCCCAAATATGCATACCGGCAGGGCGCATATTGGTTTCAACAGCGGCCGTCGCGCCGGGAAGTAAAAATATTTCGTTATGCCAGGCGCCATTCGACGGAGACACCAGTTCACGCATATGTTCGCCTGCAGAACGCAGCAGTATTTCATCCGCCGGGGTCAAACAGGCAGGCACCACCTGTTGATACTCCGCACGGTAGTGGCCTTCAGTAGTATGCTTTTCCGTGATCCACTGCTTACCCGCCACACTATCCCAACTAAATTCTTTCGCATTTTCGATAAGAGATTCCACCAGGATCCCTGCTTCGCGATAAGGCGCCAGTGAAGCCCAGATAGACTCGCATTGCTCAATACACTCAATCACCTGGCACCCGCGGCTATTGCCCTCCTTCGCTGGCTTGATAAACGCCTTACCGCCTAACGAATCGACCAGATCTTTAAGTTCATTCAATGATGTTACCGGCTGGCTGGTTACCGTCCGATAACCGGCGGGATGGAATGAAGCCCTGGCATCCAGTTGACGGAATATTTGCTTATCCAGCCCTGCTTTTGCTTGTTCTGGCAGCGCGCCGGGTAGTCTGTTCTTTTGCGCCAGCAGCGCCCCCAAAGGAACACCTCGATCGGAAAATGGTAAAATACCGATGGGAGAAAGTGATTCGGTTGCCAGATATTGATGAACGACATCCGCTGAGGCCGGGAGTTGTGTAACTTCAAGCGTTGTTTCAATCACCAGATCAGCAAATTGCTCATCGCTTGCTGTTTTTTTCTCAGTAATTAATACAACTTTGGCGTCAAAATATTTTTGTGCCTCAACGCGAATTTTAGCAACATCATAAATTCTGACGTTATTATATCCAACGACAATAAAGCATGGCGTATTCATGATAAGGCTTCCACTGTGCAGGTATTAAAAATTGACTCAATGACTCTTGCGATTTTCGTTTGCTCGCCAAAGACCACACCACTCAATGGCGAGGTTGTCGGTGAGTAAGAAATTGTGCCGCGCGAGGAGACATCCTGATTGGATTGATAATGCAGTAGATTTTCCTGCCACTCCTCAGCCGAAAAGTTGAGCGTATAAGCAGAGTTAAGCTGGTGAGCTGGATAGACGAACCAGCCATAGTAGACAGCATTAATGAGATCGATACACACTGGCGGATTACCAAACAACTGGTAACGTAAATCAGCGTGATAAAGATTAAGGCCTGTACGTAACTGGAATGTTTCAGCCACTCCGGCCCCGCCAACCCGTGCGGCAACTTCCAGAAACCAGAAATTACCTTCCGCATCTCGAATAGCCTCAAAATGGAAACTGCCGTTCTGGTGTCCTAATACACTTAGGGCGTTAACGACTAAATCGATATGCGCGGCTTCAGTAGTGGTTTGTACCGATCCCAGCGGCACGCCATCGGCAAAGCTCAAACAGTCTCGAATATAGTGACTACTCACGAAAGCCAGCGGTATTCCTTTATGCATCCAACCATCAAAATGGTAAATAACGCCATCAATAAATTCTTCAACCAGCATCGTTTCATCATCCTTAAGAGCTAACGATGCCTGTTTGATAGTCGCGAAATCCCCCACCATAATCCCATTGCTGGAAGCCTCAGTTCGTGGTTTAAGCACGAATTTACCCGCACGAGGCGCTAGTTGAATAAATTCCAGCGGATGCCAGAACTCAGGCTGAGGAATCCCCTGCTGTTTACAGCGACTGCGCATAATCCATTTATTGCGCAAAGGAAGAATCTCAGCCAGTTTATCGCCGCTAATCGAAAAATGCTCCCGCAGGGTCGCCGCGGCAAGCAGATCGTATTCGGAGCGAGAAATAATACGATCGGCATACTCAAACACCGGCGCATAAAAATTAATTAACTCAGCTGGCTCGAAATGCTGACTCTCCAGCATGATCACCTTCGCCTCGGAGGGGAACTCATCAGAGTTCCCCTGCAGGCAAATATAATAAACCTCATGCAGTTGGTGGTCGATAATCTGATCGTAGCGGATCTTGTCAAATGGAATACGATGCAGGATGACTATTTTCATTACTGGTACTCCGTAATCAGATAATCGTTGGTTTGCTTAAAAAATATAGGGTGTTCAGATATCGCAATATCGGTAATATCCCACAATGCCATACCTAAAAATATTTCGCGTTCCACCGAAGGTAATTTATCCAGGGCTTTATAAAGCACTTTTTCTTGCACTGCGGGTAATTCGAGAGTACTGCGTTGAATACGCAGCAGCGTTTTCCCTGACTGGCCGAAGAACACGCGGAAAAATGTCGTTCGAGCCGGCGCAGCACTACGCACAGGGCTCCTCCCCAGGATTAACATCAGCCAGGTTTCTAGTAAGCACGCTCCGGAATGAATTTTAGTGCTATCAACAATATAGGCCCCACCAATCCGGGGATTAATCTCTACGACTTCCCATTGCAGTTGTGGATCGAATTTCATCTCGACATGATAAGCGCCGGTATCGGCACCGAGCGCTTTCATTATTTCATCCAGACGTACTTTTCCCGCTTCCACCTGCGCCGTCGTTAACGATCGCGGCGGGCAGATACAGGCTCCCTCCAGTACAGAATAGGTTTCCTGGGTCACGTCAAGTTTCTCATGAACAGCCAGAACATCCATTACGCCGTTATCAATAGCGATCTCAAAGCTGCACTCTACGCCGGAAATAAAGCCTTCAAGAATAAAGCCATTATCGCGAGAAAAAATGCCTTCATAATTTTTGTCTTCCGCTGCACGCATCCACAGGTGTTCGAGTTGAGCATACTCCGTCAATGATTTTGCAGGAAACGTTCCCATTGACGCTAAACCAATACGTGGTTTAATAAAATACTGTTCAGGGTGACTTATGGATTCAAATAATGCTTCATTTAAAACCTGGCTTGTGACGGCCGTTAGCCCTGCGGCCTGTAATACCTGGCGCATAACTAGCTTATCGCGCAGCCTGGCTACGACCTCTTCGCTAATATCCCTGGCACCAAAAATGTGGTTGGCATAAGACATCAAGTGGCGATAACCATCCCATACGCTAAGACATCCGGCAAAATCGACATTCTTACCCGTCGTTTGCAAAAAAAGATCGATATCTGCTTTTTCTAAATATAATGAAGAAGTAATGCTAAATTGTTTTTCATCAATTTCCCACTGCGGTGCTGTCGCCTTACTTGAAGTAGATGAGAGGACGTAGCAAGCATAGCCATTATCCTCAACTATCTTTTTTATAGGCGCCACCATCGATAATAATTGATGTGATAAAATAAGAATTGCTTTGTTCATCACTGCCCCACCAACTCTGTCGTTTAATAATCAGGTTGCAGTAATCCCTGCAACCTTAATTGCATTGTGACTATTTTTATTAGTTTTTATGCGTTGATTGTTTTATTATGTAATTCAACAAAGAATAACTTCAACAACTCCTGAATTTCAGAGAAATAGCGTTTAAGATCCTGAATATCGTCATCAGACTCCACCAGCAGACTCAAAATATTCCACATATCCTGGGTATGATCCTCAACAAGGTCAGTATTCAAATGTGCGGCCTGGCCGATAATCTTATCTTTACCCAGAGATTCACCGAGTGCCTTAATCTGTTTGGGCGTCAGTTTTTGAGTAGTGTATTCGACAAGGTAGCTATAGCAAACCACGCCCAGTGGTTTTTCGTGCTCGGCGACAAAGTACAGGAATCCACTTAGAAGACGTGTATAGAAGCTAGGTTCAGTGCTATAGATAGTCTCTTTACTAATACCCTGGCTCTCAGCATCCTGAATGAACAAGGTGTCATGAAGCATCTCTTCATCCTGATAAGCGGCGTAGAGCTGTGCGGCTTCAGCATTAAACTGGGTGATTTTATGTAACGCATTAGCCTGCGCGCTTCGCATCAGGCGAATACGCCATGCATGTTCAATCAACGTCTGCTGATAGTACGCTTTGTTAATTTCTTTGCCTTCAAGATGTTTTGCCGAAGGAACCGTATTTTCCCACTCGATGATTTTGGTATCAAGAAAGTCGTCGATTTCACGTTTTACCTGCGCGCTTTTTTCTGCATTCAGAAAAGGTTCATTACGTACAATAGACGTGTCTTTAATACGATTTTTCATACATTACTCCAGATAATTTTCAATTAAAGTGACATCACCGCTAATTTTGCACTGGCACGCCAGCCGCACCGTTTGATCTTCTATACCAAGCAATTTGAATAAACGTTTCTCTTTTAAAGTCTTGCCCGTGATATTCTCCATCCCTGATAATACCTTGACTCGACACAACCCACAGTTTCCAGTTTTACAACCAAACCTCATGTTCTCCCTGCATTCTAAAAGGCTCACCACATCCCTGAAAGTGAATTCAGTTTCACTTTTCACAAACATCACTGACGGCATCTATATTTTCCTTATAGAATTTATTTGATGAGTACTTATATTTCCACAGCCAAAGTAATAACGCGACAATAGAAATTAAAGAAAGCACTTCTGTGTTAATCGCCACCGGAAAATAACGCATAACCAGAACCGTTAATCCTGCGCCAAGACTGACGGACAACTCTTTTATTAACAGAGAATTTTCTTGCGCTGCACAATAATCAATATAACTCAATGCACATTCAGCAATTGATAGTATTGTTAGCCATACCGCTGCTCCCCAAAAAGTATAAACATGGAAAATGCCAGGTACTGCCAAAACGATCAAGCCAAGAAGTATAATCACTATCGACATCAGCATTGCTTTATCGCCACTGCGATTAATAAGCGCCATTAATGGTATCTGTATTAATGCAACAATTGCGCTGTTAAAGATGATCATCATGCCATACCAGGCTGGTAGAGTCTGTCGATGAACCAGTATTTCCTGCGGCAGGATAGAGAATACCGCAAATAATTTAACCCCAGTAACAATCCCTGCTAATACCCATTTCAACTTTCCTGATTTGGCAAAGTTCTTCGTCAGTAGCGTCTGCGCCGTCAGGTCACTTGATAAACTAAAATGGCGTGCGGTTGGTAAACAAACGAGCAATAAAGCAGCAATTACAATATAAAATAATAATGGACTCCAGTGCGGATAGAGTAATAATAACCCGGCACACAGACTGCCGAGATTAAGCATAATTTTATTATTAGCCGCTCCTGCCGGGGTTCTGGCCGCATCATTCTTCACGATATAACCCAGCACGGCTACACCATAGCTAAAGAGGACCACCGCCAGCCAATTGACGCCCGTTGCAACATTTAGTGCTAATAATACTATTCCCAGCAGCGACACCGACAGAGTAACTATTAATGCACGTTGACCAAACAGACCTAGCGTCAATGGGGTCAATATCAACAGAAACCGATAACCAAAAGCCAGTAAGGCATTACTGGTCGTGTCTAACCAAACATTGGCCTGCCCGAGCAGGGAAAACAGGGCAATTGCAGAGACCATCCGTAGTAACAATAGCTGGGCGGAAGACGCTCCCAACCTTTTGATAAATAATAAATAAAATTTATTTTTTGCCGCTGTCATACACTCATCTTCAGAACCACAATTGATGGGCTAAAGATATATCGCGTTAGTGTAGTACTGTTCATAGAATGTTTAGCGAAATATTCGCTTTCCTTACAGGTAAAATCTCCGGTACAGTTCGAAGAGTCAAGGCAAGTATCAGAGGTAGCCCCATTTTTAGCTTATCCCAACTACAACTGGTGAATGGCACTGCCAAAGTCACCCAGATTGTTGATTTTATCAGCGCGGCAATCATCGGCGGCCAATTATTACCGGGCAGTCGTTTACCTTCCCTGAGGGAATTCTGCGACCAGGTTGAAACCAGTAAATTTACCGTTGTGGAAGCACTGGAACGTTTGCGTGCCAGAGGACTGATCACCTCTATTCAGGGAAGAGGATATTTTGTCAGCCATGCACGGCAAACGACTGAGATTGACGCCGACAAGCCTCTTTCGTTAGTCAGCCCCGATCTGCATTCAAGACTGAAACACGCTTTTGCAAAAAGTAGCGATATTCTTCGTCCCGGATGCGGTTTTTTGCCTGAAGAGTGGCTGGATACTGAATTTTTCCGTAAAGCGCTACGCCAGATTATCCGCAAACCGCAGCTAAAATTCTCTGAGTACGGTAATCCACGAGGATACCTGCCATTGAGAAAAACACTGCAGATGAAAATGAATGAGGCGGGAATTAGCGTACCGGTTGAGCAGATTATTATGGCGAATAGCACCATGAATGCCATCGACATGCTGTTCCGTATTCTGATCAAACCTGGCGATACCGTGCTGATTGACGACCCTTGCTATTTCAATTTTCGCGCCAGTCTGAGTCAGCATCAGGCCAATGTTGTCTTTATCCCTCGCGGTCATACAGGGGTTGATATTGATGAGCTTGAAACCTTATTAAAAGAGTCCCGGCCCAGGGCTTATCTCACCTCCGGACTAATGCACAACCCCACCGGGCAAAGTTATAGTCTGGAAGAGATGTTTGCTTTAATCACCGTATTAAACCGCTACGATTGTCATCTCATTGAAGATGACCTGTATCATGACCTGATGGAACCGGCAACCAAGCCAATGTCGGCGCTTGCCGGGCTCACTAATGCCAGTTATATATCCGGCTTCTCAAAATTGCTGAGCGCCAATATGCGGGTTGCCTATATTGCAACGAACCCATTGCTGGCTGAAAAATTAGTACAGCTAAAACAGCAGACTGGCGGCGTCACCTGTGAATTTACCGAGCAGACATTACATCAATTCTTCCGTGACGGTAGCTATAATCGCCATCAGCGCCGGCTTATTGGTAATTTGAGTGACGTCTCCTCGCGGGTAAAAAGCTGGCTTCAGGAAGCAGGTTGTCGTTTCCCGGTCGTCCATTCTTACGGGTTGTTTTTATGGGCTGAATTGCCTGAACATATCGATAGTGAAACGCTGGCTGAAAGAGCATTAGTGCAGGGTCTGGCTCTGGCGCCAGGTACGCTGTTTTGTCAAAAAGCAGAAGGGCTACGCTATATGCGCTTTAATATCGCCCATAGCCACAATGATAAAGTTGCCGCGCTGGTTACCCGGTTACTAAAACCCTAATCCCCTGCTGAGACAAACCTGACTATGTGGTTTGTCTCAATACCTTAGGCTGACCCCATCTGACCAGTAAAACAAAAAAGCCTGATGATACATTAGCATCATCAGGCTTTTTGATAACTTCACGAAGCGTGACTTCATGAAGTCCTGAATTTGGCTCCTCTGACTGGACTCGAACCAGTGACATACGGATTAACAGTCCGCCGTTCTACCGACTGAACTACAGAGGAATCGTGTGAACGGGGCGAATATTAGCGACCACGCTCAGCCATGTCAAAGATGTTTTTTATAATGGCGATCGTTTGCCGATTTATTCTTCACTTCGCCTAAAAAGTAACACTTTTCCAGTATATTCATGACTTTTCTTCCAGCCGAGCCTTTAATCGCGGGTACTTCCACAACCAACGCCCGGTGATCATCCGGCGATAGAACAACAGGCCACGCACCGCCCAGTCGAGCACCATACCCAGCCAGACGCCGATGACGCCCATGCCCAGCATGATCCCCAGCGTATAGCCAGCTACCACCCGGCAGCCCCACATGCCCAGCATCGACACCCACATGGTGTAACGCACGTCGCGCGCGCCTTTAAAGGCGCAGGGCAAGGTCCAGGAGAGCGACCAAATTGGCATAAACAGGGCATTGAGCCACAATAACTCTTTAACCACCACTTTTACGTCTTCTTCGCTGGTGTAGAACGAAGCGATCAGGCCAGCGAACGGCGCGGTGCCCCAGGCAATAAGCGTCAGAATAATAGTCGACAGCCAGAACACGAACCAGGCCTGACGTTCCGCCTGACCAACCTGCCCTTTCCCCAGCCGTTTACCGGTAATAATGGTAGAAGCCGATCCCAGCGCGTTACCCGGCAGGTTAATTAACGAAGCCACCGAGAAGGCAATAAAGTTCCCGGCGATGACGTTGGTCCCCATACCGGCAACAAACATCTGCGTCAGCAGCTTGCCGCCGTTAAACAGTACCGATTCGATGCTCGCCGGGATACCAATACCCATCACCTCCCAGATAATGGCAAAGTTAAACGGCTTAAAGTAACTCTTCAGCGAAATACGCAGCGCCGGGTTAAAACCTGTCATCAATACCCAAATGGTTGCCAACGCGCCAATATAGCGGGCAATAGTCAGCCCCAGTCCAGCGCCGACAAAGCCGAGCCCCGGCCAGGAGAAGATGCCGTAAATCAGGATACTGCTGATAATAATATTGAGAATATTCATCCCGCCGTTAATCAACAGCGGTATTTTGGTGGTCCCCGCGCCGCGAAGCGCGCCGCTACCAATTAAGGCAATGGCCGCCGCCGGATAGCTCAGCACGGTCAGTTCGAGATAGGTTAGGGCCAGCGCTTTAACCTGAACCGTGGCGTCGCCGGCAACGATATCGATAATCTGCTGACCAAAGGCGTGAATAACCGCCGCCAGCACGATTGAAAACAAGGTCATGATCGCCAGCGATTGCCGCGCAGCCGCCCTCGCCCGTTTTCTGTCGCGCTTGCCGAGGCTGAAGGCCACTACCACGGTGGTGCCAAGATCAATCGCGGCAAAGAACGACATGATGACCATATTAAAGCTGTCGGCTAACCCCACCCCGGCCATTGCTTCTTTACCGAGCCAGCTTACAAGGAAAGTACTCAGCACGCCCATCAATAATACGCAGGCGTTTTCCAGCAGGATCGGTACGGCAAGGGGACTGATTTCACGCCAGTAGAGCACACGATAGCTCTTGCGCTTTTTAAACCAGGACGTGCGCGCTACGGCCTGGCGTACTGCTGAAGTGACGTTCAAGGGAGACCTTAGTGAGAAGAGTTGAAACAACATTTCAAATGATGATTGAGAAATGCTAATCCTGCAAAGTATTTTTCCTGGTAAATTGTCGGCAAATACGACAAATTGTTGATAGATGCGGCAGGCGTGACGCTGCAGTTGAATTGATGTTTGACAAAAATTTTTTCGCCGCTAAGATACCACTCCACACGATTCCTCTGTAGTTCAGTCGGTAGAACGGCGGACTGTTAATCCGTATGTCACTGGTTCGAGTCCAGTCAGAGGAGCCAGATTCAAAAAAGCCTGCTTACGAGCAGGCTTTTTTATTTCCACAACTTTAGCTTTTCATCCCTCTGAATTCGCTCAAATTTTCGTTTAAACAGTAATAAAATCACCGCTACTGCTGAATTTACCAGCGAACGATCGCAAAAGACGTATTCTCCTTTGACATCCCGTAACACACTCGCTAACATGCGCCCCGTTCACACGATTCCTCTGTAGTTCAGTCGGTAGAACGGCGGACTGTTAATCCGTATGTCACTGGTTCGAGTCCAGTCAGAGGAGCCAGATTCAGAAAAGCCTGCTTACGAGCAGGCTTTTGCTTTCTTATCGCAATACTTTCAATCTATCTCTATTCAGAAATTATCTACGTGTTCGATCATTCGTATTTGATGCTGTGCTCATCCTGTAGCCTGATTTTCACCAGCACCGCACCCAGCAACGCCAGATCCACCAGCACCGCCAGAGCATAGACAAAGCCTCCCTTTCCTGAATCGGCATAGTGACTGGTTAGCAGAATAGCCAGGGTAATAATAACGATACTCGCTATCGTCGGGATGTTCGCCATCATCCTCGACAAACCTCTTTCTGCCGCATGGGTTTGCCAGACAATGCCCAGCCCTAATCCACCAAAGACGATTCCCGGAATGAGCTCCAGCCAACCATGTTCGCTATTCCATATCACCAGAACCAGTAACCAACCTATAGCGGACAGCACAAAGGCATAACACGATATTGTCACGCAATAATGCGCTGGCCACGGCTGCCAACGCGCGATTGCATAGCCAACAGCAAAAGCTCCCGCCAGCGCCAATAGCAACGCCAAACTGGCGATAGCGCCGATAATGGCGGAAATGCTCAATAACAGCGCGCCTGCCGCGAATAAGCTGCTTAGCGCGATAGCTTGCGCAGGCAGTTCAGCACCGGATGTCGCTACCGCAGCACGCGGGTGCAGGAAAATACTCATTTTTCACTCCTGACATTCTCAAACGATGATGAATTAAATTCACCGCTTATTTCACATTTCAGTAGACTAGCACCTGTATAATTACCCAGACAAACGCATAGATTTCAGCCATAGATGAGAAAAACTCAGCCATGAGAAAAAACCGCCTCCCCCCGCTGGGCGCGCTACGCGCCTTTCATGCCGTTGCCCGCTGCCGCAGTTTTAAACGCGCCGCCGATATGCTCGGGGTGAGCGCTACCGCAGTAAGTCATCAAATCAAGCTGCTGGAATCCGTGCTGGAGTGTCGGGTCTGTGAACGCAATGCCCTTGGCGTCAGCCTTACCGAAAGCGGCGAAATTCTCTATGTCGGAACCCAGCGCGCCTTTAGCGCGCTGGAAGAGGCTACCGCGCAAATTGTTCGCTCACACCAGCCGCCGTCGCTCACCGTCACCACGACTTCCAACTTTCTGACTCACTGGCTGGTACCGCGACTGGCAGCATTTAAAGCGGAATTCCCCGCCATTGACCTACGGCTACATACCAGCGTCGAACGGGTGGATCTCAACCAGCGCAGCGTGGATGTCGCGATTCGCTATCGTGAGACGCCGGAGCGCGGACTGCACTGTACCTTGCTACATGAAGACCGATTTATCGTCGTCGCCAGCCCCGCGCTAGGTATTACACGGCTGGAGGATTTGCGTCACGCGACCCTGTTCCACGTTGAACATCGTCACGTTCCGGCAGATTCGCCGGGCTGGGAGAACTGGCAACGCCGCTACGGACCACCGCAGCTGAATATCGACGCAGGGTTAACCTTCAGCGACGAGACGCATGCGCTACAGGCGGCGGTGGCGGGACAAGGCGTGGTGATTGCCAGCGAACTGCTGGCGCGCGATCTGTTGCAACGCGGGGTATTAACGGCACCATTTGAAATGTTCTTACCGGGAGCAAACTATTATCTGGTGGCGACACAAGAGCTAGCCCAGCGCGCCGATATCAGCGCCTTGCGGGACTGGCTACTGCAGCAGATAGCGATGAGTTGAAACCAGAGAAAGAGGCAGATATCGGACGATATCTGCCTGACTGAATTTTTACCAACCGCAGACGTTAGTCTCTTCGTCAGATTCATAACCGCGCACAATATTGATGAGCTCTTTCACCGCATCAGCGGCATGCAGTGGATCCTGAAGCGCCTCGATTGCAGCAAAATCTTTATCTACCGATACACCGTTATTATTGTTCGTCACCATCAGGCTGAACCCTTTTCCCTGCGCGTTATCGGTTGAAAGATCCTGAAGCAATTCCGCTACTGCCTGAACCGCGATATCAGGGACATAAAGCGCCATCGGCTTGAGATAAATTTTCTCTCGTTTTTCATTATTGTTGTTATTGACTATCGCTAATGAGTAACCTTTATTTTCACTGTTCATAGACTCAACTTATCCCTCAATCAGAATTTTAGGGTCGACGTAAAAATCGACATTAAATACGGTATCGTCAGTTAATGCCTCAATGCAGTGCCATTTTTCCGGAGGAAAGACACCAAACTGCCCCGCTTCAATAGTCATCGTTTCAACAGGGTCTGGGCTCGTTTCATCGGCATAACCATAATAGCGTATTGCGCCCTGCATCACCGACAAACGCGGGTAGACGCCCTGTCGCGTACCGGCATCAAGATGGCGCTTCCAGATGGACGCGGGCGCGGTCTCTTTGGTCCACATGGGGGTGGAACGGGTCTGAACATAATGGGTAGGTATAATGATTCGCTGCATGATTTGCCTCTCTTTCCGCGCCGTGAAATAGCGCGCGAATGGAACGATATATTGCATATCATATACCCCTTTCAATTGCTAAGGATATTATTTTTTCGAATCTATTTTACCTACCACTATTTATACCCATTAAGGATTATCGTTATTTAAAATATAAAAAAGCGCCAGTGATAGTTCACCGGCGCCAGTTTAAAGACTGAGGATTATCTTGTTTCAGTTGTTATTTAACTGCCCTGGCTTGCCAATTAAATAGCCCTGAACAAGATCGCAACCTAATTGTTGCAGCGAGGTTAATTGTTCCTCGGTTTCAACACCTTCGGCGACAATACGCATATGTAAGCTTTTACCCATACTGATGATCAGGCGCACAATATCGAGGTCATCTTTTTGCATAGGTATATTGACCACAAACGAGCGATCAATTTTGATCTTATCAAAGGGGAAATAACTCAACCGTGACAATGACGAATACCCGGTGCCAAAATCGTCAATCGAAATCTGAATCCCCTGCTCGCGTAACTGGCTGAGGATCTCCAGCGAGCGCGTATTTTCGTTAAATACATCAGATTCCGTAATCTCAAGATCAAGGCGCCGCGGGTCGAGGCCCGTCTTCTTTAGCACCGCAACCACCGTGTCTGTGAGTGAGGTATTGATAAGTTGAATCGGTGAGACGTTAACCGAAACCTTCAGCGGTTGCTCCCAGCGGGCCGCTTCCTCGCAGGCGGTTTTCAGTACCCACTCGCCGAGTTGATTAATCAGGCCGGTTTTCTCCGCCACCGGGATAAATTCCGTGGGCGGTACCATGCCCCGCAGCGGATGAAACCAGCGAACCAGCGCTTCGTAACCATAAATTTCACGCGACACCGTGTCGGCGATCGGTTGGTAGTAAACCTTGAACTGGTCGTTTTCCAATGCATGCAGCAGATCGTCCTCAAAGGATTTGTTGTCCTGTAAACGTTGCAACATGCCGGGACGGAAAATCTCCACATTTCCCGCACCGGATTTTTTCGCTTCATACAACGCCAGATCGGCACATTTGTATAAGTAATCGGTGCGACTTTCAGCATCGGAGATTACGATGCCAATGCAAGCCCCGATGTTAATTAATGAATCGTAGATCTGGTACGGCTGGCTGATTTTCTCGCGGATCACATTCGCCCGCTCCAGTGCCATTTCTTCGCTCAGATCTTGCGATACCAGGGCAAATTCGTCGCCGCCAAGCCGGTACAGCGTCTCTGATGTTTTACGGAAGAACGACAGGCGGCTGGCGAGCTCCTGCAGCAGTTTGTCACCAGCATCATGCCCCAGGGTATCGTTAACATCTTTAAAATTATCCAGGTCGAACAACATAACCACTGCGCAACCATTATAAGGTTTCACATGATTGACTACTTCCTGTAGCCTCTGCCAGAAAGAAAGGCGATTAGGCATGCCTGTTAACGAATCGTGATAAGCATCATATTGCAACCGGCGGTTCTGTACCTGCAGTTTCTCTTTCGACAGCTGCAAATCATTCGCGAGCAATTTCATACGCACATGAGCGCGGCGCAAGTTGTTATTTTGCCGAAGCATCAATAGCCCAAGAGTGATACACATCGTAATCAGCAAGATTGAAATCACCGAATAGATGTAATAGAGATGCTGAATCTTATCGTGCGTAAGATTGACGACATCAAAGTCCTGCGCCAGGGTCATGGAGGCCAGTGAGGTCATCGGACCATCTAACTTACTCATGGTATGCAGCAGAATCACCATCTGCTCAGGCGTCATGGTGTCCAGTTGCCGATCGAGTTGATCGAGGATCTGAATCAGACTGGTCACCGTTGCCTGCCGCTGCTCGCTTTTTCTGATGAACTGACCAAGATCGCCCTGTTGCAGCAGCTCGATCTGGCTCATCATTATTTCCAGGCGCAGGCGTACCTCATCGCGGTCGGTCCCCTTCACGTTCAGCGCCAGGGCGCTTAAACGAGCCTCGAGACGCATGTATTCGGAGACCATCTGAGACACAGACCACGAGTCGGTATAACGGGTTAATTTTTGCAGCTCACTCTGCCGCTCATGCACCAGATAGGTAATGTATCCGGTGACGATAAAAAGCGACAAAATAATGGCAGTGAGTATTCGATTCAAGATCAGAGCCTTACTCAATTATAATCTTTGAAACCTGCCATGCCGAGCGGGAATAATAGATTTGGTTCTGTAACTCCGCGCTACTATCGTAGGGATAAACAATAAAAAGCGGCCCTTTATCACGAATGCGCATATATTCACCATTCATCTTCAGCGCCAGGATCACCGGGAATTTATGAAAATCCTCCACTGGTACCTCAGTAGTATAATCGTTAAGGGCCATCACCTTCGCCGTCTTACCTTGCGCGCCCACTAAGTCCATAAGTTTGCTAAGTGAAATACCATCAAAGCGCACTTTCCCTGAATACCACGGAGTAGTGGTGATCACTGTCTCATTGCCCAATTTTTCTAGCGCGGCAATGTCAAATACGGCGGTATCACCTTCGTTTGTATTGGTAATCTTTCCTGAAATGGTTAAAACGGGTTTGCCTGTTGGCGCAGGCAGTTTTTCTGCGAAAGCATTGGGTAAAACCAAAACATAAAATAAAACTGCAAAAATTAGACGCATATCACCCACCATATCCAGCGTTGGAGATAGTAATTGTAAACCATTTACGTGAATTCTTAAAAGCTGTCCCAGTAGGGCCACAAAAATAAAATAGCAGTTATGGTCAACAGTTAACCCACACCAGTGGTGGAAATTAAATGTTCGATTTAGACATTTTTTACTTTATTGTCTTTCATGCTGGTAAAAAACTTTTCAGCTGCGCTTATGCGCGGTAATCTCCTTAACGGCGCGAAGATAAGAAAGCGTCTCATTCAAATAATAACAAGTTAACAACAAACAGGACAGGCATGGACTCAACGCTTATTTCTCCCGACTCCGGCAAGGGGGTTGCTTCTCTTCATCGCGCTCGTCGTGCGGCATGGGGAAGCTTTGCTGGCGCCGTCGTCGACTGGTACGATTTTCTGTTGTACGGCATTACCGCCGCACTGGTGTTCAACCGCGAATTTTTCCCACAAATTGGCCCGGCGATGGGCACGCTCGCAGCCTTCGCGACCTTCGGCGTCGGCTTCCTCTTCCGCCCGCTCGGCGGCATTATCTTCGGCCATTTCGGCGACCGTTTAGGCCGTAAGCGCATGCTGATGATGACCGTGTGGATGATGGGGATCGCCACCGCCTGCATCGGCCTACTGCCTTCCTTTAACCAGATTGGCTGGTGGGCGCCGGTTTTATTGGTTATTTTACGCGCAGTGCAGGGCTTTGCCGTCGGCGGCGAATGGGGCGGCGCGGCGCTGCTGTCGGTTGAAAGCGCGCCAAAAAACAAAAAGGCGTTCTATAGCAGCGGCGTGCAGGTGGGTTATGGCGTCGGTCTGTTACTCTCTACTGGGCTGGTATCGCTTATCAGCAGTTTCACCACCGATGAGCAGTTCCTTAGCTGGGGCTGGCGCCTACCGTTCCTGTTTAGCGTAGTGCTGGTACTGGGGGCATTGTGGATCCGCAACGGCATGAGCGAGTCGGCAGAATTTGAACAGCAGCTGCAGAAAACGCCTGCCGCGAAGAAAAAACGCCTGCCGGTACTGGAAGCGTTGGCGCGCCATCCCGGCGCCTTCTTATTGATCATCGCCCTGCGCCTGTGTGAACTGTTAACGATGTACATCGTGACCGCCTTCGCCCTCAACTACTCGACACAAAACCTCGGCCTGCCGCGTGAACTGTTCCTCAATATTGGGTTGCTGGTGGGCGGTATTAGCTGTATTACCATTCCCTGCTTTGCGTGGCTGGCGGATAGGTTTGGCCGCCGTCGTATCTATATTACCGGGGCGCTGATCGGAACATTAAGCGGCTTCCCCTTCTTTATGGCGCTGGAGCAGCACTCGCTGTTCTGGATCCTGTTTTTTGCCCTGATGCTGGCCAACATCGCCCATGATATGGTGGTCTGCGTACAGCAGCCGATGTTTACCGAAATGTTTGGCGCCAGCTATCGCTACAGCGGCGCAGGCGTCGGCTACCAGGTGGCCAGCGTGGTCGGCGGCGGTTTTACGCCATTTATCGCCGCCGCGCTGGTCACCTTCTCTGGCGGGTCATGGCATAGCGTGGCGATTTATCTGACGGTCGGCTGCCTGCTCTCCGCCGTTACGGCGATGTTGATGAAAACCCGCCATCCGGCATAAAAAGGGAGGCTTTATGCGCGAACCACATAACGCAGGCTGTTTGCCCATCCGCTTCAATATCGGCGGATTACCGATTGTCCGCTGCGATGATCCCACGCTCGCCGAACAACCTCTGTTCGAGCGCGCGCGCCGCGGCGAAGCCGTCGCTCAGCTCTGGCAGGCGCCGCAAGGGTTCGTGGTTCCTGGCAGTTACCGGAAATTCGCCAATCTGGCCGCCGTCAGCGACGCCTTTGCCGCCCGCGGCTGGCCGGTCTGGATGCGTCGATCCGGAGGCGGGCTGGTGCCGCAGGGGCCCGGGATCCTCAACCTGAGTCTTGCCTGGCCGGTAATCCAGCCATTAGGCGAAGCCGCCGAACCCATCTATCTGTTGTTATGTGGAATATTGCAACGGACGCTTTCGACTCTTGGCGTCGAAAGCCATTTTCAGGCTGTTAGCGGTTCTTTTTGCGACGGCCGCTATAATCTGGCCTGCGGTGAGGGAGAAAACGCGCGCAAGATTGCCGGTACCGCTCAATACTGGCGGCCCGTAGCCGAAAGCCAGGGTCACATCGTCCTGGCTCACGCCGTGATATTACTGGATGCCGATCTGCAGGCCGCGCATCAGGCGGCCAATGATATCGAGGCGCTGCTCGGCAGCGGTAAGGTCTACCGCGCGGACAAAACGATTACGCTCGCCGAATTATCGGCCGGTGAACCCGACCTCATCGAGCGATTCAGGCTGGCGCTAGCTAAGGCATTGCAACGGGTGTCTTAATAGCATCACTGGCGCGCTTTTTGACCGGCGGCGAGACGCAGCCGAGCCTGCTGTTCGATATTCTCCAGCAGTTCCTGCACATCGTCCTCGCCGATATCAAGGAACTGCCCTTCCATCAGCGCGGCGTGAATATCTTCGCGAGTGACTGCAATCCCCATCGGCACTACACTCGGCTTCACCTCTTCCGCCGCCAACGGATGCGGGTAGCGACGCCCGACCAGATTGTTGAAGACGATCGCCAGCAGCGCCAGCATCATGGAGTTCAGTAATACCGGGGTCAGCACAAACTGATAGCCTTCACTGTGTACGCCGGCTCCGCCAAGTATGGCCGTGAGCGCCACCGCGCCGCCAGGTGGATGCAGACAACGTAAAAAGTACATCCCGGCGATCGCCAGCGCCGCCGCCAGGCCGCAGGCGATTGCCGTATCCGGCACCAGTAGTCCGACGGTGACGCCGATCAGCGCCGAAAGCACGTTGCCGCCAACGATAGACCAGGGCTGAGCAAGCGGGCTGCTGGGCACGCCAAATAGCAATACCGCCGAGGCCCCCATCGGTGCAATAAACCACAGATTTACCTCACCCAACAGCCAGTGGCTGAACATACTGGTCACCGCAAGGCCCGTTCCGGCGCCGATCGATCCCAGCACAATATGCTTTTTAGCAACGGGTAAGGCATGAGGTTTTAAACGGCCGAGAAAAATACGCGCGCGAGAAAATAGCGGGCGCTGTAAAACGCGTAACATCGAACGAATCGCTCACATCATAGGAATAAATGATGTTTCATTGTCTTTATTTAACCATTCATTAACAACCATGTATTTATGATGCCTATTATTTGCAACTTTACCGGGCAGTGTGGGTTATGTGATTTTTACACCCTGCGTTAGAATCATCTTTCCCACCGGGGTTAAACCCACTCTACGGATTAAAGGTCACAATACGGTGAATAATAAGACAAATTTAACGAAAGAAGTGGCATGGGCCTGCCAGAATATGCCGCGTACCCTGCGTCAGGTGGCGGCCCTTCCCGACCTCAGCGAAGTGCGCCTGGCCTGCTGTATGCATCTCGATATGAAAATGATCCCGCTGGTGCAGGGGCTCCTTGAGAAAGGGGCGAAAGTCTTTCTGACCACCTGTAATCCAACCACCGTGCAGGATGAGGTTGTCTCCTGGCTGGTGGAGCGCGGCGCGGAAGCCTGCGCCTGGCGCAATATGAGTGACGCCGACTGGCAACAATCATGGGAAAAAGCCATCGCCTGGAGGCCAACTCACCTTTGTGAAATGGGTGCGGATATTACCACTCTGCTCCACCAGCGCGGCGAGTTCGGCAATGTCGTCGCCGGCCTTGAAGCCACCGGCTCCGGCGTCAATCGCCTCGGTGATATTCGCCCCGGCTACCCTATTTTTAACTGGGATGATCTGCCGGTCAAAGAAGGGCTACATAACCGCCATATGGTTGGCCTGACGGCCTGGCACACATTCTTCCAGACTACTCACCTGACCCTACATGAGAAAAAAGTGCTGGTGATCGGCTACGGCCTGGTCGGGCAAGGCGTCGCCGCCGCGGCAAAAGCCTTCGGCGGCCAGGTTATGGTGGCGGAAATCGATCCCGCGCGCCGTTTACAGGCCGCTTATGACGGCTGGCATGTCGTGGATTTACAGGATGCCATCGCATCAGCCGACGTCGTCGCTACCGCCACCGGCGGCAAAAAAGTGGTCAACAGCCTGGCGCTGGACAGTGCTAAAGATGGCGTATTTATTCTCAACGTCGGCCACGTGGCGGAAGAGATTGACTGCGAACACCTGCGCCAGTTCCCGCATGAAGAGGTTATGCCCTATATCAACGCTTATCGGATGCCGGGGAAAACAATCTATCTAATGGCCGATGGCTCAATGCTCAACCTTACCGCCGGTTTTGGCGATAGCCTGAATGCGTTTGATGTCACCCTTGCGGTGATGGCCAGCGGCATTCGTCATATTGTTACCGACGGCATGCAGGCTAAAGCGGATGTTTATCTGCTGCCGCAAAGCGTGTGGCAGCAGGCGCTGTAAGCACTATTTCGGGGGGCCGGTCGGCGCCCCGAAGCCACTTAACGGGTTTCCGGCAACACGATATTGCTCTCAGCCAGCGTCCCCATATTGTTGAACATAGCCCCTGCCGCCTCGACCAGATGCATGGCTAACGCCGCGCCGCTGCCCTCGCCTAAGCGCATGCCCATCTCCAGATAAGGTTGCAACTGCAGGTGCTCCAGCGCAATACTTGCCCCCTTCTCCGCCGACAGATGCGACGGAATCAGGTACGGATGCAACTGTGGCGCGATCCGGCAGGCCGCCAGTGCCGAAGCGTACGATAAAAAGCCATCGAGTATCACCGGCAATCCGCAGGAAGCGGCGCCCAGCATGACCCCGGCCATCCCGAGCAAGTCAAAACCGCCCACTTTTGCCAGCACGTCGAGGCCATCTTCGGATGAAGGCAGGTTGACCGCTATCGCCCGGCGTACCACTTCCACCTTGTGCGCCAGCTGCGATACCGGCAGGTTCGCGCCGATGCCCACAACATCGCCGGCATCATGATCGGTCAGCACGCTGACTACTGCCGCAGCGGGGGTCGTGTTAGCCATTCCTAATTCGCCCACGCCGAACAGACGCACGCCCTGCTCCGCAAGCTGACGGGTGTAGCGCATGCTCGCCAGCAGCAGCGTTTCAGCCTGCTCCCGGCTCATCGCCGCGGTACAGGCAATATTGCCGCTACCGCGCGCCACTTTCATATTTACCAGCCCAGGGATCGGTTCGGCGTCAATACCGATGTCAACTACCTGAACATCCGCCCCCGCCTGCGCTGCCAGCACGCAAACACCGGTATTCTTACGGGTCATATTGACCGCCTGAATCGCGGTCACCGCCTGTGGCGAGACGGTAACACCTTCATGCCAGACGCCGTGGTCGGCGCACATGACCACAATAGTTTTGCGTGCAAAATGTAGCCCGCCCTGTAGCCCCGGCATACCGGCTAACTGAATCGCCAGCGATTCCAGACGCCCCAGGCTGCCGGGAGGTTTCAACAAGCCGTCAATATGCTCACGAGCCCGCGACATCGCGCTTTCGTCCGGTCGCGGGATGGCCGCTAACCATTCAGTTATTGTATTCATATGCTTCCTGTCAGCGCGGTGTGTGCTCTATAGCAACGCCAGTAAAAAGATAACTTCGCCCAATTCAATGGCCGCCCCAAGCGTATCGCCGGTCTGCCCACCCAGCGTGCGCTTCAGCGTCTGGCCAAGCGCCGATACCACCAGCAGCGTTATAACCGCAGCCAGCAGGCCATGCACGCCCAGCAGCAGCGTTGCCAGCGCCAAGGATAGCGCCAGGGTAATGACGGTCTGACGGAAAGTCACCTTGCCAATAAATACGTTACCAAGCCCCTGCTCCCGGGCATAACGCTGGCGGTACATTAGCAGCACCGACATCCCACGAGCCACAGCGCAGGCAGCAGCCAACGCCGCCAGCATCGAGGTACCGCGCAGCGCCAGTTCGCTAATGACGAATACCTTCGCCACCAGCACAAAGATCAGCGCCAGCCCGCCGTGCGTCCCGAGCCGACTATCGCGCATGATCTCCAGCATCCGCTCGCGGCGGCGGGCGGAAAAGATCCCATCGCAGGTATCCGCCAGGCCATCAAGATGAAAACCGCCGGTCAGCAGCGCCAGCGCCAGTACGGCAAACAGCGCGGCCAACGGCAGGCCACACCAGGCATGAAGCGCCAGCATCACCAGCCCGGCAATCGCGCCGAGTAGAAATCCCACCAGAGGAAAAGTAACAATCCCGCGCTCATATTGATCGATTTCCAGCCCCTGCGACCAGCGGGCCGGAACCGGCAAGCGGCTCATAAAGGAAAGCGTGGCAAAGAACGATTTAATCATTTTATTTTGACTCCTATCCCTGAAACAACCAGCCACACCTCATCGGCAGCCGCGGCCAGCATCTGATTCACGCGCCCGGCAATATCACGAAAATGCCGCGCCAGCCGGTTGTCCGGCACGATTCCCAGCCCCACCTCATTGGTAACCAACAGCACCGGCGATGGGCAGGCGCGGCAGGCAGCAATCAGCTGAGTGATTTCTTGCGTGACTGCCTTTTCCATCGCAGCGTAATCCCATTCATCAGGATCCGTTTCCCCACCTTCAGCGAACAGAATATTGGTGACCAGTGTAGTGACGCACTCAAGCAAAATGGCTTCATCGGGTGCATTATCGGGGGTAATGAGTGGCGTCAGGTCACGGCTGCGCTCTGCAGTACGCCAGTGCGGCGGGCGGCTATTGCGGTGATGTTGAATGCGTGCGGCCATTTCATCGTCAATAGCGGCTGAAGTGGCGATATAAAGCACCGACGCGAAGGATTGGAGTAAAGATTCGGCGTGACGGCTTTTGCCGCTACGCGCGCCGCCGGTAATCAGTATCATCGCGGCGGTACCTGTAGCTGGGACAGCATGTGATAAACCCTTCCGGTATCAATAAGTTCACGGCGGCAGTATAACAAACTGTCGGCTTAAAGGGCGATGCTTATACGGAGGTTTAACGGCAGGAAGAGGAGGAGCCCGGCGGCAAGCACTGCCGCCGGAACTAATGAGTGGTTTATTCGCCGACTTTGGCTTCACCCATCACTTTGAGTTTTTTAGAGATGTCGCGACGTTCTTTCGACAGCTCGGCGTTCTTGATGATGTAATCGTCAACGCGGTCTTCATAATCGGTTTTCATGCTGGCGATGATACCCTGAATGGCTTCAACGCTCATACCCGGCTTGATGTAGTCGCTGAGGTTGTCCAGCAGCAGGACACGCTTCTGGTTATCACGGATCTTTTTCTCAACGTCCTGAATTTCACGCTGCAGCTTGTTCTTACGACGGAACAGACGAACAAACTCCAGAACGTCCTGGAAAGAAGGCTTAGTTGTTTCCATTTTTACACCCCTAATATTTGAGATTCGGATTCGCTAAAGCGACTGCCCTATAGGGCTAACATAACTGCTAGCAGTCGCTGATGACAATGTTTTTTCCTTTGCATTTATCATAACCCTAAATGCTGCTGAATCGAAGCAACCTGTTCACTTCGCGCACGTATCTGTCTTTTATTTGCGCAGCGCGCGGCAAATAAGGTGCGACAGCAGCTCAAGCTGGCGCGCCAGCTCAATGGTCAGCCAAACATAGCCGTGAATCGGCGTTTCCGACAGATTATCGCCCTGATGCTCTTTGATAAGCTGTCGCAACTCAACCACGATCTCGTTGAGCTTCTCGGTGTTGGCGCGTACCGGCTGCGGGTTTCCCTCATACAGGGCATGGGCGATAGTCAGCAACGTTTGCTGAGTCATCTGTTGGGTTTCACGCAACGTCTGGGCGTTAAGCATCACAAAATGGCCCTGACGAGAGGCCCAATAAGCGTTGATCTGCAGTTCCAGCATGCATACCAGATTACGGCTGACGGTCTGAATGGCTTCGAAGATTGCTTTCTGAATATGCGTTTCTTTGCTGGCCGGGGTTATCAACCCACGCATTTTCACCACATCATTGAGCGCTTTCTGAAGATGTTTTTCCAGCCGCGGGCGCTCAACCAGATTTGGCGAAAAACCGGCCTGATACAGCCGATTAAACGTTGTGACGTAATTCGCCATCTGGATGCGCCAGTGCAAAAACGCCCGCTGCGGCCAGATACCGGTAAACAGCATCGCCAACAGTGAACCGAAGATAACATCGCCGCTTCGCCACAGCGCGGTGTTCATATCGCCCGGCGGCGCGCCCACCACCACCGCCAGCGTAATGCCAATCAGCAGCGCCTGATAGGGCCGCTTGCCGAGCGCCAGCCAGCCGCAAAGGAACATCGCCACCGCGCACCACAGCACCATGATTGGCAGTGAGATAAGCTCGAGTTTGAGCGCCACCAGCCCCAGTACCGAACCGAGGATAGTGCCGCCAATACGTTCGAAGGCCCGCGGCACCACATTGCCCCAGAAAGAGATAGGCCCCATCACCACCACCAGGGTGATCAGAGGCCAGGTGCCCTCCGGCACGTTCAGCAGACGCACCAGCAGGAAGGTCAGGACAAAAGCCAGCGCGATGCGGATACCGTGCACAATTCGGTAATGACGATACAGACGGATCTCAAATGGCTTAAGTGATTTATCAGCGCGCACGGCCTGCTCCGGCAAACAGAAAAGGCCAATTGTAGCCGCTTTTTTCACGAGCGCACTGCGCTAATGTAAAAAACCTTGTCAAGATAAGGGATAACGACTTACGAGCCGATACGGTTCACCGCCACATACATCTCAATATCCCAGTGACCATCCTGGTTGCCATCGTTAAGATAAATTTCAAAACAGGGCTTATCCGCGATTTCGAACTCGCTGCTCTGCAGCAGGCTGTCAAAGAACTGCAGCCACGGCGTGGAGAAATCATGGTTAATGACCCGCGCGCTGGCGCAGGCGTAATCGCCACCGGCAATTGCGGTGAGGATGACCCCTTCACTATTCGGCGGGATGACGTAATCATCCGCCACGGTAACAACGGTGTCACAACGCAGTTTTTCCGCCGGTACCTGCTGCGGATTATCATAATATACCGCGACCCACTCCTGCGCAGGCACCTGGTGGTGACTGACCCACGCCGCCAGTTGTTCAAACCCCTGCTTTACGGTCTGCTCCCAGGGGCCAACCATATGAAACCCGGCAATCTTGCGGGCATCGAGAGATTGAATGCTGTAGTTCATAGCGCCTCCAGTGTTGATAAAATACTGTATAAATATACACCAAATTTAGCAGCCGGATGAACAACAGTATGTGCGCGGATTCACAGAGTCGCCACAAGTGCGAAATGAATACAGCCCGCCGCAGAGTGCGGCGGGGCAGAGGGTAACAAGATTAAATGCCGTGATGCAGATAATCGCTCAGGCGGGAAAACATCCCACCCCTGCCGACGCTTTCCAGGGTCACCAGCGGCCAATGCCCGACCACTTTGTCGCCATCGTAAAGAGAGATTTCGCCCACGCGTTGGTTAGCGGCAATCGGCGCTTCCAGATCCTTGGTATCAAGCACATATTTTGCTTTGATACGTGGAACTTCTGATTTCGGGATCGCGAGCCAGAAGTCCTGATCGGTGCCGAGCTTGATCTGCTCTTTGTCGCCATACCAGATATGTTCGACGCCAACCTGCTTACCTTTTTGCAGCACCTGAACGGTGTCAAAGTTCTGTTGACCCCAGTGCAGCAGCTTAGCCGCCTGCTCTTCTCGCCCTTTTGGACTATCGGCCCCCATCACCACGGCAATCAAACGGCGCTGGCCATCGACCGCCGAGGCAATAAGATTGAAGCCCGCTCCTGAGGTATGGCCGGTTTTCAGGCCATCGACATTCATGGTTTTGTCCCACAGCAAACCGTTACGGTTCTGCTGGGTGATACCATTCCACGTCAGGCTTTTTTCGCTATACATGTGATAGACATCCGGCTCGCCGTGAATAATCGCCCGCGACAACACCGCTAAATCATAGGCGGAGCTATGCTGGCCAGGCGCGTCGAGTCCGTGGACGGTTTCAAAATGGGTGTCTTTCAAATGCAATTTTTCAACGTAGCTATTCATCAACGCGACAAATTGCGGTTGGCCGCCGGCGACATAGTCAGCGAGCGCGACGCAGGCGTCATTACCGGAATCGACGATCAGCCCGCGGCTAAGATCGCGAACGCTAACCCGATCGCCCGCTTTAAGGAACATCAGCGAAGAACCGTTAAACACCGGATTGCCCTTGGCCCAGGCATCCTTACCGACGGTGACCATATCATCAAAGGTAATGCGATGGCTGTCGATGGCGCGGTCGACAACGTAACCGGTCATCAGTTTGGTCAGGCTGGCGGGGTTACGCTGTTGGTGTTCATTACCGGCGGTCAGGATTTGACCGGTAGTGTAGTCCATCAGCACCCAGGAACCGGCCTGGATCGATGGCGGCGTCACGGTGACGGGCAAATCAGCGGCAGCAAATGCGCAGGAAACGCTCGAAGCGAGCAAAGTTACAGCAAATAAAAAACGGCCTTTCAACGGCATATCCTCAAGATTTACAGATTCGCCGTCCTTTTTACGGAAGTTCGCCTGAGAGATCAGGGCTAAATTGCAAGAAAATATGACATGACAGTAGATGCATCTGACCGTTACCCTTCTGATGGCTCTACAAATCGTTTACCATACGGAATGCCTTACACCATGGATAACGAATCGATTATGCAAGACAGCGCCAATCAGCCTGGATTTTTATTCCACGACTACGAAACCTTCGGTACCAGCCCTTCGCTCGACCGGCCGGCGCAGTTCGCCGCCATCCGTACCGATAGCAATCTGAATGTCATTGGCGAACCGGAAGTCTTCTACTGCAAGCCTGCGGACGACTACCTGCCGCAACCACAGGCCGTGATGATTACCGGAATTACGCCACAGGAAGCGCTGGCCAAAGGCGACAACGAGGCCGCTTTCGCCCGCCGCATCAACGATCTGTTCACGGTGCCGAAAACCTGTATCGTCGGCTACAACAATGTCCGCTTTGATGATGAAGTCAGCCGTAATATTTTTTACCGCAACTTTTACGATCCGTACGCCTGGAGCTGGCAGCATGATAATTCGCGCTGGGACCTGCTGGATGTGATGCGCGCCTGCTATGCCCTGCGCCCGGAAGGTATCAACTGGCCTGAAAATGAAGACGGTCTGCCAAGCTTCCGCCTTGAGCATCTGACCGTCGCGAATGGCATAGAGCATAGCAATGCCCACGATGCGATGGCCGATGTGTACGCCACTATTGCGATGGCGAAACTGGTGAAGACCCATCAGCCGCGCCTGTTTGACTATCTGTACAGTCATCGAAATAAACGCAAGCTGGCGACGTTAATCGACGTGCCGCAGTTGAAACCACTGGTCCACGTTTCCGGTATGTTCGGCGCCGCCCGCGGCAACACTAGCCTGGTCGCGCCGCTGGCCTGGCATCCGGATAACCGCAATGCGGTGATTATGGTTGACCTGGCGGGAGATATGTCGCCGTTGTTGGAGCTCGACGCCGATACATTGCGCGAGCGCCTGTATACTCCGCGAGACGAACTCGGCGATTTACCGGCAGCACCGATTAAGCTGGTGCATTTAAATAAATGCCCGGTGCTGGCGCAGGCCAATACGTTGCGCCCGCAGGATGCCGACCGTTTAGGTATCAATATTCAGCGCTGCCTGGAGAACGCCCAACTGCTGCGCGCAAATCCGCAGGTACGTGAGAAAGTGGTGGCCCTGTATGCCGAAGCCGAACCGTTCGTGCCATCGGATAATGTTGACGCCCAACTGTACAACGGATTCTTTAGCGATGCCGATCGCGCGGCGATGAAGATAGTGCTGGAAACCGAACCGCGTAACCTGCCTGCGCTGGATATTACGTTTGCGGATAAACGCATTGAACACCTGCTGTTTAACTACCGCGCGCGAAACTTCCCCGGTACGCTTGATGAAAACGAACAGCAGCGCTGGTTAGAGCACCGCCGTAACGTCTTTACGCCAGAGTTTTTGCAGGCCTATGCCGATGAACTGCAGGTGATGTATCAACAGTATGCTGACGATAGTGAAAAACAAGCCCTGTTGAAAGCGCTGTGGCAATATGCGCAGGAAATCGTTTAACCCGGGCCAGGCCGTCACCGTAGCCCGGGAGTACTAACTTAACTTTTCGCGCGGCTGGCGATGATATCGTCGGCCACGTTACGCGGCGCTTCTGCGTAATGATGGAACTCCATGCTATAGGTCGCGCGACCCTGCGACATCGAGCGCAGCGTGGTGGAATAACCGAACATTTCGGCCAGCGGCACATCGGCGCGAATAATCTGGCTACCGAAACGCTCCTCCATCCCCTGCACCATTCCGCGACGGGAAGAGAGATCGCCCATAATATTGCCGGCGTACTCTTCCGGCGTCTCCACCTCGACGTGCATCACCGGCTCCAGGATCACCGGGTCCGCTTTTCGCGCCCCTTCCTTAAAGCCGAAAATCGCCGCCATACGGAAAGCCATTTCGGAGGAGTCGACGTCATGATACGAACCAAACGTTAGGGTCGCTTTAACGTCGACAACCGGATAGCCCGCCAGCACGCCGGTGCCCATCGCTTCACGCAGCCCTTTTTCCACAGAAGGGATGTATTCACGCGGTACGACTCCGCCTTTGGTGGCATCTTCAAACACAAAGCCGCTCCCCGCCGCCAATGGCTCCAGGGTCAGCACGACGTGCCCATACTGCCCCTTACCGCCGGACTGACGCACAAATTTGCCTTCCACATCCTTCACCGTTTTACGGATGGTTTCCCGATAGGTAACCTGCGGACGGCCAATATTCGCCTCAACGCCGAACTCGCGTTTCATGCGGTCGACGATAATCTCCAGATGCAACTCCCCCATCCCGGAGATAATCGTCTGCCCGGACTCTTCATCGGTATGCAAGCGGAACGACGGATCCTCGGAAGCCAACCGCTGTAGCGCAATGCCCATTTTCTCCTGGTCGGCCTTGGTCTTCGGTTCAATCGCCAGCGAAATGACCGGTTCCGGGAACTCCATACGCTCAAGAGTGATGACCGCATCCGGATCGCACAGCGTATCGCCCGTCGTGACATCTTTTAGACCAACACAGGCGGCAATATCACCGGCATGCAGCTCGTCGACTTCGTGGCGATCGTTGGCATGCATCAGCACGATGCGCCCGATACGCTCTTTCTTGCCCTTCACCGGGTTAAAGACCGCATCGCCTTTTTTCAACGTCCCGGAATAGACGCGAATAAAGGTCAACTGGCCGACGTAGGGATCGGTCATGAGTTTAAACGCCAGCGCCGACAGCGGCTCATCGTCGCTCGGGTGACGCTCCGCCGGTTCCCCCTTATCATCAATGCCCTGAATCGCCGGAATATCCAGCGGCGACGGCATTAACTCAACGACCGCATCGAGCATCCGCTGCACGCCTTTATTTTTAAAGGCGCTGCCGCAGAGCACCGGCTGGATTTCGCCGCCAACCGTGCGTTTACGTAGCCCGGCCACCATTTCCGCTTCGCTCAGTTCACCGCTTTCGAGATATTTATCCATCAGCTCATCACTGGCTTCCGCCGCAGCCGAAACCATTTTTTCCCGCCACTCCTGAGCCGTCGGCAGCAGGTCATCAGGCACAGGCGCATAGCTGAACGTCATCCCCTGCGTTGCATCATCCCACAGAATGGCCCGCATCTTTATCAGGTCGACGACGCCGGTAAAATGCTCTTCGGCGCCAATGGGGATAACAATCGGCACCGGATTGGCCTTCAGGCGATCGATCATCATTTGCACCACGCGGAAGAAATCGGCCCCCGGGCGGTCCATTTTGTTAACGAACGCCAAGCGCGGGACGTGATACTTATTAGCCTGCCGCCAGACGGTCTCCGACTGCGGCTGTACGCCGCCGACCGAGTCATAGACCATCACCGCGCCGTCCAGCACGCGCATCGAACGTTCTACTTCGATGGTAAAGTCCACGTGCCCCGGGGTATCAATGATATTGATACGATGGGGCTCAAAGCTTCGGTCCATCCCGGGCCAGAAGCAGCTTACCGCTGCGGAAGTAATGGTAATCCCACGCTCCTGCTCCTGCGCCATCCAGTCGGTAGTTGCCGCGCCATCGTGTACTTCACCCAGCTTATGGCTCATCCCGGTGTAAAACAGAATGCGCTCAGTGGTGGTGGTTTTGCCGGCATCGATATGCGCGGAGATACCGATGTTGCGATAACGTTCGAGGGGGATGGGTCGGGGCATGATGCGTCCTTAGTCATTTTGACTGTCAATGAGCGGCTAAATCTGCCGCGGTTAGGTTTACGGCATCTATAATAGTACAACTGTACGAGTATATTCGAACTATTTTCACTATCACTGCTATCGGTCAGCTTGCGACGGCGCGCGTGGCGCAAGAAAAGGAGTTTGGGTATAGTAGCCGCCAGCCGCCGATACGGGTTGCTGTTCGCGTGAACAGCACAACCGCCGACACAGGAATATTATGATCGCCAATCACCCCGAACGTGAACAAATTCGCCTCGAAAATGTTCTTTTTGCCCTGGGCAACCCCTTGCGGCTGGAAATCATTCGCACGCTCTCCGACGGCAGCGAGCAGAGTTGTAACGCATTGCGCAAAGAAGATATCGCTAAATCCACCATGACTCACCACTGGCGGGTGCTGCGCGACAGCGGCGTGATCTGGCAACGCCCTCAGGGGCGGGAAAATCTCATTTCGCTTCGCCGCGACGATTTGGATGCCCGTTTTCCAGGGCTGTTGGATACGCTGCTTAATGTGATGCGACAGGAGAAGTAAGCCATCCCTATGCCCCCGGTAAAGCGACAGCCGCCAGAGGGGAAAACCAGCGGACGCCAGAAACAAAAAAGCCGGAGGTCTCCCTCCGGCTTTTCTATCATAAAGCGTAATTATGCAACGTCTTCGTACTGCGGTACCGGGTTGCGGAAGCTTTTGGTTACGCACGCCAGGTAAATCAGACCGATACCGGCCCAGATCAGACCCAGGATCATCGAGCTCTCTTCCAGGTTAACCCACAGCGCGCCAACGGTCAGAGCGCCGCACATCGGCAGGAACAGATACTGGAAGTGGTCTTTCAGCGTCTTGTTGCGTTTCTCGCGGATCCAGAACTGCGAGATAACCGACAGGTTAACGAAGGTGAACGCCACCAGCGCACCGAAGTTAATCAGCGCAGTCGCCATCACCAGGTCAAAGTTAATCGCCAGCAGCGCGATCGCGCCAACCAGGATGATGTTCATCGCCGGGGTGCGCCAGGTCGGATGCACGTAGCCGAAGAAGCTTTTCGGGAATACGCCATCACGGCCCATCACGTACATCAGACGCGCAACGCCAGCATGCGCCGCCATACCGGAAGCCAGCACGGTGATGGTGGAGAAGATCAGCGCGCCTACCTGGAAGGCTTTACCTGCCACATACAGCATAATTTCAGGCTGTGAGGCATCCGGATCCTTAAAGCGCGAGATATCCGGGAAGTACAGCTGCAGGAAGTAGGTGGCAAAAATGAAGATCAGGCCGCCAATCAGCGCAGTCAGGAAGATAGCGCGCGGAATAACGCGTTCTGCATCTTTGGTCTCTTCAGACAGATTGCTGATGCCGTCAAAGCCGGTAAATGAGAAGCAGAGAATCGTCGCCCCGGTAATCATCGGGATAACGTGCGCATCGCCGGACCAGAACGGACGACTGCTGGCCAGCGTACCGGCGCCCTCGCCTTCAAATACGCCATACACCACCATGCCGAGGATCACGGCAATCAGTACCACCTGCAGCACCACGATAACGGTGTTGAAGTTGGCGACGGACTTGATGCTGCGCAGGTTAAAGGCGGTCATGAACGCGACCAGCGCGATAACAAACACCCACGATGGAATCGAAGGCACCAGCGCTTCAAAGTAGATTTTCGCCAACAGGATGTTGATCATCGGCGCGAACAGGTAGTCGAGCAGAGAAGACCAACCCACCATGAAGCCAACGGTCGGGCTAATGGATTTCTGGGCGTAGGTATACGCGGAACCCGCGGAAGGATAACGGCGTACCAGCTTCCCGTAGCTCAGCGCAGTAAAAAGAATAGCGATTAACGCAAAGGCGTAGGCCGTCGGCACGTGACCGTCGGTCATACCAGAGACGATACCAAACGTATCGAACAGCGTCATCGGCTGCATATAGGCCAGGCCCATCATTACAACCGGAACTAACGTAAGGGTTTTACGTAATTCCACGCGAGAGGTATTTGGAGTAGCGTTATGCGACATAGTTATCCCCTTTTACGGCGAAGGCCAGCGCGTAAGCAAAAAATTGCCCCATTTCTTTCTATTCCTCAGCGACAACGACTGTCGGTTTTTAGTAAATATCTATCCGGTACGAAGCCCGGCCTCTTGGTATTGAATGATGTGTCTTTCGACCAAAAAAATAACCGACACTTTAAAAAAAGCGTCGGCTAGTCTCTGGTTTTCAGGCTGCGTATTTTGCAACAACTTCTGGCTTAATGACAAGATGTTGAAAGGTTTATTAATAGGCTAAGAATTCTAACCGCCTAATATTCATACTATTTTAGTATTGTAGATCTGACGAATAGCACTATTTGCTAATATCGCTTCTAACCACCATTGCGCGGCAAGGCCAAAAACGTCTTCATTCCAGCCAATCCATGCCCGATGCAGCCGCGCAGGTGTGCTAATACGTTTCTCGACCAATTTTCCATTCTCCAGCCAGGCCTCTGCCAGATAGCGCGGCAGGTAAGCCCAGCCCAGGCCGGCGCATACCAGCTCCAGCAGGCTATTCATATCATAAACCGTCACACTCTCCTGCTTTTCGCTTTGCAGCAACCCGGCATTGCAAATAATCGCCCGATATCGCTGTAACACCCGCAAATTCAACGGTTCCTTAGCCTGCGCCAGTGGATGATTAATCGCGACCACAAAACACAGAGCCACATCGCCAAGCAGACTAAAACCATAACCCACCAGCGTTGGCGGCTCGTTAAGCGCGCCCAGCACCATGTCGACCTCGCCTGCCGCCAGAGCATCCCAACCGCCAGCGCTAGTGAACTGCAAACGGGTCACGTTGCGTTGTTGATAAAACTGTTCCATCAGTGAAGTTAAAAGAGAGAAAGGAAAAGTCATATCGACACTGATGGTCAGGGTATTTTCCCAGCCCTGATGTAGCCTGATGGCCTGCATCTCAAGTTCGCGAGCGGTATGGAGTAGCTCACGTCCTTTCTCCAGCAGCATCTGCCCGGTGCAAGTAAAGCGCGCCCGATGACCGCTGCGATCCAGCAGTTGGATATTCAGATCGCTTTCTAATTTATGGATGGTATAGCTCAGCGCCGAGGGGGTTTTATAGAGCTTTGCCGAAGCCGCGGCAAAGCTCCCCTCTTTTTCTAAGGCATCAAGAATTACGAGAACATCCAGCAGTGGTTTCATCGCCCCCCCTTACGGTACGCGATCGTCTGCTGGCGATTACTCCATTGGCATCACCAGCGGATCGGGGTACTGGTATTCAAAGCCAAGCTCATAGCATATCCGGTTGCCATCAATGATTTTGCCTTTACCCCCCTCCGGGTTATCGGTAAATACCGGTAACGGCAGCCCAAGTTCACGGGCCATCTGCGGATAAAAGACGCCGCGCGCCGGATGCTGCGGCGCACATATATTATAGATGTGTCCGCCTTTCGGGGCCTGAAGCAATAGCTCAATCGCGGCAATAACGTCCTGCAGATGCACCAGATTGACCCCGTGCTGGCCATCCGGGGCCGATTTACCGGCAAAGAAACGGCCCGGATGGCGCGATGGCCCAACCAACCCGGCGAGACGCAGAATATCCACCGAGGTGCCCGGCAACGCATGCAGCCAGTCTTCCAACTCTTTCAGTACCCTGCCGCTGGCGGTTTGTGGATTGCGCGGCGAATTTTCCTTCATCGTCCCTTCAGTATTGCCATAAACCGAGGTCGAACTGGTAAAAATAATGCGTGGAATATGCCGCGAGAGCGCGGTATCAACAATCTCCTGCACCGCCTGTAGATAAAAATCTTCCCCGGGGCCCGTGCGCCGCGCAGGTAACGTGATAACCAGCGCATCGACGTTCATCATCGCGTCCAGATCCTCAGCCTCACAGATCAGCTGGGGTTCAAGACGCAGCGGATATCCTTCAATACCGCACATCCGCGCCGCCTCCACGCCGTCCTGCGTCGTTTTACTGCCGGTGACATGCCAACCGCGCGCGCGCAATGACAACGCAAGCGGCATGCCCAGCCACCCTAACCCGACAATCGCGACCTTTTTCATACCCTGGCTCCTGACTCATTCGCTGTGCTGATACTAGGCTACGCTAGCCCGCGAGACCTGACAATTTGTTCGACGAATATGAAATGAATTAATGATGGAAAAAAGGGCTTGCTTTATGCGCCGCAACTGGTTTAGGTTAAAAGACATCAAATGCATAGTCATTCAAAGAGAATTTTATGAACAGCGTTCAATTTAAAAACCACCATCATCACCATCATCCTGACTAGTCTTTCAGGCGATGTGTGCTGGAAGACGTTTGGATCTTCCAGTGGTGCATGAACGCAAAGAGAGCCCCCGGAAGATTCACTTCCGGGGGCTTTTTTTTGGACCGAATTCGGACAGATTCAGACAGGTATTCAGAGGAAAACAACAATGTTAGACAACACCCGTTTACGCATAGCTATTCAGAAATCCGGCCGTTTGAGTGAAGATTCACGCGAACTGCTCGGCCGCTGCGGCATTAAAGTCAACCTGCACACCCAGCGTCTGATCGCCCTTGCGGAAAACATGCCGATCGATATTCTGCGCGTTCGCGATGACGATATTCCGGGGCTGGTGATGGACGGCGTTGTCGACCTTGGCATTATCGGCGAGAACGTGCTGGAAGAAGAACTGCTGAGCCGCCGCGCGCAGGGCGAAGACCCGCGCTACTTTACCCTGCGTCGTCTGGACTTTGGCGGATGCCGTCTGTCGCTTGCGACACCTGTGGATGAAAACTGGAATGGCCCGGCGGCGCTGGACGGCAAACGCATCGCCACCTCTTACCCGCACCTGTTAAAACGCTATCTCGATCAGAAAGGTATCTCCTTTAAATCCTGTCTGCTAAACGGTTCTGTCGAAGTCGCCCCGCGCGCTGGCCTTGCCGACGCCATCTGCGATCTCGTTTCTACCGGCGCAACCCTTGAAGCTAACGGCCTGCGCGAAGTTGAAGTTATTTATCGTTCCAAAGCCTGCCTGATCCAGCGCGACGGCGAGATGGACGAGGCGAAACAGCAGCTGATCGACCGTCTGCTGACCCGCATTCAGGGGGTTATCCAGGCCCGCGAATCGAAATACATCATGATGCACGCGCCGACCGAACGGCTGGAGGAAGTGGTGGCGCTGCTGCCGGGCGCCGAACGACCAACTATTCTGCCGCTGGCGGGCGATAAACAGCGGGTAGCGATGCACATGGTCAGCAGCGAAACTCTGTTCTGGGAAACCATGGAAAAACTGAAAGCGCTTGGCGCCAGCTCCATCCTGGTGCTGCCGATCGAGAAGATGATGGAGTAATCCAGCTATCCGCATACGGGACAAACAGGGGAAATGACTATGAGCTTCAATACCATTATCGACTGGAATAGCTGCAGCGCCGCACAACAGCAACAACTCTTAATGCGCCCGGCGATTTCAGCTTCCGAGAGCATCAGCAAAACGGTAGCCGGGATCCTCGGCAACGTTAAAGAGAATGGCGATGCCGCTTTACGCGAATATAGCGCCAAATTCGATAAAACCACCGTCACGGCGCTGAAAGTATCTGACGAAGAAATTGCCGCTGCCGGCGCGCGTCTCAGCGACGAACTCAAACAAGCGATGGCGGTAGCGGTCAACAATATCGAGACCTTTCACAACGCACAGCGGTTGCAGGTTGTCGATGTTGAGACCCAGCCCGGCGTACGCTGCCAGCAGCTTACCCGCCCTATCGCCTCTGTCGGCTTATATATTCCGGGCGGCTCGGCGCCGCTGTTTTCAACGGTGCTAATGCTGGCAACGCCAGCTCGCATTGCCGGCTGTCAGGAAGTGGTGCTGTGTTCGCCGCCGCCGATTGCCGATGAAATTCTTTATGCGGCGCAGCTGTGCGGCGTGCGTAATATCTTTAACGTCGGCGGCGCGCAGGCTATCGCGGCAATGGCCTTCGGCACCGAATCGGTGGCGAAAGTCGCTAAAATCTTTGGCCCTGGCAACGCCTTCGTCACCGAGGCCAAGCGCCAGGTCAGCCAGCGCCTCGACGGCGCGGCTATCGATATGCCTGCCGGCCCGTCGGAGGTTCTGGTGATTGCCGACGGCGGCGCAACGCCAGATTTCGTCGCCTCCGATTTACTCTCCCAGGCGGAACATGGCCCGGATTCCCAGGTTATCCTGCTGACCCCCGACGCCGACATGGGCTCCCGGGTCGCCGCAGCGGTTGAACGTCAGTTGGCTGCCCTGCCGCGTGCTGAAACCGCACGTGAAGCGCTTTCCGCCAGCCGTATTATTGTCGCTCGCGATCTCGCGCAATGTGTAGAGATCTCAAATCAGTACGGACCTGAGCACCTGATTATCCAGACCCGCAACGCCCGTGAACTGGTTGACGGCATTACCAGCGCTGGTTCGGTATTCCTCGGCGACTGGTCGCCAGAATCGGCAGGTGATTACGCCTCCGGCACCAACCACGTGCTGCCGACCTACGGCTACACTGCCACCTGTTCCAGCCTCGGTCTGGCGGATTTCCAAAAGCGCATGACCGTACAGGAGCTGACGCGTGAAGGCTTCGCCTCCCTCGCCCCGACTATCGAGATCCTGGCCGCAGCCGAACTGCTGACCGCCCACAAAAACGCCGTAATGCTGCGCGTAGCCGCCCTTAAGGAGCAAGCATGAGCATTGAAGACTTAGCCCGCGCCAATATTCGCGCGCTGACGCCGTATCAATCCGCCCGCCGTCTTGGGGGAAAAGGCGACGTGTGGTTGAACGCCAACGAATTCCCCACCGCCGTGGAATTCCAGTTGACCGAACAGACGTTAAACCGCTATCCGGAACCACAGCCGAAAGCGGTTATCGAAAACTACGCGCAATATGCCGGCGTAAAACCAGAGCAGGTACTGGTGAGCCGCGGGGCTGACGAAGGTATCGAGTTATTGATCCGCGCTTTTTGCGAACCCGGCGAGGACGCGGTCCTTTATTGCCCGCCTACCTACGGCATGTACAGCGTCAGCGCCGAAACCATCGGCGTTGAGTGCCGCACGGTGCCGACGCTCGCCGACTGGCAGCTCGATTTGCCAGGTATCGAGGCCAATCTCACCGGCGTGAAAGTAGTGTTTGTCTGCAGCCCGAATAATCCAACCGGGCAGATAATCAATCCGCAAGATTTCCGCGCCCTGCTGGAAATGACGCGCGGTAAAGCTATCGTGGTAGCGGATGAAGCCTATATTGAGTTCTGCCCGCAGGCGTCGCTCGCTGGTTGGCTAAATGAATACCCGCACCTGGTTATCCTGCGCACCTTATCGAAAGCCTTTGCGCTGGCGGGGTTGCGCTGCGGTTTTACGCTGGCTAACGCAGAGGTAATTAATGTACTGCTAAAAGTCATCGCACCTTATCCGCTCTCGACGCCGGTCGCCGATATCGCCGCCCAGGCATTAAGCCCGGCAGGCATTGCCGCTATGCGCGCACGCGTGGCGCAGATCCTGGATGAACGCGCATACCTGGTCGATGCGCTGCGCGAGATCGCCTGCGTCGAACAGGTGTTCGATTCCGAGACCAACTACCTGCTGGCGCGGATAACCGCCTCCAGCGCGGTGTTTAAATCTTTGTGGGATCAGGGCATTATCTTACGTGACCAAAATAAACAACCCTCATTAAGCGGCTGTTTGCGTATCACTATCGGTACCCGTGCAGAGAGCCAGCGCGTGATTGACGCTTTGACTGCGGAGAATGTATGACCCAGAAGTTTCTCTTTATTGACCGTGACGGTACGCTTATCTCTGAACCGCCGGTTGATTTTCAGGTAGACCGGTTTGAAAAACTGGCCTTCGAGCCGCAGGTGATCCCGGCGCTGCTTAAGCTGCAGCAGGAAGGCTATAAGCTGGTGATGATCACCAACCAGGACGGCCTTGGTACCGAAAGCCTGCCGCAGGAGGAATTCGACGGCCCACACAACCTGATGATGCAGGTCTTCTCCTCGCAGGGCGTTAACTTTGAATCCGTCCTGATCTGCCCGCACATGCCTGGTGATAACTGTGACTGCCGCAAGCCGAAGACCCAGATGGTATTGCCGTGGCTGGAAGACGGCGTAATGGATAAAGCCCACAGTTACGTCATCGGCGATCGCGCCACCGATATCGAGTTGGCGGATAACATGGGCATCACCGGCCTGCGCTATAACAGTGAAACGCTGAACTGGCCGACCATCTGCGAACAGCTGACCCGTCGCGACCGCTATGCTCACGTTGAGCGCATCACCAAAGAGACCCAGGTTGACGTTAAAGTCTGGCTGGACCGTGAAGGTGGCAGTAAGATCCACACCGGCGTTGGTTTCTTCGATCACATGCTCGATCAGATCGCCACCCACGGCGGCTTTCGCCTGGAAATTAACGTCGGCGGCGATCTTTACATCGACGATCACCACACCGTAGAAGATACCGGCCTGGCGTTAGGCGAAGCGTTGAAGCTGGCGCTGGGTGATAAGCGCGGCATTAACCGCTTTGGCTTTGTGCTGCCGATGGATGAGTGCCTGGCGCGGTGCGCGCTGGATATCTCTGGCCGTCCGCACCTCGAATATAAAGCTGACTTCACCTATCAGCGCGTTGGCGACCTGAGCACCGAGATGGTCGAACACTTCTTCCGCTCGCTCTCCTATACCATGGCGGTGACGCTGCACCTGAAAACCAAAGGTAAAAACGATCATCACCGCGTCGAGAGCCTGTTCAAAGCCTTCGGTCGTACGCTGCGCCAGGCCATTCGGGTCCAGGGCGACACGTTGCCATCGTCAAAAGGGGTATTGTGATGAACGTGGTGATCCTCGATACCGGGTGCGCCAACCTCAACTCGGTGAAATCTGCGGTGAGCCGCCACGGCTATGAGCCAGTGGTCAGCCGCGAGCCGGATGTTGTTCTACGCGCCGATAAACTTTTTCTGCCCGGCGTCGGCACCGCGCAGGCTGCGATGGATCAGCTGCGCGAACGCGAACTCATTGAGCTTATTAAAGCTTGTACCCAGCCGGTGCTGGGGATCTGTCTTGGCATGCAGTTACTCGGGAGCCGCAGCGAAGAGACAAACGGCGTCGAGCTGCTGGGCATTATTGATGAAGAGGTGCCGAAAATGACCGATCACGGACTGCCGCTGCCGCATATGGGATGGAACCGGGTGTATGCCAAAGCCGGCGATCGCCTGTTCCGCGGCATTGAAGAAGGCGCTTATTTCTATTTCGTCCATAGCTACGCCATGCCGGTCAACCCGTACACTATCGCGCAATGCAACTACGGCGAGGCCTTCACCGCAGCGGTGCAGAAAGATAACTTCTTTGGCGTACAGTTCCACCCTGAGCGCTCAGGTAGCGCCGGTGCGCAGCTGCTAAAAAATTTCCTGGAGATGTAATGATCATTCCAGCTTTAGATTTAATTGACGGTACCGTGGTGCGCCTGCATCAGGGCGACTACGGCCAGCAACGCGACTATGGCAACGATCCGTTACCACGCCTGCAATCCTATGCAGACCAGGGCGCGGAAGTATTGCACCTGGTCGATCTGACCGGAGCAAAAGATCCGGCAAAACGCCAGATTCCGCTGCTTAAGACCTTAGTCGCCGGCGTTACGGTACCGGTACAGGTCGGCGGCGGCGTACGTACAGAAGAAGACGTTGCCGCACTGCTTGACGCCGGCGTGGCGCGCGTGGTGGTCGGTTCAACGGCGGTAAAATCGCCGGAGGTGGTCAAAGCCTGGTTTAAACGCTTTGGCCCCGAACATCTGGTACTGGCGCTGGACGTACGCATTGATGCCGATGGCAATAAACAGGTGGCGGTGAGCGGCTGGCAGGAAAACTCTGGCGTCACTCTGGAAGAGCTAGTGGAGAGCTATCTGCCGGTCGGCTTGCAACATGTGCTGTGTACCGATATCTCCCGCGATGGCACTCTCGCGGGTTCCAACGTCTCACTGTATGAAGAAGTCTGCGCACGTTATCCGCAGGTGGCGTTCCAGTCTTCCGGTGGGATCGGCGGTCTCAACGATATTGCCGCGCTGCGCGGAACCGGCGTTCGCGGCGTGATCGTCGGCCGCGCGCTGCTGGAAGGTAAATTCAACGTAACGGAGGCTATCCAATGCTGGCAAAACGGATAATCCCCTGCCTTGACGTCCGCGACGGCCAGGTAGTGAAAGGCGTACAGTTCCGCAATCACGAAATTATCGGCGATATTGTGCCGCTGGCAAAACGCTATGCCGATGAAGGCGCGGATGAACTGGTGTTCTACGATATCACCGCCTCCAGCGATGGTCGGGTAGTCGATAAAAGTTGGGTTTCGCGCGTGGCGGAAGTGATTGATATTCCATTCTGCGTCGCGGGCGGGATTAAATCTCTGGAAGACGCAGCGCAGATCCTCTCCTTCGGCGCAGATAAAATTTCAATTAACTCGCCTGCGCTTGCGGATCCAACGTTAATTACCCGCCTCGCCGATCGCTTTGGCGTGCAGTGCATCGTGGTAGGTATCGATACCTGGTTTGATGAACAAACCGGTAAATATCACGTTAATCAGTACACCGGCGATGAGAGCCGGACTCGCGTCACCCAATGGGAGACGCTGGATTGGGTGCAGGAAGTACAAAAACGCGGAGCGGGAGAAATCGTCCTCAACATGATGAACCAGGACGGCGTGCGCAACGGTTACGATCTGGATCAGCTCAGAAAGGTCCGTGAAGTGTGTAACGTTCCGTTAATTGCCTCCGGCGGCGCCGGAACCATGGAGCACTTCCTTGAGGCCTTCCGCGACGCCAACGTCGATGGCGCCCTCGCCGCTTCCGTATTCCATAAACAGATTATTAATATTGGCGAATTAAAAACGTTCCTGGCAGCCCAGGGCGTGGAGATCAGGGTATGTTGAGTGAACAGCTGGATTGGCAAAAAACCGACGGCATGATGCCGGCCATCATACAGCACGCTGAATCTGGCGAAGTGTTAATGCTGGGATATATGAATGAGGACGCGCTGGCGAAAACGCAAGAAAGCGGCAAAGTGACCTTCTACTCGCGCACCAAACAGCGCCTGTGGACAAAGGGTGAAACCTCCGGCAACTTTCTTAATGTGGTCAGCATCACCCCGGATTGCGATAACGATACCTTGCTAGTATTGGTCGACCCGATAGGCCCGACCTGCCACAAAGGGACGTCAAGCTGCTTCGGGGAAACCGGACACCAGTGGTTGTTCCTCTATCAACTGGAACAACTGCTGGCCGAGCGCAAGCATGCCGACCCGGAGAGCTCATACACTGCGAAACTGTATGCCAGCGGCACCAAACGTATTGCGCAGAAAGTGGGAGAAGAAGGCGTGGAGACCGCGCTGGCCGCGACGGTAAATGACAAGTTTGAACTGAAGAATGAGGCGTCAGACCTGATGTATCACCTGCTGGTGCTGTTGCAGGACCAGGGGCTGAATTTGACCGATATCGTGGAAAACTTACGCAACAGGCATAAGTAAAAACAGCCTAACTGATAGTATCCATTGCGCCCGTATAGCGCAATTAGCAGTGAGTTTGAGAGCCTCCATTTCACAACATCTGTAGCTGAAATAGGCTCTCCCTCGATTAAAGAAAATTATAAAATAGTTTAATTGCGCTCTTATCTACCTCATAACCTGGCACGTGGTGCATCAAAAATTACTGGATATTTTTACTAATAGATATAAACCTTCTAATTGAGCATTCATCGCCACGATTTAGTTAGATAGCAATGCAGTTTATAATCTTTATCAGTAGTGGATTTATTTACCAACTCTTACATTTTAAGAAAGACGAACCAACGAGATACTTACTTTTTTAACCACCACCACAGGAAACATCCAGAAAAATGAGAAATAGCAGAGCGCGGAATATTTACCCCATGCAGGTAAACTTAAACCAAAAGCTCAGTCACCACGTTAGTTTATTTTAGAAATAAGTTTTTTTAAGTAACGATAGAGTGGATAATCAATAAATCGCGCATATAAATAGGCGATAAATATAGCAGCCATAGCTGACATAGATATGGATGTCCAGACATTCTTTTCATCGAATATGAATCCTGAGACAATAATCAACTCATGTAACAAATAGAGAGGAAAACTTATGTAGCCTAAAAAAAGAAACAAATTTGAAGTGAATATTTTTTTTATTATTTTCTCATCTGCTAGATAATCGATGAATAATACAGGTATAAAAACCATAAATAGAAAGTAATCGAGGCGACTATGATTCATTGCGTATACACCAATAATACTGGCAACCACAGCTACAGTAATAAAAAGAGATGTAAAACGCTCTTTAATAATACTCAAAAAAGGTGAAGTTTGAGTAATAGAAAAACACAAGGACCCAACTAACATTGAAAGGACAGCGGTAAGAAAAGATGGCGGTATCCCAGACGAAAACTTGCTCCACATGAACACGAAAATCACAGAGGCAATAACGCTCCGGGTAAAGATGTTTAATTTGATGAAGATTAGAGGAATCAGTAGAGAGCACCAAAACTCTATACTAATACTCCACGAAGGTTCATTAATCAATTGGAAGTCGTTCCAATACATACCATGAAGAAATAATAAATTCTTTATAATCGTGAGCGTAGAGAATACGTCACCACTGGAAACATAGTAGCCATGTTTTGCATTATAATAATATATTAATACCATTAGCAGGGTAGAGATAAGATGCAAGGGCCAGAGACGTGCAAAACGAGTTAGTAAATATTTAAAAAAACTCCCAGAAGAATGCGCGTAAGTAAGAACAAAACCACTCATAATAAAAAAATAAACCACACACAAGTAAGCCCCACTAAATGGCCTTATCGACGTCCAACCAACAAAACTGCCAATCATATGGCTAAGCATGACCATAATAGCCAAGATACCACGAATTCCATCGAGGGCATTAAATCTAATCACATTCAATTGGCATTCCTTTAATACAATGAGTTTATTATTAGTAATGGAGATGGATTTCAAACAAGAAAAGAATACAAAAATTTGTTATTATAGCATGATGGAACTACGTACTACATCTTTATAATTTAAAGAGTTGAGTGTTAGAAGCCTAAGATTAACAGAACACCTCGGTCATGTTCAAGAAATAACCGACAAAAATAGTACGCACTCCAAAAATAGTAGGATATCGAGTACTTTTTTAAAGCTTACTTTCGATACAAATTGAGAGCAATTTTTTTTAAAATAGTTTTACCATTTCTAAAAGGTTTGGTTATTTTCCAAGATAGTGATGACCTTAGCAATTTGATTTGCAGAGTTGTTTCTTTTAAGTTACTCTCAGCTTTCGCCAAAGTTTGCTGTAGGTTATAAATATTTCTGTCTAAACTCAAATTCAACTGTTCAAGTTGCGTGATATTAATAGTTTGTATTTTTATACTTTCAGAAAGTTCTGCAATCTGCAAGTTGAGGTCATTAATCTCATTATCTTTATTTAAAGCTAAATGTTCTAGTTTATCAACTTTGAGCTGCAAATTTTCTGCACTCATGTGCGATTGTTCAAGTTCATGCAGAATCCTATCCTTCAACGAAAAAATGTATTCTTCTGCCGATTGATTAATTATGCGAAGGTATGCAGATTTAATAAAGTCATCGTAAAAGCCATCTTCATCGATATTCAATGAAATTATGAAAGATTTCACATCATTTAAGAGTAAATTAAATGATGGCCCCGAAACTGTATTTAAATTCCACTCAAGAAAAACAACAGCATAATTATTGAAATCCCTACCCCTGGTAGTAAGTAAATTATTACTTTCTATAAAAGTATGTAATGCAGTTAGAGCGTCCAGAGCACAATGCCAAGAGTTCTCCCTGGTTGATGAAAGCGACTCTGCGCGGTTAATTGTATGAGAGATCAAGATCTCATCAACCAGTGATATCCGATCCGCTAATAATATAAAACAACATACGAAATACAGATCGTTTGTTGTTCTCAATGCTTGAAACTCCAGGCCCATTGCTAAGATAGCTTCACGCCTGAATAGTTTATCCCATGGCCACCAGATGAAGGCTCTAAAAAAATCGTTAGCTATTTCCTGCGAGGAGAAAACATTTTTCTTAGGCAATAAATCCTCACGTATGGACAAAGGCATCGGAGAATAAGTATTCGTGCTTAAATCAACTGACTGACAGCGGCAGATGACAACATCACTTTTGAGAGTTGTAGCCTGGTCAGACATAATCTTTAACATATCGTTAGTGACATAATCATCATCATCAAGGAAAATAACATACTCACCAATAGCTTTGCGTAGACCAATATTACGGGATTCACCTCCCCCCACATTAAGTGGATTATTTATAATCCGTACTCGTGAATCCTCACTGGCTATTTGGGTTATAACATCCAACGTATTATCAGTTGAGTTATCATTAACAATAATAATTTCAATATCTTTTAAAGATTGCGATAAAATTGTATCAAGAGTTCCGGAAATATACTTCGCAGCATTATAAACAGGAATGATAACTGAAACAATAACATTCATTGGTTCATCAGACATTCAATCACCTTAAAAATTTGAGGCTTATAACCTTGAATCGTAAATAATGAGTCTGCAATATAGTCATACAATATAAAATATGGTTTTATAGGAATCGCTTAATTTTAATAATATGGCGAGTTTTTAAATTATCAATGAACTACATCATGATAAGCTTTTAAGGTCTTACTAATTATCATCCTGCTAGAAAACTTCTCCTGAACACGTTGTCTTCCTTTGATTCCCATCTCTACCCGTATTTTGGGGTTAGTTAATAGAAACCCAAGTTTGTCCGCCAGTTCCTCAGGAGTATTACTTTTAACTATAATCCCATTATCGTTATCTATTATCAGACTGTCGCAACCGCCAACATCGTACGCAATACAGGCTCTCCCAACTGATGAAGCTTCAAGTAAGATGCGCGGAACGCCTTCAGAATAACTCGAAGGTAGAGCAACTATATTCGATTTTTGGATCAAATCATAGACATCTGAACTTTTTCCCAACCAATTGATTAAACCTTCACTATGCCATTGTTGTATATCAGAAAGCGAAATGGAATCTTTATCGTTTTCAACTAAAATACCAGCAACATTTAGCGTAAAATGAATATCTCTTGACTTGAGGATTTTCTTGGCTTTGATTAGATCTCCAAGCCCCTTACTCCACAGCATTCGACTGGCAAATAGAACAACTGGTATCTCGCGTTCCTGTTCAAGAGAGTATTTATAAATTTCAGGATTAATACCGGCACCATCTATAACAATAGTCTGATGGTAGTTAATTCCTACAAAACCAACTAGTTTTTCTCTATCCTTGTTGTGCTCAAACATAAATATACTGCGCTTATTATTGGCAATATATTTATACGCCATAACGGTAATATACCGCAATAACTTAAGTATACAAGTCCCACCAGAAAATATACGTCCTAAACCGACAAAACTCACGATCACTGGACGTTCATCATACCTTGACAAAACACCGCCAATTAAACAAGGCTTAATAGTAATACAATGTAAAACATCAGGATTTATTTTTTTAATTATCTTTCTAGATGCCAAAAAGGCCCGCAAGAAAGTTAAAACATTAAATGACTGAGCTTCAAGTGGGATATTATGGCACTTAAAGCCGAATGTTTTAAATTTATTCAGCACGTTATCATCGACAAAATGACTGATGATGTGAATCTCATAACCTTCATCTCTGGCGGCCATCGCACGATCAATCCAGTGCAAATCAAAATACCAATCTGAATTTATGAAATAACACAGTTTTTTCATTGCTATATCCACTTAATGGTTCTTACCGCTGATACCTTTTACGCCGTGGATTACACCACGGAAAATATATTTTAAATATAAAATTTTATTACGTTGCCACGGTAATATTGCTATATATTTTATCAAACGCAAAAGGATTGAGAGACTACTAAACACCTTTACTCCCGGAAGTATTCTCGTAGCTAAAAGCAGATTTCGGCAAAGATAATAAGCCTTCCATTCTGGATAAATAGACTTCCCCTCAATGCTCACATCATGGAAAAAGATGACCTCTGGAGAATAACGAATATGTTCATTAGATAATGTTAATTGGTAACCGAAATAAAGATCGTCGAAATATAAAAAAAGCTCGTCATGAATACTGTCTATATGTTTTGATAGTAAGCTCTGACTAATTATCATACCGACGAAAGAAACCGTTTGAACACTGCAAGGCTGATCATAATCTGGAGTGAAATCATCATTATTTTTGATATATTTCAAGGTTTCAATAAACGATGTAGGCACTTTCGAAAAAGGGATATTCATAGGGCAAGGCTTCCCATGGATATTCTTAACCAAGGCGGCGAATACCCGACAATTATCTCTATCTAAAAGAGAGAATTTATCAAGAGCATCACTTTCTGGCCAGGCATCATCGTCATAAAAGAAAATCCAGTCAGTATCAACATTGTTACAAAGGTATCGACTACCAGCTTTAAACCCACCAGCACCACCAGTGTTAGATGGCAAATTAAGTATAATTACACGTGGGTCTCTAATTGCATCTAACCAAAGTTGGGTCCCATCCGTGGACCCATTGTTAACGATTATAATTGTTGCAAAATCTAATTTTACAGTGTTGGCTAAAGTTCTTTTTAATTTATCCAACCGATTAAACGTGACTATTAATGCAGAACATTTCATCGCACAGGGACCGCAAATACAGGCATACATTCATCACAACTGATTGACGATAAATATTTATCCGCCGTAATTAAAGCCTCGGCAATAGTCACATCCATATCAAGATAGCGATAAGTCCCAAGACGGCCAACAAAGGTTATATTCTTTTCATTTTCAGCCAGCGATAAATATTTATCGAGTAACGCCATCTCCCCCATCTGACGAATAGGATAATAAGGTATATCCTGCTCCCCACATTCACGACTGTACTCTTTGTAACACACCGATCCTTCGTGAGTTTCCCAAGGTGTAAAGTATTTATGCTCCGTAATACGAGTAAAGGGAATATCAATCGAGCAGTAATTCATTACCGCACAGCCTTGGAAATCCCCTTGCCACGTAAATTTTTCAAAGTCCAGGGTTCGGTAGCCAAGTCGACCATACTGATAAGAATAAAATGCATCCAATGGCCCGCTGTAAAATACGTGATCGTATTTTTCTTTATCTTCAGGATTAAAAGACTGCTGAAGCTCAATGATAATATTTTCATGATTGATTATTGACTCAATCATTTTTGTATAACCAAGTTTCGGCATGCCCTGAAACTTATGGTTAAAATAATTATCATCATAGTTAAAACGCACTGGCAAACGCTTAAGAATCGATGCCGGAAGCTGTGCTGGTTCCATACCCCATTGCTTAATAGTATACCCTTTGAAGAATGCCTCATACAGTTCCTTTCCAATAAAACGAAGGGCCTGTTCTTCAAAGGTTTTCGGATTAACGATGGAACTGTCCCCTTTTTCAGCAATAAGCGCACGTGCCTCCTCTGGAGAGCATGTTTTCGCAAAAAACTGATTAATCGTATGCAGGTTAATAGGCAGAGAGTAAACTTGCCCATTAACGGTTGCTTTAACACGATTCACATATGGCATCATCTCTGCGTGTTGGTTAACATAATTCCATACCTTTTCATTATCGGTATGAAAAATATGTGGGCCATAGACGTGGACCATAACATCTGTTTGCGGGTCGCGTGCATCATAAGAGTTTCCGCCAATATGGTCACGCTGATCGATGATTTTGATATGATGACCTTGTTCTGCAAGCTCGCGCGCGATAACTGCTCCAGAAAAACCTGCTCCAACGATTAAAATATTTTTACTGTTCATAATATAACTCCAGAGTTCTTATCCAAGAATTGTGCGTCTAAATTTATAATAGTATTTGGTTATTATATTTCGCCTTGGTGAACCTACAGGAGCATATTTATTGAGATAAGGCATTAACATTTTTTTGACTTTTGTTTGGAATAGAATTGGGGGTTGAGACACAGCTTGCGCTGGGCTTGATAAATTTATTATTGATAACTGACGAGAGTAAACCTCTTTTTCCCATGGGGTATTGATGATGTTTTCCAGAAAATCATCATAAAAGTCAACTCTATCCGTATTCCACGGTTTGTTTTCACCAGCATAGTGAATCATACATGGTGCTTGCCTGGCCTTCAAAAATCGCATGTATGTAGCGAACTTGAGATTTGGGAAAAAATCATCCGTGTTGCCATTACCATGATAAACATTCCATTCCAGCGGTAAAAATTCAACCCGGCCATAGAACACTTTATTCATAATATCCTGATCCAGGAACCAGTATTTCTTCTCTTTGAGCGCTTTAATGAGCTCAGAGAAGGTATCCTCTTTTACCATTTGGGCGATGTTAAAGAGGATTATTCCCGCCTGAAAATACTCGTCTGGATTACTCATTTTGAGCGTTTTTTCCAGGTACTCGCCAGCAGGCATCACGCCATCATCAGATTCCGACATGGCACCAAACTTGACAAAGCCTTCCATGACGATATCTTTAACTGCAGCAACAAGATGGTTACCGAGATCGACACTAAGTAAATTAGCCAGATCGGCCTTCACCACAGTATCGGAATCGATAAATATCACTTTGTCATATTCACGGAAAAGCTGCGGTATGAACAAGCGAGCATAGGTTGATGCACTAAAATGTGCACGCGTATGCACACCATTCATTTCAGTAAATGCATTCACATCAAAAAACCTGAGTGAAACATTCTTATGCGCCGAAACAAGATGGTTTAAGCGCCTCTTATTAAGATTGCTAACCTTGTTTTCGAGTACAACAATATCATAATTAGTATTATTATCCGAGTGCCGGACAATTGAGTTTATTAGGGCACCTCCACTGATGGCATAATTGTCATCAAAACTAATTACTATTGGCGCAGCATTTGAAAAAACTGGATTTAACTTTCCGTTGAATGTCTCATTTGTAACAAAAGTTCGCTGCAGTTCTTTTACCTTAAGAGCACGATTTTGTTGTTGCCTAATAATATAAATGTTAAAAAGACGTTCTGCAATATGTCCAATAACTCGTTTTTCCTGCGAGTTGTAATTGCTCATAGAGATGCGACTTTCAAGAATAGCCAAAATCTCAAACAACCATTCTGAATAGTCTATGAACATGTCTTTACCCATCACAAACATGTTCGTATAATAACCATCTGTTGCATTGTTAAATTCTTGAATAGCTGTTTTATAATCTGGATATAGCTCTTCAACTATTTCAAGTGCAGTCAGATAATCCTGTAAATGTAAAAATTCTCCATTTTTATAATGTTCGAGATTATTTTTACTGCCCGCAGAAGTAACTGACCATTTTTTAGGTAATATCAGATCAAAACCTAAAATACACTTCTGTATCTCAGCATCCGTTAGCCCAAATTGGTTTTCATACTCTACATCGATAACAGGTGAATTAACTACCCCCCAATTATCCTCCGAAAAATTCTGATTTTGAGAGAAATTCAGATGACGGCGATAATGCATAAAACCGACATAATCGGCAAGAGATTCATTTTTCCAAACCCAATAATGTGCAGTTAATTCGCAGTAGAACGGATTCTTAAAAGAAATATTATCTCCTGTATCATCACCAATAGAGCCAATGTCATTATAAGAGTTGGCTTTGCCTACGTGCAGCGGTTTTATAATAGAAGCACTAAGAAATGCGCTCGGCTTATGATGACAGGTATAGATCTTAATACTATTCATTTAATTACCAGATTTAGGCCATTGCTTGTTTATAAAGTTCGATGATTCTTTCAGCTGAACCGATTTCCTTGAGACGGTGATTTTCGATCCAAACAACCCTATCGCATATTTTTTCTACATCACTCATATTATGACTAACAAATAATATTGTCACACCACGATTTTTAAACTCTTTAATAGTCTTAATGCATTTTGCTTGAAAGGAAATATCTCCAACTGCAAGTACTTCATCGATAATTAAAATGTCAGGGTCAACTTGGCTAATAACAGAAAAACCAAGCTTTGCTAGCATACCACTGGAATATACACGAATCGGCTCATCTATGAATTCGCCTAATTCAGAAAATTCTATAATTTGCTCCATTCGCTGTTGTACTTCTTTTCGACGTAATCCGAGAAGTGTAGCATTGAGAACAATGTTTTCACGGCCAGTTAATTCCGGGTGAAATCCTCCGCCTAGCTCGAGCATGGACGCTACGCGTCCATGGGTTGTGACCGTACCCTTAGTTGGTTTAATTACCCCTGCGACCAAGCCGAGCGATGTACTTTTCCCAGCGCCGTTACGTCCAATCAGTGCAACAGCTTCCCCTTTTCCAACAGTAAAAGAAATATCCTCTATTGCCAGATATTTTCGTCCTTTTAATAACTGCAAGGCTCTTCTTGGATGAAATACAAGATCTTTTATACCAGATCCAATGTGATGGTACAATGGGTATTCTTTTGTAACATGACTAAAATTAATTACTGGTTCCATCACAATATCTCTGCAAATCGATATTTCAATTTATTGAAAATGCCCAAACCAAGAATCGCCAGGATAATTCCAGTGATGTAAAGTATTAAGATATATTCGTAATTTATCACACCATTCATGAATAAATCCCGCCAACTTAGAATCATACTTGCCAGTGGATTGTAGGTGATTACCCAACTATAGGTTTCTGGAATCATATCTGAGGCATATAAAATTGGTGTACAATAGAACATCAACATAATACCCAGACTAACAAAACGTTCCAAATCACGAAAGAATAAATTTAAAGTCGAGAATATTATAGATACACCAAAAGTGAATATTACTTGTCCTATCGCAATTAATGGAATCCCCCATACCCAAGACAAAGAAGGAGTCATGCCATAGATAAAAAGAAATGCGATAATAACTGGGATGGTACAAAGAAAATGTAACCCTTCCATCATTACATTACTTAATGGAATAACAGACCGAGGAAATACCGTTTTCTTAATTATCTGCGCGTTCGCAATAAATGAAAATAGAGAGTTGGTCGCCGAACTAGCAAACCATTGCCATGGGAAAAGTCCGGTAATCAAAAAGAGTGTGTAGTTAGGGATTTGAACTCTCATGATTAGCTTAAAAATAAAATAATAAATCATTGCAAATAGCAATGGATTGGCTATTGACCATAAATATCCAAATACGCTACTTTTATACCGGACCTTCAAATCCTTATTCGTTATCACGTATAATAAATCAAACAAATATCCTAGATTGTACTTCATTTTTTTACTCATATATTATTCTGCAATATTTCCGCACATTAGCCTAACCATACCAGACGCAACCTACCAGCAATACATAGCTTACTCCCCCTGAAGCTAACAACTCCTTGCTGCAGGCCAACTCAACTTGTATATCACTGCTATTCTTAAGTTTTTATCACTAACAGCACAGCACCTGTTCTAGATGCCTGAGTGCTATACAGCACCGAATTTAAACGTGTAAAATCAGATGGTTACATTGAAAACCGCTAAAAAAAACCACGCTACCGCCCATGGCTATCGCTACCAAATCGCGCAGTACTTCAATCAACTTTAGTACTCTCCCCCACCTAAGGACACATGGCAGTATTTATGGCATCATGGCATCAGAGCAATATAAAAATCTAAGCATTTATGTACCAGATACCACTCTCATGATTTTGTTCGGTCATTAACATAAGGACTTTCTCATTTTGACTACGACTCATCGATCGCTGATGATGAACGCCAATCACCAGATTGGCCGCTATGCATAAAATGGTCGCGATGACAAGTAAATGCAGATAGATGTTGGCTTTCGTTCATGTCATTTACCGTTCGTATGCCACGCTTCAACCAAAAAATTTGGCTAGATAAATATTACAGCAGCGTATTATAACGCCGCGATTCAGGATTAAAAGCGAAAAACTCCTGTATGCTGGAACCAGGGCTAAGGTGTCAATTTTTTTAACATAATCATCGAGTTATCTTTGGATGCATCTCTCTTCAATGTCTACAATGTATATGCTTGTGATTGTTATGTTACAAAATTAGAGCTTCTTATGCTTGCACTCATGTATATCAGAGTTAACCATCATCATCTGTATATGATCAGCTTTTTACTATATACAGCTACTTTTGTGAAAGTTTCATGTGCGCCTCAAATGATAATAAACATCATTTACATACTACGAGTTATCCTTAAGGCCATCATTTCTGAAAAAAGTAAAATTAAGTGATTCACCGGCTAAGCGAGTGTAAAATTGTTAGTTATGTAAAATTGAAAGTTAGACTCTGAAGGTAAGAATGAAATTTTTGATCACTGGAGCAGCAGGTTTCATCGGTTTCCATGTTAGTAAGCGTCTTCTTGAGGCTGGCCATACCGTTATCGGTATCGACAACATGAATGACTATTATGATGTTAACCTTAAGCAAGCGCGCCTGAATATTTTAGACTCACCGTTTTTCAGTTTTGTCAAGCTGGATATAGCGGATCGAGAAGGTATGGAGAAACTTTTTTCTACTGAAAAGTTTGATCGCGTTGTTCACCTCGCCGCGCAAGCAGGTGTCCGTTACTCGCTGGATAACCCACATGCCTATGCTGACGCTAACCTGATGGGGTTCCTGAATATCCTCGAAGGTTGTCGTCATACTAAAGTTGAGCATCTGGTCTACGCATCATCCAGTTCTGTTTATGGCTTAAACCGTAAGATGCCGTTCTCAACTGACGACTCGGTGGATCATCCGGTATCGCTTTACGCGGCGACTAAAAAAGCCAACGAGTTGATGGCACATACTTATGCGCACCTGTATGATATTCCGACAACCGGGCTACGTTTCTTTACCGTCTATGGTCCCTGGGGGCGCCCGGACATGGCATTGTTCAAATTTACGAAAGCCATGCTCGAAGGTCAAAGTATCGACGTCTACAACTACGGAAAAATGAAGCGAGACTTCACCTATATTGATGACATCGTCGAAGCTATTGTTCGTATTCAGGATGTCATTCCGCAGCCAGATCCAAACTGGACGGTTGAAGCTGGCTCACCGGCAACCAGTTCTGCTCCGTATCGGGTATATAATGTTGGCAATAGCTCCCCCGTTGAATTAATGGACTACATTACCGCCCTTGAAGAGGCTATGGGCATGGAAGCGAAGAAAAATATGATGCCAATGCAACCGGGCGATGTACTGGAGACAAGCGCTGAAACGCAGCCGCTGTATGATCTGGTTGGTTTCAGACCGCAAACTACGGTCAAACAAGGCGTGAAGAACTTTGTGGATTGGTATAAAGAATACTATACCGGTTGTTAGTTTCGCTAACTTGGTTGCACCACAATCGACAGATTGTGGTGCAACAGTGCAATCTCGTAATAAGAGAAACTTTATTCTACTACAAACCATACCGATAGTCTTTTATATGCTTCTGTCAAGATACAGAGCATAAATATTATATAATCAGCTCCAACAATAGCATTTAATTTTTTATTAAACTGCACAATAAATTTTGTGGGATTTTTCCTAAAAAAAGATATGTTTATTTCTGCATGCTCCCTTCATTAAGGGACGTCAAAGTGACTAAACTAATTTCATCACATTAAATTTGGTAGCTGTTATGGAAAATTTATTTTTCTTAGTTTTAACTGCCATAATACTCGCGATCGCTATATTGTCCTTGCTCTCATATATAAAAGACAGAAAAAAAAATTAAAATCAATGTTTATAAAAAAGAAATAATTTAAAATAAATTATATTTTCGTAGGACATATATGACAAGGGAGCCAGGACGTGCGAAGGTACTATAATGGCAGGCATTTCATAAAAAACACCTGCCATCATTGAATTTTAATCACTACCAAATAGATCTCGTGTGTATACTTTATCCTTCACATCCGTCAACTCTTCAGCCATACGGTTAGAGATAATCACATCTGATTCTTTTTTAAACTCCTCTAAATCACGAATAACACGAGAGTTAAAAAACTCATCTTCCTTCATCACTGGCTCGTAAATGATTACAGGTATACCCTTTGCCTTTATTCTTTTCATTATCCCTTGAATAGACGATGCCCGAAAATTATCTGAACCGCTTTTCATAATCAAACGATATACACCAACTACTTTTGGCTTCTTAGCCAATATGGAGTCAGCGATAAAATCTTTTCGGGTTCGATTTGCATCAACGATCGCAGAAATAATATTATTTGGCACTGATTCATAATTTGCTAACAACTGTTTCGTATCTTTCGGTAAACAATAGCCTCCATAGCCAAAAGATGGATTATTGTAATGATTACCTATACGAGGATCCAGACATACTCCTTCGATAATTTGTTTACTGTTTAATCCCTGACTTTCCGCGTAGCTGTCCAACTCATTAAAATAGGCGACACGTAGTGCTAAATAAGTATTAGCAAAGAGCTTTATAGCTTCGGCTTCGGTTGAATCAGTAAAAAGAAGCGGAATATCTTTTTTAATTGCCCCTTCTTTTAACAGCTCCGCGAAACGCTCAGCTCTTGCTGAACGCTCACCAATAACAATACGGGAAGGATACAAATTATCGTACAACGCTCGTCCCTCGCGGAGAAACTCTGGCGAAAAGATAACATTATCAATATCAAGACGTTCTTTTATATCACGAGTAAAACCAACCGGGACTGTTGATTTTATGATCATGACAGCATTCGGATTGATCTCTGTAACATCCTTGATTACCGCCTCGACAGAAGAAGTATTGAAGTAATTTGTCTTAGGATCATAATCAGTCGGCGTGGCGATTATAACGTAGTCTGCGTTACGGTAAGCGTCATACTTGTCTGTCGTAGCACGAAAATTAAGCTTTTTTTCCGTTAAATATTGTTGGATCTCATTATCTGCTATGGGTGATATTTTTTGGTTGAGCATATCTACTTTGGTCTGAATGATATCCAGCGCGACCACTTCATGATTCTGGGCAATCAGAACACCATTCGATAAACCAACATAGCCTGTACCAGAAATAGTAATTTTCATTGAGCAACACTTCTACAGTTAACGGGATGATGGCACATCGCCACAATAAATTAAATACTGCTGGCGTTTTACCCTTTGCGAATTGTGAAGTCAAGTCGCTGGCTGGTCGTAGTAAGTCCCCTTCGTATGGCGTAGCGCTAGAAACACAGTGTCATACCGGATTCAGGAGAGGTAAAGTCAAATTCTTTTACACTCTTTTCATAACACGCTCCCCCAAATCAAGAACGATGAAAGTACTCCGCAACTTGCATGATATCTTTTTCACTCAGGGTACCTGAGTCACCCAGCAACGAAATCCAGGCCTTAATATAAGTGTATTTGGCCTCGGCTAAATCTCGCTGTGCAGCGTAAAGTTGTTGCTCCGCGTTGAGCACATCAACGTTCACCCTCTGCCCTGCGAGCACACTTTGCCGTGTAGCCTCTACCTGCGTAGTTGCAGACTTTACGGCCAGTTCATAAGCCCTGAGCTTTGCCTGGCTGCTAATACATTGATTAAATTGTTTGCGAAGATCGTTCATGATTGAACCGACCTGAGCATCCAGTTCATACTTAGCCTGGCCATAACGTGCCGCGGCCTGTCTTGTTGAAGCTGCCACTCCACCACCAGAATAAATTGGCATTGATACCTGAACCCCAACGCTGTCGGTTCGATATTTCTGATTTACCGTATTGTCGCTACTGGAATCATTTTCCGAATGCGATGCATATAATTGAACTTGTGGCATAAAACCAGCCCGGTTGCGTTCAACATCATAACGTGCGGCATCCACGCCATGACGTGATGAAGCCAGTTGTGGATTGCGTTCCATGGCTAATTTTTGCCAATCATCAAAAGCTGTATAACGTAGCGGTGAGACATGGAATTTGCCCTGTCGTAACGTCTGCAATGCATCTAGCTGGTCGAGGGGAATTCCGATGATAACTTCTAGTTCCCTTTGAGCTGAATCTAAGACGTCCCTGGCCTCGATGACTTGAGCTTCAGCCAGGCTATACCTTGCTTGAGTTTCAGCAACATCCGTTACCGTACCTTCACCCGCAGCCATCAGGCGATCATTCAATGCAAGTTGTTCTTTATAGGCCGCCTTCTGGGCCTCAGCTAATGCAATTTGATCTTTTGCGTATGCAACACTGACATAAGCAGAAATTACCCGAACTGCAAGATCGAGGTATTTACTGCGATATTTTTCATCCGCCATTAAACTTTGTGCGACCCCGGTTTTATATTTTGCATAAGCCTCATAATCAAATAGAGGTTGCGTTAAGGTCACGGAACCAGCATAACTGCGGTATTGCTGTCGTTTGGTCACATCGCTTACATTGCCAAAAATGTCACTCGTCTGATATTTTTGCGTCTGCCAGTTACGTGGCGCATTTTGATAATTAAGAGAAACTTTAGGCAACAGGCCTGCACGCCCAATATTTTTTGCTTCATCCCCGGCTTCCTTTTCTTTAATTGCGGCCTGAAACGTTGGATCCTTTTCCAGCGCGAGCGAATAGGCGTCCAAAATGCCTAATGCATACACTGGTGCAGATAAGACCCAAGCTATTGAACTAACGGCCAGACTAACTTTCTTCCTTTTCATGAAACTCACGATTATTCCTCGGTCAATGAAGTACGCGCGCGATCCAAAATAGGTTTAAACAGATAACTCAATAACGAACGTGAACCCGTTTTAACGAACACCTCAACCGGCATCCCGGGTTTGATTTCCTCGCCCTGTAGCATTTTGGCGCCTTCCGGTGTAACCGTCACCTGCATCTGATAGTAGGCTTCTCCATTTGCTTTATCAATTAAACGGTCCGCCGAGACGAGCGTCACAGTACCGGGGATCTTTGGTGTTCTGTTTTGGTTAAAGGCGGTAAACATGAGGTCAACGGGTAGCCCGGTATAGACTTTATCGATAAGTTGTACTTTTAATTGAGCATCTACAACCAGTGCAGCTTCACTGGGTACGACATCCATAAGATGATCGCCAGCGCCGACCACGCCTCCCTGGGTAAAAATATTTAATCCAACAACAGTACCATCCACCGGAGAGATAATTTCTGTATTCCCCAGATCAAAGTTGGCCATATCAAGTTTGTTTTTGTAATCATTAACATCCATTTGCGTTTGCGCTAACTGAGTCCTCACTTCACGCTGATAATCCGCATAACGTTGGTCTATGCGCTGCTGTGACTCTAGCAATTGTTTTTGCAACTGCCCGATTCTTCCTATAGTTTCATCAATACTGCTACTGATCTCTGCAAACTGACGTTGAGCTTCAAGATAGCGATTTCGTGGCAAATATCCTTCAGCAGAAAGCTGTTTCATACTTGTCATCTGTTCACGAATGCTGTTTAGCTGAATTTGTTTGTTCGCCCGGGAATCCTGTAAGCCCTTCAGCTGGAAACGTATACCATCAATTGACTGTCTGAAACCATCAACCTCACTACGTAATGCCTGTCTGCGAGAAATAAAAAGCTGTTGCTGCAATGCTAATATTTCCGCAGCGCGCGGTTTGTCTTTGACAGCATTGAAAACGTCAGAGAATTTAATGGAATCCAGGTTATCTCTTTCTGCCAACAAACGCCCTTCTGTTGCCAGAGTTGTATAATATTGGATCTTCAGAGAATCCACCTGCGCCTGCGCCTGAACCTGGCTCATTTGAACCAGTACTTGTCCGGCCTTGACCTTATCCCCTTCTTTAACCGCAATATTGCTGATAATACCGCTACCAGGAGATTGAATAGTTTTACGATTTCCGGAAACAGTTACTGACCCCGGAGACGCAACGCCTTTATCAAGAGGAGCAAAAGCCGCCCATAAAAGAAAACCGCAAAGACCAATACCAATCACCAACCATCCGAAACGCGTATATTTTCTCTCATCGGTAGAGTCTGACTGAAAATCATTATTAAGTGGCTGGTTAATTTGAGAAGACATATTCACCCCTTCAACAACAGATAGCGACAGCTATTGACTGGCACGCCTTAATTTAGTTTATTTGTGTTTTAGGGATATCCCCATTGCCTTCATGCAATTCATTATTAACTGCATGTATTGCTTGCTGCTGCGCTGCTTGGGTTCTCTGAGCATTATTCAATGCCTGGAGTACCTGCTGGGTGGTACCAAATGCATTCACCTTACCATTGGCTAATAGTAACAACTTACTAGTCATCGATAGCAAGTTGGTTCGATGCGTAATCAATACCACCGTTTTTTGGCGTTCCCTAAGTAAAGCAACCGCTTTATTCAGAGCCAATTCGCCGGCATCATCCAGATTAGAGTTAGGTTCATCAAGGACAATCAGAGACGGGTCGCCATATAGTGCCCTTGCCAGGCCAATACGTTGTTTTTGTCCCCCTGAAAGCCCGCTACCACCGTTACCAATCACGGAGTCATAGCCATGAGGGAAACGCAATATAAGTTCGTGTACCCCAGCAAGTTTCGCCGCAGCAATAACTTTCTCAGCATCGACGTCATTAAATCGAGCAATGTTTTCCGCGATGGTACCGGCAAACAATTCAATATCTTGCGGAAGGTAGCCTATGTAAGGACCAAGTTCATCTTTATTCCACTGATAGATATCAGCGCCATCCAGACGCACAATTCCTTCGCTTACAGGCCAGATTCCAACTAACAATCGTGCCAGCGTCGATTTTCCCGATGCGCTGGGCCCAATGATGCCCAGCACATCGCCAACCTGTAAGTTGAATGACACACCATGTAATACCGCTTCGCCTTGCGCGCCAGGCGGTATCGCAGAAACATTTTCCACACTCAGCGCCCCTTGAGGTTTCGGCAGAGACATACCTGTACCCCGAAGAGGATTGCGATCCAATAATTTCACTAATCGCTGATAAGATAGTTTAGCGGAACTCCAGCTTTTCCAGACGTTAATGACTTGTTCGATAGGCGCAAGCGTCCTGCCCATCAGAATAGAACCCGCGATCATCATCCCCGGAGTAATATGCCCATCAATAGCTAACCAGCCACCAAGTCCAAGAACCAGGGATTGCAAAGAAAGACGTACAAATTTAGTAATAGAACTGATTCGGGAAGCGCGTTCGCTCGCAATTCGCTGACTTTTCAGGAATCGCTGATGCAAGCTAAACCACCGACCTTTGATATTCGGTAACATGCCCAATGCTTCAATAACTTCCGCATTGCGCAGATTAGTGCTGGCAAGACTGCCGGATTGCAGCGCGAACTTACTCGCTTCAGCCAGTGGTTCTTTAGAAACCATTTCATTCACAATGGCCAAAGCTATCAGTATTAGAGAACCAATTAATGCGAACAACCCCAACCACGGATTGAACAGAAAAATAACCAGCAGATATATCGGGAACCAAGGAGCATCAAAAAAAGCAAAAAGCGCGCTGCCAGTCAAAAACTGACGCATGTTGGTCAGATCATTGAGCATCTGCCCTGCATCAGCAGATTTGTTTTTGAGATTATCCTCGTATGCCGCAGTATAAACACGCGTATTTAAGCGCATATCAAGCTGCGCACCAATGCGTATCACTACCATGCTACGAATATACTCTAACAATGCCATCATACCGAACATGGCCAGCATGATGAGAGTTAGCATCAGCAGAGTGATTTCATTACCAGAGGGCAGCACCCGGTCGTAAACCTGGAGCATATAAATCGAAGGTACCAACATTAAAATATTTATGAATGCGGTAAAAACACCAACGGTCCAGAATATTTTACTGCGTGTGCGTATAACATCCGCAATTTCATTGCGCGGTAAATAGTGCTCCACTGCTTTTTCCCTTAATTTTGTGTACCTTCAGCCACACCTCTACCAACAGTAGAGCAATCAGATCCCAACAACTCAGGCTGGAGATATTTATAATATATAGATAGGAAAGCACTAAAATATCAAGCTACTAAAAAAATATTTTTCGTAAACCATGGAAAATACAATGTTAATTAAAATACGATAGAGATCACAATAGAAAGGGGAAAGTTCCCCCTTTCTATTTATAAAACATCTATCACATCACACTACTTAAGCATAGTGTAAAGTATCAACCAACTGCTGATGGGTTTGCCCGTTGAGATACACTACCGTATCGTTCGCATCCAGAGTATGGTCGTTGTTGTTATCAATGATCAAATAGTTACTGGCTTCATGGGAGTTATCTGTCCAGACCACCGATGCCACCCCAACTTTCGAGGTGAGATCACCAGTACCACCAATACCAAGGATTTGCCCTAACAGGCCGACAACGCCGCCAACCACACCACCAACTAGTGTACCCAACAACGCGTCAACAACATCCGTCGTACGTACACCATAATCAGCTACCTGGGTATGCGTGGCGTCATTATTAATAGTAAGGCCTGAAGTAGTGTCAAAAATGCTATCTTTACCGCTATTAAAATCCGAAATGGTGACACCCGAATTGATGGTACTCGCTTTCAGTTGATAGAGATTCGCCCCATTACCTCCTGAAACAACCGTGTTACCCAGGACCTTGAAGGTATCCGCAGCGCCAGTTCCCTGCACCGTTAAGTTGTGACCGCCATCCAATCCCAAAAGCGTAATAAGGGTTGTTGTCACAGCTGAGCCAGGAAGAATAGTCAGGAGTTGATAAAGAATCCCTTTACCTGTCCCCCCCACATTGGCTTCCAGATTCAACCCTGCAGAATTTGCCGAGGCATTAATAGTCTCCAGGTTTCCGTAACCGGTGCCGACCGTTAGATTAAGCAAATGGTCTCCGGTAACATTGATTGTCTGTACTTGACTACTGGTTCCCGCCAGCGAAATGGAGTTAGCAAAATTGCCTGTACCACCAGAACCAATATTCAATGTTGTCAATGAGGTACCGAGTACTGAATTACTGCTGTTAAGAGCTAGCGACCCCGCATTAATATCGCTATTACTGGTTGCTGTGAAGTTAACATTGAAATGGTCAGTAGCATTTTGCAAGAACGTGATATCCACGCTGCTGGTAGATGTCGCATCCCCCGTTACTTCTAGCTGTGCAGAAGTACCACCCGCAGCATTGATGACATGGACCTGATCAGCATAACCTGAGAGGACAAAACCCTGTGAACCTATAGTTGAAGTTGCTGTTGGTTGAACTACGGTATTGATTATTCCTGTAACACTAGATTCAGAACTTGCTTTCCCAGTCAGGATACCAAAATCAAACGTATGGTTTGCTGCAGTTGAACCATTGTCCACGCTTGCTTTTCCAATATAACCAGCTAAGTCAAGCTTTTCAAAATTAGAAAATTGGTTTGTATTCGTGGTGACAGTAAAAGTTTTGTTGACCCCCCCCAAGCCACTAGACGTTACCGCAACATTTTTTGTTATGAGGTTAGCAGATATCGTGTCTACTCCAGCACCACCATCAGCTCTAATAGAAGTACTTACGGTATTAGCTCCAGTAGTTGCATTCCCAGTCCATTTCAGAGAATCATTACCATTGCCAAGATTGAATTGTCCATTTGCAACAGCAACATTAGTAGCAAGTGTTACTACATCAGCTCCTGAACTCGCGTTCAAAATTACACTACCGTTATTAACGGTAACATTAACACCAGGATTAACGCCATTATCAGATAAATTAATCGTAGACGCGCTATTACCGTTAATAACCAGATTTGCAAGATGGTCAGCAAACTTCAAATTTACTGTATCGGCTGAGTTGGCGTTCAGTTGTATATTGGTTAGTACTGCAGTCTCAGCATTGCTGATTTGATGGCTATTATCTGTATTAACTGTTCCAGTTGCGTTACCACCACCTGCAGTTGTCGTCAGTATTGCTCCGGTTTTGTATATCAGTCCCGTACCAATTTGATATTCAAATGCATGTTGAGCACTCACTGTTACAGCATCAGTTGCGGTAGAACTGCGGAGGTCATTGAGAATGGCCTTGGTGATCGCAACCTTGTCCGAGCCTAAAGCACTATAAGTAGCAAGTTGTTGTGCTGTAGGATCAACACTGTAAACCCCCTTGTATATATGCTTAATAAAAGCATCACCCGTTAACTGGGCTCCCTTGGAATTGAATTCAGCAGAACTAAGCATACCGCCCAACGCATTATCAAATGTTTTTCCTGAACTAGTAAGCGTCGAGGTCCACCCTCGTAACCCACTCATGTCAACAGAACGGCCAGCTATGGCCAAATAGGCTGAGACAACTTGCTCTTGTTGGGCTAAAGACTGACTCCATACATCCCAAGCCGCGGTCCCATAACCTTTATACATCATACCATCAAGAGTTTGATCCAGACTATGCTGCGAAGCAAGAGTTGAGCTATCAAACTCATTATAATTTAATAAGTTACTAATAGCCGTATAAATTGCCGTATTTAAATCAGTCGACTGGAGATATCCTTGCAGAACAGAATCAGCGGGAGGTGTTCCATAAAGTGTTGTATAGACGCCTTTCAGAATATCTAAACTACTTTTTCCTGCATAAAGAGCTTGTCCAGCACTGGAGGCTATCAAGTTACCAACATATTGCTGTTCGGTTAGAGTACCGTAGATGAACCCCTTAGATGCTGCATCAAATGCAGTATCACTAGTATAAGAATGATTACCCAGAACAACATATTGAATTGCTGCGACTATTTTTTGATTCAATAAGTATTGATAAGCCATTTTATAATCCTCAAAATTTCTGTGGCAATTGCTGCATGTTGCTGACACGCCGAACCGATAACAGAAAAAACATGTCTTAGCATTATAAGCAAAGTCTAAAAAATCATTTTTGTCAAAGCCACCAGAGAAATTATAATCATAATATATAACAATAAGTTACAACCCCACCCAAAGGTCGTTAAAACATTAATACGACTAAAAAACCCTCACGTTAATAATAAGGTTGTTCTTTTAAAAATTAATATGAGACACTGACCCGCAGTTTTTAATTACCTTTTGTAAGTATCCCGCATAATTGATCTCCTCTTGTGATTGTTCTCCTCCCTGAAAACAGTGCCAGGCTAAACTGAAGTTTCCGGTCTTTCTTCCATCTTCCAAAGAAGCACATCGCCATGGAAAGGACCACTATAACGAAGAACAAATTTCGTTTGCGCTGAAACAGGCCGAAACCAGCACCCACGTCGGGGAAGTCTGCCGAAGGATGGGCATTTCTGAAGCCACTTTTTATAATTGGAAGAAGAGATTCGCCGGTCTGGGCGTAACGGAACTGCGGCGTCTGCGGCAGCTGGAGGATGAAAATCAGCGACTGAAGAAACTGGTGGCTGACCAGAGTCTGGACAAGAGATGCTGCAGGAGGTACTGAAACAAAAGTTCTGAGGCCGGCTCAGAAGCGTCACGAGGTGCGTTTTCTGCGGGAGGCTTACCATACCGGTGTCCGACAGGAGCTGACTGTAGTCGATAATTTTAGTCGGGAGTGTCTCGCGATCCATGCCGGAAAGTCGCTGAAAGGTGCGGATGTGGTCGGTGTGATGGAAGGTTTGCGGGTACTGGGCAAGCGCCTATCGGTACGTATTCAGACAAATAAAGGCAGCGAGTTTATTTCGGAAAGTCTGGATAAATGGGCGTATGAGCACGGTGTCACAATGGACTTCTCCCGCCCCGGAAAACCATCGGATAACCCGTTTATTAAATCATTTAACGGCAGGCTGCGGGATGAATGCCTGAACATTCACTGGTTCCCTCGCTGGAAGATGCGCAGGACAAACTCGACAACTGGTGTAGGGAATATAATCATGAGAGAACGCATTCATCATTAAATGACATGACTCCGGCTGAATTCATCCGAAGACGAAGATCTCTGATTTAGTGTAAGTATCCCGCATAATCATGCCATTCATAATTTGAGATCATCCGGCATAATCAATCTGCCTACGAACGAGATCGCTATGCGTAAAGCCCGCTTTACTGAGCATCAGATCATCGCTGTGATTAAGTCGGTTGAAGGCGCACGAAGCGTTAAAGATATCTACCGGGAGGCCGGTATATATGAAGCCACCAAACTACAACTGGAATTCCAGATATGGCAGTATGGAAGATTGGATATAAAAAAATCAAGGATCATGAGGATGAGAACCGCCGTCTCAAACAGATGTTTGCCGACCTGAGCCTGGAGAACCGGGCGCTGAAAGACGTTATCGAAAAAAAGCTTTAAAACCAGCCTGTAAGCGTAAGCTGGTCATTCATCTGATAATGACATTTGGACTCAGAATCCGTAAGGCCTGCCGGAGTCTGAACCTGAGCAGAACGGTTCAACATTACCGTCCGGATATCTCCCGTGACGAACCCATTATTGTCGCGTTGCAGGCAGTGGCCGAGCGATACTCACGATACGGTTTTCCGATACTTTTTCAGGTTCTGAGGCGGCAGGGACAACCGTGGAATCACAAAAGGATCCATCGTATTTAATGTCTGTTGAAACTGAATTTTCGCCGTAAGAGCAAACAGCGATTGCCAGTGCGTAATCCCTCGCCACTGGCCACGCTGGAAGCACTGAACCACAGCTGGTCTATCGACTTTATGTATGATGCCCTGGTTTGTGGCCGCCGTTTTCGCACGTTCAATGTCGTTGATGACTTTAACCGTGAGGCGTTGTCGATTGAAATCGCTCTGAATCTGCCAGCTCTGCGCGTGGTCCGTGTACTCGACAGGATCGCGACAAATTGCGGCTATCCTGTCATGCTACGCATGGATAATAGTCCGGAATTTATCTCACTGGCACTGCCTAATGGGCAGAGAAATATGCAGTAAAACTGGAGGTTATCTAGCCGGGTAAGCCGACACAGAACGCTTTATTGATCACTTTAACCGAACATACCGTACAGAAATACTCGATTTTTATCTGTTCAGAACGCTGAATGAAGTGCGGGAAATCACTGAAAGATGGGTGTAAGGATATAACTGTGAACGCCAATAGGAGTCACTAAACAATATGACACCGGAGGAATACCGACAGCACCATTATTTAGCCGGAATCTCAAAAAATGCATGAAACTAAAACGAGTCTATATATGCTTATAATTAAGTGTTTTTATTTTGAATGGAAAAGGGGGAGTAATATTTGATTTTTACAGCTAATAAAAATGAAGATAATAATTCACAAATCAAATTTCCCATGCGAGTATATCGACAATTCAATAAAATAACCACAAGGTACAAATACTTTTAAGCTGGCTATGTCGAAGCAAACAGTAGCTAAGTGATTAAGCAAACTATAATATATAAAGAAATTACTCAACCTGAAAGTGATTTATTGATGATATTTTCAGAAAATGATAAGGAATTGATGGCAGATATTGGATTTTGCTAAAGACCTGCCATCTGATACCAAATTATCAGTCGTTACCAAATAAATCCCTGGTATATACTTTGCTTTTTACGTTCATTAATTCCTCAGCCATACGATTCGAAATTATGACATCAGCTTTATTTTTGAACTCTTCTAAGTCTCGAACAACACGTGAGTTAAAGAATTCATCTTCTTTCATTACTGGTTCATAGATTATAACTGGTATCCCCTTAGCCTTAATTCGCTTCATTATTCCCTGAATCGAAGAAGCGCGGAAGTTATCTGAACCACTTTTCATTATCAAACGATAAACACCAACTACCTTCGGCTTACGAGCAAGGATTGAATCAGCAATAAAATCCTTGCGTGTACGATTTGCATCTACAATCGCAGAAATAATATTGTTTGGTACCGACTCATAATTCGCCAGAAGTTGTTTGGTATCTTTTGGCAAACAATATCCGCCGTAGCCAAACGATGGATTATTATAATGGTCTCCAATTCTTGGGTCCAAACAAACCCCTTCAATAATCTGTTTACTGTTTAACCCTTGGCACTCAGCATAGCTATCAAGTTCGTTAAAGTAAGCAACACGGAGTGCAAGGTATGTGTTGGCAAATAACTTAATTGCCTCTGCTTCTGTGGAATCAGTGAAGAGTAATGGAATATTATTTTTGAGAGCTCCTTCTTGCAATAGGCGAGAAAATCGCTCAGCTCGCTCAGAACATTCGCCAATTACAATACGTGACGGGTACAAGTTATCATATAAAGCACGACCTTCACGCAAGAACTCAGGGGAAAATATAACGTTATCTATTCCCATTCGTTCCTTAATTTCGCGAGTAAACCCAACTGGGATAGTAGATTTAATAATCATTACCGCATTGGGATTGATCTCAGTCACATCACGAATAACAGCTTCAACTGTAGATGTATTAAAATAATTCGTCTTCGGATCGTAATCGGTTGGCGTTGCAATAATGACATAGTCCGCATCACGATATGCATCGTGCTTATCGGTAGTCGCTCGAAAATTAAGTGGTTTATCTGATAGATATTCTTGAATTTCTTTATCAACAATTGGCGAAATCTTTTGATTAAGCATATCCACTTTGGATTGAATAATATCTAATGCAACAACTTCATGATTCTGAGCAATTAGTATGCCATTTGATAAACCAACATAACCTGTACCAGATATAGTAATTTTCATTCGATTGCACTTCAATTAGTTAATGAGATTACGGAATGTAAGCCGTATTATTAATCAACACATTTAGTGTTCCCCTCCAGCATCCACGCATGCCAAGAAATCACTATAAGTAATTAAGTGATGTGAAAATTCTATTAAAGCAGAGGCGTCGCGAGGAGCGGAATTTTAAAGCCCAGCAGTTGGCCCGCTGGGCATAGAGTGAGAACTTTCCGAGATTAATCTAACCACTCGGTATGGAAGATACCTTCTTTATCAGTACGCTTATAGGTATGCGCCCCGAAGTAGTCTCGCTGTGCCTGAATCAGGTTTGCAGGCAAAACAGCAGAGCGATAGCTATCATAATAAGCAATAGCAGCGGAGAAAGTTGGGACTGGAATACCATTCTGTACAGCATAGGCCACAACATCGCGCAAGGCTTGTTGATACTCGTCAGCAATTTTTTTGAAATATGGCGCTAGCAGCAGGTTCGCAATATCCGCATTTTGTGCATAAGCATCGGTTATTTTTTGTAAGAATTGAGCACGAATGATACATCCCGCACGGAAGATCTTGGCAATTTCACCATAGTGAAGATTCCAATTATACTCATTAGATGCAGCACGCAACTGCGAAAACCCTTGAGCATATGATACAATTTTACCTAAGTAAAGAGCACGACGAACCTTCTCAATAAACTCAAGTTTATCGCCTGCTGGTTGTGGTTGCGGACCACTAAGAACTTTCGATGCAGCTACACGCTGCTCTTTAATGGACGAGATATACCGAGCAAATACAGATTCTGTAATAAGGGACAGCGGTTCGCCAAGGTCGAGGGAACTCTGGCTCGTCCATTTTCCAGTACCTTTATTCGCAGCCTCATCCAGAATGACATCTACAAGATATTTACCATCTGCATCTTTTTTGGTAAAAATATCTTTAGTTATATCAATTAGATAGCTATTCAGCTCGCCTTCATTCCATTTGGTGAAGGTTTCTGCAAGCTCATCATTAGAAAGAGCAAGACCGCCTTTCAGCAAAGCGTACGCTTCAGCTATCAGCTGCATATCACCGTACTCAATGCCATTATGAACCATCTTAACGTAGTGGCCTGCGCCATCTGCGCCAATATATGCGACGCACGGTTCGCCATCATCTGCGCGAGCAGCAATCTGCTCAAGAATTGGTGCAACTAATTCATAGGCTTCTTTCTGACCGCCAGGCATAATCGACGGCCCTTTTAATGCTCCTTCTTCTCCACCAGAAACACCAGTACCAATAAAATTAAACCCTTCGGCAGAAAGTTCACGGTTACGGCGGATGGTATCCTGGTAGAATGTGTTACCACCATCAATAATGATATCACCCTTATCAAGATATGGCTTCAAAGAGTCGATTGCGCTGTCAGTGCCAGAGCCTGCTTTCACCATCAACAGAATACGGCGAGGTGTTTCAAGTGATTCGACAAACTCTTTAACTGTATAATATGGAACCAATTTCTTGCTGGGATTCTCAGCGATAACCTCTTCGGTCTTTTCACGGGAGCGGTTGAATACGGAGACGGTATAACCACGGCTTTCGATGTTTAGTGCAAGATTGCGTCCCATCACTGCCATACCGACAACCCCAATCTGTTGCTTGGACATTACATACTCCTGTCTGATGTGATCACTGCGATACGTTCGCAGATAGAATTTAACGATTCTAACTCAAAGCGCGCAAGGAACATAGGTCATAAAAAGCAATGAGCACAATACATTAAATATACCTAAACTCAAAAAAACAGGTGCAGAAGAGCAAAATATCTACAACCAACCATAAACATATTATCTCAATGATTTAATATCCTCTCTATAATAATGAAATTGAATTCAAGGCAGAATATTTTTTTCAATACAAACTATAAGCCCAAGCATCTAGAGTAGAGAATATAACACGTTTTCTAAATTGGCAGTAATCATGGTAATAATACACCCGATGTAACTAAAACAATACATCCTCATGAATACAGTATACTTAAATTGTTATTTAACGTTCGATGAGCAACCGTTTCAAATATTCCCCATATTCAGTCTTCTTCAGACACTCAGCTTGGGCAGCAACACCCTCAGCTGATAGCCATTTATTACGCCAAGCTATCTCTTCCAAGCACGCGACTTTAAGTCCTTGACGTTTTTCAATTGTATGGATAAATTGGGAGGCTTCTATCATACTATCGTGCGTTCCAGTATCTAACCACGCAAAACCTCGGCCTAACAATTCAACTTGTAGTTCCCCTCGTTTCAAATACATCTGATTTAAGGTAGTAATCTCCAATTCTCCACGATCGGACGGCCGAACTTCTTTTGCCATGTCTACAACATTGTTATCGTAAAAATACAATCCTGTGACTGCCCAATCAGACTTAGGTTTCAAAGGTTTCTCTTCAAGAGATATCGCCTTAAAGTTTTTATCAAACTCCACCACACCAAATCGCTCTGGATCAAGTACTTTATAGCCAAAAACTGTCGCTCCGGAAGTTTTGACAGCCAGCTCTTCTAGTTTTTTACTAAAACTCTGACCAAAAAATATGTTATCACCTAATATTAATGCACAAGTATCATTTCCAATAAATTTCTCACCAATAATAAATGCTTGGGCCAAACCATCAGGTGATGGTTGCACAGCATACGAGAAATTAACACCAAATTTTGAACCATCACCAAGTAAACGTTGAAAAGCAGGTAGGTCTTCTGGCGTAGAAATAATAAGAATATCACGTATTCCAGAAAGCATCAGTACCGAAACAGGATAATAAATCATTGGTTTATCATAAATTGGTAATAGCTGTTTGGAAACACCTTGCGTAATTGGATAAAGACGCGTGCCAGAACCACCGGCTAGAACAATACCTTTCATTTTTTCACCTTATTATTTATTCAGACCAAGACGCTCACCTGCGTAAGAACCATCAAGCACACGTTGCCACCAGGTCTGATTGTTCAAATACCAATGCACCGTTTTTTCGATGCCGCTTTCAAATGTTTCTTGAGGTACCCATCCCAGCTCTCGCTGAATTTTTGAGGCATCAATAGCATAGCGTAAGTCATGACCTGGGCGGTCCGCAACAAAAGTAATCAACTCCGCGAAACTACTTATATTATTAGGCTTCTTCTCTAGAATACTGTCAAGAATAGAACAAATAGCAAGAACGACATCAATGTTTCTACGTTCATTATGCCCACCAATATTATAGGTTTCTCCACTCTTTCCTTTTGTCGCGACTGTATATAATGCTCGGGCGTGATCTTCAACATACAACCAGTCGCGAATTTGCTCGCCATTACCATAAACAGGTAGAGGTTTACCAGCCAAAGCATTCAGGATCGTCAACGGAATTAGCTTCTCGGGAAAGTGATATGGCCCATAATTGTTGGAGCAATTAGTTATTACGACAGGCAAACCATAAGTTCTGTTCCAGGCACGCACTAAATGATCGCTACCAGCTTTAGAGGCAGAATATGGACTACTTGGCGCATATGATGTTTCCTCTGTAAAGAGGGCATCTGTACCATCAAGGTCACCATAAACTTCGTCTGTAGATATATGATGAAACCGGAATATATTTTTCATAGAAGTATCCAGGGAAGACCAGTAATTACGTGCAGCTTCTAATAAAATGAAAGTACCGACCAAGTTGGTTTGAATAAAAGCTGCCGGTCCATCAATAGAGCGGTCTACATGGCTCTCAGCGGCAAGATGCATCACTATATCTGGTTGGAATTCGCTGAATTGCGTTGCAACGGCTATTGCATCAGTAATATCTGTGCAAGAAAAAGAGTAGCGCTCGTTATCTACGACAGAAGACAAGGATTCTAGGTTCCCTGCATAAGTCAGACTGTCTAAGACCCGCACCTCGTCCTGAGTATTATCAATGATATTACGTACAACAGCAGACCCAATAAAACCAGCGCCACCAGTAACAAGAATTTTCATATTTACTTACCTAGATTATCTATATCAAATGTAAACAAAAATAGAGCATAACATAGTAGACACTATAAAATCGCATACGTATCTATAAATCTTATAAAAATATTGTACTTCATGTTTGATGGTCAAATAAGTTATTCATTATAACGCCTTCCTTTTCATCAAATTCACCAACAAGCCTCTCTTTTTAAAGAAAAATAGCATCAATACTACTACCCAGTAATATTTCAAATACATGCTGTAATTTCGCCCCCAGAGAGCCTCTACCATCGCACCAAAAACACACAGAAAGGTAAAAAAATATAAGTCTAAGCGCGGCATTTTTTTCCAACTGAGTATTGAAAATTCAGTTCGAAAAACAAGAAAAAACCAAAAAGTTAAGCAAGTACTGACTGCCGCACCAGAGGCTCCATACTTGGGAACCATTACATAGTTTAATACAAGGTTAATACCCAATGCTAATAATGATGCAAGCATAGAATAAGACGTTTTTTTACTAATACCAATTCCAACTACCGTAGTTTCCGATAGTGTATATAGCAAAGGATATCCCAAGCATGCTAACAGAATAAACTTAACATCAGCATAAGTAGTAGGTATGAAAAAATCCACAAGCCAAGAAAATAATCCTGCGATACAAAATACAGTTACAACAACCAATAATATATATTGCGATGCTTTATTAACTAACTTAATACTTTCTTCATCATCATTAGATATTTTATACACCATTGGTGCCCAAAGCGTGGAGAAAATATTCTGTATTATACTTGCAGCATTTGCAAAACTTATAGCTACAGAAAATATAGCCAACTGTTCGAATGTTGACAAACTGCGTAAAAAAATGCGATCCATGGCAGTTACGCCCCAAAAGGCTATCCCCCCCCATATTAATGGGAAACCGAAAAAAAACATATCCTTCAATTTTTGATAGTCAACCTTTGAAGAGATTGCTGCTATCCAGTCTTTTTTTGTAATTAATAAAATCACAAGTAAAGTAGATAAAAAGCCGAAAAGGTTAGCCCATAACAATTGGGGAAAATCATGTTTCTCCCAAAAAAAATAAAAAAATAGAAAACAACCAATAACGACAAGCTTTGGAATCAGCTGACTTAATGAAAAATAAACACCACGTCCTTCCATTCTAAGAACAAGTGATAAAAACCTCAAACTAAAGTTGATAATAATAATAAAAATTGATAAAAAACCAATCTCGGAAGAATCAACCCCAAATAGCAATGAGGATAAATAGCCTGGCTTTATAAGGAATACTGCAGCTGTAAGCAGTATTAATAACAACCCTGGAATCACTGATATCTTGAGTAACTTGGCTTTATCTTCACTTTCATGATACTGGCGAACGTACGCCTGATCTAGCCCCAAACAATAAATTAAAACAGAGAAAGATATAGCTACATTCAACATTCCAAAACGGCCAACATCTTCAGGAGAATATAACCAAGTCATCAATGGCAAAGTAACGAACCCTAAAAAAGCTGCCCCTACTGGCCCAATTGCGAATGATAAAATAACTTTAAGTTTCAATACCTCCCCCTTACTTGTTCATCAGAGTATATATAATTTTTTTTGTTTTTTTCAATAATGTGGAATTTGACCACAAGCTCTCAACTATAGTCCTATTATTCACAACTTCTAATTGAGATAAAGGAGAAAACAAAAGCTGGGGATTATTTTCAAGCTCCTGAACTGAAAAAACTGTCACTCCGTTTCTTTTAAGATATATAAAAGTTGGGTTTTCTTCACGAATAAACACCTTCGCTCCCATATAAAGCATGCTTATTATATTACCAACCCCCTGCTGTCTCACGTGATTCATAATAACAAATCCACATGAACTAATTTTATTCATGTAATCATCAATAGGCATGAATTTGAGTAGAACATCAGCATGCTCACCAAGCAATTCATTTGCCATTCTACCAATTTTTTCTCCATATATTTTATCACCATAGTTAAGTGGGATGATAAACTTCCTTCCCTGTAAGTTTATATTCCTTAGCGTACGAAAAATCTCCAGGTGGTTATTCGTATTAGTTGCACTATTCCCTACTAATACATTATTACCAATAGCACCGACATCATCGGAGCTAGAAACATAGTAAGACAAATCTTTTTCAGCAGGGCTATAATTCCAGTCGACTTGTTCAGGAAAAGATTTCCACGCGCGACAATTTCTTAAAGTCTGATATTCATCTTGTAATACAGGCGAGAAATACTGTATTTTTTCAATAACCCGAGACTGTCTCCATCTCGGGTAGAGAATTGCATCCTTGAGGATTTGTGTTAAGTTTCTTTTTTGGGACTCCTCTTTATAAAAAGAATAGGTATCTTGAAGCAACCATTTTTCATCGCCACCAATTAAATCATAATAATCATATCCCCATCCCAACCATACAATGGGGATATTTTTATCTAATCTCTCGATTGTTCTATACCAAATTTTGGCCAATGCATGAACAACTACTATATCAAAGTGACCAATATCTGAAAAATTGACTCCTAAAAGTGACTCTTTGGCTCCGACACAGATATCAACTGGTCTTTTAATATGTACTATAGGTTTCCCTTTATTGTATACACAAAGTGAATTCTGTTCAGGGAAGGCTATTTCGAAAATATTAACCGCTCGGTCTATAAACTTCTCATCTGTACAAAGATGTAATATATTTATCTTTTCCATCATTAAATTTTTGCTTTTTTTAGCATCTCTTCAAGATGCAATAAATCTTTTTTTCGCTCTTTTAGAGGACGTGCCGGCGTCCCTCCATATATGAGAAAAGCCTGGCAATCAGTATTAACTAAACTTAGCGCTCCTATAGCAACACCGTCCTCAATATTTACGCCAGGTAGCACGACACTACCGCAACCAATTATGACATGTTTCCCTATGAAAACATCTGCATGCAATACACGAGTATACTCTTCACTAACTGTTGGATTAGTCATAAACTCGCCACTATAATCATCATTGCTGCTATAAATCGCAACTCTAGATGATACATTAGCAAAATCAGAAAGGGTAACCTTCCCTGCACCAATAATTGAACTATTAATCGCTAAATGAATATTGTTTCCAATAAGAATGCCGCCTTCTCCTGCTGATAGAACGCAAAAGTCGTCGATCCTCACATTATTACCTATCGAAATTTTCTTGCAATTATATAAAGATGCTTTTTTGGAAATTTTAACATTATTGCCAATTTCACAAAATCCTAAGCCGGCCAATTCAGCATTTGTATAATATGCCATTACGCCCCCCATACCAGTGAAATTACTCGCTCTTGATCTTCTTTTGTCAATGTAGGATATATTGGCAGACAAAGAACCTTACGTGCTATTTCATTGGCAACAGGAAGATTTTCCTTAGATGCTGACTTCATTCCTTTATACATTGAAAAATCGCTAATCAAAGGATAGAAATAACGGCGGGAATACACGTTATTTTCCTTCAAAAAATCATAGAGTTCCTCTCTATTCATGCGGAAATCATCCTCTACTAAAATAGGGAAGTATGCATAGTTAGCATTCACTTGTCCTGATTGAGGTACTACAGTAATTCCTTTTAATTCAGAGAAAGCCTCGCGATATCTTTCATCAATTTCTTTGCGACGTAAGATGGTATCATCAACATATTTAAGTTGTAGCAAACCAAATGCTGCATTAATTTCGCTCATCTTACCATTGATGCCGGGAGCTACAACAGTTGTCTCATCGACAATTCCGAAGTTTTTGAGGTTATTAATTCTTGTCTTTGTTTTCTGATCTGGACAAATAATAGCACCACCTTCAAAAGTATTAAAAACTTTTGTAGCATGAAAACTGATGGCACTTAAATCGCCATGTCTAAGTATACTCCCCCCCTTATCAGTCACACCAAATGCATGAGCTGCATCATAAATAACCTTTAAATTATAGTTGTCGGCGATTTCCTGAATACGCTCTACATCACAAGGATTACCATAACAATGCACCGGCATGATTGCTGTTGTTTGAGGTGTAATTGCAGCTTCAATTTTTTCCGGATCAATGTTTAATGTAACCGGATCTATATCTACAAAGATAGGTTTAATTCCATGCCATAATAAAGAATGTGCAGTTGCGACAAATGAATATGGTGTAGTTATTACTTCCCCCGTAATCCTAAGCGCCTGCAGAGCGGTAAGAAGCGCGATAGTTCCATTATTAAACAAGGCAATTTCATTTACTCCCAAATGATGACAAAGCTCTTTTTCTAGATCTTGGTGCATAGGGCCACCATTCGTCAGAACTTTATTCTCCCAAATATTCTCCAAATACGGAATAAATTCATTCAGTTCTGGAAGATAAGGTTGTGTTACATATATATTCTTGTTTTTCATATAGTTTTCGTCTTTATGTTAATTTTTAAGTTAATGACCAGCAAGTACTTTGACAAAAGTATCTTGCTGAGTTTTTTTTACTGAATTTAACTAGAAATTACTCAAGGTAACTAAGTATTTCTTTGGTTTTGTTTTCCATAAGTACTTTATCCGCTTTCGACTCCACGTTCAGACGAACGACTGGTTCTGTATTAGATGTACGCAAGTTAAATCGCCATTCAGGGTATTGGATACTTATGCCATCTATAGTATTTACTTCCACCGCTCCTGGCTCATATCGAGCTCGAATACGTGAAATAGAATCCGCAGCATTGATCAATTTACGGTTAATTTCTCCGGAAGCAGGAAAAGCTGCTTGTCGATCGGAAACTAGCGACTTCAGGGAGCTTTTTTTCAGGCATAATAACTCCGCCACCAATAACCACGGGATCATACCACTGTCGCAATACGAAAAATCACGGAAGTAATGATGTGCACTCATTTCCCCCCCATAAATTGCATCCTCCTGACGCATTCTCTCCTTAATAAATGCATGCCCCGTCTTAGACATTACTGGTATTCCACCACAGCGATTCACTATATCGACCGTATTCCATGTCAAGCGGGGATCATGGATAATTTTTGCGCCAGGTTGTTTCTGTAGAAATGCTTCTGCTAGCAGGCCAACAATGTAATACCCCTCAATAAATTCCGCCTCGTTATCGAAAAGAAAGCAACGATCAAAATCACCGTCAAAAGCGATACCCATATCTGCTCGATGATCACGAACCGCGTCAGCTGTATCTTTACGGCATTCGGGGAGCAAGGGGTTGGGAATACCATTCGGGAAATTACCATCCGCTTGATGATGTACCTTCACAAAAGTCACAGGGGAACCAGCTGATAAGAAGCGTTTTTCAATTTCATCAATAACGTGACCCGCAGCACCATTACCAGAATTAACAATCAATTTAAGAGGACGGGTAAAATTAGCCAAGTTTATGTAGCCCATCAAGTGATCAACATATTCTTTTAAGATAGAAATATGACGCAAGGTACCGCGACAATCCTTATCTACAGGCCCAAACCGATTCTCTTCTGCAAGACGCTGAATATCACGCAGTCCCGTATCACCACTGATTGGCTTCGCATCTTCACGTACCAACTTCATCCCATTATAATTCATTGGATTATGGCTGGCTGTAACCTCAATGCCCCCATCGACACCAAGATGAAAAGTAGCAAAATAAATCTCCTCAGTCCCGCTTACGCCAATATCAAGCACATCAGTACCAGCATCCATTAAGCCATGGGCTAAAGCTAATTTTAGAGCTTCACTGGTTAAGCGTACGTCACCACCAACTACAACCTGCTTTGGCTTGAGTAACTCGCCATAAGCGCGGCCAATCCGATATGCGATATCTTCATTGAGTTCTTCGCCCAACTCCCCACGAATATCATAGGCCTTAAAGCATGTTAACTGTTTCATTTTTCCATTTGTCCCTAAAAATTAGCAACGACCATACTGATCTTTAATCCGGATAATATCATCCTCACCAAGATAAGAACCCGACTGAATTTCGAGCACTTCCAGTGGAATACGACCAGGGTTTTCCAAACAGTGCTCTGCTCCAATAGGTATAAATGTTGACTGATTTTCTGTCAGGAGAAACCGTTTCCCATTTACGGTCACTTGGCCCGTACCGGTTAGAATAACCCAATGCTCTGCTCGATGATGATGCATCTGCATAGATAAAGCTCCGCCAGGTTTGACGGTAATACGGTTCACGTTAAAACGAGGAGTCTGTACAACTACATCACTTCTCCCCCATGGTCGATATATTTCTCGATGCCGTTTGTATTCGCTACGCTGGTTCTGCTTGAGATATTCCACCGCCTTCTTCACGTCCTGAGAGCGATCTTTGTCCATAACTAACACAGCATCTTTAGTACTGACTATCACCAAATTGTCTACACCGATTGCTGCAACCAATCGTTCATCACTATTTATGTAACAATTTTCACTATCATGAATCCATGTATCGCCATTAAGCACATTCCCCTGTGCATCTTTAAGACTGACATCCCATAAAGCCGACCAGGAACCTACATCGTTCCATTCAGCATCTAAACCTATAACTACCGCATCGGCAGTCTTTTCCATCACTGCATAGTCAACTGATTCATCAGGACATTCGCAAAATTTATCATACGGTACACTGATGAAATCATTACTTATATCAGCAGCGTTGACCGCGGATGTGCAAGCCGCAAGAATATCAGGTCGGAACTTCTCTAATTCTGATAAATATTTTTTTGCGCGGAACATAAACATACCACTATTCCAGTAGTACTCACCTGAGGCTAAATAGGCTTCAGCGCGTTCCTGATCGGGTTTCTCAACGAAGCGAGCTACCTGATAAGGTGTATGTTCGCTATCCGTAAGTGCATTACCTCGCTGAATATAACCATAACCAGTCTCGGCCATATTCGGAACAATACCGAAGGTAACCAGGTGTCCTTCTTCTGCGTATTTCTCCGCCACATTGATAGCATCATGGAACAAAGGTGCATTATTAATGACATGGTCTGCTGCTAATACCAGCATTAATGGATCTTCACCGTGTCTGGTCGCCTGTAGCGCAGCTAATGCAATAGCAGGAGCAGTGTTACGTCCCACGGGCTCAAGAATAATATTACTTGATAACTTATTCAGCTGACGCAATTGCTCAGCAACCAAAAAGCGATGTTCATCATTGCAAATGACCATTGGTTCATGAATGTCCAGCCCAGATAAACGAGTTATAGTTTCCTGCAGCATTGATTTCTGTCCATACAAACGCAGAAACTGTTTTGGGTATAGTTCACGAGACATTGGCCAAAGACGACTACCTGTTCCACCGGCCATAATTACAGGAAGTAACATGTTAATATTCCTTAAAAAGTATTGAGCTCTATGCGCAATGGCAAATTAGATTGAGTATAATTTCATATTTTCAAAATTCATCCCCACCTCTTTGGGTACGAAATCAACTATGTATTACAAATCGAAACTTGCAGGTTAGTATTTAAAAAACATCATCATATACGTTTAAGCAATAGCAAATTGCCAAAGCTAATCTTTATAGACCTTAACATCCTAAACCTTAAATTTAAGCTCGATTTATTACTTAAATGAAGTATGCCGTATTAAGTTTATAAATGCTTCTTGAAAAAATTGTACCCAGGGGAAACTTATCGTTCAATCACCGCATCAATAAACTTATTTGTTATATTTTCCACTGAATAACGACGAGCATTTATTCTCGCTTTCATCCTGTAATCATATAATTTTGCATCATCAAGTAGAATAACCTGCTTCATTATCTTGACCCATGATTCTATAAGATGCGGTTGCGGAACATAAATTGCACTATCACCCATAGTTTCTCTCAAAACAGGGATATCTGATGCTATAACTAGTTTACCATGATACTGAGCCTCTATAGGCGTTCTTCCAAATCCTTCATGCAGCGACGGCATGATAAAAAAATCACATGATGAAAGATAAAACTCAAGGTTCTGGTTATCAGCAAAATCAATGATTTTATATTCCAATGCGGAATCGGAAAGTATTGCCAATAATTCCTCTCGATTCTCTTCAACAATAGGCTTACCTATTTTAGTAAATCTTATATTATTATCGCGACCTAACTCAGCTAGAGCACTAACAGCTACATTAAGATTCTTACGAGCTTCTTCACTACCCACATACAAAAATGAAATGATATGCTCTTTAGTTGCAGCATTATTTCCCGGCATTCCAGAATCAATTACATTTGAAAAATCGAAGGAGTTTGGAATAACTACACGAACTTTTCCCTTTGCCTTTCCTGATGATTGAAAAGTTGTTAGGTATGCTTGCCTGCTGAATTCACTTGGGAAAACAATAGTTCTGGAGAAAGTAGTGAACAGCATAACTATCTTCATATAGAAATACTTCAACTTTTCTATGAGCGAATCGGCTGAATTTTCTTCAGGTACATGATGAAATATTAGCACGGCTCTTTTTTTGAACAAATCACAAAATGGAATCAAAAAAGAGTAGGCTTCTTCATATAGAATCACATGTCTATATTTATACGAGAACAACATTAAATAAATAGGTAAGTATATAAACTGATATAAATACCTCATGACGGAGCGGGATTTAAAAGGGATATATAAAACATCATCAATATATCCTTTGCTTGATAGCCCTTTAATTAAGTTAGTGCTGTAAAGACCAATGCCTGATAATTTTTTGTCGCGGGGCCCCAACACCCAAAGATTTTTTTTATTACGCATTGTTCCCCCGCAAAAACTCAAGAAAATTATCGCTTACAATATCCTCAGAATAAATTTTATCAATTACTTCATAAGCAGCTGAACTTATGTTTCTAATCAAAGGGTCATCAGAATCAATTTGGCTTATTTTCAAAATACTCTGAACATAATCTTCATCGCTTTCACAGAGAAGATAATGAATATTCTCTGTGATAGGAATACCTTCAGCCCCAATACTATTTGTCATTACAAGAGTTCTACACTGCATAGCCTCGATTATTTTAATTTTTATTCCTGTGCCAAAGGAAAAAGGCGATATAAGACATTTAGCCTGAAATAACTTCTCATGTAAATCCTCTACCCTCCCGCATAATTTGACATTGCCGATACCATTACATATAACCATTGCCCGCTGGTCATAGTCACCATAAACGTTAATACTTATGTTCTTAACTCTATCATCTGAAAAAATTCTTACAATGTTTTTTAGACAAGACAAATTATGGTTAGATTTTAAATTCCCAACAAATATTAAATCGTCCAACTTTCTATCTAACGCTCTATGAGTCAAACCATTTGGTAGACAAGGCGGATTGTCATAAATCTTACCAGGGTATCTAATTCTACTCTTAAAATCATTAGCTTCAAGTTTAGAAGTAAAGGAAAATCGATGAAACTTTGTAGAAAGAAAATTCTCCCTTTCAAAAATCTTTCTTTCTTCATATTTTAATAAAAAATCCTTAAGCAAAATTGCGACTTTAGAAAACACGACGGGATATTTACTAGCATAAGTACCAAGGAGATTAAAGTTATCGCTATGGATATCCCTCATTCGTTTATATCTAGTACTTAGTAAGTCATCATACTCTAACAACTTCACTGGGAAATTAATATTTTCCACTAAATGTGCCATTCTCACCATATCGACCAAGACGAGATCGAAGTTCCCAGACGCTAATTCTTTCTCTATAGCTTTGCTTTGCTTTTCAGAATAAAAAAGACATTCCTGTATGGAAAGTTGTCTTCTTGACAGCAAATTAAAGAGAAAAGTTTTTGTATCTACTTTCTTTAACGGAAATAACTCAACATTGCTTAATAATGAATCTCTTTTTATTTCACTTTCTTTGATTTTGCCATCATCATAGTATGCCAATTTCACTTTAAAACCATTATTAAGCATGATCTTTATATTTTGCTTAAGAATATACTCTCTTCCAGAGTAACCAATTGGTAGTCTCGATACCAAATAAAAAATATTATTCAAAATATCCTCTCACGTCAAACTTAATACTTGGAATATAGCAAACCTAAATCTGTTAGCGTACCGTCAGAATTTATCAAAACATCATATCTCAAATCGCAACTCTCTGATGTATTATTCTTGGGAGAAAACCAACTATATTTTTCAACATACTGTTGGCTATTAAGGAACTCCAGGGCGTTCCGGAGAAAATCAGACACCTTCCTTTGATTCTCAAGAGAGTTATCTGAACATGGAATACGAATACCAAATTCAGTAATCCATAAATTACTTTTATACTTATTATGGATATATAAAACATCTCTTTTGAATTTATTTATATCAGGCAAGCCGTACCAATGCATAGCAACAGCATTCATTGGTTTAGAATTGAAAGACATTGAATTAAAATTTGTAAGCCAGTTATTCCATGGATTTTGCGGAGCTGGACTAATAACCTTAATATTCTGCAACTTATTCATTACATTTTTGAATAAGCTAGCCGCCTCCTCCGGGCTGATAGATTTAGTCAGCGCTCCCGACACATCAGGCTCATTAAAAAGTAATACATAAGGATATGAGGTTACCGCATTGATATTTTTCAGTGTTTTCTTATTACCAAGCATTGGCACATATAATATCCCATGAGGCATACCCCGCTCTGGATAGATCCCCCAATTATAGTACCACTGCACATTAAGTTTTTTAAAGCCTGTTGTGTATCCCTTATTCAAACTATTTCCCGGTATAACGCCAAGGCCTTTTTTTTCACTATATGCAAAAGCTTTTGATGAATTAACAGCACATATAAAACTTAATAAACACCACAAAAATATAGTTTTACGTCGCATAATTATTAATCCAACTCAAGTAATAGAAAAGTTGATCACTGTACCAAGGGTAATACATCCAAATATTAAAATCCTCAGCAATCCCACCATTCAAACGCCCAGGAACAAGCAAGCTAAATAAAATAAAGAATATCAACAAAAGATGAACATATCCGATTTGTTTCTTGAATGCCCCATATATGCACAATGGGAAAAGAAAACCGGGTATAACTAGAAAGAATCTACTCGCATTTGGTAATAGCAATAGTGGAATTGTATACACACTACCCCAAAAACAAAACTTAGCCATTTTAAACAGCCAATCATTATCACTAATAACTTGACTATTACTTTTAATTAAATTCCACCTAACCAGTACGAGCAAAAGTATTATATAAAAAAACTTACCATTCTTTACCGCGTCTACAATTGAATTTTTCGCAGCAGTTTCATAATAGACCAATTTACTACCAAAAAAAGATAAATGTAGTGCATCAAATAAAGATATTAATATTGAAGGTTTAAATGTCAAAATTGATACCATTATCATAAAAGTCATAGCACCAATTAAGATGTATAGCGTTCGCCCCCTAGAGAACATTAAATAGAAAACAAAAATAAAAAGTGAACTAGTGTGGAAGGTTATCGATAACACTAAAAGAAATATGGCTTTCTTCTTGCTATTATCCTCCCACAAAAAAATGGCCATCAACATTAAGGGTGTTGCTATTTCTTGCCTTAAAAACTGTGATAGAAACCCCACTTGCAAAAATGACAATGATATTGCCAGTATTAACCCCTTGTGCTTTGAAGGAATTTTAGGTAGTAAAAAGTGCAATATCCAAATGAGATACAAAGATGTTGATAATATTACGGAGAATAGCAAAACTATTCTCGGTTTTAAATCAGGAATGAACTGTAGGAGAAAGTGCATATATGCACCATAGCCAATCTCAACACCCATCCAAGTACCAAAAATACCGTACCCTTCTTTTTGTGATGCGACTATAGTCATATATATACCTGTCAAGTCATCACTTGCTGAGATTCCAATCTCTCTGGAAGTTACTGTAAATATAATCATTAAAATAGCAATGATAGAAAGTAAATTCCGAAAAAGCTTAACATCCGAAAATTTAGTCGCTAATAAAGCAATTGCCATCCAAAAAGCTATATGAGGACTTATGCAGACACCTACAGCCAGAAATAATAATAATATTGCAGGACAAATAAGATGCGTAAAACTATTAAAGTTTTCATAGCCTGTTTTATATGTTATCATAATGTTAAATTTATTCTATTTATTCAGTGGATAATAACATTTTCAATTTATTCACTTTATATGACCAACTATGTTCCTGTAGGTCAATTTGATAGTTGGTCCCATTACTTTCTTTTGCAAGATTGTATTTTTGAATAAGATCCTCATTATCATTATACTTAAACAGTGGCCCTGATTTTTTATATTTTTCTTCAACATCGACTGCACCATATACAACAACCAAGCCACATGATATGTACTCCCATAGCTTCATTGGACTTCTTCCCCTATTCAGATCATTATTTTTAAGGAGTAATAAACCGATACAATGTTTTTTCAACAATGAAGGTGTATGCTGATAATCAACTGCCCCGAAAAAAGTAACATTGCTTCGATTTTTAGATATTAACTGAACTTGTTGTTGATACTCTTGCGCTATCGGCCCATAGATATCAAACTTATCGTCAGGGTACTCATTTGCTAAATAATTGAGAGCATCAAAATCAAAGCGCTTATCTAGGGCTCCAATATAGATAGCATCCCGTCTGTTATCGGGAGTATTTTCATTATTAAATATGCTATCGTCATATCCGTTGCTCAGAACTTCCAATATTTTTTTATCTTTTATCAACATTTCATAGTTAGTCTTTAAATAGTGCATCACTACTTCTGATGTTGCAATAACCCCATCACACTTTGTAAGAATATCTTTTTCATAATAATTAATCTTATCACCATCCATCAACTCATAAATATCTGTTGGACGATAAATCAGACTGCTATGTGGAATGACATTAACGTACGGTGAGAAGTATGGTGAATCACATATAATCACGTCATACTTTTTTTCATTATTATGCAAACTCAACTTTAAAAAAAATCTATTAATTGCGATTATGAATTTATTATTTTTAAGCGTTATCGGGAATAGAAAAAACGATTTGAAATCTAATACATTTTTTTTTAGTTGTTCAACACCATCTGTCGACTTTCCTGATAATTTATGAAGCAGTGTATATGGGAAGCCAAGATACTCAACTTCACAATCATTACTTAGTCCATTCGCATAGTGGTGGCTTCCAATTTTGAAATTGGAAATTCTGCGAGTATGGCTTAATATTAAAATTCTCATTTTAATCCTTTTAGTAGTTTAATATGCACCATCTTTTTTGAGAACAACACCAATAGTTTTAAATAATATAGCTATATCGTTCCACATCGACCAATTCTTTACATACCATGCATCAAGATAAACACGAGTATCATAGTCAACATCACTGCGTCCACTTACCTGCCAAAGTCCAGTCATTCCTGGTTTACTCAGCAAATAGTAATCTACCTCATCATTATATCTTTCCAGCTCTGCAGTAATGATTGGTCTTGGCCCCACCAGACTCATTTCACCTTTGAGTACATTAAATAATTGTGGAAGTTCATCCAGACTTGTTCTACGCAGGAAATGTCCAATCTTGGTTATGCGTGGGTCGTTTTTTAATTTAAATGTTGCATCCCATTCTAATTTTGCAACCGGGTCAGTTTCCAGCAAATTCTCTAATACCTCCTTCGAGTTTACAACCATAGAGCGAAACTTGAGACATTTAAATGGTTTTCCATCTTTACCAACTCGTACATGTCCGTAAATAGCTGCACCGCCATCCTGTCGAACCTTTTTACTGATATAAATAAGTAAAGGAGAAAGTAAAATAATAATACCTAAGGAACCGACAATATCAAATGATCGTTTAACAATACGAGAAGACCATTTGGCCAAATTTTGCTGTACTCGAAAGATCATAACTTCATGGCTAAATATAAATGACATATCCGTGCTGTCTAATGGCATCCCACGTAAAGTTGGAATTACAGAGACATATCGAAAACCACGAATCATAAATTGACGCAACCAGTTATTACGCATTTCACCTTCATGAGCTTCGACAGCGACGATGAATTGAGTTCGTTTATCAATAGTTGCAAGCCACATATCGTCAGGTTTAATTACTGGGATACCATCAATAGCATTGATAGCTTCTTCTCTACTAGAAATAAACCCAACAATCTTTAGCCCTAAATTATTTTCGCTCTTGATTGCTTTATATGCATCCTGTGCATTTTTTTCATCACCAATAATCCATGTATCCCGCATCCACAATCCGCATGCGTTAAGTACATATTTAACTGACATTCGAGCCAAAGGGCAAAGAGCTGCGGCAAAAATCCAAGTAACTAGCCATACATAACGTGAAAAATACCATTTTGCAAATGCAATTACCGCTATTTCAATGACGGCAAAAATTATTAATGTTCGTAAAATTTCTTTTAATTCAAACCAAAAAGTTTTACGATAAAAATAGTGACGAAGTCGTACTCCATACCAAAGCACACAGCATACACCTAACAACCAATGTAGGCCGATCCATCCTTCAATCTGGTCTTCGGGAACCCTCAAGTTATAATCTTCAAGGGTGATTGATAATACCCCTAATGCTAAATATAGTGATAACGTAAAGCTGGCAAAATCAGCCAGCGCCAATGCGACGCTACAACCTAAATTTCTTGAAAAATAAGACATAATTCCCTCATCTACGGCTCGGGTCAATAAAAAGGCAGGTTACTTTGAGAGATATTAAAGGACTCTGTATATTACAGAGTCCAATAAAAGTTAGTCATTTTTCTTATCGGAATAGGAATAGCCGTAGTGACTATATCCATACCCATAATAACTACTAGCTTTTTTCATGACCCCATTGAGAATACAACCTTTTATTTGAACACCGCTCTGTTCAAAACGCCGCATACTAACTTCAATTTCTTTAGTGGTATTCGCCTCAAACCTAGCAACAAGTAAACAAGTCCCCACATATCTCCCAATTATCGCAGCATCTGTAACCGCAAGAATTGGAGGTGTATCGATGATGACTAGATCATATTGTTGCTCCGCCCATTTCAATAACCCTTCAAAACGAGGATGCATCAATAACTCTGCTGGGTTTGGCGGGATTTGACCACGGCCAATATAATCAAATTCTCCAGCAGCAACTTTTTCAATGACAGCTTCGACTGGTGCTTGTCCAGACAGGATATCTGAAAGCCCTTTATCTAATTTACGGCCAAAAATCTTATGAACGTATCCTTTCCGCAAGTCTGCATCTATGAATAGTACTCTCTTACCAGTTAAAGCAATTGTCGCAGCCAAGTTACTACTAATAAAGGTTTTTCCGGCATTTGGACTAGCACCTGAAATCATTAGAATGTTATTTTTTGCTTCCATCATGGCGAAGTGTAAGCTGGTTCGTAAGCTACGAATTGCCTCTACGGCCAAGTCTGCAGGGTTTTCTACTGCAAGCAATGTGTCAGACTGATTTTTACGTAACTGAGCGGATTTACGATTATTCTTCGAATGCCATTCGGAAATAGGAACACTCGCATAAACGTTAATGCCGATTTCTTCCAATTGTTCAGGCGACTCAATCCCACGGCGTAGAAAAACACGCAGCAATACCAAGCCAACCGCGATAAATAATCCCAATACCAGCCCAACTGCAATTATCATCAATTTTTGTGGCTTAACCGGTTTTGGTTCAGTTACTGCATTATCAATAATTCGAACGTTGCCGATTGCACTTGATTTAGCAATACTTAATTCCTGCTGTCGATTAAGTAATTGCATGTATACTGCGCGACCAGACTCAACATCACGACTTAAGCGGAGTACTTCTTGCTGAGTCGATGGCATACCACTTACTCTCTTATTTAACTTGCCCTTTTCCTGCTGCAAGATATTCCTTTTCTCCATCAAGGCTTTATAAGTGGGGTGCTCTTTCGTATATAACTGAGAGATTTCGGCTTCACGGAAAGTTAGCTCGTTAAGTTGATTATCAACATTTACTATCTGATCCAGCACAGATTTTGCTTCCATATTCAAATCTACTGAATCTTTTTGTCTACGGTAAGCATTCAATTTGTCTTCAGCAATATCCAAATCGTTGCGCACTACTGGCAACTGCTGATTCAGAAAATCAAGACTCTTCGCATCTTGTGCCGCTTGTCGAGCAATGTTTTGTGCTAAGTAATTCTGACTTATGCTATCAAGAATTTGAGAAATTAAATCAGGATTATCTCCAGTTAACGTTAGCGTCAACATCCCTGTGTCTTTACCCTGATCGGAGACATTGAATATTCTCTGAAGATCAGCAATAGCCTTTAGCTTTGTAAATTGTCGAATGATAAACTGATCTCCTGGTTCTGCATCAATTGCATTAACCTGAAGGGATATACCATGTTCATTTAGCAGTGTTCCTACAGTACCATTAGCGGTGAAGTCTTTTCCATCTACCTGATAGTGTTGTTTATCTTTCACCGTGATCATGATATTTGGCACTTCGTCATCATCAGTATTACTTGGTAAGTAAAGACGGCTAACAGTGACCGTCTTTGGTTTCTCACCCATTATTCTTGCAATACCACGGCCAACCAGTGGAAAATACTTTTGTGTCACTTGGGCTTGTAGGTTCAGATCGTCAACGGTCTTGCCAAGAATCATTCGTGATTGTAAAAGAGCAATTTCTGGCGCCGATTGCGGTTGGCTATCTGGCAACATTTGACTAATATTGCTCAAAATTGCATTACCCTGCTTCTGTTCTACCTGGATTAATGCGTCCGACTGGTAGATTGGAGTAGCTAGCAATGCATAGAGAATCGCCAATAGTGTGAATACGGCGGTTACAGAAATGATTAATTTACGATGATCGATTAATTCACCTAGAAGGCGCCCCAAGTCAATTTCATCGGAGTCCGGCGTTGCCGGTTTATTAGTTGTGGCTGAAGTCATGCAATATTTCCCTGAAAATTATCCACCTAGCTTGGCAGCCCAAGACTGGCTTGCTAGCTCAATTAGCTGGTACACCGAATTAAACGCTTCGTCACTTTTGCGGTAAGGGTCAGGAATCTCTTTACCATTGAGCCAATGACCAAAAAGCATCGTTTTACCCCGCACTTCTGGAGCAATTCGGCTCACCTGTTCCAAATGACTAACCTCCATTACCAACAACAGATCATACTGTCGTCCAAGTGCAGAGGTAAATTGAGTTCCTTTGTGACCAGCCAGAGAAACACCGTGTTTCTCTGCAACCCGGATAGCAGAAGCATCTGCTTCATGGTTGACTAAAGCCCCAACCCCAGCAGAATCAATTCTTTTTTCTGGCAATGCCCTTCGTAGCAGGCGTTCACCGATTGGTGAGCGGCAAATATTGCCAGTACAAATAACCAGTATTGAATCAAACATTAGTTATGGCCACGTTTTGATATAGCGAGTAGTTTCGGTTAGATCATGTACCCCTGTGATTGTGGGCACAAGTTGGGAAATAACTCTATTCCAGCGAACCAATGGCGCAGTAGTAACATAGACGATATCATATGGCTGTAACTGGAATTCAGTACCCAATACCATGGCTGACGCATCCTTGGCATTAAGTTGGTAAATATTAGCTATCTTCCCCTGCTTATCCCCTTTCACTTGGCGAATCACGAAGACCCCTGACGCATCACTCATTGATTGAGAAATACCTTCAGCATTACCCAATGCTTCCGCTAACGTCATACCGCTACGATCCATTTTCAGAGTACTTTGTTTGCCAACTTCGCCCATCACAAAGACTTTTAGATCATCGTTACGTGGAACAAATAAAATATCCCCGGGATAGAGCAATTGGTTTTGAGACAGATCACCTTTCTGCATCAATGCGTACAATGAAATTTTTGTGTCTTTGCCATTGTGCGTGAGCACAACATTACGCCAGTCCGCATCAGGCGCCAAGCCACCAGCCGCATTAATTGCGTCCATAACCGTCAAAGGGATGTTAGTTATTGGTTGCTGACCGGACTTCGCAACTTCACCGGTCACATATACTTTTTGCGAACGGAATGCTGCAACACTGACATCAACTTGCGGGCTTTCAATATAGGTTGCCAGACGTCCCATGATAATTTGACGTACTTCACTTAAAGTTTTACCAGCAACCTGAACTTTACCTATGTAAGGATAGAAAATACTACCATCAGAGTTAACCCAGTTCCCCGTATCGCTCGCACTGCGATACTGCCCCGCAGGTGTCGTTAATTCTGGATGATCCCATACTGTAACCATTAGTACATCGCCTACACCTATATGGTATTCATAACTTTTCAGCAAACTATCTAGTTGTGGGTTCGAACGCGCTATAACCTGTGCTGGGCGAAGTTTATCGATAAGACCTGGAGTCATAGGATAAACATTGACCAGTTTATCAATATCATAATCACTATCAGGTAATTCCACCACATTCTTGCGCAGATCATTTAACCCCTGGCCTGGAATGATTGTGCAGCCGGATAACAAACCAACGACTAAGGCCACAGCCGAAAATTTAACAATTTTATTCTTCATAATGTCATATCATCAATAAACCAAAATTTGCCCAATTGCCGAATGCAGCTCAAATCACTCTGTACAGTACTTACACATGCGTTCGTCACCATACGTCTTTTAGCAGCATTCAGTTATAAATTAAATGGAATTTCTATCCCTGCGCTGGCACCGACATCGTCGCTATCGCTACTATCGGCATTGGTGTACCAAAGATTAGTGTTCAAGCGAACAGATTTATAAACATCACCACTCCAGCCCAACTGTATTCCTTTTAATGTATCTGAGTTCTGAAAAGCTTTATTAATACTCTGGTTTTCCGGGTTAACTTTCGCGTAAACCAGGCGGGTACTCCAGCGCTGATTATCTTCAGTAACCAATTCAACCTTACCCGCAAACAGCTGCCCATCACCTCCCATGGCATCGCCTAACGGATAGCCTTGCTGGTAATAGCCATCTTTATATATATGATGCTGGTAACTGTAGTTTGTACGACTCATATTAGTACGTGTGTCATGTACTTCCACATACCAGTTAACCGCATCTTTACCCCAACCATGATGACCTTCGATACCGCCAAGATACATATTCGCGGAAGGTAAGAATCCTGATTCATCTTCGCCAATCATTTGGCCGTAGAAACTGATCGGCCATCCCAGAGTGGGCTCAAGTTTGAATTTGAAATCAAAACCTGCAAGCTGGTTGCCTGGTTCATTTGGATCATTTGATGAAGTATTGTCTTTACCCGTAAACCCATCCCAGAAACTGCTAAACGATTCTGGCCGCCCTTCCCCACCCCACTGCATAATACGTGAAGCGCCAAGCTCAAGTGACTGAAAAGGGGTGAAAGTAAGACGACCACCGAGGATCTTAGCATGAGGCACAGCCGTATACTGGTTCATCTGGCTGGCGGAAATTTGATACTGCCACGGACCAATCCAGCGTAGCCACCATGTCTCCGGAGCAGCTTGCTCTGCGCGCTGCATTAAAAAACCGGTCATCGGTCTGGCTGCATCTCCGCGGATCAGGCTGCCTTCATAACCAGGCCCCCACCATTGCGGCACCTGACCAAATGATAACCACTGGTTCCAGAATTTGACGGCACCATATGCGCCATTGGCATTAAAACGTGAACCGTTGCTAATACGTTCGCCGCCTTCAACATTGCCCTGCAGATGCACATCCCACCACTCACCGCTGTTATTAAAAGCGAGAGAGAGCGAGTTATCTGCCGGCTGGCTTTGGCCAAAGCCCTGTGGCGTGCCTGGTTGGTCAGTCGACGTATAGCCGCTAACGCGAAAATCCGCCTTAAGATTAGAAAGCCGCTGATTGATACGTGCCAGTACGACTTGTTCAGAGGAATATGAAGGTTTTGCTTTTTTCAACGCTCGAGTGATTTCTTCCTGACTGAGCGGCCAGGTGGAAAGACTGAGATGAATGACCCCACGATCGGAAAGCCATGCCAGATCGTTACGGAGTTCATTATCATTTTGCACCAATCCAGCTGCATATACCTGTGAGCTAACTGATGCAACCAGACCCAAAGCAAGTGCGATACGAGCAATTTTCATCATTGTTCAAGTTCCATTTACGAGTCCCTTCCCACCAGGTGGGTACGGCAATGGGGATTTTTAAGAATCAGGAGCTTATGAGTTCGACAAGCCTATTTTTTACAACAGCGATCCATTGCCTCGATAGACAACATCCTCAAAGTACGAGCGGTTTGCTGTAAACGGATGTGAACTTAACGCATTCATAATGTAAGCGATATTGGTTGCCAAGGCTACTTTCACGGCCTCAATAATGTGCACATGATCAGAAGTTGATGACGTAGCTCGGCGTAGGGCTGATTTACTCAGGCCTTTTCAATACGAGGAGGACCGTGGAACTGGATACGCTACCGCCCTTGGCTTAACAGCTACCAACGCACTGTACCTCTTATCCAGCAATTTTCTTTACGTCCTGTTGTTGCTTAATTAACCACAACTATTATTTTTACCGCCCCGAGTTTACGAGATTCTTCCTGCAAATGGCAGTATAAATTTAACCACACAGACCTGTTAAGATGTTATTTTTTCATTTTCCCCGGCAGGATTTCATCCGTTAATAAGATTATTTAATGGATTCTTTCCCCATCCGACATGATATTACCATTGCAACAGTATGGATACGTAACTACATGATTTTAAAGAAAATAAAATAATCCGTATGTTTAATGCAATAAAACAACCATAGAGCAGTCAACTACAAAATATGATAGCCATCTTTACCCACTTCGTTTATGGGTTCCAGAAAGATAACTCTGATTTCCGAAATTCCGTTTTGATTTAAGAATCATCCTATCTGTAATATCATGATAGTTCGTGCTTTCAAGTATCCTGTTAACATTATTATGTTTCATCTTTATGAAAGCCACGATTCTATTATCCCTTCATTGTCCACAGGCTAGCTATTTATCATACCAATCAGCCCAGCTGATAATGTACAGCTTTGCCGAATTGCATGATTAATATATATGCTTATGCAGATCGGCTCTGGTGAACGGTTTGTCAAATGGGCCGATCATGGTTGCAACTTCCCCCAGCAGCGATTGTGTTGGCGCTTTAGCCCCGGTGTTTAACAGCACGAGGGGAATGATTACCATGCTCAGCGCTCCTGCCCATGAGATCTGCGCAGTGCGCGATGAATGCGTACGCCATTGCAACAGCAGAAAAATCAAACTCCCGCAGGCTCCGAGGATAAATCCACTCACTACTTCCGATACCGAATGTGCATGAATCATCAAACGGGAATAGCCAACTATGGCAGCAAGGACATAACCTACGAATACGGCGCTACAGCGGACGGAGAAAGGCGCCCGTGAGGTTAACAGCCATAAAAGGATTGGCCAAAAAGCGGTCGAAAGTGCGGTATGTCCGCTGAAACCGGTAAAATCGATTTCCCGTATGCCAATACCCCAGCCCATAAAAGCCAGCTTTGAAATACACACGACAGTACCCGTAATGCCAAAAAGCAACGCCCATTGCCAGGCCAGCGTCCGGGATGCTTTACGCAGCGCCAGCACCGCAAACAGCACCACTGCACTAGGCAGTAGCACGGTACTATCACCAAAAAAAGAGACTAATTGCCAGTTCATTTACGCTTCATCCTTTGACGATACATCCCTTTTCCCTGTATCTTATCCATGATCTCCCTATGGGCATACTCATCCATTAACATTACGTTTTTAAGCATGTATCACCGTTGTTTAATGGGTAAACATGATCTCAGTCAAGTTTTATTTCGCATCGCTAGCTTTTGTTGCGTAAATTTCGTTAAGAAAGCTCATACTAAGCAACTATCAGCTAAGCATTATTTTGACTCATCTGACCAAATGCCCGGCTCACGCCCTGCCAATCATCGATAAGCCATCAAATCCACATACTTGATAAGATTCAACTGAGATGAAAATCTCATTGCATTTACTGCACCGAATGACGAAAAACCTCGGTTTCATTTCAGTTGGATCTTGTTACGCTGGCGCGACACCCAACATCTTGCTGTTATCTGCACGCCAGCTCTCGCTCGTATTAAGCGCTCAGTTTCACGCCAGCAGCTTCTTGATGCTCTCGCGGAATTTGGTCCCTTCTTTATGGTTACGTAAGCCGTAACTCACAAAAGCCTGCATGTAACCCATTTTTTTGCCGCAGTCGTAACTCTCACCGGTCATCAACATGGCATCGACAGACTGTTTCTTTGCCAGTGCCGCAATAGCGTCCGTTAATTGAATACGACCCCAGGCGCCAGGTTCAGTACGCTCAAGCTCTTCCCAGATATCAGCAGACAGCACATAACGTCCTACGGCCATCAGGTCAGAGTCGAGCGTTTGCGGCTCGTCTGGTTTTTCAATAAATTCAACAATACGGCCAATCTCTCCTTCCACTTTCAAGCCATCTTTGGTTTGAATGACGGAATATTCTGAGAGATCGCCAGGCATTCGTTTGGCCAGAACCTGGCTGCGACCGGTTTCATTGAAACGCGCAACCATTGCCGCCAGGTTATAACGCAGCGGATCGGCGCTTGCGCCATCAAGAATGATATCCGGTAACACCACAACAAACGGATTATTGCCAACCGCCGGGCGCGCACAGAGGATAGAATGCCCCAGGCCCAGTTGCTGGCCCTGACGAACGTTCATTATCGTTACGCCTGGCGGACAAATCGCCTGAACTTCGGCTAATAGTTGACGCTTAACACGCTGCTCGAGTAGCGCTTCCAGCTCATAGGAGGTATCAAAATGGTTTTCTACAGCATTCTTAGATGAATGGGTGACCAGCACAATTTCTTTGATTCCGGCGGCGACAATCTCATCGACGATATACTGAACCATCGGCTTATCAACGATCGGCAGCATCTCTTTCGGTATCGCTTTGGTTGCAGGCAACATATGCATCCCTAACCCTGCTACCGGAATAATTGCTTTCAAACTCACCATTATTTCATCCACCTATATGGTTATAAACTTTCGAATTTTTGTCAGAACGTTGATGTCACTGGCATTTGTTTGTGATGGTACAGCATCGTGTCGCGCACGACTTTAACCAAAATCCTAAATTACTCTCTTAGTCCAAGAATACACGCAAAAAATGCTAGCTGACAGGTCGCTTTAAGAAAATTCTCACGTGTTTGTCCTGGTCAATCGGCCTTCGAATAAACAGAGCAAGAAAAACGCTTAATCCATTGTTATTAAACAATAATAATTGACCAATGTTACTGGCGATAAGCTACTTACTTTGCAGATTTAACACCTTCTTTCTTAAAAATCACCGTGGTAAGCCACTACAGAAAAAGTCAAATCCCATGCGAACGAGCAATTTGGCGATAGCAATCAGCAAAATCGTCTAAACTTTGGACAAAAGCTTCGCTAACTAACCTTCTTACCCGTGGATTAACCCCTTGACCATCGCTGATACTGCTGATTTTATGCAACATTGAGCCATGTTAAGGGTCTTATTAAACGCAGGTCCTGACAAGCTACGGAATTCAGTAGGAATATTCCCCTTAATAACATTTTGGTGAAAAATACGGCAATATTTTGACTTTACCCGCTGTTAATAACCCCTTCTTATCCCTGCTATTACCGCACAGTAATTACAGGGATTTCTAATTAATTCCAAATCAGCCCAGATCGATCTTAAACACCCGATATTTAGCGGTGGTTAATTACGTTACCGCTTTCGTTTGATATGCCAGATTGGTGCGCGTTGCCGCGATAAATCGTTGCATTTTACCTGGCGCTTATCCATGATCGATAGATCATACGATTATGTTGTAAAGGTTCTAAGTGATTATGGAATGGATTGCCGATCCCTCGATCTGGGCTGGTCTCATTACACTGGTGGTTATCGAACTGGTTCTGGGGATAGATAACCTGGTATTTATTGCGATCCTTGCTGAAAAGCTTCCCCCGGCACAGCGCGATCGCGCTCGCGTTACCGGCCTGCTATTGGCAATGGTGATGCGTCTGGTACTGCTGGCGTCAATTTCCTGGTTAGTCACCCTCACGACACCGCTCTTCAACTGGCATGACTTAAGCTTCAGCGCCCGCGATTTGATCATGTTATTTGGTGGACTGTTCCTGCTGTTTAAAGCAACCGTTGAGCTTAATGAGCGGCTGGAAGGAAAAGACAGTAATAACCCCACCCAGCGTAAAGGCGCGAAGTTCTGGGGCGTGGTGGCGCAAATAGTCGTACTTGATGCTATTTTCTCGCTGGATTCGGTCATTACCGCCGTGGGTATGGTTGATCACCTGGCGGTGATGATGGCAGCGGTCATCATTGCCATTACGCTGATGCTGATGGCCAGCAAAGCTCTCACACGCTTTGTCAACAGCCACCCTACGATCGTCATTCTGTGCCTGAGTTTCCTGCTGATGATCGGTTTTAGTCTGATCGCCGAAGGATTTGGCTTCCCAATCCCGAAAGGCTATCTGTATGCCGCCATCGGTTTCTCGGTGATGATCGAATCGTTCAACCAGTTAGCCATCTTCAATCGCCGCCGTTTCCTCTCGGCCAATCTGACCATGCGACAGCGGACGACTGAAGCCGTGATGAATCTGCTAAGCGGGCGCAAAGAGAATGCTGAGCTTGATACCGAGACGGCAACCATGGTCGCCGACCAGGGCGAAAGTCCGTTGTTTAATCCGCAGGAACGCTTAATGATTGAGCGCGTACTGAATCTGAATCAACGTACCGTCAGCAGCATTATGACTTCACGTCATGATATTGAGCACATCGACTTAAGCGCGCCTGAAGAGGAAGTCCGCGCGCTGCTGGAGAAAAACCAGCATACCCGTATTGTCGTCACCGGCGGCAACGATAACGAAGATCTGTTGGGTGTTGTTCATGTTATCGACCTGCTACAGCAGTCGTTACGCAATGAGCCGCTGGATTTACACGTTCTGCTACGCCAACCGCTTATTTTTCCGGAAACCTTGCCGTTGCTCCCGGCGCTGGAGCAGTTTCGCCAGGCGCGGACGCACTTTGCTTTTGTGGTTGACGAATTTGGCTCCGTTGAAGGCCTGGTAACCATCAGCGATGTTATGGAAACCATTGCGGGTAATCTGCCTAATGAAGTCGAGGAGATCGATGCTCGTCATGACATTCACAAAAACGCCGATGGCAGCTGGACCGCTAACGGCCATATGCCGCTGGAAGATCTGGTTCAATACGTTCCGCTGCCGTTGGATGATAAACGTGAATATCACACAATAGCCGGATTATTGATGGAATATTTGCAGCACATTCCTGCCGCTGGCGAAGAAGTGAAAATCGGCGGTTATACGCTGCGTACTCTGGAAGTGGAAAGCCACAGGGTGCAGAAAGTACAGATTATCCCGCCGGTTGAAGTAGAAGATGAATTAGATTATGAAGTGTGAATGAAGTTATGTGGTGATTAGCTCAAAACCGCCGCGAGCTGCTCGCGGCGGTTTAATGATTACAGCTTATCAAGCAGTTTCTTCACATCTTTGCCGTTCTGGCTATTACTGTTGCGTTCCGCCCACTCATTCAAACGCTGTCTGGCTTCGTCCTGCAACTGCTTACGCAGGATCTGATCTACCTGTAGGCTATAGCTTAGCGACTGCCACTTGCCATAGATACGTAGCGGGATTGCCGTCTGCTTGAGACGATCAATAAGCTTGCTTTCGCCTTTCCAACCACCTAACACCCGCACGTTGAAATGCATGTCGCAATCCTCTGCTTGCAGATTCAGATTACCTTGCCCGGTCAACGCCATCATTGCCGACTGTCCCTGCAAGCCGTTAAGCGTGATTTGGCCATTATTCAGGGTCAAATCACTGCTTAATGCGTCAAGCTGGGTCGCGTTATCGAAGTTTTCCTGCGCCTGTACATTAGTGCTCCTCGCCACAGCCTGTTGTACTAGCTGCTGGAAGTTGAGCCCTTCAGTACGCGTATCCTTCATCTGCAGCTGTGCCTGTCCCTGCCAGTTGCGACGGAAGTCTTCTGCATCAATGCGCGGCCCCGAGAAATCACCTTTCAGAGATAATTTCCCCGTCAGGTTAATCGGGTAGTTAAACGCCTGCAAAATGGTACCGATTTCCACATTATCCAGTTGTGGCTGGAAAGCGGCATGCGAAGTGTTGCCTCTGACATCCAGCATCCCTGGTAACGAGAGACGTCCCTCTCCCAGACTACCCTCCAGTTGTTTCACCGTCAGCAGCCCCTGCTGGTTAGTGATATCACTCTTCACCTGGCTGAATCGCATACCACGCCACTGCACCTGGTCCGCCGACAGCGCCAGTTGGCCGTTAAAGCCAAGCAAACTATGATAATCCTGCTGAATATCGCTATCAGCAATCACAGGGCGTAGCTGTCTCGGCTGGCTTTGTCCACGCTGATCGACATTCCCTTCATTGGCCGTCGCGCTTTGCGCAAGCAAACTATCCAGATTCAGGGTGGTCGCCTGCAGGTTTAGCGCCCAGTCAGGTTTCTCCCCCAGTACAACACTACCGCTGCCGGTAATTGCGCTGCCATTAGCAGTGAGATTGAGATTGTTGAAATCGAGTTTTTTCGCTTCTTCGATCCAGCTGGCTTGCAAACTTCCCTGCCCGCTTAGGCCGTCCGGCGGCAACTCCGCCCCACGGACCTGCCAGTTGAGCTGCGAAAAATCCGCTTTCAAAGAGTGAGGGTAATCGCCGCCCTGAACCTGGGCGGTAAAGGACAACGTTAAGTCACGTTGATCGCGATTGACCCTGCCGGAGAAATCTACCGTCGCCAGATGGTTGTCATCCTGCTCCATCTGTAAGCGTATATCGCGCACGGTAACCTGTTCGCCATTTTCATGCTGGAAGAACAGGACGCTATCGGCCACCTGCAGTTTACGGACATCGTAGGACCATCCGCGATCTTGCGGCGCCTGCGGCAACGTATTGTCATGTGGCACCACCGGCGCGTTCTGGTTACGCACCGCTTCCGTTTTCGCGGTAAGCTGAATGACCGCGCCTTTCAACATCACCTGCTTCACCTGCAGTTGGTGAGAAAGTAGCGGCATCAGCGCAACATCCAGCCGCATGTTATCGGCACGCACCACCGGTTCGGAAGCGCCTGGCGCCGTCAGCGCCATACGACCGGAGAGAATACTCAGCTGCGGCCAAACATGCCAACGCAGCGGCCCGTCAAGCTTCAGTTGATAGCCGCTACGCTCCGCCACTTCCTGCACCATATAGTTGCGGAAGTCATTAGGGTTGACCAGCAGCACCAGCGCAGCGAGCCCCGCAACAATGACGGTCAACAAGATCATCAGCGTGGTCAGAATTCGTCTCATGGCATCCTCGATAAGCCGCTAACTTTATCAATCCTTGTCGATTCGACTCGCTACCGCGCCCTGCTGGTCGCGATATTTGGCATCTTCACGGCGGTTATATGGCCGCGCCGCCGGGCCCGAAAGCGGCTCAAAGCTCAGCGCGCCAATGGGCATTCCCGGTCGCAACGCCAATGGCAGCTTGCCGGAATTATAGAATTCCAGCACGATGCAGCCAGACCAGCCCGGATCAATACGGTGCGCAGTGACGTGTACCATCAGCCCCAGGCGCGCCAGTGACGAACGGCCATCAAGCCAGCCGACGAGGTCAGCCGGAAGCGTTACTGACTCATAAGTCACAGCCAGCGCTAATTCTCCTGGATGAAGATAGAAAGCCTCGCCTTCCGGCAGTACGATCTCTTCGCTCATTACCCGGTCCAGCGCCGCGCTCACTTCCGCCTTCGGGCCGCTCAGGTCAATAAACGGCGCCGTATGACCGCGAAAGGTACGGAATTTATTGCCTAAGCGAACGTCAACGGTGGCGCCGTTAATTCGATCCACCGGCGGGCGCGGGCTGATTGCCAGGCGCCCTTCATCCAACCAGGCTTCTATATCTCGGTCACACAGACGCATGAGCTTTCTCCTTTAAGGCATCTAGCCCTTACGCTTTCCGGGAATAAGGGCAATTGGGATTCTCTTTGCACGTTACACAATTAGTACGTGTTATTCAAAGAACTGACTGATTTTGGCCTTCAGAATATCGATGGCAATACGGTTTTTACCGCCGCGCGGGACAATGATGTCAGCATATTGCTTGGAAGGTTCAATAAATTGCAGGAACATTGGCCGCACCGTCTTCTGATACTGCGCCATCACCGAGTCCATGGAACGGCCACGCTCGTTAACATCACGCTTGATGCGGCGCATCAGACAGATATCCAGCGGGGTATCGACGAAAATAGAGAAGTTTAATTCATTGCGCAGTCTGGCATCCGTCAACAGCAGGATCCCTTCGAGAATGATCACTTTCTTCGGTTGAATATGAATAGTTTCCGGCATACGCGTATGTTCAACGTAGCTATACACGGGCAATTCAATTGGCTGGCCGCTTTTCAGCGTCTGTAAATGCTGGAACAGCAAGCTATGATCCATTGAGCTTGGATGGTCATAGTTGGTTTTTACACGCTCTTCCATCGACAGATGGCTTTGATCTTTGTAATAGCTGTCTTCTGGAATAACGCCAATATGCTCATCGCCAACTTGTTCACGTAATTCACGATAAAGTGTGCTGGCGATAAGGCTTTTGCCCGAAGCCGATGCGCCGGCGATGCCTACAATGACGCACTGATGAGACGTATCAGTCATAAATTTTTGCGACCTGATTAACCTGGATGTAGATGGAGGGTGACGGTTGACCGTCAAACGCGGCAATTATAGGGATTTCAGGGCGGCGATACCAGTGATATGCGCCCTGTACGCCTATTCCTCGTCCGGCGCCCAGCCTTCGGTGTACCAGATATGCAACAAAGCATAGGAGCGCCAGGGTTGCCAGCGGCTGGCATAGCGCGCGATACGCGCAGGAGTCATTCCGGGAAAACGCTGTTTAATCAGATAGTCATCGGGCAGAAAAATATCTTTTGCCTGCCAACCGCGCAGCGCATAGTAATTCGCCGTCCAGCGACCGATGCCCGGCAGACTCTGCAATTGTTTCATGCCGGTTGCCATATCAGCAGGCGTCGTCAACGGCAATTCTCCGCTCAATGCCGCTTTGCCAAGGTGAATTAACGCTTCCGCGCGGCGAAGCGGCATCCCTAACGCCTTGAGCGCCAAAGGGTCGGCTTGCGCCAGTTTCTGCGGTTCGGGAAAAATAACATAACCAGGCGCTTCGCTTAACGCTTCCCCATAGACCGCGGCCACTTTCGCCGTCAGCTTCGCCGCCATCGCTACGCTCACCAGTTGCCCCAATACCGCGCGCACCGCCTGTTCAAACGCATCCAGCGCCCCCGGCAAGCGAAGTCCTGGTCGCGGCTGCGCCAGTTTGCCTAAGGTTTGCGTGATCTCAAATGGATCGCATGCCAAATCAAACAGTTGCGCTACGCGCGCCATACACTGGTCTGCTACCGGTAACAGCCCATGAGAGAGCGTCACCTGGAACCCCTGGCTGCGTTCATCCGGTTTAACGGTAATCAACCCACGATGCCCATCTAAACTGAAGCTGCGGGTATATTGATCTTCATGGAAGGTTTCAATTCCCGCCACCGCACGCGCGCTGAGAAACGCGAACATCCATTGCCAGTCATAGGGCGCTCGCCAGGATAATAATGTCATGCACTCTCCTTATTAATCGCAACAAGCATAGATGCTCTAAGCCTGCTGCGCCTTGCTTTTAAATTCCAGTTGTCGGCATGGCGGCAATCCGCTAAAGTCGCCCCCCTTCTTCACTGGCATGGGGATTTTTCAGGTCATGTTTATTGGTTTTGACTATGGTACCGCCAACTGTTCGGTCGCCGTCATGCAGGATAATGCGCCACGGCTTTTAACGCTGGAAAACGGTAGCCCGCTGCTGCCATCAATGCTTTGCGCCCCGACGCGCGAAGCGGTCAGCGAATGGCTATACCGCCATCATAATGTCCCGGCCGACGGTGCAGAAAATCAGGCGCTACTTCGACGCGCCATTAATTATAACCGTGATGAAGATATCGAAGTCCTGGGCAACAGCGTCCAGTTCGGCCTCGCCTCACTGCATCAATACGTTGACGATCCGGAAGAGGTCTACTTCGTTAAGTCGCCAAAATCGTTTCTTGGCGCCAATGGCCTTAAACCCCAGCAGGTCGCGTTATTTGAAGATCTGGTCTGCGCGATGATGCTACATATTAAACAGCAGGCGCAGTCTCAGCTTAGTGAACAGATTACCCAGACGGTTATTGGTCGACCAATTAACTTCCAGGGTCTTGGCGGCGATGATGCTAACGCTCAGGCACAGGGTATTCTCGAACGCGCGGCGACGCGAGCAGGATTCAACGATGTCGTGTTTCAGTTTGAACCCGTTGCGGCGGGGTTAGATTTTGAAGCCACGCTCAATGATGAAAAACGCGTGCTGGTCGTCGATATTGGCGGCGGCACCACCGACTGCTCACTGCTGTTGATGGGGCCGCAATGGCGGCAGAAAGCCGACCGTCAGGATAGCCTGCTGGGCCACAGCGGCTGCCGTATCGGCGGTAACGATCTGGATATCGCCCTGGCCTTCAAATGCCTGATGCCGTTACTCGGCATGGGCGGTGAAACGGAAAAAGGCATTGCGCTGCCGGTACTGCCCTGGTGGAATGCGGTGGCGATTAACGACGTCCCGGCGCAGAGCGATTTTTACAGCGCCGCCAACGGACGTATGCTCAATGACCTGCTGCGCGACGCTCGCGATGCCGACAAGGTCGCACTGCTGCTTAAAGTCTGGCGTCAGCGCCTGAGCTATCGCCTGGTACGCAGCGCGGAAGAGAGCAAAATCGCCCTTTCCGCTCAGCCGGATTTCAACGCCGAACTGCCGTTTATTAGCGATGAGCTGGCTACCGCTATCAGCCAGCAGGGGCTGGAAGAGGCGCTCAATCAACCGCTGGCTCGCATTATGGAGCAGGTAAAGTTAGCGCTGGAAAGCAGTCAAGAAACCCCGGACGTTATCTATCTTACCGGCGGTAGCGCGCGATCGCCATTAATTAAAAAGGCGCTGGCCGCACAGCTGCCGGGGATACCGATCGCCGGCGGCGATGATTTTGGTTCCGTTACCGCCGGGCTTGCCCGCTGGGCGCAGGTGGTTTTCGCCTGAAACGCGAGCGCCATCCGGTAACCTGAGTTGACTTTGCCGCTTTTTCGTCCTAACTTGCAGGATGAAGGGTAAGGGAGGATTTCTCCTCCCCCTGGCGTCTTAGTAAGCCGGTAAGCTAATCACTAAGAGTATCACCAGTATGATGACCAGGTTCATCATAACCCTTTCCTTATTTAAGGCCCCTTCCTCAGGAGGGGCTTTCCTGTATTTAGCCTCCGCTAAATCAAGCTGACGTTACCATGCCGCGTCTGACACATTTCTTTTCAGCGTTCGGCTTTGCGAGCCTCCTCGTGAAAGCCCGCCAATTCAGACCTTTCCATACGCGCTTTTCATAATTCCTCCATTTTTGCGGGGCGTTCCGTTACTAAACTAGTATCATTCAGCGAAAGCTTCAGAATGAGATAGCAAAATAATGAAAAGCAGTAACACACTTCGTTGGGGAATGGTCCTGACGGTAATTTTGGTGGCGGGAGCCGCCTATTGGTTCTGGTACGATCGCGCCGAAGAGACAACCGCAGGCGCTGCTGGCTCAAGTCAGCAAGGAGCAAAGGCGCCTGCCGGGGCGCGTCATGGGCGTTTTGGGGCCACGCTGGCCCCGGTGCAGGCGGCAACCGCCACCAGCGAATCCGTCCCCCGCTACCTTACTGGCCTGGGGACTATCGCCGCGGCGAACACCGTGACCGTGCGCAGTCGGGTTGACGGCCAGTTACTGAGTATCCATTTCCAGGAAGGTCAGCAGGTAAAAGCCGGCGATCTGCTGGCGCAAATCGATCCCAGCCAGTTCAAGGTCGCGCTGGCCCAGGCGCAGGGGCAGCTTGCCAAAGATAACGCCACCCTCGCTAACGCGCGCCGCGATCTCGCTCGCTATCAACAACTGGTGAAAACCAATCTTATCTCCCGTCAGGAGCTGGATACCCAGCAGTCGCTGGTGGTTGAATCCGCCGGTACGGTTAAAGCCGATCAGGCCGCCGTCGCCAGTGCGCAACTGCAGCTGAACTGGACCCGCATCACCGCGCCGATTGACGGCCGCGTGGGCCTGAAACAGGTCGACATCGGCAACCAAATCTCCAGTGGCGACACTACCGGCATTGTCGTTCTCACGCAAACTCACCCTATCGATTTGGTCTTTACCCTGCCGGAAAGCGATATCGCCACCGTGGTACAGGCGCAGAAAGCCGGTAAAACGCTGAGCGTCGAGGCCTGGGACCGAACCAATAAACAGAAGATCAGTACAGGCAGCCTGCTGAGCCTCGATAACCAAATCGATGCCACCACCGGCACCATTAAACTTAAAGCGCGCTTTAATAACCTCGATGACGCGCTGTTCCCGAATCAGTTCGTCAATGCCAGAATGCTGGTGGATACCGAGCAGGATGCAGTAGTGATCCCCACCGCCGCGCTACAAATGGGCAACGAGGGGCACTTCGTGTGGGTGCTGAACAGTGAGAATAAAGTCAGTAAACATACGGTTACGCCGGGTATTCAGGATAGCCAAAAAGTGGTGATTAACGCCGGGCTGTCAGCGGGCGACCGGGTGGTGACCGATGGTATCGATCGCCTGACGGAAGGCGCTAAGGTCGAAGTCGTCGAAGCTCACAGCGCCGTGCAGGAACAACCTACCACCCGCCCGAGTGGTAAAAACGGAGCGGGCGCCTGATGCAAGTATTACCCCCAAGCAGTACGGGCGGCCCTTCCCGGCTGTTTATTATGCGTCCGGTGGCGACAACGCTATTGATGGTCGCCATTCTGCTGGCCGGTATTATCGGCTATCGCTTCCTGCCGGTCTCCGCGCTGCCGGAAGTTGACTACCCGACCATTCAGGTAGTAACGCTCTACCCCGGCGCCAGCCCGGATGTGGTGACGTCATCGATTACCGCACCGCTGGAACGCCAGTTTGGCCAGATGTCCGGCCTTAAGCAGATGTCCTCACAAAGCTCGGGCGGCGCGTCGGTCATTACTCTGCAGTTCCAGTTGACCCTGGCGCTGGATGTCGCCGAACAGGAAGTGCAGGCGGCCATCAACGCCGCGACCAACCTGCTGCCGTCTGATTTACCCAACCCGCCGGTTTACAGCAAAGTGAACCCGGCGGATCCGCCGATCATGACCCTGGCCGTGACCTCCAGCGCGATGCCGATGACGCAGGTTGAAGATATGGTGGAAACTCGGGTAGCGCAGAAGATATCTCAGGTTTCCGGGGTCGGCCTGGTGACGCTGGCCGGCGGCCAACGTCCTGCGGTGCGCGTTAAGCTCAATGCCCAGGCGATCGCCGCATTAGGTTTGACCAGCGAAACCGTGCGTACCGCCATTACCAGCGCCAACGTGAATTCAGCAAAAGGTAGCCTTGACGGCCCGGCCCGCGCGGTCACCCTTTCCGCCAACGATCAGATGCAGTCGGCGGAAGATTACCGTCGGCTGATTATCGCCTATCAGAACGGCGCGCCGATCCGTCTTGGCGATATCGCGACCATCGAACAGGGCGCCGAGAACGCCTGGCTGGGGGCGTGGGCCAATAAGCAGCGGGCGATCGTGATGAACGTCCAACGCCAGCCGGGAGCGAACATCATCGCCACTGCCGACAGCATCCGCCAGATGCTACCGCAACTGACCGAGAGCCTGCCTAAATCCGTTAAGGTACAGGTGCTTTCTGACCGCACCACCAATATTCGCGCGTCGGTCAGCGATACCCAGTTCGAATTGCTGCTGGCCATCGCGCTGGTGGTGATGATCATTTATCTCTTCCTGCGCAATGTCCCGGCGACTATCATCCCCGGCGTCGCCGTGCCGCTGTCGCTGGTCGGCACCTTCGCGGTTATGGTGTTCCTTGATTTTTCAATTAATAACCTGACGCTAATGGCGCTGACCATCGCCACCGGCTTCGTGGTCGATGACGCCATCGTAGTCATCGAAAACATCTCCCGCTACATTGAAAAGGGTGAGAAACCGCTTGCCGCCGCGCTGAAAGGCGCGGGGGAAATCGGCTTCACGATTATTTCATTAACCTTCTCGCTGATTGCCGTACTGATTCCGCTGCTGTTTATGGGTGATATCGTTGGGCGATTGTTCCGTGAATTCGCCATTACCCTGGCGGTGGCGATTCTGATTTCGGCGGTGGTCTCGCTGACCCTGACGCCGATGATGTGCGCGCGGATGTTAAGCCACGAATCGCTGCGCAAACAAAACCGCTTTTCGCGGGCCAGCGAGCGTTTCTTCGAGCGGGTGATTGCCGTCTATGGCCGCTGGCTAAGCCGGGTACTAAACCACCCATGGCTAACGTTGAGCGTGGCGTTAAGCACCCTGGCGTTATCGATTCTGCTGTGGGTCTTTATCCCGAAAGGCTTCTTCCCAATCCAGGATAACGGCATTATTCAAGGCACGTTACAGGCCCCGCAGTCGGTGTCGTTCGCCAGTATGGCGCAACGCCAGCAGCAGGTATCCGATCTGATTCTGAAAGATCCGGCGGTTGAAAGCCTGACGTCGTTCGTCGGCGTTGATGGCACCAATCCGGCGCTGAACAGCGCGCGTCTGCAGATTAACCTCAAACCACTGGATGAACGCGACGATCGCGTGCAAACGGTCATCAGCCGTCTGCAGCAATCGGTGGCTAGCGTACCGGGTATTGAGCTTTATCTCCAGCCAACGCAGGATCTGACTATCGATACCACCGTCAGTCGCACTCAGTATCAGTTTACCCTGCAGGCTAACTCGCTTGATGCGCTGAGCAACTGGGTGCCGCAATTGCTGTCGCGCCTGCAATCCTTACCCCAGCTTGCCGACGTCAGCAGCGACTGGCAGGATAAAGGGCTCGCGGCTTATATTAATGTCGATCGCGATAGCGCCAGCCGGCTGGGTATTTCCATGGCGGATGTCGATAACGCGCTGTATAACGCCTTTGGCCAACGGCTGATCTCGACAATTTATACCCAGGCCAACCAATATCGCGTGGTACTGGAGCACGACACCCAGGCAACGCCGGGGCTGGCGGCGCTGGATAATATTCGCCTCACCAGCAGCGACGGCGGCATTGTGCCGCTGAAGTCTATCGCCACTGTCGAGCAGCGTTTTACCCCGCTGTCGGTGAACCATCTCGATCAGTTCCCGGTGACCACCATTTCATTCAACGTGCCGGATAACTACTCCCTCGGCGAAGCGGTAGAGGCTATTTTGTCAGCCGAGCAGTCGCTGGATTTCCCAAGCGACATCCGCACCCAGTTCCAGGGCAGTTCGCTCGCGTTCCAGTCGGCGCTCGGTAGCACCGTCTGGCTGGTCGTCGCGGCGGTCGTCGCCATGTATATCGTCCTCGGCGTGCTGTACGAAAGCTTCATTCATCCCATCACCATTCTTTCTACCCTGCCGACCGCTGGCGTCGGGGCGCTGCTGGCGCTATGGCTGGCCGGTAGCGAGCTGGATGTGATTGCCATCATCGGCATCATTCTGCTGATTGGTATCGTGAAGAAAAACGCCATCATGATGATTGACTTTGCCCTCGCCGCCGAGCGCGAGCAGGGAATGCCGCCGCGCGAAGCCATTTATCAGGCCTGCCTGCTGCGCTTCCGTCCGATTCTGATGACCACCCTCGCCGCCCTGCTCGGCGCGCTGCCCTTGATGCTCAGCACCGGCGTCGGCGCCGAGTTACGCCGCCCATTGGGGATTGGTATGGTTGGCGGTCTGATGCTCAGCCAGGTACTGACGTTATTCACCACGCCGGTGATTTATCTGCTGTTCGACCGGCTATCGCTGTATATGAAGAGCCGCTTCCCGCGTCGTGAAGAGGAGGCGTAAGTGAAGTTCTTCGCTCTCTTCATTTATCGGCCGGTGGCGACGATTCTTATCTCGCTGGCGATTACCCTATGCGGGATCCTCGGATTCCGCCTGCTGCCGGTCGCGCCGCTGCCGCAGGTGGATTTCCCGGTGATCATGATTAGCGCCTCGCTGCCCGGCGCCTCGCCGGAAACCATGGCCTCGTCGGTGGCAACACCGCTGGAACGCTCGCTGGGGCGCATTGCCGGGGTCAATGAAATGACCTCGTCGAGCTCGCTTGGCAGTACCCGCATCATCATGGAGTTTAATTTCGATCGCGATATTAACGGCGCCGCCCGTGACGTGCAGGCGGCGATTAATGCCGCGCAAAGTCTGCTGCCGAGCGGGATGCCCAGCCGCCCCACGTATCGCAAAGCTAACCCGTCCGATGCGCCGATCATGATCCTGACGCTCACCTCGGATACCTATTCGCAAGGCGAGTTGTACGATTTCGCGTCAACCCAGCTGGCGCAAACCATCGCGCAGATTGACGGCGTCGGCGATGTCGACGTCGGCGGCAGCTCACTGCCGGCGGTGCGCGTCGACCTTAACCCGCAGGCGCTATTTAACCAGGGCGTCTCACTGGATGCCGTGCGCAGCGCCATTGATAACGCCAACGTGCGTCGCCCGCAGGGCGCGCTGGAAGATAAGACCCACCGCTGGCAGGTGCAGACCAACGATGAATTGAAAACCGCGGCGGAATATTTGCCGGTGATCGTCCACTACAATAACGGCGCGGCGGTACGCCTTGGCGACGTAGCAAAAGTGACGGATTCAGTGCAGGATGTGCGTAACGCCGGGATGACCAACGCCAAACCGGCGATCCTGTTGATGATCCGCAAGCTGCCGGAAGCCAACATCATTCAGACGGTTGATAGCATTCGCGCCCGCCTGCCGGAACTACAGCGTACCATCCCCGCCGCCATTGATTTACAGATTGCGCAGGATCGTTCGCCCACCATCCGCGCTTCGCTGGAAGAGGTCGAACAAACGCTGGTGATTTCGGTCGCGCTGGTGATTCTGGTGGTCTTTCTGTTTTTGCGCTCCGGGCGCGCAACGCTTATCCCGGCCGTCGCCGTGCCGGTATCGTTAATCGGTACCTTTGCCGCGATGTATTTGTGCGGCTTCAGCCTCAATAATCTGTCGTTAATGGCGCTGACCATCGCCACCGGTTTCGTTGTCGATGACGCCATCGTGGTGCTGGAGAATATTTCCCGCCATCTTGAGGCGGGAATGAAACCGCTGCAGGCCGCGTTACAGGGCAGCCGTGAAGTCGGCTTTACCGTGCTGTCGATGAGCCTGTCGCTGGTGGCGGTGTTCTTACCGCTGCTGCTGATGGGCGGCCTGCCGGGTCGTCTGCTGCGCGAGTTCGCCGTCACGCTATCAGTAGCGATCGGTATTTCGCTCGCCGTGTCGCTCACGCTGACGCCAATGATGTGCGGCTGGCTGCTGAAAAGCGGCAAACCTCATGAACCAACGCGCAAGCGTGGCTTTGGCCGCCTGCTGGTCACTATTCAGGGCGGCTATGGCAAATCGTTAAAATGGGTGCTGAAGCATAGTCGACTGACTGGCCTGGTGCTGCTCGGTACGATAGCGCTCAGCGTGTGGCTGTATATCGCTATTCCGAAAACCTTCTTCCCGGAGCAGGACACCGGGGTGCTGATGGGCGGCATTCAGGCGGATCAGAGCATTTCTTTCCAGGCGATGCGCGGCAAACTGCAGGACTTTATGAAGATCATCCGCGAGGATCCGGCGGTCGATAACGTAACCGGTTTTACCGGCGGCTCGCGGGTGAATAGCGGTATGATGTTTATCACCCTGAAACCGCGCGACCAACGCCACGAAACGGCGCAGCAAATCATCGACCGGCTGCGGAAAAAACTGGCGAAAGAGCCCGGCGCTAATCTGTTCCTGATGGCGGTGCAGGATATCCGCGTTGGCGGACGTCAGTCGAACGCCAGCTATCAGTACACCCTGTTATCGGACGATCTGTCGGCGCTGCGTGAATGGGAGCCAAAAATCCGCAAGGCGCTGGCGGCACTGCCGGAGTTGGCTGACGTTAACTCGGATCAGCAAGATAACGGCGCGGAGATGGATCTGGTCTACGACCGCGACACCATGTCACGCCTGGGCGTCAGCGTGCAGGATGCCAACAGCCTGTTAAACAACGCTTTCGGCCAGCGGCAGATCTCGACCATCTATCAACCTTTGAACCAGTACAAAGTGGTGATGGAAGTCGATCCGCTTTATACCCAGGACGTTAGCGCGCTGGAGCAAATGTTTGTCATTAGTAACGACGGTAAACCCATCCCGCTGTCATACTTCGCCAAATGGCAACCGGCGAACGCACCGCTTTCGGTCAACCACCAGGGGCTATCGGCCGCCTCGACCATCTCCTTCAACCTGCCGACCGGCAAATCGCTGTCGGAAGCCAGCGACGCCATTGACCGGGCGATGACCCAGCTTGGCGTGCCGTCGAGCGTGCGAGGATCGTTTGCCGGCACCGCACAGGTATTCCAGCAGACGATGAACTCACAGGTGATCCTGATTATCGCCGCCATCGCCACGGTGTATATCGTGCTGGGGATCCTCTACGAAAGCTACGTGCATCCGTTAACCATTCTCTCAACCCTGCCGTCAGCGGGGGTTGGCGCGCTGCTGGCACTGGAATTGTTCGGCGCCCCATTCAGCCTAATCGCCCTGATAGGGATCATGCTATTAATTGGCATCGTAAAGAAAAACGCCATCATGATGGTCGATTTCGCCCTTGAAGCGCAGCGTACCGGCAATCTTCCGCCGGAAGAAGCGATATTCCAGGCCTGTTTGCTGCGTTTTCGCCCGATCATGATGACCACCCTGGCGGCGCTATTCGGCGCGCTGCCGCTGGTGCTATCGGGCGGGGATGGTTCAGAGCTGCGGCAGCCATTGGGGATCACCATCGTCGGCGGTCTGGTCATGAGCCAGTTGCTGACGCTGTACACCACCCCGGTGGTCTATTTGTTCTTTGATCGTCTGCGGCTGCGTTTTACGCGCAAGCCTGCTCAACCGGTAAGCGAATAAGATGACAGATCTGCCCGCCAGCGTACGCTGGCAGTTATGGATTGTGGCCTTCGGCTTCTTTATGCAGTCCCTGGATACCACCATCGTCAACACCGCCCTGCCCTCGATGGCCAATAGCCTTGGGGAGAGCCCGCTGCACATGCATATGGTAGTGGTCTCGTATGTGCTTACGGTGGCGGTCATGCTGCCGGCCAGCGGCTGGCTGGCGGACCGGGTTGGCGTGCGCAATATCTTTTTCAGCGCCATTGTGTTGTTTACCGCCGGTTCGCTGTTCTGCGCCCAGGCCAGCACTCTCGATCAGTTAGTGATGTCCCGCGTACTGCAAGGCGTCGGCGGTGCGATGATGGTGCCGGTCGGGCGGCTAACGGTGATGAAAATCGTTCCGCGCGATCAGTATATGGCGGCGATGACCTTCGTCACCCTGCCCGGCCAGGTTGGACCACTGCTCGGCCCGGCGCTTGGCGGGGTACTGGTCGAATATGCTTCCTGGCACTGGATATTCTTGATTAACATCCCGGTTGGCATCATCGGCGCTATCGCCACATTATGCCTGATGCCGAACTACACCCTGCAGACCCGGCGCTTTGATATCCTTGGTTTTATTCTGCTGGCGACAGGAATGGCCGCCCTGACGCTGGCGCTCGACGGCAAAAAAGGGCTCGGAATCTCGCCGCTGCTGCTCGCTGTGCTGGTCACCGGTGGCCTGATGGCGATAGTTTTTTATTTGTGGCACGCCCGTGACAACGTTAACGCCTTATTTAGCCTCAATCTGTTTCGCAACAAAACCTTCTCGCTCGGTCTTGGCGGCAGCTTCGCCGGGCGTATCGGCAGCGGGATGTTACCGTTTATGACCCCGGTATTCCTGCAAATTGGCCTCGGCTTCTCGCCGTTCCACGCCGGGCTGATGATGATCCCCATGGTGCTGGGCAGCATGGGGATGAAACGCATCGTGGTGCAGGTAGTGAATCGCTTTGGCTATCGCCGCGTGCTGGTTTTCGCGACGCTCGGCCTGGCGCTGGTGAGTTTACTGTTCATGGCCGTCGCACTGGCCGGCTGGTACTGGCTGCTGCCGCTGGTGCTGTTCCTGCAGGGCATGATTAACTCCAGCCGTTTCTCGTCGATGAATACTCTGACGCTAAAAGACCTGCCTGATGAGTTGGCCAGCAGCGGTAACAGCCTGCTCTCAATGGTCATGCAGCTCTCGATGAGTATCGGCGTGACTATCGCCGGGCTACTGCTCGGCATGTACGGCCAGCAGCATATCAGCGCCGATGCGCCAGCTGTCCATCAGGTTTTCCTCTATACCTATCTGAGCATGGCGGTGATTATCGCTCTCCCGGCGCTCATCTTTTCCCGTGTACCGAACGATGTCGGCAGCAACACCGTCATCCGCCGACGCAAAAGGAGTGAATCGTGAAACTTTGGCGCCCGGGTATCACCGGTAAGCTGTTCCTGGCTATTTTCGCCACCTGTATCGTGCTGCTGATTAGCATGCATTGGGCAGTGCGCATCAGCTTTGAGCGCGGCTTTATCGACTATATTAAACGCGGTAATGAACAACGACTAACGATGCTCGGCGACGCGCTGAGTGAACAGTACGAGCAGCACGGCGACTGGAAATTTTTGCGCAACAACGATCGTTTTATCTTCCAGTTACTGCGCACCTTCGAGCGCGATAACGACGAACGTCCACCGGGTGGGCCGGGGCCGCATGGCGAGCCAGGGCCAATGCCCGGCCCTGGCCCGCGGCCCGATATGCCGCCGCACGGCTGGCGCACGCAATTTTGGGTTGTCGATCAACAAGGGCGCGTGCTGGTAGGCCCGCGGGCGCCGGTCCCGCAGGACGGTACCCGCCGTAACATTGTCGTCGACGGCGTGACCGTCGGGGCGGTGATCGCCTCGCCGGTTGAGCGGCTCACGCGCAACACGGATATCAATTTCGACCGCCAGCAAAAACGCACCAGTTGGCTGATTGTCGCCCTTGCCACCCTCCTCGCCGCGCTGGCCACCTTCCCGCTGGCCCGCGGGCTGCTGGCGCCGGTCAAACGGCTGGTGGAAGGCACCCATAAGCTGGCGGCGGGCGATTTCTCCACCCGCGTCACGGTCACCGGCGGGGATGAACTGGGTCGTCTGGCGCAGGATTTTAACCAGCTTGCCAGTACGCTTGAGCGTAACCAACAGATGCGCCGCGATTTAATGGCCGATATTTCGCATGAACTCCGCACGCCGCTAGCGGTCCTGCGCGGTGAGCTGGAGGCTATTCAGGACGGAGTGCGTAAATTCACCCCGGATTCGATCTCTTCGCTGCAGGCGGAAGTCGGCACGCTTACCAAGCTGGTGGACGATCTGCATCAGTTGTCGATGTCCGATGAAGGCGCGTTAGCCTACCAGAAAGAGTCGGTGGATTTAATTGCGCTGCTGGAGGTCGCCGCAGGTGCATTCCGTGAACGCTTCGCCAGCCGGGGTTTAACCATCGGCGTCTCGCTGCCGGATAACGCTATCGTTTTCGGCGATCGCGATCGTCTGATGCAGCTGTTCAATAACCTGCTGGAAAACAGCCTACGCTATACCGACAGCGGCGGCCGCCTGCAGATTGACGCCAAACAAAATGGTCGCATGTTGACGCTCGATTTCGCCGATAGCGGCCCCGGCGTTAGCGACGAGCAGCTGGCGCGGCTCTGTGAGCGTTTTTATCGCACCGAGGGCTCACGCAACCGGGCCAGCGGTGGATCCGGTCTTGGGCTGGCAATCTGTATGAATATCGTCGCCGCCCACGGCGGCAGCCTGAACGCCGGTCATTCGCCTTTTGGCGGGGTTAGCATTAAAGTAGAGTTACCTCTGGAACAGGATTTATCGAGGGATGTATGAGCGAATTACCTATTGATGAAAACACGCCGCGCATTTTAATCGTGGAAGACGAGCCCAAACTCGGTCAGTTGTTGATCGACTATTTGCAAGCTGCGAGCTATGCGCCAACGCTCATTGCGCATGGCGATCAGGTACTGCCCTACGTCCGCCAGACGCCCCCGCATTTGATCCTGCTGGATTTAATGCTGCCGGGCACCGACGGCCTGACCCTGTGCCGCGAAATTCGCCGATTTTCCGAGATACCGATTGTGATGGTCACTGCCAAAATCGAGGAGATCGATCGCCTGCTGGGGCTGGAAATCGGCGCCGATGACTATATCTGCAAACCGTACAGCCCGCGTGAAGTCGTGGCCCGCGTGAAGACGATCCTGCGTCGCTGTAAACCACAGCGCGACCTGCAGGCTCTGGATGCGCAAAGTCCGCTAATTGTTGACGAAAGCCGCTTCCAGGCCTCGTGGCGCGAAAAAATGCTGGACCTGACTCCCGCCGAGTTTCGGCTATTAAAAACGCTGTCGCAGGAGCCGGGTAAAGTCTTCTCCCGCGAACAACTGCTCAATCATCTGTACGACGATTATCGCGTAGTTACCGACCGTACCATCGACAGCCATATTAAAAATCTGCGCCGTAAGCTGGAATCGCTGGACGCGGAGCAGTCGTTTATTCGCGCCGTCTACGGCGTTGGCTATCGCTGGGAAGCCGACGCCTGTAGAATGGCTTGAACATCGCGCCTCTTAGCGCAGAGAGGCGCGAAGGTTTACTCCCTCTTTCCACAGCGCTACAATGCCCGCCCTTAATGTGGGGACACTCCCCCGAATCGCCGTACCTGGTGCGGCGAGTCTGACCTGTCATCAGAACGAGAAAATCATGTTTAAACCGGAACTTCTTTCCCCGGCGGGAACGCTGAAAAATATGCGTTACGCTTTCGCTTATGGCGCCGATGCGGTCTACGCCGGCCAGCCGCGTTACTCACTGCGCGTACGCAACAACGAATTCAACCACGAAAACCTGCAGCTCGGCATCAATGAGGCCCATGAGCTGGGGAAAAAATTCTATGTGGTGGTTAACATCGCGCCGCATAACGCCAAGCTGAAAACGTTCATTCGCGATCTCAAACCGGTAGTGGAAATGGGCCCGGACGCGCTGATTATGTCCGATCCTGGTTTAATCATGCTGGTGCGGGAAAACTTCCCTGATATGCCGATCCACCTGTCGGTACAGGCCAACGCCGTCAACTGGGCGACGGTGAAATTCTGGCAGCAAATGGGGTTGACCCGCGTGATCCTCTCCCGCGAACTGTCGCTGGACGAGATCGCCGAAATTCGCAGCCAGGTGCCGGAGATGGAAATCGAGATTTTCGTCCACGGCGCGCTGTGCATGGCCTACTCCGGCCGCTGCCTGCTCTCCGGCTATATCAATAAACGTGACCCTAACCAGGGCACCTGTACCAACGCCTGCCGCTGGGAGTACAACGTCCAGGAAGGCAAAGAAGATGACGTGGGTAATATCGTCCACAAGCATGAACCTATCCCGGTGCAGAACGTTGAACCGACTCTCGGTATCGGCGCGCCAACCGACCAGGTATTTATGATTGAGGAAGCCAAACGTCCGGGCGAGTATATGACCGCCTTTGAGGATGAGCATGGCACTTACATCATGAACTCCAAAGATCTGCGCGCTATTGCCCACGTTGAGCGTCTGACCCAGATGGGCGTTCATTCGCTGAAGATTGAAGGCCGCACCAAATCCTTCTACTACTGCGCGCGCACCGCCCAGGTGTACCGTAAAGCGATCGACGACGCCGCCGCCGGTAAACCGTTCGACACCAGTCTACTGGAGACGCTGGAAGGTCTGGCCCACCGCGGCTATACCGAAGGCTTCCTGCGCCGCCACACCCACGACGACTATCAGAATTATGAATACGGCTATTCGGTTTCTGAACGCCAGCAGTTTGTCGGCGAATTCACCGGCAAGCGTCATGGTCATCTGGCCGAAGTGGCGGTGAAAAATAAGTTCTCGGTCGGCGACAGCCTGGAGGTCATGACTCCGCAAGGTAACGTCAACTTTACGCTCGAACATATAGAGAACGCCAAAGGCGAAGCAATGCCGGTCGCGCCGGGAGACGGTTATATCGTCTGGCTGCCACTGCCGGAGGATATGGCGCTGGAGTATGGGTTGCTGATGCGTAATTTTAACGGCGAGTCGACGCGCAATCCGCATAAAAATTAGTTTATTGGCGTTATTTTTTCATTATGTATGGATATTAGAATCGGATCACATACCGTTTCGTTCGAAGCAGGTATCATCCATTTCGCTGAAAAACATAACCCATAAATGCTAGCTGTACCAGGAACCACCTCCTTAGCCTGCGTAATCTCCCTTACGCGGGCTTATTTTTTATGCATCCCATTTTCCCGACTTTCTTATTCCATGACGCCATTCATGCGATACACTGAGGATGACGACTAAGAATGAGGCGATAAAGGATGACCCAATTTCCAGCCAGCTTATTAATTCTCAACGGTAAAGGCGCGAATGAGCCACAACTGCGCGAAGCCGTTAATCTCCTGCGTGAAGAAGGTATCGAGATACATGTCCGCGTAACCTGGGAAAAAGGCGATGCGATTCGTTTTGTCGAGGAAGCCGAAACGCTCAAGGTGGCGACGGTAATTGCCGGAGGCGGCGATGGCACGATTAATGAAGTTGCCACCGCGCTGGTTCAGCGCGGTGGCAACATGGCGCTGGGATTACTCCCCCTCGGCACAGCCAATGATTTTGCCACCAGCGTCGGCATCCCGCAGGATTTAGCCAGCGCGCTGAAGCTGGCGATAGCCGGGCGCGATGTCCCTATTGATGTGGTACGCGTTAACAACGAGGCCGGGTTTATCAATATGGCCACCGGCGGCTTTGGCACCCGTATCACCACCGAAACGCCGGAAAAACTGAAAGCCGCGCTCGGCGGCGTCTCCTATCTGATTCACGGTCTGACCCGCATGGATACCCTGAAGCCGGACCGCTGCGAAATTCGCGGCGAGAACTTTCACTGGCAGGGTGACGCGCTGGTTATCGGCATCGGCAATGGCCGTCAGGCCGGCGGCGGCCAGCAACTGTGTCCTGAGGCATTAATTAACGACGGGCTACTGCATCTGCGTATTTTCACCGGCGAAGAGTTGCTGCCTGCGCTGTTTAGCACCCTCGCTAATCCCGATAATTCGCCAAATCTGATCGATGGCGTATCGCCGTGGTTTGAAGTCACCGCCGCCCATGAAATGACCTTCAACCTGGATGGAGAACCGCTGAGCGGCAAATCCTTCCGTATGGAGATCCTCGGCGAGGCGCTACGCTGCCGTCTGCCGCCGGACTGTATGTTACTGCGTTAAAACATCAGGGCGGGATATACCCGCCCTGATAACGTTATGAATATTCTACCCCTTCCCTGACGCCGCTTGCCTTACGGGCAAAGCCCGGCTGATCGACACGAATAAACGGGCACAGACAAAACGCCAGCAGATAGAGCGCGGTATAGGCCACCACCACGCCGATGGTGCTGAAGTGCGGCAGCAGAACCACCGCAATCGCCGGCGCGAGGAAGTTCGACAGCCCGGCCGACAGGTTGTAGA
>NZ_JBEAIL010000002.1:0-413572 GCF_040064495.1 Klebsiella sp. CN_Kp097 | reverse complement strand
GCGCAGCGCCACCGTGGAATTTCCAGGCCGCAGAATATCGTAGCCACGGTAAGCGTAGCGCCGCCGTGGACGTTTGATCAGGACTGGCCGACGTAAAGATAAATCGCCAGGAAGTGACACACGCTGCCGCCGAGCACGAAGCCGTGCCAGATAGCGTGGTTATAAGGAATACGTTTGCAGACGTAGAAGATGACCCCCAGCGAGTACACCACCCCGCCAACCGCCAGCAGCGTTACCCCGCCTACCGCCAGCTTCACCGCCAGTTGATAGACCACGATAAGCGACAGCCAGCCCATCGTCAGATAGGTCACCAGCGACAAAATTTTAAAGCGGTGCGCGATAGTCAGCTTAAACAGGATCCCCAGTAGCGCCAGGCTCCAGATGACAATCATCAACCCCTTTGCCAGCGGCGAATTCAATCCCACCAGCAAAAATGGCGTGTAGGTTCCGGCAATCAGCAAGTAGATGGCGCAGTGGTCAAATTTCTTGAGCCACTGTTTCGCCCGCTGATGCGGGATAGCGTGATAGAGCGTGGAAGCGAGGAACAGCATAATCATACTGCCGCCGTACAGGCTGTAGCTGGTGATCGCCGTCGCGCTGGCGTTCGTGTCTACCGCCTGCACCAGCAGCAACACAAGGCCGACAATACCGAACACCAGCCCGATCCCGTGACTGATGCTGTTGGCAACTTCCTCTGCCAGAGAATATCCCTGAGTGATTAATGGTTTGCGAACCATATTTTGACTCCGTGAAAACAAGAACGCTTTCATTGCCCACTTAGGTTAACTGAGAATGATTCCAGTGAACACCTGTTAGCTAAAATAAAACGATGTATATTTGTAAATACATTAAAATCATAGTGTTACAACAATATTTCAACTAACAGTTGTGCTGGTTTTATTTAAAGACGTTTGAATTCAATAACATAAAACCGATCTTCCGCAGGATAGATTTCACTGATGACCTGCCGCAGTTGTTCGAGGGTCATATTCTCCTGTTGAGCATGCTGTTCAGTTAGCGTGTCGAGGGTCACCGTTGAGGTCGCGGTAACGGCGATAGTGCAGAAGTAGCCGTCATCTTCATAGCGTCCGACGCGCAGCACATCACCGGCCTTAAAGTGCGACTCCGCCGCATCGCGAATGGTGATCGTTTTGCGCCCGGCCAGGATGTCGTCCTGAAAACGCTGAAAAAAGGTAATGTCATTAGCCTGCATGATATAATTCCGTCCTGGTCTTTATGAATTGTGAGTTCGCCACTGTGAGTATGTTCTCCCACGCCGCTGTCGCTAGTCTCAATAATCTTGAGATGATGGTCTACCACTACGTCATTAAGAATCGTGACAAAGTGATGTACATGACTATTCGCGAACTGGCCGAGGCCGCCGGGGTCTCCACCACTACCGTGTTGCGCTTCTGTCGCAAACTGCAGTGCGAGGGCTACTCTGAATTTCGCGTACGCTTTAAATTATATCTTGAGCAGAATGAGCCTCAACAGGCAAATATCGGCGCCAGCGAAATAATGAGTTTTTTTAAAAGCGTCAATAATGACGAGTTCGATCAATTGCTCGAACAGGCCGTCGATATTATTCTCTCCTCCGAGCGTATTATTTTCGTCGGCGCCGGCACCTCCGGCGCGCTGGCGAAATATGGCGCGCGCTTCTTTTCCAACGTCGGGAAATTCAGCAACCATATTGACGATCCTTATTTCCCGGTCACCAATGATATGGCCCGCAACGCGCTGGCGATTGTGCTTTCCGTCTCCGGTGAAACCGAAGAGATCCTGCGCTTTGCCAGCCAGTTCAGCCTGCATCACTGTAAAGTGATGTCGATTACCAGCCATGAACATTCGCGGCTGGCAAAACTGGCTGATTTCAATCTCTCCTGGCACGTGCCGCAAACGCGCATCGGCGGCGTTTACGATATTACAACACAGATTCCGGTGATATATATTCTCGAATCCCTGGGGCGTAAATTAGCGCGCAAAATCGGCTTAAAATAACAGCCTGTTTTTTCGATGTAACATATTACCTTTAGCGGGATTTGTTATATCGTGACATTCAATTTCGCTTTGCTAGACTCAATCGCAATAGTTATTCATAGAGATTAGCAAAGATGAAAAAATTGACTCTTCCCAAAGACTTTTTATGGGGCGGCGCGGTCGCCGCGCATCAGGTTGAAGGTGGCTGGAATAAAGGCGGCAAAGGCCCCAGCATCTGCGATGTTTTGACCGGCGGGGCGCACGGCGTGCCGCGCGAAATCACCCAACAGGTCGAAGCGGGTAAGTATTACCCTAACCATGAAGCGGTTGATTTTTACGGCCACTACAAAGAAGACATCAAATTGTTCGCCGAGATGGGTTTCAAATGCTTCCGCACCTCCATTGCCTGGACCCGCATCTTCCCGCAGGGCGACGAAACTCAGCCAAATGAAGAAGGGCTGAAATTCTACGATGACATGTTTGATCAACTGCTGAAGTACAACATCGAGCCAGTGATCACCCTTTCCCACTTTGAAATGCCGCTGCATCTGGTACAGCAGTACGGCGGTTGGACCAACCGCAAAGTGGTCGATTTCTTTGTGCGCTTCGCCGAAGTTGTCTTTGAGCGCTATAAGCACAAAGTGAAATACTGGATGACCTTTAACGAGATCAATAACCAGCGTAACTGGCGCGCGCCACTGTTCGGCTACTGCTGTTCCGGCGTGGTCTATACCGAGCATGAAAACCCGGAAGAGACCATGTACCAGGTGCTGCATCACCAGTTCGTCGCCAGCGCGCTGGCGGTGAAAGCGGCGCGTCGTATCAACCCGGAAATGCAGGTCGGCTGCATGCTGGCGATGGTCGCCCTCTACCCTTACTCCTGCAAACCGGAAGATGTCATGTTTGCCCAGGAGTCGATGCGCGAACGCTATGTCTTTACCGATGTCCAACTGCGCGGCTACTACCCGAGCTACGTGTTGAATGAATGGGAACGCCGCGGCTTCAACATCAAGATGGAAGACGGCGACGCGCAGATCCTGCGTGAAGGCACCTGCGCCTATCTCGGCTTCAGCTACTACATGACCAACGCGGTGAAAGCCGAAGGCGGCACCGGCGATGCCATTTCCGGCTTCGAAGGCAGCGTGCCGAACCCGCACGTGAAAGCCTCCGACTGGGGCTGGCAGATTGACCCGGTTGGCCTGCGTTACGCCCTGTGCGAACTGTATGAGCGCTACCAGAAGCCGCTGTTTATCGTGGAAAACGGCTTTGGCGCCTACGACAAAGTAGAAGCCGACGGCAGCATCAATGATGACTACCGCATCGATTATCTCCGCGCCCACGTCGAAGAGATGATTAAAGCGGTGACTTATGACGGCGTTGATCTGATGGGTTATACCCCATGGGGCTGCATCGACTGCGTCTCCTTCACCACTGGCCAGTACAGCAAACGCTACGGCTTCATCTACGTTAATAAACACGACGACGGCACCGGCGATATGTCCCGCTCGCGCAAGAAGAGCTTTAACTGGTACAAAGAAGTCATTGCCAGCAACGGCGAGAATCTGTAATTAACCGCCCTCTCCCGGCCGGGAGGGGGCAAATCACTTATCCGCCAGACACTTCTTTACAGCTTTACCATTGCTAAAACGCGTTCGCCCGATAAGATAGGCCTCGTGAATATTTGAGGCGACCATGATTAAGCGACAACGCAAAGCCATTCTTCTTGTACTTCTTGCCTGCCTGGTGGTGCTGATCTGCACCGCCCAGAGAATGGCGGGGATGCATGCGTTGGTGATGAACGTCACGGCCGCCAGCCAATCCGCCCAACCTGGCCCGGATAATGCCGAGGCGCCGGTCTCCCCCTGCGAACTCAGCGCCAAGTCGCTGATGGCCGTTCCGCCGATGCTGTTTGAAGGGGCGCTACTCGCTATCGCCCTGCTGCTGGCGGTGCTGGCGGCCATCCCGCCGCGCATTGAGCGAATCTGGCCTCCCCGCGTCATTTCTCCTCCCCGATTGCGGGTGCATCTACGATTATGCGTCTTCCGTGAGTGATTAATTCTCCTGACAGCTCAGGTTAATTTATTACTTACGGAGAAAATTTATGTTTATGGTATTCAGGCGACTGCTGGTCTGCCTGCTTTGGCTATGGCTGCCCGTCAGCCAGGCCGCCGATAGCGGCTGGCTGCGCGTCGCCGACAATCAACACGCCAGCGTGCGCCTGCGGGCGCAAAGCGAAAGCAATGGCGACACCCGCCTGCTTTTAGACGTAGCGCTGGAAAAGGGCTGGAAAACCTACTGGCGTTCGCCGGGCGAAGGCGGCATCGCGCCAGCTATCGCCTGGCACACGCCGCTGGAGGTTAACTGGCGCTGGCCGACGCCGCAACGCTTCGACGTCGCAGGTATTTCCACTCAGGGGTATCACGGCGACGTCAGCTTCCCGATGACCCTGCGCGGCAAAATACCGCCGACGCTCAGCGGCGTACTGACGCTCTCTACCTGCAGCAATGTCTGCATTCTCACTGACTACCCCTTTTCGCTGGATATGACGGCTCCGGCGGGGGAGCAATTTAATTACGATTTCACCCGCGCGATGGGCACGCTGCCCCTGCGCGACGGTCTCACCTCGGCGCTTAGCGCCAGCTACGTCAGCGGTAAGCTGACGGTAACCGCCCGCCGCGATGCCGGCTGGCAGCAGCCAGCGCTGTTTATCGACAGCATGGAGGATGTCGATTTCGGCAAGCCGAGCTTTACCAGCCGCGGCGATACATTGACTGCCACCGTACCGGTCACCGATAGCTGGGGCGAAGCGGCGCCGGATCTGAGCGGCAAAACGCTGTCGCTGGTGCTGGCCGATAGCGGCCAGGCGCAGGAAAGCCATATCGCCATCGCCGCCGGCAGCGCCGCGCCGGGGCTGGCGTTAGGCTCGGTGCTGCTGATGGCGCTGGCCGGCGGGCTTATCCTCAACGTCATGCCGTGCGTGCTGCCGGTGCTGGCGATGAAACTCGGCTCATTGGTGCAAACCGAACGTCGTGAACGCGGCGCGGTGCGGCGGCAGTTCCTCGCCTCGGTATGCGGAATCGTCGTCTCCTTCCTGGCGCTGGCGCTGATGATGACCGCGCTACGTTTAGGTAATCAGGCGCTCGGCTGGGGGATCCAGTTCCAGAACCCGTGGTTTATCGGCGCGATGGCGCTGGTGATGGTGCTGTTCAGCGCCAGTTTATTGGGACTATTCGAAATCCGTCTCTCCTCCAGCGCCAGCACCTTCCTCGCCACCCGCGGCGGCAACGGCTTGATGGGCCATTTTTGGCAGGGCGCCTTCGCCACTCTGCTGGCGACGCCCTGTACCGCGCCGTTCCTCGGCACCGCCGTTTCGGTGGCGCTGGTGGCGCCGCTGCCGCTGCTGTGGGGGATTTTCTTCGCCATGGGGATCGGCATGAGCCTGCCGTGGCTGCTTATCGTCGCCTGGCCGGGTCTGGCGCAACGACTTCCACGTCCAGGCCGCTGGATGAATCATCTGCGCGTGGTGTTGGGGCTAATGATGCTTGGTTCAGCGCTATGGCTGGTTAGCCTGCTGACGATCCACATCGGCCGTACGCCGGTGCTTACCCTGCTGGTGATTCTGGCCATCGTCCTGCTCCTGGCCACCGCCTGGCGCTACCGCTGGCGTACGGCGCTGCGCGCGGGCGCTCTGGCCATCGTGGTGGCGGGCGCCGTCGCCTTTGTCGCACAACAGGACGGCCAGGGCCCGCGCCGAGACCGAGTTAACTGGCAGCCGCTCAGCGAGCAGGCTATCGCTAACGCCCTTGCGGAGCATAAACGGGTATTTATTGATGTCACCGCCGACTGGTGCGTGACCTGTAAAGCCAATAAATACAACGTGCTGCTGCGGGATGACGTCCAGCAGACGCTATCAGCGCCAGATGTGATCGCCTTACGCGGCGACTGGAGCCGCCCCTCCGCTGACATTAGTCAGTTTTTAACCGCACGCGGCAGCGCCGCGGTGCCGTTTAACCAGATTTACGGACCGGGATTGCCGCAGGGACAAATTCTGCCTGCGCTGTTAGACCGCGAACAACTTCTCGCCACCCTGTCCGCCGCTAAAGGAAAATAACATGAGAGCTATCACCGCCTTATTACTGCTGTGCGTATCGGCCTTCAGCTTCGCCGCGCCGGCGGAAAAACCACAATCGAACGGTAATGACCAGTTAGCCCAGCTGCTGTTTAACGATCCGAACAGCCCGCGTACCGGCGCGAAAGAGCCAAAACTCACAATCGTCTCGTTTACCGATTACAACTGTCCTTACTGCAAACAGTTTGATCCGATGCTGGAAAAAATCGTCCACGATAATCCGGACATCCAGCTCATCGTTAAGCTGCTGCCGTTTAAAGGGCAGAGTTCGGTGAATGCCGCTAAAGCCGCGCTCTCCACCTGGCGTCAGCAGCCCGATAAATTCTGGGCGCTGCATCAGCGGCTGATGGCGAAAAAAGGCTATCACGATGACGCCAGTATCGCCGCCGCGCAGAAGAAAACCGCCACCGATAGCGTGAATATTGATGACAAGACTATGGATTCGCTGAAGATGAACCTGATTTTGTCGCAGGTGCTGAATATTCAGGGCACCCCGGCGACCATCATCGGCGATCAGATGGTGGCCGGCGCGATCCCTGCTGAAGACCTGGAGGGGCTGGTGAAAGAGCAGCTGGCGAAAGCCCGTGGCCAGTAAACTCAGGCGCTGGCTACGCGAGCTGGCGGTGTGGCTGCTGATTGGCGCGGCGGTGAGCCTGGCGGTGGATTATTTTCGCCAGCCCGCGCTGCCGCAAAACTTCAGCGCCACATCGCTGCAGACACTCGACGGCAGGACGCTGGATCTGAACGCTATGAGTCAGCAAAAGCCGCTGCTGCTGTACGTCTGGGCGACCTGGTGCGGAGTCTGTCGCTATACCACGCCGTCGGTGGCATCACTTGCCGCCGACGGCGGCAATGTGCTGACGGTAGCCCTGCGTTCCGGCGATAACGCCGCGCTGGAGAAGTGGCTGACCAGGAAGAAAATGGCGCTGCCGACGGTAAATGATCCGAGCGGCCAGCTGGCGCGGCAGTGGGATATCCAGGTAACGCCAACGCTGGTGGTCATTTCTCAAGGCAAGGTGAAGTCGGTTACCACCGGCTGGACCAGCAGTTGGGGAATGCGCCTGAGGCTGTGGCTGGCCTCCTGGTAGACCGTCGGGTTACCCGGCTCGCATCGTTGGGTAGCCCGGATAAGGCGTAGCCACTATCCGGGAAGGTTTCCCCGGCTCGCGCTGCGCTCAGCCGGGCTACGGGTACGCATCGTTGGGTAGCCCGGATAAGGCGTAGCCGCTATCCGGGAAGGTTACCCGGCAAGCGCAGCGCCGCCGGGCAATAGACATCTACGGGTTATTTCCCGCCCGCCAGTTCGAGGAAGCTACCCGTCACATACGACGCTTTGTCGCTCAGCAGCCAGGCAATGGCCTGAGCGACCTCTTCCGGCTGGCCGCCGCGTTGCATCGGTAGCGAATTTTTTACCCGGTCCACGCGTCCCGGTTCGCCGCCGGAAGCATGCATCTCGGTATAAATCAGCCCCGGACGCACGCCGTTGACTCGAATCCCCTGCGCCGCCACTTCCAGCGCCAACCCGGTCGTCAGGGTATCTACCGCCCCTTTCGACGCGGCATAGTCAACGTACTCTCCCGGCGCGCCAAGGCGCGAGGCCGCCGACGAAACGTTAACTATCGCCCCGCCCTTGCCGCCATGGCGATGCGACATGCGCTTTACCGCCTCACGGCAACAGAGGAAGTAGCCGGTGACGTTGGTGGCCAGCACGCGGTTAATACGCTCGGCGCTCAGGCTCTCCACCGTACATTGGGTAAACAGGATCCCAGCGTTGTTGACCAACGCCGCCAGCGGTTCGCCCATGCGGTCAATCGCCTCAAACATCGCCATCACCTGCGCTTCATCGCTGATATCCGCCCGCAGAGCCGTGGCTTTGCCGCCAGATTCAACAATGGTATTGACCACTTCGGTGGCGGCTTTAATGTTGTGATGGTAATTGACCGCGACGGTATACCCTTCCTCCGCCAACAGCAGCGCCGTCGCCCGGCCTATGCCGCGGCTCGCGCCGCTAATCAGAGCTATCGCCATACCTTTCCTCCAAAAAATAAAGGCGCCGCAGCGCCTTTAAAAGTTTAGCTAATTCGCCACTTACTGGTATTCGCTCATCGGGACGCAGGAGCAGAACAGGTTACGGTCGCCGTATACGTCATCCAGGCGTTTCACCGTTGGCCAGTACTTGTTGTGCAACCCAGCCGGGAATACCGCCAGCTCGCGGCTGTACGGATGGTTCCACTCGCTCACCAGCTCGCCCTGGGTGTGCGGCGCGTTCACCAACGGGTTATCTTCCAGCGGCCATTCACCGGCTTTAACGCGATCGATTTCCGCGCGGATCGCCAGCATGGCGTCAATAAAGCGGTCCAGTTCTACCTTGCTTTCCGATTCCGTCGGCTCAACCATCAGCGTCCCGGCGACCGGGAAGGACATGGTCGGCGCATGGAAACCAAAGTCGATCAGGCGCTTAGCAATATCCAGCTCGCTAATGCCGGTCTCTTCTTTCAGCGGACGAATATCAAGAATACATTCGTGCGCCACGCGACCATCGCGGCCGGTATAGAGCACCGGGTAAGCATCTTTCAGACGGGTAGCGATATAGTTGGCGTTGAGAATCGCGTTCTGGCTCGCCTGTTTCAGCCCTTCCGCGCCCATCATGCGGATATACATCCAACTGATCGGCAGAATGGAAGCGCTGCCGAACGGCGCGGCGGAAACCGCGCCCTGACGGGTCAGCATGCCTTCAATCTGTACCACGCTGTGGCCCGGTACAAACGGCGCCAGGTGCGCTTTCACGCCGATAGGGCCCATACCCGGACCGCCGCCACCGTGCGGAATGCAGAAGGTTTTATGCAGGTTGAGGTGCGAAACGTCAGCGCCGATAAAGCCCGGAGAAGTGATCCCGACCTGGGCGTTCATGTTGGCGCCATCGAGGTAAACCTGACCGCCGAACTGATGCACTATCTCGCACACTTCACGGATGGTCTCTTCATACACGCCGTGGGTCGACGGATAGGTGACCATGATGCAGGAGAGATTCGCCCCTGCCTGCTCTGCTTTTTCACGCAGATCGGCAAGATCGATGTTGCCGTTTTTGTCGCAGGCAACCACCACCACCTGCATACCCGCCATCTGCGCGGAAGCCGGGTTGGTGCCGTGCGCGGAGCTTGGGATCAGGCAGATATCGCGATGGCCTTCGTTGCGGCTCTCGTGATAGTGGCGAATCGCCAGCAGGCCAGCATACTCGCCCTGCGCGCCGGAGTTCGGCTGCATACAGACGGCGTCATAGCCGGTTAGTTTCACCAGCCAGTCTGAAAGCTGGGCGATCATCTGATGATAACCTTCCGCCTGCTCGACCGGGCAGAACGGGTGCAGCTCGGCAAATTCCGGCCAGGTGATCGGGATCATCTCCGCCGCGGCGTTCAGTTTCATGGTGCAGGAGCCCAGCGGGATCATCGCCTGGTTCAGCGCCAGATCTTTACGCTCCAGCGCGTGCATGTAGCGCATCATCTCGGTTTCGCTATGGTAGCGGTTAAACACCGGATGGGTGAGGATCGCATCGTCACGCAGCATCGCCGCCGGGATCGAACGGCTATCCAGCGCCACGTCTTTATCCAGGGTATCGATATCCAGACCGTGATCGTCGCCGACGATGGCGCGGAACAGGTTCAGCACATCTTCGCGGGTGGTCGCTTCATCGAGCGTAATGCCAACCGCGCCGTGAATATCGCTACGCAGGTTAATCTGCAGCGCTTCGGCACGCGCCAGCACCGCGGCTTTATCCGCCACTTCGACGCAAAGGGTGTCGAAGTAGTGCGCATGGCGCAGCTTCAGCCCTTTCTTCTGCAGGCCGTCGGCCAGAATGTCGGTCAGGCGATGAATGCGGCCAGCGATACGTTTCAGGCCCGCCGGGCCGTGGAAAACCGCGTACAGGCTGGCGATGTTGGCCAGCAGGACCTGCGAGGTACAAATGTTGGAGTTCGCTTTCTCGCGGCGGATATGCTGCTCGCGAGTCTGCATCGCCATGCGCAGCGCGGTATTACCCGCCGCATCTTTCGATACGCCGATAATACGGCCCGGCATGGAGCGTTTGAATTCATCTTTCGCCGCGAAGAAGGCCGCGTGCGGGCCGCCATAGCCCATCGGCACGCCGAAACGTTGAGCGGAACCGAAGACAATATCGGCGCCCTGCTTGCCCGGCGCCGTCAGCAGCACCAGCGCCATAAAGTCGGCGGCGACGCTGACAATCACTTTGCGCGCTTTCAGCTCGGCGATCAGTTTACTGTAATCGTGGATTTCACCGGTGGTGCCAACCTGCTGCAGCAGCACGCCAAAAACATCCTGGTGATCGAGCACTTTATCGGCGTCATCGACAATCACGTCGAAGCCAAAGGTTTCCGCACGGGTGCGAACCACATCCAGGGTTTGTGGATGAACGTCGGCGGCAACGAAGAAGCGGTTGGCGTTCTTCAGTTTGCTCACGCGTTTGGCCATCGCCATCGCTTCGGCGGCGGCGGTGGCTTCATCAAGCAGCGAAGCGGAAGCGATATCCAACCCGGTCAGATCCAGAGTGACCTGCTGGAAGTTGAGCAGCGATTCCAGACGGCCCTGGGATACTTCCGGTTGGTAAGGGGTATAGGCGGTGTACCAGCCCGGGTTTTCCAGCATGTTGCGCTGAATGACCGGCGGCAGTTGCACGGCGGTGTAGCCCATGCCGATGTAAGACTTGAAGCGCTTGTTGCGACCGGCGATCGCCTTCAGCTCCGCCAGCGCGGCGAATTCGGTAGTCGCGTCGCCCACCTGTGGTGGGGTCGCCAGCTGGATATCCTGCGGCACAATCTGGCCAATCAGGGCGTTAAGCGAATCCGCGCCGACGGTCTTCAGCATCTCTTGCTGCTGCTGAGCGTCCGAGCCAATGTGACGTTCAATAAAGGCGTCGCGGTTTTCAAGCTGACTTAAAGTCTGAGTCATGAGCGATGGTTCCTGAAACGTGCGGTGAATCGTGATTGTCTCTACTTACCTGAATTGCCCGGTGGCGCTAGCGCTTACCGGGCCTACAAAGTTCGTAGGCCGGATAAGCGCAGCGCCATCCGGCACACATTTATTCGTCTTCTAACAGAGCTTCATAGGCGGTCGCATCCAGCAGCGCGGCAACCTGCGCTTCGTCGCTGGCTTTGATTTTGAAGATCCAGCCGTCGGCATACGGGTCGCTGTTGACCAGTTCCGGAGAGTCGTTCAGCTCTTCGTTGACGGCAACGATTTCACCGCTAATCGGCGCGTAGATATCGGAAGCCGCTTTCACGGATTCGGCAACGGCGCAATCGGCGCCCGCTTCAACGGTGGCGCCCACTTCCGGCAGGTCAACGAAAACCATGTCGCCAAGCAGCTCCTGCGCGTGCTCGGTGATCCCGACGGTATAGGTGCCGTCCGCTTCTTTACGCAGCCACTCGTGTTCTTTGCTGTATTTCAGTTCTGCTGGTACGTTGCTCATCAATTCATCTCCAAAAAAGGGAAATCACACAATGGCTTTGCCATTGCGTACAAAACCAGGTTTAGTCACTTTTACCGGCATTTCACGGTTACGAATCTGCACCACCGCGGTTTCGCCAATCCCGGCCGGTACGCGAGCCAGCGCGATGCTGTAGCCCAGCGTCGGCGAGAAGGTGCCGCTGGTGATAATGCCTTCTTTTTGATTACCGTCGCTATCGGTAAAACGTACCGGCAGGCCGCCGCGCAGGACGCCTTTCTCGGTCATCACCAGGCCAACCAGCTGCTCGGTGCCTTTTTCGCGCTGCATTTCCAGCGCTTCGCGGCCGATGAAGTTACGATCGGCGGGCTCCCAGGCGATAGTCCAGCCCATGTTCGCCGCCAGCGGCGAGACGCCTTCGTCCATCTCCTGGCCGTACAGATTCATCCCGGCTTCCAGGCGCAGGGTATCGCGCGCGCCAAGACCACACGGCTTAACGCCGGCGTCCAGCAGACCGCGCCAGAAATCCGCCGCCTGCTCGTTCGGCATAGCGATTTCATAACCCGCTTCGCCGGTATAACCGGTGGTGGCGATAAACAGGTCGCCGGCCTGTACGCCGAAGAACGGCTTCATGCCTTCCACGGCCTGGCGCTGAGCGTCGGTGAACAGCGTCGCCGCCTTCGCTTTCGCCTGCGGACCCTGCACCGCGATCAGCGACAGATCGTCGCGAACGGTAATTTCAAGACCGTAAGGTTCGGCTTGTTCGGAAATCCAGGCGAGGTCTTTTTCACGAGTGGCGGAGTTAACAACGAGGCGGAAATAATCTTCAGAAAGGAAATAAACAATCAGGTCATCGATGACGCCGGCGGAAGCGGTTAGCATGCCGGTGTAGAGCGCTTTGCCTGGGGTGGTAAGCTTCGCCACATCGTTTGCCAGCAAATAGCGCAAGAACTCTCTGATCCGGCTGCCGTGGAAATCGACGATGGTCATATGCGACACATCGAACATCCCTGCATCGCCGCGCACCGCGTGGTGCTCATCAATCTGGGACCCGTAATGCAGCGGCATCATCCAGCCATGGAAATCCACCATGCGAGCGCCGCACAGCGTGTGTTGTTCATACAACGGAGTCTGTTGAGCCATCTTTTCCTCATCGAATAAAACGGAACCAGCCACGATATTGTCGGCGATTTTGCGCCACGAAATCCGGCGACGGCACCGCTTACGGACACCGACGCAAACGTTCTCTTTTGCCTGAACTTACCACCGAACCCGGTGCTAAACCATAAGGTAAATCAGGACATCACATTAGCTTATGACCAAAGCGCGCCGAAAAGCCTACAGAGTTATTGACTGGAAAAAAGCGATTTGCGCCACATAAAATTAACATAATGAGCATACCAGTCAGGTGATGATGGTGTTTTATGCGATTTTACGGGCCTAATTTCTTTAACAAAAAAAAGAGCGCATTAATAAAACTAATGCGAAAAAAGAGGTGAAATTAGAATATTTCAAATGAGAGAGAACACCCGGCACGCAGGCCGGGTAAAAGAAGTGTGACGGGGTTAACGTAACCAGGCGGGGAGATCGTTGAGGCCCATGGCCTGGCGAATCAACTGTGGTTTTACGCCAGGCAGCGAATCGGCCAGTTTGAGCCCCATATCGCGGAGGAGTTTCTTCGCCGGATGGCTGCCGGAAAACATTTCGCGGAACCCCTGCATACCCGCCAGCATCAGCGCGGCACTGTGCTTGCGGCTGCGCTCATAGCGGCGCAGGTACAAATGCTGACCGATATCTTTACCCTGCGCATGCAGGCGCTTCAGCTCGTCGATAAGCTCGGCGGCGTCCATAAAGCCAAGATTCACCCCCTGCCCGGCCAGCGGATGAATAGTGTGGGCGGCATCGCCAACCAGCGCCAGACGATGGGCGGCGAACTGACGCGCGTAGCGTCCGGTCAGCGGGAAAACCTGCCGATCGCTCTCAAGCTGGCAAAGGCCAAGGCGATTATCAAAAGCGATGTTCAGCGCCTGGTTAAACGCGGCTGCATCGGCCTGCTGCATTCGCTGCGCCTCCTCCGGCGACAGCGACCAGACGATCGAGCACAGATGCGGATCGCTAAGCGGCAGGAAGGCCAGAATGCCTTCACCGTGGAACGCCTGACGCGCCACGGCCTGATGCGGCTCGGTGGTTCGTATCGTCGCCACCAGCGCATGATGGCGATAGTCCCAGAAGGTCAGCGGAATATCGGCTTTATTACGCAGCCACGAATTGGCGCCATCGGCGCCGACCACCAGCCGCGCGGTCAGCATGCTACCGTCCTGCAGGCTCAGAAAAGCTTCGTTTTCGCCCCACGCTACCTGCTGCAGTTGCGCAGGCGCCAGCAGGGTAACATCAGCACAGCGCTGCGCCTTCTGCCACAGCGCGTGATGCACCACGGCATTTTCAATAATATGGCCCAGATGGCTAAAGCCCATGCTCTGGTCATCGAAGCTAATGCGGCCAAAGCTATCTTTGTCCCACACTTCCATGCCGTGATAGCAGCTGGCGCGCTGGGCGATGATTTCGCTCCAGACGCCCAGCTTATCCAGTAACTTTTCGCTGGCGGCATTAATAGCCGAAACGCGCAGCGCCGGCGGCGCATCGGCGTCAAGAGGCTGCGGCGCCGCTTGTTCCAGCACCGCGACGCGCAGGCCGCTGCCCTGTAAACCACAGGCTACCGCCAGTCCCACCATTCCGCCGCCAACAATGGCAACATCAACACTTTGCACGTTCTACTCCTTAACGGGGAACCCAACCGAGGGTACGCTGCGCCAGCGCATCGCGCGCCGGGGTAAATAATTCCATCGCCATCAGACCGACGTTGCGCCCCACCACCAGCGGCGCCCAACGGTTGGCAAAGAGATGCACCAGCCCATCGGTCACGCCGATGGTGGCGGCTTTATCATCCGCTCGCCGCGCCTGGTAGCGGCATAGCAGAGAATAATTGCCCACATCCTCGCCGAGCCCGTGGGCGTCGGCAAGCAGTTCAGCCAGGCTCATCACGTCGCGCAGGCCGAGATTAAAGCCCTGCCCGGCGATCGGGTGCAATGTCTGCGCCGCGTTGCCGACCAGCGCCAGACGGTGCGACACCGAACGGATGGCGGTGGTTAACGCCAGCGGATAAACACTACGCTTACCGGCATGGGTAATGCGCCCCAGCCGCCAGCCAAACGCCTGCTGTAATTGTTGGCAAAAACGTTCGTCAGACCAGCTCAGCACCTCGTCGCGCCGCGACTGCGGATGGCACCACACCAGCGAACAGCGCCCTTGCGACATCGGCAGCATCGCCAGCGGACCGTGCTCGGTAAAGCGCTCGAAGGCGCGGCCTTCGTGCGGCAACGCGGTGCTAACGTTGGCGATAATCGCCAGTTGCTCATAGGGCTGCTGCTGCCAGCTAATGCCGCAGCGGGCGCCCAGCGACGAACGCGAACCATCTGCCGCCACCAGCAGCTTACCGTTGATCGTTTCGCCGCTATCGAGGGTGAGGCTGACGCTGTCCTGGCTGCGGTTGACCGCTTCCACTTTCGCCGGACAGTGCAGGGTGACGCCCGGCGCCTCGCGCAACAGGCTAAACAGCCGCTGGCCGACATCGTGGAGTTCAACCACCTGCCCCAGCGCCGACAGGCCGTAATCGGCCGCCGCCAGGTTTACAAAACCGGCATGGCCGCGGTCGCTGACGTGTACCCGCTGGATAGGCGTCGCTCGTTTAGCAAGGTTCTGCCAGATACCGATGCGCGCCAGCTGCTGGCAGGTGCCCGCAGCGAGGGCGATCGCCCGATCGTCAAAACCTGGGTGGCGTGACGACGCCGGATCCTGCGCTTCAATCAGATGAACCGGCAGCGCGCCGCCGGTCAAACGGGAGATGGCCAGCGCGAGCGTCGCGCCGGTCATCCCGCCGCCGACAATCAGCACGCTCATGACTGGCGCGCCGCCGCCATCAGCGCCTCGATCTCATCCGCCTTCTTCACCACGCTGGCGGTGAGATTTTCGTTGCCATCTTCGGTAATCACGATGTCATCTTCAATCCGAATGCCGATGCCGCGATATTGGGCCGGTACGTCGGCGTCGGTGGCGATATACAGCCCCGGCTCGACGGTCAACACCATTCCCGGTTCCAGCACGCGCGAACGGTCGGTGTCGTAATTACCGACATCGTGCACATCCAGACCCAACCAGTGGCTCAGGCCATGCATAAAGTACGGGCGGTGGGCGTTGTTGGCGATGAGCTCGTCAATCTCGCCTTTCAGGATCCCCAGCCGCACCAGGCCGGTAATCATAATGCGCACCACTTCCTGATTAACCTCATAAATGGAGGTACCCGGACGATACAGCTCCAGCGCGGTTTCCAGCGATTCCAGCACGATGTCGTAGATTTCACGCTGCGGTTTAGTGAATTTACCGTTAACCGGGAAGGTGCGGGTGATATCGCCCGCATAGCCGCGGTATTCACAGCCGGCGTCAATCAGCACTAAATCGCCATCACGCAGTTCGGATTCGTTTTCGGTGTAGTGCAGGATGCAGGCGTTTTCGCCGCCGCCAACGATGGTGTTATAAGACGGGAAACGCGCGCCGTGGCGGTTGAATTCGTGGAGAATTTCGCCTTCCAGCTGATATTCGAACATGCCCGGGCGGCATTTTTCCATCGCCCGGGTATGGGCAAGGGCGGAAATTTCACCGGCGCGGCGCATCACTTCCAGCTCTTCCGCGGATTTAAACAGGCGCATTTCATGCACCACAGGCCGCCAGTCGATGACGGAGTTCGGCGCCTGCAGGTTCTGACGTGAACCTTTACGCAGTTTTTCGAGGGCGTTAAACACAATTTCATCGGCATAGGCATATTCGCCCTGGGCAAAATAGATAGCGTCCAGGCCGTTGAGCAGTTGATACAGCTGCTGGTTGATTTCGCTAAACGCCAGCGCGCGATCGACGCCGAGTTTACCCGGCGCGGCATCCTGGCCCAGACGGCGGCCAAACCAGATTTCCGCCGTCAGATCGCGAACGCGGTTAAACAGCACGCTATGATTGTGCGTTTCATCGCTTTTGATCAGCACCAGCAGCGCTTCCGGTTCGTTGAAGCCGGTGAAGTACCAAAAATCGCTGTTCTGCCGGTAGGGATATTCCGAATCTGCGCTGCGTACCGCTTCCGGCGCGGCAAAAATCAGCGCCGCGCTGCCCGGCTGCATCTGCGCCAATAATGCCTGGCGACGAGAAAGAAACTCCTGCTGTGTCATGACGCCCCCTGAATGTCGTTTTTATTTAGTGTAACGTTGGCTTGCGTACTTCCGGTGCGGTTGGCTGCTGGCGCGCGAAGGTATCGTGGCACAGTAACGCGGCGACGCGTACGTACTCAATAATCTCTTCGAGAGACATTTCCAGCTCTTCCTGGTCTTCATCTTCGTCGTAGCCGAGTTGCGCAATGTTACGCAGATCATCGATGGCTTCGCCGGTCTCATCCTTCACTTTATCCAGCTTCGGCTGGGTCACGCCAAGGCCGAGCAGGAAATGGTTTACCCAGCCCGCCAGCGCGTCGGCGCGGTCGAAAACGCTGACGTTGTCGCCTTCCGGCATATACAGCTGGAACAGGAAACCATCATCTTCCAGCGAATCGCTGGTGGCGGAATGCATGCTACGCAGCGCCTGGGCCAGTTCATGACCAAAGGCAAGGCCTTCGTTGGTCAGGTCATGCACCAGCGGCTGCCAGCTGCTGTCGGTGTTGCCGCCGCAAAGGATGCCGCTTATCAAACCGTGCATTTCGGCCGGGGTTAATCCCACCCCTTGTTGGTTCAGTAACTGGTCTACATCGTTGTAACCAGGCATTTCGTTCTGTATAGACATGCGCATTCGTCATCGTTGGGAGGAATATTCATGATATGCTACCACTTTGGACCCTGGTGAACCAGAAAAGGGCTTGTATCCCCGCACCAGGGTAGCTATAGTGTCGCCCCTTCGCAGAGCCGGGCTCGGACGTGAAGGCAGCGCAGTCAATCAGCAGGAAGGTGGCATGTCTGCACAACCCGTAGATCTCCAAATTTTTGGCCGTTCACTGCGAGTGAATTGCCCGCCTGAACAAAGGGATGCCCTGAATCAGGCAGCTGAAGACCTTAATCAGCGGTTGCAAGATTTAAAAGAACGCACTAGAGTCACAAATACTGAGCAGCTGGTCTTCATCGCCGCGTTGAACATCAGCTATGAGTTGACTCAGGAAAAAGCGAAGACCCGCGACTACGCCTCCAGTATGGAACAGCGCATTCGCATGCTTCAGCAGACCATCGAACAGGCATTGCTTGAGCAAGGTCGCATAAGCGAAAGACCGGGGTCGAAGTTTGAATAACACTTTGTCGTTAACTGTGTTAGAGTAATCGCAAGAACAAAATTTCTCTGAGATGTTTGCAAGCGGGCCAGTCCCCTGAGCCGATATTTCATACCACAAGAATGTGGCGCTCCACGGTTGGTGAGCATGCTCGGTTCGCCCGAGAAGCCTTAAAACTGTGACGACGCATTCACCTTGAACCAAGGGTTCAAGGGTTACAGCCTGCGGCGGCATCTCGGAGATTCCCTTCTTAAGTTCGCATTATCCCCTCAACGTTGTTTTCGGCCTGTGCCGCCCTGTATTACACTTTCCCGTATCGTTTCGCCTGCTCGTAATGAGACCAGCATGACTATACAGCCCGATATCCCGCTCTCCAGACAGCAAATTCGCCAGCAGATCCGCGAGCGTAGACGCGCGCTTAGCGCCGAACAGCAGCAGCGCTTCGCCCTGCAGGCCGCTGAGCGAATGATGGCGTATCCGCCCGTCGTTCTCGCTCATACCGTGGCGCTGTTCCTCTCCTTCGACGGCGAGCTGGACACCCAACCGCTGATCGAGCAATTGTGGCGGGCGGGCAAGCGGGTTTATCTGCCGGTACTGCATCCGTTTAGCCCCGGCAATCTGCTGTTTTTACATTACCATCCGCAAAGCCAGCTGATTTTCAATCGCCTGAAGATTTACGAACCAAAGCTCGACGTGCGCGATGTCCTGCCGCTGGCCGAGCTCGATGTGTTGATTACCCCGCTGGTCGCCTTCGATGCCAGCGGTCAACGCCTGGGGATGGGCGGCGGTTTCTATGATCGTACTTTACAGAACTGGCGGCAGTATCGCCTGCAGCCGGTAGGCTACGCCCACGACTGCCAGCAAGTGGATACGCTGCCGAGCGAACAGTGGGATATACCGCTGCCGGCGGTGATTACGCCAGGTAAAACCTGGCGCTGGTAGAAAGTGATGCGGGTTCGAGAATTGCGCCCGGAAGGCGTTAAAAAAATACGGGCAGGTATGCGACCTGCCCGTGAGGCAACAACAAATTAGTACAGCAGACGGGCGCGGATGGTGCCCGGGATCGCTTTCATCGCCAGCAGCGCCTGCTGCGCGACGTCGCCATCGGCTTCGATATCAATTACCACATAGCCCATCTGCGGAGTCGTTTGCAGATACTGGGCGGCGATGTTGATGTTCTGCGCGGCGAAAATCTGGTTAAGCGCCGTCAGGATGCCCGGGCGGTTTTCATGAATATGCAGCAGACGGCGTCCGCCGTGCAGCGGCAGAGAAACCTCCGGGAAGTTCACCGCCGACAGCGTAGAACCGTTATCGGAATACTTCGCCAGCTTGCCTGCCACTTCCAGACCAATGTTCTCTTGCGCTTCCTGAGTTGAACCGCCGATATGCGGCGTCAGGATCACGTTATCGAATTCGCATAGCGGAGAGTTAAACGGATCGCTGTTGGTCGCCGGCTCCGTCGGGAAGACGTCGATGGCCGCGCCGGCCAGGTGTTTACGCGACAGCGCATCGCACAGCGCCGGGATATCGACCACCGTGCCGCGAGAGGCGTTGATCAGCAGCGCGCCCGGCTTCATCAGCGCCAGCTCTTCCGGCCCCATCATGTTTTTGGTGGAGGCGTTTTCCGGCACGTGCAGGCTAACGACATCGCTCATGTTCAGCAGGTCGGAGAGATGCTGAACCTGCGTGGCGTTGCCCAGCGGCAGTTTGTTTTCGATATCATAAAAATAGACGTGCATCCCCAGCGATTCCGCCAGAATGCCGAGCTGGGTGCCGATATGGCCGTAACCGATAATCCCCAGTTTTTTGCCGCGCGCTTCAAAGCTGCCTACCGCCTGCTTATTCCACACGCCGCGATGCGCCTTGGCGTTAGCTTCCGGCACGCCGCGCAGCATCAGCAGCAGCTCGCCGATGACCAGCTCAGCCACCGAACGGGTGTTCGAGAACGGGGCGTTAAATACCGGGATACCGCGCTTTGCCGCCGCATCCAGATCGACCTGATTGGTGCCGATACAGAAGCAGCCCACCGCCACCAGTTTTTCCGCCGCGGCGAAGATCTCTTCAGTCAGATGAGTACGGGAACGCAGGCCGATAAAATGGGCATCACGGATCGACGCTTTCAGCTCTTCAGTATCGAGCGCGCCTTTGTGAAATTCGATGTTGGTGTAACCTGCCGCACGAAGGTTATCGATTGCTTTCTGATGCACGCCTTCAACGAGCAGAAATTTAATCTTGTCTTTTTCCAGTGATACCTTTGCCATTTCCCCGTCCTGTTTTTATTGGTACTGATGTCGTGCTGAACAAAAACTCTTCCAGCAACATATCAAAAAAAACTATCGCGGCAATATGAACGTTTGCCTCGCCGACCTGAAGAAATATCACGTTGAAGCAAAAGACAGGACAAAACACCAGAAAGAGAATAGATGGCAGATTGTTACTCAGAAAGGTTACGTAAATGTGACACAAGTCACCAAATTAAGGCCATAGAAAAAAATTTAGGGGGAAGCGCGAAACTTCCCCCCGATCGTCTTATTTGTTGACGATGGTCTTCACGCCGTCGGCGGTACCGATCAGCGCCACGTCGGCGCCTCGGTTGGCGAACAAGCCGACGGTCACCACGCCCGGAATACCGTTAATGGCGTTTTCCAGCGCGATAGCGTCAAGAATTTCCAGGCCGTGTACATCGAGGATCACGTTGCCGTTATCCGTCACCACGCCCTGACGATATTCCGGGCGGCCGCCCAGCTTCACCAGTTGACGCGCGACGGCGCTGCGCGCCATCGGGATCACTTCCACCGGCAGCGGGAAGTTGCCGAGAATATCAACCTGCTTAGAGGCGTCGGCGATACAGATAAACTTATCGGCAACCGAGGCGATGATCTTTTCGCGGGTCAGCGCCGCGCCGCCGCCTTTGATCATCTGCATGTGGCCGTTAATTTCATCCGCGCCGTCAACGTAGATGCCGAGGCGGTCAACGGAGTTAAGGTCGAATACCGGGATACCGAGGCTTTTCAGCTTCTCGGTGGAGGCGTCGGAGCTGGAGACCGCGCCTTCGATCTGCCCTTTCATGGTTCCCAGCGCATCAATAAAATGCGCCGCCGTGGAGCCGGTGCCGACACCGACAATGGTGCCCGGTTGTACATATTGCAGCGCTGCCCAGCCGACTGCTTTTTTCAGTTCATCCTGCGTCATGATTATCGTCCGAGATGTGAATACTTACCGCGCATTATAGAACATCGACGGATGAAATGTCCCTGCGATGGCGATCACACATCTGAGCAGACCATTTTCGTCTTTATCAAAAACAAATTTATGTCATAGTGCGGGTTAACGAAAAGTTATGGGGGTACGCCAGAATAATGAAACGACCGGACTACAGAACATTACAAGCGCTGGATGCGGTGATTAGGGAACGTGGGTTTGAGCGCGCCGCGCAGAAGCTATGCATTACACAGTCCGCCGTCTCACAGCGTATCAAACAGCTGGAAAACATGTTTGGCCAACCGCTGCTGGTGCGTACCGTACCGCCGCGCCCGACCGAGCAGGGGCAAAAACTGTTGGCTCTGCTGCGCCAGGTTGAGCTGCTGGAAGAAGAGTGGCTTGGCGATGAGCAGACCGGCTCCACGCCGCTGCTGCTGTCGTTGGCGGTCAACGCCGACAGTCTGGCGACCTGGTTGCTGCCGGCGCTGGCCAACGTGTTATCCGACTCCCCTATCCGCCTCAATCTGCAGGTTGAAGATGAAACCCGTACCCAGGAGCGTTTGCGCCGTGGGGAAGTGGTCGGCGCGGTGAGTATTCAGCCGCAGGCGCTGCCAAGCTGCCTGGTCGATCAACTCGGCGCGCTCGATTACCTGTTCGTCGCCTCAAAGGAATTTGCGCAACGCTATTTCCCTAACGGGGTAACGCGTTCTGCGCTGCTGAAAGCGCCGGTGGTCGCCTTCGATCATCTCGACGATATGCACCAGGCGTTCCTGCAGCAAAACTTCGACCTGCCGCCGGGCAGCGTGCCCTGCCATATCGTCAACTCGTCGGAGGCCTTCGTGCAGCTGGCGCGCCAGGGCACCACCTGCTGTATGATCCCGCACCTGCAGATCGAGAAAGAGCTGAAGAGCGGCGAGCTTATCGACCTGACGCCGGGGCTGTTCCAGCGCCGGATGCTCTACTGGCACCGCTTTGCGCCGGAAAGCCGCATGATGCGCCGGGTGACCGATGCGCTTATTGATTACGGCCACAAGGTGTTGCGCCAGGATTAAACGGCGGGCATAAAAAAGCCACTTCACTGAAGTGGCTTTTTTGTCGCTGCGGCTTACTGAGCCGGTTTCGGCGCTTCAGCTGGTTTCGCCGGCGCGGCAGGCGCGGCGGCCTGTGCTGGCTGCAGTTCAAAGACCACGTCAACCTGATCATCAAACTGGATGGTCGCCTGCTCGTAGGTTTCCTGCGCGGAGACCGGCGCGGCGTCAGCTGCCTTCATCATGCGAACCATCGGGCTCGGCTGATAGTTGGAAACATGGTAACGCACGCTATAGACCGGACCCAGCTTGCTGTGGAAGCCAGCAGCCAGTTCCTGCGCCTGATGTACCGCATCATCAATAGCCGCTTTACGCGCTTTATCTTTATAGGCGTCAGGTTGCGCAACGCCCAGCGATACGGAACGAATTTCATTCAGCCCCGCTTTCAGCGCGCCGTCCAGCAGGCCATTCAGCTTATCGAGCTGACGCAGGGTAACTTCAACGGTACGCACCGCGCGATAGCCTTTGAGGATGCTTTTGCCGTTCTGATAGTCGTAATCAGGTTGGGTACGCAGGTTCGCCGAGCTGATATCCTTTTTGGCAATGCCGCTCTTTTCGAGGAAAGAGAGATATTGCGCAACGCGATCGTCAGCCTGTTTTTTTGCCGATGCCGCATCTTTTGCCGCGACGTTAACTTCAATCGCCAGAGTGGCGATATCCGGAACCGCTGCAACGCTTGCTGTGCCTGAAGTCACAATGTGCGGGCCATCCGGCAATTCACTTGCCTGCGCCGCCATAGTGCTGAATCCGAGTGCTGCCGCCAGGGCTAAGACTTTTAACTTCACTGTCGTTTCTCCATCTTGCTTAGGTCGCCCATTTTAAGGACGCATGCCAGCTAGCTTAGCGCTTACGCGCGGAAAGTCCATCGGACTAAGCCTGGTTGATGAGCATCTGTATATGTTGCAGGCCATCTTTTGCCAACTGCAGGGCGATAAACCACATCACCAGCCCGACAAGCACGTTGATGATTCGCTGCGCCCGCGCGGTACGTAAACGCGGCGCCAGCCACGCGGCCAGCAGCGCCAGGCCGAAGAACCATAAGAATGACGCGCTAATCGTCCCCAGCGCGAACCAGCGTTTGGGCTCGACCGCCAGCTGTCCGCCAAGACTGCCCAGCACCACGAAAGTATCGAGATACACATGGGGGTTAAGCCAGGTCACCGCCAGCATGGTAACAATGATTTTCCAGCGCCCCTGCTTCATGACCTCGGCGCTAGCCAGCTCGAGATTATTGCTCATCGCCGTCTTCAGCGCGCCGAAGCCATACCATAACAGGAAAGCGACGCCGCCCCAGGTGACCAGCGCCAGCAGCCACGGCGACTGCATCAGCAGCGCGCTACCGCCGAAAATACCGGCGCAGATCAACGCCAGATCGCTAAGCGCGCACAACAGCGCAATCATTAAATGATACTGGCGGCGGATCCCCTGATTCATCACGAAAGCGTTTTGCGGCCCGAGCGGCAGGATCATCGCCGCTCCCAGCGCAAGCCCTTGAAAGTAATAAGATAGCATCGTTTTATTTTCCGGTTTCATCGTTAATGCCGGAGAATATAGCGCGCCGCCAACATTAGCGGAAATTGATAATTTTAATCATTAATAAGCAAAGCTAATACCCACAGACAAAAAAAGACCGGCGGTGCCGGTCTTGTGCCATTGCTGGAAAAAATTACTGCGCTTTTTCCTGCTGATTCACCATATGTACGTCCATCTGCGGATACGGGAAGCTGATGCCGTTGGCGTCGAAATCACGCTTAATGCGCTCCAGCACGTCCCAGTAGACGTTTTGCAGGTCGCTGCTTTTGCTCCATACGCGAACCACGTAGTTCACCGAAGAGGCGCCCAGTTCGTTAAGACGAACGGTCATTTCGCGATCGCGCAGAATGCGGTCATCGGATTCGATAATCGCGGTCAGCAGTTGTTTCACCTTATCGATATCGGCATCGTAGGAGACGCCGATAATAAACTCATTACGGCGCGCCGGCTCACGGGAGAAGTTAATGATATTGCCAGCGATGATTTTGCCGTTCGGCACCACCACGATTTTGCCATCGACGGTACGCAGGGTAGTGGAGAAAATCTGCACGTTCTGCACGGTGCCCGCGATGCCGCCGAGATCGACATATTCACCGGCGCGGAACGGGCGGAACATCACCAGCAGTACGCCTGCGGCAAGGTTCGACAATGACCCCTGCAGCGCCAGACCCACCGCCAAACCGGCGGCGCCCAGCACGGCAATCACTGAGGCGGTCTGTACGCCAACGCGGCCCAGGGCGGCAATCAGCGTAAAGGCGATAATCGCATAGCGCACCAGCGCGGAGAGAAAATCGGCGACAGTTGCGTCGATCTTACGCGCCAGCATCAGGCGGTTGACGGTGTTAGAAACGATGCGCGCCACGATCATCCCGATGATCAGGATAACGATAGCGGCAACGATGTTGACGGCATAGCTCAGCAGCAACTCCTGGTTGCGCGCCAGCCAGGTCCCGGCATGGTTGATGCTATCGACAACGTTCAAATCTTCCATTTAGTAATCCTTGGGTCATATCAAAAAAAAGCAAATGAGATCATTCTCACGAAAATGACCTTTTAAAGGTAAACAAAAACCACCGAAGATGCCATTTCTCAATCTGATCCAGATGAAACTAACGCCGCATTACGCTTGCGCAGGACGATCCACCATCCGCAAAAAACCGCTGACTAATGCCTCTTTGCGCTCGAACGCCCTGGCGATTTCACTGACGACTTTACCGCTGCCGGCATTCTTCCAGGCAACGGAGAGCGGCGAAGGCTGGCGGGGGTTGGCGACCGCACGGGCCACCAGCGCGCCGGATTCCAGGTAAGCGCGGCACATTCTTTCTGGCAAAAAGCCGACCCCCAGACCGCTAAGATGGCAGGCCAGCTTGGTGCTGAGATCCGGCACCTTGATCTCTTTTTGCCCATTGAGCAGCCAGGCGACACGACGCGTCAGAGTCCGCGATGTATCTTCAATATTAATTGCCGGATAGCGGCGTAGCGCATCGTCGGAGAGCACCGCCGCGGGATGAGTGGCAAGGGGATGATTCTGCGCCACCACAAACTGCCAGCGAATATCGCCGAGCGGCAATAAAGAGATATTGTTGGACAGGGATTCCGAGCCGGTGACGCCAATCGCCAGCTGGAAATCGTCGTATAGCAAAGAGTCCCAGACCCCCATATAGACCTGGCGGGAAAGCTGAAAGCGGGTAAAGGGAAACTGCTGATGTAGCCAGGTCAGAAGATCCGCGGCGCTCTGCGGCTGATACAGAAGATTATTGATAACGATATTAACCTGTCTTTCGACGCCAGCATTAATCTGCTGGAGTTCATCGGGCATCACGTCGAGCCAGTTCAGCCACTGCCGACAGTGCTCAAGCAGATGTTGCCCGGCCAGCGTCAGGCTTACCGAGCGGGTCGTGCGTAAGAAGAGCTGCGTTGCCACCTGCTCCTCCAGCGTTTTGATACGATAGCTAATCGCCGCCGGCGTTTTGTGCAGCAGGCTGGCCGCACGGGAGAAACTCCCGGTCTCGGCGACCTGTATAAACGTGCGGATGGTTTCCTGATCGAGCATGCGTTCTCCTTGAATCCACTCTCTGTAACCAATGCTGCGCGAATGCCATCCCCAGCAGCGTATCAGCCCCAGAAGTATGACCTACCGCCAGCAAACGCTGAATTGCCCACTTAGGATCGCCTGTCGACCGCAGCCCGCGCATTACCTTAACCACCGGCAGCGAAAACTCGCCGCGCCTGGCGCTATTCAGATAGCTACAGCTTACCGAAGTTGTCAGCGAGGTAAGTTGATCCGCCGGGGGGATAAACGCGTGCAGTCGGTCAGAAAAACCGGCGCCGTACAGCATCGCCAACATCCCGGCGAGCATATCATCGCCGCTGGGAGTTAATCCGGGCCCGTTGCCAATCAGCCATCCCCAGTCCGGGAGATCGCCGCGCCGCCAGCGCTCAAGCTCACCCATAATAGATGAATAAAACGGCATATCCGCTAACGGTTGATTGAGCGCGACGCGAAGTCCGCTCTGACGTGAATAAGCCGAAAGATCGAGAGGAAACGAGTGGCCGACCGGAAAGCGAAGTTTGAGCGTCCGACGCGGGCGAATGGCGACTCCCGCCCCCCATAACAAGCGCCCTTGCTTAACCAGTCGCGGAAGATTAGCCAACTGCGCAAACTGGGTGCTGCTAAGCAGAATCCCCGTCGGACCCATACCTTTGCCGTAGCGAAACAACGTCAGCAAAGCCCCATCGGCGTGGACGAAATTAACCGCCTGTGAAAACCGGCTATGACGCTGCCACACGCCATCGGCTAACTGTTCAAGGCCGTTACAGGCCAGCGCATTGAGGGTGTTCATCGGCGTCTCTCCGGGGCGGCAGCGCCGCCCCTCTCTCGACTCAGGCAGTAATGTGGTGCAGTTCCGCTAACGCTTCCAGCGCTTTCTCAAAGCACAGCAGCGGTGCGCGAACGGTTCCCGCTCCCACCTGGCCTATCCCTGCTTCGCGGTGGGCAATACCGGTATTGATAAGCGGCGTGATGCCGGTTTCCACGACCCGACGAACATCCAGCCCCAGGCAGGCGCCTTTGAAATCCCATGATGGGATCTGGAACAGCGGGTTGTTGGCAAGATAGATTTCAGACATCTCTTCCGATGTTTCCAGCGCCGCGCCCATTCCGCCAGCGCCGACGAACCGCGTCACGCCCGGTGCGGCGATCATCGCCGCGCCGCCGATCCCCAGCGTTTCGGTAATCGCGCTATCGCCGATATCCGGGTTAGCATCCGCCTGGCTGTAGCCGGTGAAGAACAGCCCCTGCGGCGTATTCACCGGTGCGGTGAACCAGCGATCGCCGGTACCGCTAACGCGAATGCCGAACTCGCGGCCGTTGCGGGTCATGGCGGTCACCACCGAGCCGGCTTTGATTTCCGCCGCCGCATCCATCACCGCTTTGCTGTAAGCCATCGCCAGATTGAGGAAGAACTGATCGGTGACGCTGAGGAACTGCAGCACGGCGACAATTTCCGCATTCGGTCGATCCAGACCGGCAATGACCGGCGATAGCGTGCGCAGCAGCAGCGACGAGGCGGCGATATTACGCTGATGGAACTCATCGCCCATGGTAATCGCCTGCGCCATCATCGCCGTCAGGTCAACGCCGTTTTCCATCCGCGACAGCGCCTCCTGCAGCACCGGCGCGAGCGTGTCGCGCATCCAGCGCAGACGCGTTTGCACATCCTCGCCGTAGGCGCCGAAGCGCATCACTTTACCGATCCCTTCGTTCAGGTTGCAGCAGGATTGGTTGCCATGAACCATATCGCGCACCACCAGCACCGGCATGTTCGCCGAGGTAATCCCCCCCATCGGCCCCACCGCGCCCACGTGGTGACAAGGGATGAATTCCACCTCTCCCTGCTCCAGCATCCGCACGGCTTCTTCTTCGCTCGTCGCCCAGCCTTCAAACAACGAAGCGCCGATACAGGCTCCGCGCATCGGCCCGGTCATCTCTTGCCAGGCGATTGGCGGCCCGGCGTGCAGTAATTTACGTCCAGAAGATAATTCAGCCACCGCCTCTTTCGCAGGGCGGACGGCAACCCAATGCGGGCGCGCGGCTTTAATTCGTTCGATAATGGCTTCGTTAGCCTGTGCAATTGATGAGTACATATCCATACCTCTGAACTTAATGTAACTGCTTGAGTAAACTGGCAAGACGAGCGTTACCGCCTGCAACGGGCGCCCACTGATAATGCACCACTGGCGTACCGCTGCTTTGTAGATCCAGCGCGAAGCTGCGCAACCCGGCATTAATGACCTGCACGCCGTCGAGCAGCGGGTTATGCGCTGTCGATTCGCTCTGCGGCTGATGCTGCGTCAGGCTAACCGCCAGTAGCGTCGCCTCTTCGAGGGTTTCGACCACCGCAACCCCGGCATCGCGCAGGATGGCTATCTGCTCGCTACGGCCCTGCGGGTCGGCATCGGTACCGGTCATGGTGGCGATAACCACCAACGGCGCGACACGTTTACGGCGAACCTGCTCGATGGCCTCAACCACCGCCCCGGCCGGATCGGCGCAGGCGCCATAGCCCAGCACCACATCCAGCAACAGCACGCCAACTTCCGGCATCGCCGCCAGCTTCTCAATTTCAATGCTGCGGGTGGTGGGGTCGATCATCGGGTGCGGTCTGCCGAGGGTGTAGCTATCGTCGCCAAGGTCAACAATGCGATGCCCGCCGGCTTCCAGCATCACACCGTCGGCGTGGCTGTCGCTGACCGGCACTCCCAGATGGGCGGAAAGCAGCATCGCGGCCTCGGCGGCAAGGGTACCGCCAGCGTACAGGCCATAAATCCCCTTGCCTGCAACCTGCGGCTGGCTCTGCCGCTGTTGCGCGACCCGCATCAGCAGTACCGCCAGTTGCGCGGCGTCCGCCAGCGAGTTCGCCAGCCAGACGTTGCCCTCGCGGCGCTGCTCGGCACGGCTGCCGAGGAACAGCGCCACCACCGGTTTATTCTGTTTTTGCATGGCGGCAATGATGCGGGCACGCACCTGTGGCGAAGGCGGTTTGGAGACAAAAGCGATAACCTGCGTCGCGCTATCGGCCGCCAGCATCTCCAGCGCGGTCAGGGCGCTGATGCCGCCGACTTCGGCGCTGAGATCGCGCCCGCCAAGGCCGATGGCGTGGCTAATTCCCTGTTGATGCAGCGCCACCTGCGAGGTGATTTCCTGGATGCCGGTCCCCGATGCGCCGATGACGCCAATTCCGCCCTGCGGCAAAACGTTAGCGAAAGCCAGTGGACTACCAGCGATCATCGCCGTCCCGCAGTCCGGACCCATTACAATGAGTCCCTTCTCGCGAGCCAGCATTTTCAGTTCAACTTCTTGCTCCAGCGGGACGTTATCGGAAAACAGCATCACGCTCTTATTGGCTAACAATCCCTCTTTCGCCACCCCGGCGGCGTACTCGCCTGCCACCGAAACCAGCAACAGATTCGCGTCCGGTAATTTCTGGCAGGCGCTCTCCCAGCGCCGCGCCTTGACCAGCTGCGTTGAACTGCCCGATGCATTAGCGATAGCGCTCAGCTCTTTCTCTAACTGTTCGCGGATTAAATCGAGAATTTCCGGCTGCGCTTCCTGCGTGCGGACTGCGACACAAATATCGTTGGGCGTCGCCTCGGCGAAATCCGGGTGCCAGAATCCGGTCGACTCCAGCATTGATTTATTCGCCGGGGTGCCCATCATGACCGAAACCTGATCCACTTCCGGGCGTTCACTTAATTTGCGGGAAATAATCATCAGGCTTACGGAATCCTGAAAGCTTCCCTTTTTAATAAAAGCGTAAATCATTACCGCTACCTCTTTATGTGCGTTTTTCTTTTAAAAACAGCATGGCGACCAGACCAATGACCAGCAGCGCCGCGGAAACATAAAAACTCGAAGCCAGACTGCCGGTAATATCACGCGCCGCCCCTGCAATAATGGGCGCCAGAATCGATGAGCTCATCCCGATAAAATTAAATAAACCAAACGCGGTACTGTAATTGGTCTCATCAACGCTATCGGCGACCAGCGCCACCAGCACCGGATCCAGCGCCAGTTTGCCAACCAGGCCGTACACGCACAGCGCCACGATGACGCCGGTCATACTCGGCATCCAAATAATGGAAAGCATGCTGGCAATCGCCACCGGTACGAGGAATAAAATTAACGGCTTGCGGCGGCCTAATTTATCCGACAGCCCCGAGAACAACAGCGCGCCGGGAATAGAGATCCACGCGACCAGCGACGAAATAAACCCGGTTTCGCTACCGGCAATACCGCGCTCGTTTTGCAGATAATAAGGAAGCCAGGTCAGAATAACGAAGAAACCAAACAGGCTGCAGAACACCATGATATAGGTCAGAATTAAATTACGATTCTTCAACAGATCGCTAAATTTGCCTTTTTGTACCGGCTTGCCCTCGGCGTCGGCGGTGCGTTTTTTCTCTTTCACAAAGAGCCAGATAGCAACCCCTACCAGCACCGAAGGTATCGCCATGGCATAAAACGGCATCCGCCAGGAGTAACCCTGGTCATAGACCAGCCAGCTGGAGGTCATCAGACCCAACGCGATGCCAAAGGCCATTCCGCTATTGATAATCGCGCTACCCAGCGAGCGGAACTTTTTCGGGATCTGCTCGGAAGACAATCCGTACTGCGGGCCATAATATGTCCCCTCGCCTGCGCCGGTGACCACGCGGGCAAACAGCAGCATATACCAGCTTTTTACCCAACCGGTGACCGCGGTAAAAACGCCAAATAGAATAAACCCAGGCACCAGCACTTTTTTCTTACCGATTTTGTCCCCGAGGATCCCCGCCGGCACCTGCAGCAATGCATAAGAAAAATAAAATACGGAGTTGAGCACTCCTAATTGCGTACCGCTTAAACCAAATTCTTTTTCCAGTTCACCCATCACCGGATTTAATACCGTGCGATCGGCATACATAAATACCCAACCTAACCAGAAAAGAAATACCGTGACCCACCAGGCGGGTATTCCTTTTCTTTTGGTCACCTCGGTTACCTCATACGTTCCTGACATAAGCTATCTCCCGGCAATATTCACCTCAGGCCATCCCAGCGGATGGGTGAAGGATTGATGTTTTAACTCTGCTAACCATATCGGGGTAACCATGTATTTCATTTGAACAAAGTCACACAAAATCCATTGTTTTAAATTCCTAAAGACTGCTGACGAAATTATTAAAAAAAATCTAATAATCATCTTTAAAAACATTTAAATAAAACCAGCGAATATAATATTTATTAGCGAGATATTTTTTACTCTCGATAAAGTGGCGATCTCATCACATTACCTGTCCGCTAAAACGATATTTTTAGCGCACTTCTATAATTCAATGAGGTCATCATGAAAAAGAAAATCGTCATTGTGCTGGGTGGTAACGCACTGCTGCAGCGCGGAGAAGTGCTCAGCGCGGAAAACCAACAGCGCAGCATTCAACTTTTTGCCCGGATGGCGGCGGAATTAGCCCGCGATTACCAACTGGTGATCGTACACGGCAATGGCCCGCAGGTCGGATTGCTGGCGCTGCAAAACGCCGCCTATCAGGAATCTCCCGCCTGGCCGCTGGATATTCTGGTCGCGGAAAGTCAGGGGATGATAGGCTTCGCTATCGCTCAGGAACTGATGCAGTACGCCGGTGCGCCGGTCAGCACCCTGATGACGCGCGTAGAGGTGGCGGCAAATGATGACGCTTTCGCGGCGCCGGGGAAATATATTGGCCCGGTTTATCAGCCGCAGCAGCAGGCGGAACTGGAAAAACGCTATGGTTGGCAGATGAAAGCGGATGGCGACTATATCCGTCGGGTGGTCCCTTCCCCCAGACCGCTAAATATTGTTGATAGCGCGGCCATTCAGACGCTGATGGATGCCGGTCATCTGGTGATTTGCTGCGGCGGAGGCGGGATCCCGGTGGTTGCCGATACTCACGGTTACCGGGGAGTCGAAGCGGTTATCGATAAAGATCTGACGGCGGCGGCGCTTGCCAGCGCCATTCATGCCGACCACCTGCTGATACTGACGGATGCCGATGCGGTCTATGTTGACTGGGGGACGCCGCAGGCTCGCCCGTTGCATCACGCCACCATTGCAACGCTCGCGCCATTTGCCGCGCCGGACGGCGCAATGGGGCCGAAAGCGGAAGCGGTCATTCAGTTTGTCAAACAGACCGGAAATAACGCCTTTATCGGCGCGTTAAAGGATGCGCCACAGATATTAGCCGGGGAGAAAGGGACCTGTGTAAGTCGCTAAAAAAAAGGCTTCCCGCAGGAAGCCTTTTTTATGCCGGTAATAAAAGGAAACGCCGTTTCCCTTCATTACCTCGCAGCAAGCTAAATTACAGAACGTCGATCGCGTTCAGCTCTTTGAATGCCTGCTCCAGACGGGTCACCATAGAGGTCTGAGCGGCACGCAGCCATACGCGCGGGTCGTAGTATTTCTTGTTCGGCTGGTCTTCGCCTTTCGGGTTGCCCAGCTGGCCCTGCAGGTAAGCTTCGTTCGCTTTGTAGTACTGCAGGATACCGTCCCAGGTCGCCCATTGGGTATCGGTATCGATGTTCATTTTCACAACGCCGTAGCTGACGGAGTCTTTGATTTCCTGAGCGGAAGAACCGGAACCGCCGTGGAAGACGAAGTTCAGGCTGTTGTGCGGCAGGTTGTGTTTCTTAGAAACATATTCCTGAGAGTCGCGCAGGATAGTCGGGGTCAGAACCACGTTACCCGGCTTGTAAACGCCGTGTACGTTACCGAAGGAAGCGGCGATGGTGAAGCGCGGGCTGATTTTGCTCAGCTCGGTGTACGCGTAATCAACGTCTTCCGGCTGGGTGTACAGTGCGGAAGCGTCCATGTGGCTGTTGTCCACGCCGTCTTCTTCACCGCCGGTGCAGCCCAGTTCGATTTCCAGAGTCATGCCCATTTTGGCCATGCGAGCCAGGTACTTAGAGCAGATCTCGATGTTTTCGTGCAGGGACTCTTCGGACAGGTCGATCATGTGGGAAGAGAACAGCGGTTTGCCAGTGGCAGCGAAGTGTTTTTCACCCGCGTCCAGCAGACCGTCGATCCACGGCAGCAGTTTCTTCGCGCAGTGGTCAGTGTGCAGGATAACCGGCACGCCGTAGTGTTCAGCCATCTGGTGAACGTGATGCGCGCCAGAGATAGCGCCGAGGATAGCAGCGCCCTGCGGAACGTCAGTTTTCACGCCTTTGCCCGCGATGAACGCAGCGCCGCCGTTAGAGAACTGTACGATAACCGGAGAACGAACTTTCGCAGCAGCTTCCAGAACGGCGTTGATGGAATCAGTACCCACGCAGTTTACCGCTGGCAGAGCAAAGTTGTTTTCTTTAGCTACCTGGAACACTTTCTGAACGTCGTCGCCAGTGATGACGCCCGGTTTTACGAAATCAAAAATTTTAGACATGTTACTTAGTCCTGTATCTGTATCTTCGACCGTTGAAGAAGGTTCGCGAGCTGTACAAAATTGTACGTTAGCGCGCTGAAAAACAGGCGGGTTTCCCCGCCTGAACTAAATTACTGCTTAGCGCGCTCTTCGAGCATTGCTACTGCCGGCAGAACTTTGCCTTCCACGAATTCGAGGAATGCGCCGCCGCCAGTGGAGATGTAGGAGATTTTGTCAGCGATGCCGAACAGGTCAATCGCCGCCAGGGTGTCACCGCCGCCTGCGATAGAGAAGCCTTCGCTGTCTGCGATAGCATTAGCGACGATTTCAGTACCTTTACGGAAGTTCGGGAATTCGAATACGCCAACCGGGCCATTCCACAGAATGGTTTTGGCGTTTTTCAGGATTTCAGCCAGTTTCTGTGCGGAAACGTCGCCGAGGTCCAGAATCTGCTCGTCATCTTTGATGTCGTTAACGGATTTCAGGGTCGCAGTGGCGGTTTCAGAGAACTCGGTAGCGACGCGAACGTCAGTCGGAACCGGGATATCGCAGGTGCTCAGCAGGCGCTTAGCTTCGTCAACCAGGTCCGCTTCGTACAGGGATTTACCGACGTTGTGGCCTTGAGCGGCAACGAAGGTGTTAGCGATACCGCCGCCTACGATCAGCTGGTCAGCGATTTTGGACAGAGAGTCGAGAACGGTCAGTTTGGTGGAAACTTTAGAACCGCCAACGATAGCAACCATCGGACGAGCCGGTTCTTTCAGCGCTTTGCCCAGCGCGTCGAGTTCAGCGGCCAGCAGCGGGCCTGCACAAGCGACATCGGCGAATTTACCGATACCGTGGGTGGAAGCCTGCGCGCGGTGCGCGGTACCGAAAGCGTCCATGACGAATACGTCGCACAGCGCAGCGTATTTCTTAGACAGTTCTTCGTCGTCTTTTTTCTCGCCTTTGTTGAAGCGAACGTTTTCCAGAACCACCAGTTCACCGGCAGCAACGTCAACGCCATCCAGGTAATCTTTAACCAGACGAACCGGGTTAGACAGTTTGTCTTTCAGGTAATTAACAACCGGCAACAGAGAGAATTCTTCGTTGTACTCGCCTTCGGTCGGACGACCCAGGTGAGAAGTAACCATTACTTTAGCACCCTGTTTCAGCGCCAGTTCGATGGTCGGCAGGGAGGCGCGGATACGCGCGTCGCTGGTCACTTTGCCATCTTTAACCGGTACGTTCAGATCAGCACGGATGAAAACGCGTTTACCAGCCAGATCCAAATCGGTCATCTTAATTACAGACATGGTGAATCCTCTCGTTGATTCTTGATAAAGTTTTGCAAGCGCCGCAGCGCCTTACCTGAAACCTTGCGCGGCCATCGCTAACGTCGTGTCGAGCATTCGGTTAGCAAAGCCCCATTCGTTATCGCACCAGACCAACGTTTTGATCAGATGCGCGCCACTGACCCTGGTTTGCGTGCCATCGACGATGGCGCTGTGCGGGTCGTGGTTAAAATCTGTCGAGACCAACGGTAATTCCGTATAGTCAACTATACCATGAAATGCTCCCTGTGCTGCTTTTTGCAGCAACTGGTTGACTTCACAGGCCTTTACCGGTTTTTTCACCGTCACGCTCAGGTCAATTGCGGTGACGTTAATCGTCGGTACACGTACCGCGATCGCCTCAAAACGGTCGTTAAACTGCGGGAAAATACGGGTGATCCCCGCCGCAAGTTTAGTATCAACCGGAATAATTGACTGGCTGGCCGCACGGGTTCGCCGCAGATCCGGATGATAGGCATCGATCACCTGCTGGTCGTGCATCGCGGAGTGGATTGTCGTGACCGTTCCTGACTCAATGCCGTAGGCATCATCTAGCAGTTTAATGACCGGAATAATGCAGTTGGTAGTGCAGGAGGCGTTGGAGACAATGCGGTGCTCCGCGCGCAGTTCATCATGGTTGACGCCGAAGACTACCGTTGCGTCGAGATCGTTGCCGCCAGGATGTGAAAAGAGCACTTTCTTCGCGCCAGCCTGAAGATGGGCTTCGCCATGTTCACGGCTACCGTATACGCCGGTACAGTCCAGCACCACATCTACCGCCAACTCCTGCCAGGGCAGCGCGGCGATAGAAGGCTCATGCAGTAGACGAATGACGTCATCGCCGACATACAGCTGTTCCCGCTCCTGGCGAACATCCCAGGAAAAACGGCCATGGCTGGTGTCGTACTTCAATAAATGCGCGATGCCTGCGGCATCCGCCAGTTCATTGATCGCCACCACGGTGATTTCCGCACGACGCCCGGATTCATACAAAGCGCGAACCACGTTGCGTCCTATGCGACCGAAGCCATTAATCGCGATGCGTATGGTCATAGGTCTCCTGCAAGGTTATCCCTGATTTGAGGTGGCTGACAGAGTAATCCAGCAACGCCTTTAGGGGAACCTTACCTGTCGCAAACTGCGACTGATTGATTAATTGTCGAACATTTATACGACTGAAACGCTTCAGCTAGAATAAGCCAAAGTCGGAATAAAAGGAATGTTTGTCCAGAGCAATAAACCAGCTATATGACTTGCGTCACATTTTCTTTGGAATAATTTACAGGATAGTTACATGTTCGAGGAATAGCGCCTACAAAAATCCGGGTGGCGAGGTAAAAGCAAAACGGTAACCCAGGGGTTACCGTTTTTGGTGTTCGCACCCTCTCCCACAGGATAGGGTTGAGGTGCGGGCATCAGCCCGCACCGTACCAGCGATTACAGCAGTGCTTTCGCTTTGGCGACAACGTTGTCAACGGTGAAGCCGAACTCTTCAAACAGCTGCTCTGCCGGCGCAGACTCACCGAAGGTGGTCATGCCAACGATGGCGCCGTTCAGGCCAACGTATTTGAACCAGTAGTCCGCGATACCGGCTTCTACCGCTACGCGGGCAGAAACGGCTTTCGGCAGTACGGATTCACGATAGGCCGCATCCTGCTTGTCGAACGCGTCGGTGGACGGCATGGAGACCACGCGCGCCTTCACGCCTTCAGCGGTCAGTTTGTCCCACGCGGCAACCGCCAGTTCCACTTCTGAACCGGTGGCGATGAAGATCAGTTCCGGCTGGCCGGCGCAATCTTTCAGCACATAACCGCCGCGGGCCACGTTTGCCAGTTGCTCTGCGGTACGCTCCTGCTGCGCCAGGTTCTGACGGGAGAGGATCAGCGCGGTCGGGCCGTCCTGACGCTCTACGCCATATTTCCACGCAATCGCGGATTCAACCTGGTCACACGGACGCCAGGTGGACATGTTCGGCGTGACGCGCAGGGAAGCCACCTGCTCTACCGGCTGGTGAGTCGGGCCATCTTCGCCCAGACCGATGGAGTCGTGGGTGTAGACCATCACCTGACGCTGTTTCATCAGCGCCGCCATACGTACCGCGTTACGCGCATATTCCACGAACATCAGGAAGGTAGAGGTGTACGGCAGGAAACCGCCGTGCAGCGAAATACCGTTGGCAATCGCGGTCATACCGAATTCACGTACGCCGTAATGGATGTAGTTACCGGCGGTGTCTTCGTTGATCGGCTTAGAGCCGGACCACAGGGTCAGGTTGGACGGCGCCAGGTCGGCAGAACCGCCGAGGAATTCCGGCAGCAGCGGGCCAAACGCTTCGATGGCGTTCTGCGATGCTTTACGGCTGGCGATCTTCGCCGGATTCGCCTGCAGCTTAGCGATGAACTCGTTAGCTTTCGCGTCGAAGTCAGACGGCATTTCGCCTTTCATACGGCGGGTAAATTCGGCTGCTTCCTGCGGGAAGGCTTTGGCGTAGGCGGCAAACTTGTCGTTCCACGCGGCTTCTTTCGCCTGGCCGGCTTCTTTCGCATCCCACTGCGCATAGATGTCAGACGGGATTTCAAACGGGCCGTATTTCCAGCCCAGCGCTTCGCGGGTCAGCGCGATTTCCGCGTCGCCCAGCGGCGCGCCGTGGGAATCATGGGTGCCTGCTTTGTTCGGCGAACCGAAGCCGATGATGGTTTTGCACATCAGCAGGGACGGTTTGTCGGTGACCGCGCGCGCTTCTTCTACCGCGCGTTTGATGGCGTCAGCGTCGTGACCGTCAACGCCGCGCACCACGTGCCAGCCGTAGGCTTCAAAGCGTTTCGCGGTATCGTCGGTGAACCAGCCTTCAACGTGACCATCGATGGAGATGCCGTTGTCATCATAGAACGCCACCAGTTTACCCAGTTTCAGGGTACCGGCCAGGGAGCACACTTCGTGAGAAATGCCTTCCATCATGCAGCCGTCGCCCATGAAGGCGTAGGTGAAGTGATCGACGATGTCGTGTCCTGGACGGTTAAACTGCGCCGCCAGCGTTTTTTCCGCGATAGCCATACCGACTGCGTTAGCGATACCCTGACCCAGCGGGCCGGTGGTGGTTTCCACGCCTGCAGTGTAGCCGACTTCCGGGTGGCCCGGAGTCTTGGAGTGCAGCTGACGGAAGTTTTTCAGTTCTTCAATCGGCAGATCATAACCGGTGAGGTGCAGCAGGCTGTAAATCAGCATGGAGCCGTGACCGTTGGACAGCACGAAGCGGTCGCGATCGGCCCAGGACGGGTTCTGCGGGTTATGGTTCAGGAAATCACGCCACAGGACTTCGGCAATGTCAGCCATGCCCATCGGGGCGCCAGGGTGGCCGGATTTGGCTTTCTGTACAGCGTCCATGCTCAGCGCACGAATAGCGTTGGCAAGCTCTTTACGTGAGGACATTTTGACTCCAGTTCGGATGTTATAAGGCCATGCCCTTAACGACTTGACGAGAGCGCGTTTTGGGCTACGCCGGAAAAAAGTGTGAACAATGTAACCCAAGCGACAAAGCATGTACATGGAGCATCCTTTTGCCCATTAAGAAATCTCTGGAACACGTTGTGCTGCCGCGGAATCCACTCGCCCGGATCATGAGATACTATTTATACTTTGCACAGGACGAGGCGGGTCCGTCGTCGCCCATTATTCAGATAAAAAACCATAAGATTGTGGAAGATAAAAATGAAAATTCGCTCAACCCTTCTTGCCTTCGGGATCGCAGCAACGTTAACCGGATGTCAGAACATGAACTCCAACGCCCTGCTGAGCTCGGGCGCGGAAGCATTCCAGGCCTACTCTCTTAGCGACGAACAGGTAAAAACCTTAAGTGACCAGGCGTGTAAAGAGATGGACGCCAAAGCCACTATTTCTCCGGCCAGCAGCGAGTACAGCAAACGCCTGAGCAAGATTGCCGCGGCGCTGGGCGATAACATCAACGGTCAGCCGGTCAACTACAAGGTTTATGAAACAAAAGACGTCAACGCCTTCGCGATGGCCAACGGCTGCATCCGCGTTTATAGCGGCCTGATGGACCTGATGAACGATAATGAAGTGGAAGCGGTTATCGGCCACGAAATGGGCCACGTTGCGTTGGGCCACGTGAAGAAAGGGATGCAGGTCGCGCTGGGCACCAACGCCGTGCGCGCGGCGGCGGCCTCCGCTGGTGGTATCGTCGGTAGCCTGTCGCAGTCGCAGCTGGGCGATCTCGGCGAAAAACTGGTGAACTCGCAGTTCTCCCAGCGCCAGGAGTCGGAAGCGGACGACTACTCTTACGACCTGCTGCGTAAACGCGGCATCAATCCATCGGGACTGGCCACCAGCTTCGAAAAACTGGCCAAGCTGGAAGCCGGCCGTCAGAGCTCCATGTTTGACGATCACCCGGCATCGGAAACCCGCGCGCAGCATATTCGCGATCGCATGAAGGCCGACGGTATTAAATAAGCGACAGCGGGAGGCATTATTGCCTCCCTTTTTTATATACCCGTAAAAATATTTAGCCGCATCAATTGATAATTTAAGCGCACAAACCGTTAATTATTATCACAGCGCATCACAGCCAATTATTTTATGCCCGGCGATTCAGAAATATATTATTTGGTAAATTAAAAAGGCCGCACACTATCTGGCTTCCAGAATCGTCTTTACCCGAATAATAAATAGTCCACCCCTTACTACCTGGCGCACGGCTCATGCGCCATACAGCCTGTTTCCGGCTGCAATAACTGCTCACACAATGATTGCTTTCGACATTATTTCAGGAGAATATCTGACTGGCAGTGATTCCCTTGAATATATCGACAGACAGAGAAGTGCCCTCAGTGAAAAAAGAATTACCATTACTCGCACTTGGCATTATTGCCGCCGCGCCGGCTTTCGCCAGCCAACAATCTACCAGTCAGGGCTTTATTGAAGACAGCCACCTGGATCTATTTTTACGTAATGCTTATATCAAACGCGATTATCGCGATGGTTTGCCGGATAAAGCCGAATGGGGTCAGGGTATCATCGCTACCTTCGAATCCGGCTTTACTCAAGGGCCGGTCGGCTTCGGCGTTGACGGCATTGCACAGTACGCCGTGCGCCTCGACGGCGGCCGCGGCCGCAGCGGCGCGGGCGGTATCGACTTTTTCGCCCAGGATGATGATGGCCGCGCGAAGTCCGATTTAGCAAAATTTGGCGGTACCGCTAAAATGCGCTTCTCGAATACCGTACTCAGCTACGGCAGCCAGCGCCCGATGCTGCCCATCGTCTACGCCGATGACTCGCGGCTGCTGTATGAGAGCTATACCGGTACCATGCTGACCTCAAGAGAAATCGACGGCCTGGAAATTAACGCCGGGTATTTCACCGATCAGCAGCGCAAAAGCGACGACAGCCACAACAGCGGCCTGAAGAGCCTGACCTTTGGCGGCGCCAGCTATCAATTCAACGACCAGCTTAGCGGCGCGCTTTACGCTTCGCACGTCGAGGACGTGCTGAATAAGCAGTATCTCGGCCTGAACTACAAGCAGCCGTTCGCCGCCGACCAGCAGCTGATTCTTGATTTCAACGGCTATAACTCGCGCTTAGATCAAGAGTATGCCGACGCCAATGACACCGGGCGCAGCAACAGCATCTGGAGCCTGGCCGCCAGCTATATCTGGGATATTCATACCTTTAAAGTCGCTTACCAGCAAAGCAGCGGCAGCACCGGCTACCACTACGGCGGGTATCAGAATCAGGGCGGCGTCGGCGATGGCGGTAACACCATCTGGCTGGCTAACTCCTACTGGTCAGATTTTAACGGCGAGGATGAGCGTTCCTGGCAGGCCTCCTATGGCCTGGATTTTGCCGGACTGGGCGTACCGGGCCTGAGCTGGACCACCGCCTACGTTCGCGGCGATAACATTAAAACCGCCGAGACCAGCAACGGCAAAGAACACGAATGGTTCAACCAGGTGCAGTACCAGGTGCAAAACGGCATGGCGAAAGATTTGAAATTGAAACTCCGCTATTCGATGCTGCGCGTTTCCAGCAACGCCAGCGACTATAACGTCAGCGGTAATGAAGTGCGGTTCTACGTCGAATATCCGTTTAACGTGTTTTAACCGTGTAATGAACCCTCTCCTGTGAGCCGGCCCTCTCCCGGCGCGCAGGAGCAACCGTCCGGCGCCTTGATTAACCCCCTGTGCCGTGCGGTACCCTCTCCCCGGAAGGGAGAGGGTTGGGGTCACTGGGTTATCATTAATACAGCGTCTTCTGCGGCGGGCCGGCAAAGCGCAGCGCGCCAATCTGGCCCATTTTCACTTCCACCACCGATGGCCCCGGCATCGCCAGCGCCTCGGTCATCACCGCCTGGAAATCCTCCGCGCGTTCCACGCTCCACGCCTGCAGGCCAATCGCCTGCGCCAACAGGGTAAAGTCCGGCGTGTGCAGCTCGTTGTAATACTGGCGGCCGCCAAAGTACTTATCCTGAATACCGCGCATCACGCCGTAGCCGCCATCGTTCATAATCAACAGCGTCACGTTGGCCTTCTCCTGCGCCAGAGTCGCCAGTTCGCCAAGGTTGAGGCTCAGGCCGCCGTCGCCGACCAGGCCGACCACTTTCCGTTGCGGATTGGCAATCGCGGTACCCACCGCCATCGGTAGCCCCATACCGATGGCGCCGGCCAGAGAATGGATATTCATCAGCGGGCCGTGAGCGCGGAACAGACGGCTGCCCCACAGGCTGCCGGAAACGGTAATATCGCGCACCAGGATGCCGTCATCGGGCAGCGCCTGCGCAATCGCGTCATTCAATTTAGCGTAAGCGCCGCACTGGTCGCGCAGCCCCTGCTCCGCCGCCTCTACCGCCGCTTTAAGCTGGCTATCCCAACGCGCATCGCCCCACATCCGGCCCTGCACCCGCGCTGCCAGCGCCGCTAATAAAGCGCGGCAGTCCGCCACCACCGTGTTGTCCATCAGGTAGTTACGGCTGGCCGCCGCCGGGTCGATATCAATCTGCACCCGCGGCGTTGGCAGTTCCAGCGTCCACGAGCGCGTTTCGTTACTGCGTAGCCGGGAACCGGCCACAAGTGTGAAATCACATTGTGAAATCAGCGCTTCAACCGAGGGAGAATTATGAAACGCGCGTAGGCTAGCGCGATGGCTGTCCGCCAGAATGCCGCGGCCGTGGGTACTGGAAATCACCGTCACCCCGGCATCCGCCAGCGTCTTCACCGCCTCGCCGCTCCCTAACGCGCCGCCGCCAAGCCACAGCAGCGGCTGCTTCGCCTGCTTAAGCTGCTCCCACAGCGCATCGACCAGCGACGCTTCCGGCTCAACCGCCGGAGCGCGTTTCAACGGCGCGGTCAGCAGTGAAAGCGGAATTTTGGCGCTCTGAATATCGATGGGAATTTCCACCGAGACCGGGCCGCACGGCGGCGTCTGCGCCTCCTGAATCGCCTTATGCAGGATAGCCACCGCCTGGTTGGCGTTGCTAATGCGGTAAGCGCGCTTCGAACTGGCTTTCAGGAAGGTCAACTGATCGCGGGTTTCATGAATAAAACCGGTGTCGGCGTCCAGCCAGGCTTTTTCGACCTGTCCGGTCAGGTGCAGCAGCGGCGTACCGGCGTTCATCGCCTCAACCAGCGCGCCGACCGCATTACCCGCGCCCGCGCCGGTACTGGTCAGCGCCACGCCGAGCCCGGAAAAACGGCCGTGGGCGTCAGCCATGGTCACCGAGCCCGCTTCACCGCGCGCCGGAACAAAGCGGATTTTTTCCCGCTGGCCGACGGCGTCGGCGATCGGCAGGTTATGGATAGAAATGACGCCATAAATGGCTTCAACGTGATACTGCTCAAGCGTTCTGGCGATGGCATCGCCGACGGTTATCATTTCGCTCATTGCTCACCCTTTCTCAGTCGCACCAGTGGTTGACGCTATTACCCGTCGCCAGATAAATGCTCTTTTGTTGCATCCAGGCTTTCAGCCCCTGGATCCCTTTTTCGCGGCCCAGACCGCTCTCTTTAAAGCCCCCAAACGGGGTCGAAATGGAGAAAACTTTGTAGGTGTTGATCCACACCGTACCGGCTTCCAGTTGCTCGCTCAGACGCAGCGCGCGGCCGGTATCGCGCGTCCAGATCCCCGCCGCCAGCCCGAAGACCGAATCATTGGCCTCGCGGATCAGCGCCGCTTCATCGTGAAAACGCATTGCCACCAACACCGGCCCGAAGATCTCTTCCTGGCAAACGCGGGCTTGATTGTTCAGCCCTTCAATGATGGTCGGCAGGAAATAGCTCCCCGCCGCCAGTGCCGGATCCGCCGGGATCTCGCCGCCGCATAGCACGCTGCCGCCTTCGCGTTTCGCCAGCTCGACGTACTCCAGCACGCTCTGGCGGTGTTTATCGTTGATCAGCGGCCCGACATGGGTGCCAGCGCTGAACGGATGACCAACCCGCAGCCCTTGGGTTAACTCCAGCAGACGGGCCATTAATTGCGGATACACTTTGTCATGGACAAACAGACGCGAGCCGGCAATGCAGGCCTGACCGCCGGAGCTGAAAATGCCGTAGCAGATGCCCCGCGCCGCCTGTTCGATATCGGCATCTTCCAGCACGATGGTCGGCGATTTACCGCCCAGCTCCAGCGACGCCGGGATCAGCTTTTCCGCCGCCACGTGCGCCAGGTGACGCCCGGTGGTGGTGCCGCCGGTAAAGGAAATTTTGCGCACCTTAGGATGGCGGGCCAGCGCATCGCCGATAATCGATCCTTTACCCGGCAGCACGCTCAGCAGTCCGGCGGGTAAACCGGCCTGCTCAAAGATCTTCGCCAGCTCCAGCGCCATGAGCGGCGTGGCTTCCGCCGGTTTGAGGATCACCGCATTTCCGGCGGCGATCGCCGGGGCCACCTTCTGCATTTCGCTGGCGATCGGCGAGTTCCATGGGGTGATCGCCGCCACCACGCCCAACGGCTCATAGCGGCTCAGAGTCAATAGATCCGCCTGCCGCGGCGTCGGCAGCTCGCCTTCCAGTAACTCGCAGGCGGCGGCAAAATAGCGCGCCGTCCCCGCCGCGCTCATCACCAGCCCTCGCGCTTCCGCCAGCGGTTTACCGTTATCGCGGCTCTGCTTTTGGGTGAGCGCATCAAGCTGTGCTTCAATCAGATCGGCGACTTTATGCAGGATCTTCGCTCGCTGATGCGGCAGCATCGCCCGCCACGTTGGCTCCCGCCAGGCGCGGTCGGCGCAGTCGATCGCCTCCTGTAAATCATCAAGGCTTGCCGCATGCAGCGCCGCGTTAATAGCGCCATCCGCCGGAAACTGGCTGTGCATCAAATTGCCGCCGCCGCGACGCCACTGGCCGCCGATAAAAATGTCTAATTCGTCCATCTCAGCCTCTCTGCGTTATGCCAGTTCACGGCAGGCGCGTACCGCGCTCAGTGCCGCGAGGGTCGATGTTTTCGGATTGCTGGCGAGCGGCAGGCCGCTCAGCTCCAGGTGAAACTCGCCGAACAATCCTTCGGCGTGTAGCGTATGGGTGTTGCGTTGCGTCGCCGGATCGACCATCAGCTGTACTCGGGTCGCGTCAAGGCCGATACCGCCCAGCGCGATGGTTGCCGCCACGTTGGCATTTGCCGGGAATAGCCGCGCCGCCTCGCGGGCGCTGCCTTCGAAGAAAATTTGCGCTTCATTGACCGCGCTGAGGTCGATAAGCTGTTCGGCATAGCTGCCGCGCCAGCTGGCCGGGCTTTTACGCGACTGATAGGTCACTCGTTCAAGCCCCCCCTCTTTGGCCGCCGCCAGGCCGTCAATCCCGGCTACTGCGCCAGCCAGCAGCGTCAACTTGCCGCCCGCCTGACGTAAACGCTGTTCCAGTTCGCTGTCCGCCAGCGCGCCGGTCGAGATCACCGCCAGATGCCAGCCGCGCGCCAGCACCGCTTCGCCGTACTGCGCGACCGCCTGCTGGCTGGCGCATTCCAGCACCAGATCCGGCGTCCCGCCGCATTGCAGCGGATCGGTAAGCGGCGTTACCGTGTGGCCGAACTGCTGGCGGATCGCCGCATGATGCGATTCGCGGGCGACGATCCAACCCAACGTCACCTGCGGCGGCAGGCGTTCAATCACCGCCTGAGCCATCGCGCCATAGCCGATTAACATGACCTTTTTCATCATCTTTCCTTACAGATGGCGGCAGAAACCGCCGGAAACGTCCAGCGCCGCGCCGGTGGTAAAGGAGGCCAGCGGCGAAGCGAGGAATAGCAACGCCTGTGCCGGTTCCTGCGGTTTGCCGAGGCGCGCCATCGGGATCCCGCGTTTGCGGGCGATATCGGCGGTCCACTGCGGCCAGCTCTGGCTCTTATCGCTGCGGTTTTCGAAACGGCGCTGCCACTGCCCGGATTCGACCATTCCCAGCAGGATGGAATTCACGCGGATGCCTTTCTCCACCAGCTCTTTCGACAGGGTCAGCGTCATATTGAGCAGCGCGGCGCGGGCAGCAGAGGTGGCAATCATGTGCTCTTCCGGCTGCAGAGCCAGCAGCGAGTTCACACAGGTAATCGAGGCGATATCCGACTGTTCAAGCTGCGGCTGGAAGGCCTTTACCGGGTTAATCACGCCGAACAGTTTCAGTTCGGCTTCGTGCAGCCAGGCCTCGCGCGGCGTATCGGCGAAGTGGGCGACATAGCCCTGCCCGGCATTATTAATCAGCATGTCGGCGCCGCCGAAACGCGCGGCGACCGCATCAGCGAAGGCCTGAACTTCCGCTTCATTCAGTACGTCGCAGCGCCAGGAGAACACCTCGCCTTCTGGATATTCGTTTTGCAACGCCGCATGGGCGCTGGCCAGCCGATCCGGGTTGCGGCCACAAAACGCGACCTTCGCCCCTTCGCCCAGCAGCAGGCGCAGCGTTTCAAAGCCGATCCCTGACGAGCCGCCGGTGACTACCGCGACGCGTCCTTCAATTTGTGCATTCATCGCGCACCTCTTCCCCAATGCGTAAAAGCTGTTGATTAAAAAAGGTTTCGTTATCGAGATAGCTGGCATGTCCAGCCTGCGGGATGGCGATGTAAGGTGCGCCGTAACGCAGCGCCACTCCCTGCACCAGCTCCGGTTGGGTAATGGCATCCTGCTCGCCGCACCACACCGAGAGACGACCGCGATAGTCGGCAAGCCAGCGGTGGATGTCGTCATGCGCCAGCATCCAGGCGGCGGCGAGATAGCCTTCGCTACGCAGCCTGCGCATACCTGCCGCCACCGTCGCCACATCGGCTTCGCGCGCGCCGGGGCGCAGCAGTTTTGCCGCCCGCCCCTGCGCCATCGCCTCACCGCCCAGCGCCATCTGCTGTTGACGTCCCTGCCAGACTTTTTCCCGCTGTGCGGCTTCCGCCTGGCCGTAGCCCTGCGCGACGTCGGCGAGCACCAGGTAAAGCACCCGCTGCGGGTATTTCGCGGCGAAGGCGGCCGCCACCAGCGCGCCCAGCGAATGGCCGACCAGTATGGTTTGCTCTACTCCAGCGCGGTCCAGCATTCGCGCCAGGGCGTCGACGTAATCACCGGCAACCGCCGGCGTTGCCGCCAGCATCGGGCTCTCGCCATAACCGGGCATATCCCAGGCCAGCACGCGGTAGCCGGGCAGCGTCATCTGTTTATGCCAGGAGGCCGCGCCGGAACTGATGCCGTGCAACAGCGTCAGCGGAATACCGCTTCCTTGTTCACGAAAACCCGTCATCATTGCCCCTTAGTTACGTTTTACTTTTGCCAGCGGGTGATCTTCCGGGTAGGTCGGAATATGCGGCTTATGGGTGCCAAGCATCACGCACATCAGCGCCTCTTCTTCGCCGTGGTTAAACAAACCGCGGTAAATTCCAGGCGGCACCGAGATCAGATCGCGTTCGCGCAGCACGGTTTCGGTATAGTTGTCGCCGTCCTGAATCATCAGGGTGATCTGCCCTTTGAGCATGAAGAACACCTCTTCTACGTCATCATGCAGGTGCAGCGGGCCTTCACATTTGGACGGCAACACCATGGTGGAGAAGGTGAAGTGCTCGGCCGGAACGGTGTTGGTATCACTGGCGACGCCGGTGGCGCCGGTGCCGATGTAGCGCATCTGCGCGCGGCGATATTTCGGATCGAAATCGGCCTGGAATTTCAGCGCATTCCAGTCGTATTTACGGCCTTCAAAGCGCGCGATACGCGACTCCACCCACTCTTCCATCGTCAGATGGTCAGGTTTCAAACTCTGTTTTGCAGTTACGGTTGAATCAGTCATCGTTTTATCCTCAGTAACGTCTCAGCAGCGGCAGTAACAGGGCGCAGCCCACCGCCGCCATCACCGCCAGAAAAATCAGCCCGGAATCCATGCTATGGGTGAAGGCGATAAGCGCGCCCATCACCGCCGGCGATAGCGCCCCGGCAAAGTTTCCCAGCCCGTTGAAAATTCCACCCGCCGTGGCGCTGACCCGTGGATGGGTCGCTTTAGCCAGCAGCGCGAAAATGTTTGGCGCGCCGGTGCCCCACATAAAGGTGCTAAAGCTCATCGCCGCGATCACCGGCAACGGCGCGCTAAAATGCATCACCGCCGCCAGCCCGATTCCGGCGCCCGCCAGGGAAATAAAGCAGGCGGCGGCGCGCTTATCGACGCGGTCGGACAGCCAGGCGCCGATAATTTCGCCCAGCAGCATGGCGATAAACGGCATCGACGACAGCCAGCCGGCGTGTTCCAGATGAATGCCTTTGCCTTTAATCAGGTAGCCCGGCAGCCAGCCGTTGATCCCCCACAGATAGGCGAGAAAGGCGATGTTGAAAATGCAGATCATCCAGAAATGCGGACTCACGAAGAGCTCGCGACGCGCGCTGCGGCGTGCTTCCTGCGACGTTTTATCGCTGCCGACTTTCGCCTCCAGCTGCACGCCGCGCAGCCCGATGCGCACAAAAATCAGCACCGGTACCGTCAGCATCGCCATCACGAAAAAGGTGCTCTGCCAGCCGAAGGTATTGAGTAGCCAAATTGACAGCGGGAAACCCAGCGCCGCGCCAACCGGCGTGCCAAGCAGCCACAGCATGGTGGCGCGAGCCTGTAGCCGCTGCGGGAAAGTGTGGCGCACCACGGCGAACGCCAACGGGAACAGCGGCCCTTCAGCAATACCCAACAGGATGCGCAGCGTCACCATCAGCGCGTAGTTGTGGGTGAAGCCCATGATCACCATCAGGATGCACCACACCACCATCATTCCAGTTAGCAAGCGCAGCGGCGCAATCCTGTCGCCAAGACCGCTTAACAACACTGACGAGAAGCCGTAGCTCAACAGAAAGGCGCTCATCAAAATGCCCAGCCGGGTGGTATCGAAATCGATCCCCATCGCCTGCTGGAAATGGCTATCGGAAAACAGCGCGGCGATGCTGATTTTGTCGAAAAACGCCAACAGTACGCAGGCCAGCAGCGACAGCGGAATGGCCCAACGAACCGCCTTTTCAGGCGTGCGGACGCCCTCGCCGCTCGCCTCAGCAGGCGCGGCGTTAGTCTCTAATGTGGTCATTTCTCCCCCTTAAGGGTTCGCGTTAATTATCGCAATGACATCAGCGAGAAAGTCGGGTCAGCGAGCGGGACGTCAGAGAGATCCCTCCCCGCCGCCATCCAGCGCTTCGCCAGCTTCACGGTACGTGCATTATTGAAGGCCACCAGTTGCGTTAAACGTCCATCGGCATTCAGCGAGAAGTAGAGCGCGCCCTGCGGCTCGTCACGCACGATGGTGCGGCTGCCAGCCTGCGGGATCCCCAGGATCTGGATATTGCGATCGTATTGATCCGACCACAGCCACGGCGCCTCGTCGTAGCCACTGGCCTGCGGATCGAGCATCGCTTTCGCCGTAGCGATCGCCTGATTTTGCGCAAAGGCCCACGACTGAATGCACAGGCCGTACTGATGGTGCTGGGCGACATCGCCGGCGGCGAAAATCGCCGGATCGCTGCTGCGCCCTTGGGCATCGACGACAATTCCGCGCTCGACAGTGAGCCCGGCATCGCGCGCCAGTTCGAGATTCAGATCGACGCCGATCCCCACCACCACCGCGTCGAAGGTTTCCCGCTGGCCATCGCAGTGCAGCGTCGGCAGGCCGTTATCATCTTCCAGCTCCAGCGCGCCGCAGCCGCGGCGAATATCAACGCCCTGCCCGCGATGCAACTCATCCAGCGCCTGCGAGACCTCCATACTGACCGAGCGCATGCACAGCGCCGGCTGCTGTTCATAAAGGGTCACGGCTACGCCGCTTTTGCGCGCCGAGGCGGCGATTTCGAGGCCAATCCAGCCGCCGCCGACGATCGCCAGCCGCGTTGCCGATGCCAGCCGCTGCTTCAGACGCTGCGCGTCCTGCCAGTGGCGCAGGGTATAGACCTGCGGATGCTGCGCCCAGGCCTCGGACGGCAGCCGCGCGCGGCCGCCGGTGGCGATCAGCAGTTGGTCGTACGCCAGCGTTTCGCCGTTGCTCAGCGCCAGGGTTTTATTTTGCCGGTCGATCGATTCCGCGCGCAGCGGGCGGTACCAGCGCAGATCCAGCGCCTGTTGCGCCTCGGCGCTGAATAACCGCGGCAGCGCCGGTTCGGCCTCCAGCAATGCCGCTTTCGACAGCGGCGGGCGCTCGTAAAAATCCCATTGCTCTTCGGCAACCACGCAAATCTCGCCGCTAAACCCTTCATCACGCAGCGTTTTCGCTGCCCAGCCGCCAGCCTGGCCGCCGCCGATAATGACTATCCGCGCCGTCATACCGCCTCCGGTTTTTTCTGCTGGCGACGGGTATCGTGATCGATACCGCCTTCCACCGCCCATTCGGTAAAGGACACGAGTGAATGCTCCAGCTCGCGCGGCTGCCAGTTTTCCGTCAGATAGTCATCGTTGGTGTAGTACTCAAAAGCGCCGCCGGTCGGGCTGTTGACATACCAGAAGTAGGCCGAGGAGACCGGATGGCGGCCGGGACCGATAAACGTGCTCCACGCGTTTTTATTCATCGCAATGCCGCCGCCGATCACTTCATGAATATCCCGTACGGTAAACGCGACGTGGTTTAGCCCGCGCTTGCGGTTGGGCAACTGCAATAAGAAGAGGTTATGGTGTCCGCCGCGTACGCCGCAGCGCAGGAACACCGCGCGATTGATGTAGCGGTCTGACACCTGGAAGCCGAGTACTTCGCGATAGAAACTTTCCACCGCCGCCAGTTCTTCCACGAAGAACACCACGTGGCCGACGTTAATCGGCTGCGCGCGGTCGTACACCGGGCTCGGGGTGTCGATGCGACGCACATCGCCCCACTGGTTGATCGGTTCAACGTTCAGTTCAACCGCCGTTTGCTGGCTAACCTGCACCCGCAGCGTCATACCGTTGGGATCGCGGCACTCCAGCGCGCCGTCGATTTCACGGAAAGCGGGCTGACGTTCCATCTTCGGGCGCAGCGCATCCAGCGCCGCCCGATCCGCCACGCCCCAGGTCATGCGACGCAGGGTGTTGCCGGCCTCAAAGGCTGGCGGCAGGTCGGCGGCATCGGTCGGGTTAAGTTCGACCCGCGCGCCGCTGAGGGTGGTAAACGCGCGGCCGCTGGCGTCGCCGGTCAGGCCAAAATCGCGCATAAATTTGGCGCTGTGGTTCAGGTCGTCTACGCCAAATTCCAGCTTTTCAATTCCGGTAATACTCATTATTCGTCGCCTCTTTACCGTTCAGTCGCCCGAATTTGGGCGTAAAACATGCCCGACGCAATCAAGCGCCTGCTGTTAAGTTGTTGATTTAACTTGCCTGTGACAAATATCCGAGGAAGCCGGAAATTTTGTCCGCTGCCATACTGACGTCGTTCTGCAACCGTTCGCGATCGCTTTGTGGGATCTCGTCCGACGGCACCAGAATGCTGACGACCGCCGCCACCCGGCCGCTGCGGTCAAAGACCGGATAGACAATCGATGAGATGCCGTGGCGATAGAACGATTCGCCAATCACGTAGCCGCGGGCTTTATCCTGCTGCACCATCTGCCACAGCGCTTCGCGGTCGTACAGCTGGCCCGGCGTATTGCCCGGCAGACGTTCATTCGGGAACAATTGTTCAAACTCGCTGCGGGAAACATCGGTCAGCAGCATGCGGCCAAGCGAGGTGCAGTGCACCGGTAGCCGCGTTCCGACGCTGACCTGATTGATACGCGAACCGGCGGCGCTGACGCGGGCGATGTAGATAATGTCGCGGCCGTCGCGGATCGCCAGATGGCTGCTGCACTGGCTGATATCGCGTAGTTGCTCGATGACCGGCTGACCCACCTGAGCGACATCCAGTGAGGCGATATATTCAAAGCCCAGACGCAGAACGTTCATGCCCAGCGAAAAGGTATTGGTGCGGGCATTGCGCTCGAGAAAGCCCATATATTCCAGCGTCTGCACCACGCGATAGGCGGTCGCTTTCGGCATATCCACCAGCCGATGCAGCTCGGCAAAGGTCAGATCGCGATGCTGTTCGCCAAACGCCAGCAGCAGTTGTAAACCGCGCTCCAGACCCGGTACCAGGTACTTCACTTCCTGATCGTTCGCCATACCGCCTCACTTGTTAGTTAAAGACAAAACCGCCGTTGACCGGGATCAGTTGGCCGGTGATAAAGCGCGAAAGATCGCTCAGCAGCCAGACCACGCTGCCGGTGACATCTTCCGGCTGCTGCGCGCCGCTGAGCGCGCGGCCGTTCTCATACAGCTGATGACGCTCGGCGGGAACGTATTCCGTGGCCTCAACGCGGGTCAGTCCCGGCGCGATGGCGTTGATACGGATCCGCTTTTCACCCAACTCGCGGGCCATGGAGCGGGTCATCGCAATCACCGCGCCCTTACTGGCGACATAGGCCATCAGCCGCGGCGCGCCCCACAGCGCGGTATCCGAAGCGACGTTGACGATCGCCGACCCTGCGCGCAGCAGCGGTACCGCCTCGCGGGTCACCAGCCAGGTGCCTTTGACATTGACCGTCATCACCCGATCCCACAGGTCCGGATTGTAATCGATCATATTTTTACCGCCGACGCCGGTGGCCATCGCCGCGTTATTGACTAAGCCATCGATAGGCCCCTGCGCGCCGATGGCGCTGAAGACCTGCTCGATCGACGCTTGGCTGGCAAGATCGATGGCGTGGGATTCGATCTGATAGCCCTTCTGCTGCAGGCGATGAGCGCTTTCCGCCAGCTCCCCCTGCAGGATGTCGCACATCACCACCGTCGCGCCCTGCGCGGCGCAGGCTTCGGCAAAGTGGTAACCGAGGCCGCGCGCCGCGCCGGTGACGACAATACGTTTACCGTTCAGCAGGCCGTTCATCAGGCGGCACCCTGCTGCGCTTCGCGAAGCGCTAACTGCTCTTTCGCCGCTTTCTGCATCATGCGGCGCAGGCGGGACAAACCGACGTCATGTTGATAGAGATATTCATGATCGCGGGCGTTCGGCGCCAGGCTTTCCAGCACCACGCGATCCTGTTCCAGTACCTCCCAGTGCAGTTTTTCCAGACGGTTGCGGTACATAAAGCGCCACAGATCGCGCTGCCAGCCTTGAACGCCGCGGATGCGCCAGAAGAAGACGCGGCAGTTGTCGTTATCTTCCGGAACCACCATGCCGACGATCCAGAAGTGGCCGCCCGGCCCGAAACGCTTTTTGTACGGAATAGACAGGCGCATCCAGTAGGCGCCGCTGTTGCCCAGTTCAACCCAGTCAAAGTTGACGCCGCTCTGCCCTTTTTTCTCGAAGATAAAGCCGGTTTTCGTCGGCTGCAGCACCATATCGGCTTTGCGATCGCCTTCCGCCATCGAATGCGATGACGAGTGCAGATAGGTGCCGTGCATCGGGTCCATCACGTTTTCCAGCGCGTACTGGTAGTTGCATTTCCACGCCGCGGTGCACAGGAAGTTACTGTATTTTTCGTGATCGGCCAGTTCCTCCGGGAAGCTCAGTTCATCAGGCTGCTGGTCGGCGGTGACGCCGAACCACAGGAAGATTGCCCCATGCGCTTCCTGCACGTTGTAGCTGCGCACGCACTGCTGGCCGACCAGCGGGCAGCGGTCAACCGCCGGGACGTCTTTGACTTCGCCGTTGCCGGCGACTTCCACGCCGTGATACCAGCAGGCGATACGATCGCCTAAGTTCCAGCCCATCGACAGGCGCGCGCCGCGATGCGGGCAGCGGTCTTCCAGCGCCTGCACCTGACCGTCTTTATTCCGCCAGACCACGATCTGCTCGCCGAGACGGGTAATGCCCACCGGCGCAGACTGCACTTCCCAGCTCGCCAGCACCGGATACCACAGGCCGCGCAGTCCTTTATCAAGATAGTTTTGTACCGTTGTCGTCATCGCTGTGTCCTCAGTAGCCGTTAACCTGTAAAAATGCCTGGAAGCTGCTTTCGCTCCACGGTTCGCCCTGTTGGTCATGCATCCTGACGCCATTGAGGCCGTTCACCAGCTCACCGAGACTTTCCGCGCCCTGCTCGAACAACGTTTCCAGGGTGGCGATAAGCTGCAGTTCCCAGTTTTCCGGCACCCGGCTGCGGGTTTGCCAAATCAGATTGTGATAGTCGCCAGGCTTATGGATATTGCCGTTTCCGCCTTCCGCCGGTGGCGTAAACTGGCGGCTTTCCGGTAGCGCCGGGTTGAAGTCCAGGGATTCGCTCATGCCACGTTCTCCTCGATAAAGGTAATCTGGATCTGATTGTCGTATACCCGCACCGGGTAACGATTAAGGTTGCGACCGCCGGGGCCATGCAGGCACTGGCCGGTTTTCACGTCGAATACCGCCTCATGCAGCGGGCATTCCACCTTGCCATCTTCGACAAAGCCCTGGCTCAGGAGCGCATAGGCATGAGGGCAAACGTCTTCCAGCGCGTAATATTCGCCATCAATCAGATAAATACCGATTTCCTTACCGTCGATATTGCCGCTATATGGGAAATCTTCCTGTACTTGCTCCGCGTCACATACGCCTATCCAGCTCATCGCAATCCTCCAGGCTTTTGTTTCATATATGAAACTCTGTTTCTTATTTAATACGGTCAATATAAAAGCGGTGAATGTTTCGTCAAGCGTTAATGTGACGAACTTGTTAATGAATGGCTTTTAAATTAGCTAAGTGTGCAATTGATCACGAAAAACTGCATTCAGATGAAATGATGATATTTAAAGCGGTGATCCATTATAAATAAAAATGCCAATTTAAATTTCACATCCGACTATTGACTTCTTTTCAAATCGATCATTAAAAATGGGCAACAGTGGAAGCCATGGTGTTTCACCCATGAAACAACTCTTTATTTAATCCTTTAAAAACAGATAGTTTCACAGGTGAACCATTTTACTTATGTAACTATATCTGGCGTTAAAAAATAATAACTGGCAATCATTAAATTAAGCGTGGAGACAACGAATGGCGGCAAGATGGCAAGGGGTAATAGCATTACTTTTGTTAATAATTATTTCCTACGTCGATCGGGTAAATATCTCGGTGATGATCCTTAACCCGGAATTCGCTGCCCATTTTCAGTTAAATGAAAACAGAATGTTACAAGGCATGCTAATGACATGCTTTCTTCTGGGTTATGGGTTTTCGGCATTATTATTAACCCCAGTTATAGAAAGTAGATGGCATTATCGTCAGGGACTCTTAAGCAGCATTGCTATATGGGCGCTGGTGTGCGCCATTTCCCCGCTACTCGGCTCACTGCTGGGAATGTTGATCGCGCGCATCGTTCTTGGCGTGGCGGAGGGGCCGCTGTTCTCTCTGAAAACGCGCTTTATCAACGACAACTTCGCCGCTGATGAAATAGGCAAGCCGAATGCGCTGACCGCCCTTGGCGTATCGTTGGGGCTGGCGGTAGGCTTCCCGCTGGTCACCTGGCTGATGGCGCACGTTGGCTGGATCGGTTCCTTCTACGTGCTGGCGCTGCTTAACCTGCTGCTCGGCGGTGGATTAATCTGGCGGTTTCTCCCCGCGCCGCAAGTGACCGCCCAGCGCGCGAAGCCGGGCTTCAGCCAGACTTTCGCCCTCGCCTGGCGTACGCCGCTGCTTGGCTGGATCCTGCTGGTGGAAATCGCCACGCTCAGTTATCTGTGGGGGAGCAGCGCCTGGTTGCCCGCCTGGCTGCGCGACGAGCACCACTTCTCACTACAGGCCACCGGGCTGCTGGCGGCAGTCCCCTTTCTGTTAAGCCTCGGCTCAAAGTTTCTTGGCGGCGTGCTCCTCGACAAAATGCGCCCGGAGCAGGCACCGCTGCTGTTTATTATCGGCGGCCTACTCACCGCCGGTTCCGTGCTGGCGCTGATGCTCAGCCAGCAGCCGGCGATGCTGGCGCTGTTTATGCTGGCGGCGAACGTTTTCTGGGGATTACAGGGGGCAGCGATCCCCGCGGTGGTTCAGCATCACGCCCCGCGCGAAGCGGTGGGCAGCGCCTATGGGATCATTAACGGCATTGGCAATATTTGCGCGGCGTTTATTCCGCTGCTGATGGGAGTGGTGATGAAATCAGTGGGATCGGTCAGTTCAGGTTTTTCCGTTCTGGTGGCCTCGCAGCTGATCACGCTGTGCGCCGGCGGCGTACTGCTGCTGCGCATGCGTCGCGCAGCAGCAGCAGCAGCAGCAGTAAACGCTTAGCCTTTCTTCGCTGCCTGAATGTATAGCATCTCCAGCGCCAGAGTCGCCGCCGCCAGGGCGGTGATTTCGGACTGGTCATAGGCCGGGGCGACTTCAACCACGTCCATCCCGACGATGTTCAGATCCTTCAGGCCGCGCACCAGTTTGATCGCACGGTCGGAGGTGAGTCCACCGATCACCGGCGTACCGGTACCTGGCGCAAATGCCGGATCCAGGCAGTCGATATCGAAGGTCAGGTACACCGGCATATCGCCGACGATCTGCTTCACCTGAGCGATGATGTCATCGACGCTGCGGTCGTTAACCTGGCCCGCATCAAGCACGGTAAAACCGTTATCTTTATCGAATTCGGTACGAATACCGATCTGCACGGAGTGGTTCGGATCGATAAGCCCTTCGTTCGGCGCGGTGTAGAACATGGTGCCGTGGTCGAATTCACAGCCGTTGGCGTAGGTATCGGTGTGGGCATCGAAGTGTACCAGCGCCATTTTACCGAAATGCTTGGCGTGGGCGCGCAGCAGCGGCAGGGTGACGAAATGGTCGCCGCCGAAGGAGAGCATGCGTTTACCGGCCGCCAGCAGTTTCTCCGCGTGCGCCTGCAGTTTCTCGCTCATTTCGCGGGCGTCGCCGAAGGCGTAGACCAGATCGCCGCAGTCCACGACGTTCAGGCGTTCGCGCATGTCGAAGTTCCATGGGAAACGGTTGTGCTCCCAGGCAAGGTTGGTTGACACCTGACGGATCGCCGCCGGGCCATGACGGCCGCCCGCGCGCCCGGAGGTCGCCATATCAAACGGCACGCCGGTGATGACCCAATCCGCATCGCTTTCATACGGCATAAAGTTCATCGGCAGACGCAGGAAACCAAAGGCGTTGGATACCAGGGAGTTATCGTATTGATGACCTAAAGTGCTCATGGATATGACCTCTTTTCGCAGTCGTGGTACGTAAAAAATAAGTATAAAAAAACCCCTCCGCGTCGTTAGGCCCGACGAGGAAGGGTTTGAATTGGGTTACTGCTTATGGGCATAAATTATCGCCCGAAAAACGCCCGGCAGCAAGCGGGACGTTTATTTTTGACAAGGCGCCGGGGCGAAACCGTCCGCCGGGAAGGCCTGGCTCGCGCACGGCGGTAGCGACGCTTGCTCTTTTCCACGTAAAGCGAAGGCCGCAAAACCAATGACTCCAACGTTACGCGTGTCGCCCTGTACGGAATGGGCGGCATAAGATTGCGCGACGTTTGAAAATTCGAATGCCGCCTCGATACGGCTGTTTTTACGAAAGCCTTTGATCGCTAACGAGCCACCAGCAGGCACAATGTAGCCATTGTTGTTAAGCGAACCGGCCTTACCGCTCAGGACATCGAGACCATCCACCGTGGCGACAATTTCATAATCCACGCTGTGGCTATAATTACGGACATATAATTGATACTGAGTACCAACGCGGGCCGCAATGGCGTATTGCCATTTTCCCGTGGAATTATTATAGCGGCGAGTAATAGGGAGAGAGTTAAAATTAGCATCGCGTACCGCATATTCCAGATCGCTATTACGAATGCTATAGCGCTGGTCAAACCCGGTTTGATATTGACCGGAATAATTAATTAATACGATCTCATCAGGATGGGAATCTACGCGTTCTGCAGACACGCCTTTAACCGTTGAGTGAACGTCGCTGCCCCAGCGGGTGGCAACCTCAGTGGAGAGTGCCTTGCGGGTATTGTACTCCGGCTGTTTTGCGCAGCCGCTTAAAAATAATAAACCGATAATAAGACCGTAACGCGGTATGCTTTTCATATTCCGTCCCTGTTTCACTGAATGTTAATTCCCTGCGGCAGTGTACGGACCTTTGTCATTTTAAAAAGCAGCTACCATGATGTTTCAGATTTCATTTATAAAAAAGGGCCGGTTCAGGAATATAAACCGGCCCGCCAGCGGATAACTCTTAGTTACTCATCTTCAAGATAAGTATACCCGTACAGCCCCGCTTCGAACTCTTCGAGGAACTGCTGCTGCAGCTCGGCGTCGAGTCCGGTATTTTTCACCTGATCGCGGAACTGGGTCAGCAACGTATTCGGATCCAGTTGAACATACTGCAGCATATCCGCCACCGTATCGCCCTCATCGGAGAGCTCAACCTCAACGCTACCGTCCGGGAAGACGAAGACGTCTACCGCTTCGGTGTCGCCGAACAGGTTGTGCATGTTGCCGAGGATCTCCTGATAAGCGCCAACCATAAAGAAGCCCAGCATTGGCGGGTTCTCCGGGTCGTATTCCGGCATCGGCATGGTAGTGGCGATCCCGTCGCCGTCAACATAGTGATCGATGGCGCCATCGGAGTCGCAGGTTATATCCAGCAGCACCGCGCGGCGTTCCGGCGACTTGTTCAGCCCTTCCAGCGGCATCACCGGGAACAGCTGATCGATACCCCAGGCATCCGGCATCGACTGGAACAGCGAGAAGTTGACGTAGATTTTATCCGCCATACGTTCCTGCAGCTCATCGATAATCGGGCGATGGGCGCGGTTGCTTGGATCGAGCTGTTTTTGCACCTCATGGCACATGTTCAGATACAGCTGTTCCGCCCACGCGCGCTCCTGCAGGTTGAAGGTGCCTGAGGAGTAGCCGATGTGGATATCGTGCAGATCCATTTGGCTGTCATGCAGCCATTCACGCAGCGAGCGGCGGTTGCCGGTTTCGTGCATCTCCAGCCAGGTTTCCCACATGCTCTGCAGCGGACGCGCGGCGTCTTCCGCCGGCGGGGTCGCCTCGGTGTATTCGTTGCGCTCGACGCCGATAATGTTGGAAACCAGTACGGTGTGGTGCGCGGTCACCGCGCGGCCGGACTCAGTAATCACCGTCGGGTGCGGCAGGCCGTTCTCTTCACAGGCATCGCCGATCGCCCAGATGATATTGTTGGCGTACTCATTCAGGCCGTAGTTCACCGAACAGTCGGACTGCGAGCGGGTCCCTTCATAGTCCACGCCCAGACCGCCGCCGACATCGAAGCACTGAATATTAACGCCCAGCTTATGCAGCTCGACGTAGAAACGCGCCGATTCGCGCACGCCGGTGGCGATATCGCGAATGTTGGCCATCTGCGAGCCGAGGTGGAAGTGCAGCAGTTGCAGACTCTCAAGATGACCTGCCTCGCGCAGAATTTCGACCAGTTGCAGCACCTGCGTCGCCGCGAGGCCGAATTTAGATTTCTCGCCGCCGGAGGATTGCCATTTACCGGAACCCTGCGAGGCCAGACGCGCACGCACGCCAAGGCGCGGCACCACGTTCAGACGGGCGGCCTCTTCCAGCACGATGGCGATTTCCGACATCTTCTCGATGACCAGATAGACCTTATGGCCCATCTTCTCACCCACCAGTGCCAGACGGATGTATTCGCGATCTTTATAACCGTTGCAGACGATCACGCTACGGGTCATCCCCGCGTGCGCCAGCACCGCCATCAGTTCAGCCTTCGAACCGGCTTCCAACCCCAGCGGTTCGCCGGAGTGGATCAAGGATTCAATCACGCGACGGTGCTGGTTAACCTTGATCGGGTAGACAAGGAAATAGTCGCCGTTATAACCGTAGGATTCACGCGCGCGCTTGAAGGCGGCGTTAATCGAGCGCAGACGATGTTGCAGGATCTGCGGGAAGCAGAACAGCGCCGGCAGGCGTTGTCCCTGGGCTTCGCGCGCTTTGACCAGCTCGGCCAGGTCGACGCGCGCTTCCGGGACGTCAGGATCCGGGCAAACGCTGATATGGCCCAGTTCGTTAACGTCGTAATAGTTATTACCCCACCAGGCAATATTGTAGGTACGTAGCATTTTGCTGGCTTCCTGGGAGCTCATCGCAACCTCCTGCATGGAACGTAGTACACCGTGTTCGCCTGCTGACGAAAGCGAACCCAAAGACATGTCGTCAGACATAGCGAACCTCAACTTGTAATATTAACTACTATCGCAGTCGACAGACGCGATAACAACCCATGAACAGCCTTTAATCCCAGCAGATAGTGCTGGCACTGCAGCTGCGCGACCGGTTTCTTATTCATATATAGTAAAACACGTACCCGAAGCTGGTATGACAGCCCGGAGAAACCACGAGAAAACCCTTGCTCACGCAAGAGCGCCCTTGTTCAGTTTTCAAAAAGCCTGGAGGCCCTGGAATCCTGAGAAGCGCCGAGATGGGTAGAACATCGGCAGGTTTGCACGAAAGAGATGCAGATTGCGGGATAGAATTGCGCGACAGAACGACGCGACGAATCAGGCGAAAAACGTTGGTTCATTATCTGGTATCACCTCCACACTGCCCCGAAACAGGCCAGCGACAAGCCAAAGCTATACATATCGAACAGCCGGCGAAACCGCCGCTGTGTAACAGAGTGCTTAACCCGGCTGGAAGTGGCGTCACGAGATGGGGCTTCGTGCGCTTTTTTAATGAGCCGCGCGCGGCGTTTTATACCGAGAAGCGGGGTAAAATGCAAAATAAAAATACGCGCCTTGCCGGGGTTGTCAGGAAAAATTTCCACCACGCTTTTTCCATTAATGCGGGTGATGTCAAAAAAATGTGGAAATGCGATGAAGTTCTGACCTAAAATAGCCATCCAGAAGTTAATCCATCTATACTGATTAACACTCAGACTGCTCGTGTCACTACCTGCAAGCCTTGGTAGGGTCATCTATCAAAGCCTCTCTACACAACAGTATGAGCTACACGAATACTCACAGGTAAAATAAAACATGGCAAAACACCTCTTTACGTCCGAGTCTGTATCAGAAGGGCATCCAGACAAAATTGCTGACCAAATCTCCGATGCCGTGCTGGACGCGATCCTCGAACAGGATCCGAAAGCGCGCGTAGCCTGCGAAACCTACGTTAAAACCGGCATGGTTCTGGTTGGCGGTGAAATCACCACCAGCGCATGGGTTGATATCGAAGAGATCACCCGTAACACGGTGCGTGAAATTGGCTACGTGCATTCCGATATGGGCTTTGACGCCAACTCTTGTGCCGTCCTGAGCGCCATTGGTAAACAGTCCCCGGACATCAACCAGGGCGTTGACCGTGCCGACCCGCTGGAACAGGGCGCGGGCGACCAGGGCCTGATGTTTGGTTATGCCACTAACGAAACTGACGTGCTGATGCCGGCTCCGGTGACCTATGCTCACCGTCTGGTTCAGCGCCAGGCTGAAGTCCGCAAAAACGGCACCCTGCCGTGGCTGCGTCCGGACGCGAAAAGCCAGGTCACTTTCCAGTATGACGACGGCAAAATCGTCGGCATCGATGCGGTAGTGCTGTCTACTCAGCACGCTGAAGATATCGATCAGAAATCCCTGCAGGAAGCAGTGATGGAAGAGATCATCAAGCCGATTCTGCCGACCGAATGGCTGAACGCTTCGACCAAGTTCTTCATCAACCCGACCGGACGTTTCGTCATCGGCGGCCCGATGGGCGACTGCGGTCTGACCGGTCGTAAGATCATCGTTGATACCTACGGCGGCATGGCTCGCCACGGCGGCGGCGCGTTCTCCGGTAAAGATCCATCTAAAGTTGACCGTTCCGCAGCCTACGCGGCGCGCTATGTAGCGAAAAACATCGTTGCCGCAGGCCTTGCCGATCGTTGTGAGATTCAGGTTTCCTACGCCATCGGCGTCGCTGAACCGACTTCGATCATGGTAGAAACTTTCGGCACCGAAAAAGTGCCTTCTGAACAGCTGACCCTGCTGGTACGCGAGTTCTTCGACCTGCGTCCGTACGGCCTGATTCAGATGCTGGATCTGCTGCACCCGATCTACAAAGAGACCGCGGCTTACGGTCACTTTGGTCGCGAACATTTCCCATGGGAAAAAACCGACAAAGCAGCCCTGCTGCGCGAAGCGGCTGGCCTGAAATAAGCCACCCCGCTTGACTCTTAAGGCCAGCCCCGCGCTGGCCTTTTTGTTGCCCCTCATTCCCCACATCTAACGCTTCCTGCCCTTTTTTTGTCATGCAGGCCATAGATAATGGAAGCGATTACATATCTATTATAGAGCCTGGCGTAACTGAGCTTTCTGTTGACGCCAATTCTTTTCACAATGTTACATACCATGTCGAATTTCGCCGTTTCAGCGCAATCTTATTGGCGATAATTGCCTTTTATATCTATGATTTGAATATGCTTTTGCTGATTACATATCTTTACCTTAGTGTAACCGATTACACAGTCGTGATTGTAATCACGTTTTTTTGTCCTGCACTCCCCTACTCTAAGCATCGACAGAATCAATAACTCAACTGGAGGGCGTTATGCCTGACAATAAAAAACAAGGGCGTTCAAACAAGACGATGACGTTCTTTGTCTGTTTCCTCGCCGCGCTGGCCGGCTTACTGTTCGGCCTTGATATCGGCGTTATTGCCGGCGCCTTACCGTTCATTGCCAATGAATTCCAAATCAGCGCACACACCCAGGAGTGGGTGGTCAGCTCCATGATGTTCGGCGCCGCCGTCGGCGCAGTGGGCAGCGGCTGGCTCTCTTTCAAACTTGGGCGTAAAAAAAGCCTGATGATCGGCGCGATCCTGTTCGTTGCGGGCTCGCTATTTTCCGCCGCCGCGCCGAACGTCGAAATCCTGCTAATTTCCCGCGTATTGCTCGGGCTGGCGGTTGGCGTCGCCTCTTACACCGCGCCGCTATACTTGTCGGAAATCGCGCCGGAGAAAATCCGCGGCAGTATGATTTCGATGTACCAGTTGATGATTACCATCGGTATTCTCGGCGCCTATCTTTCCGATACCGCCTTCAGCTATAGCGGCGCGTGGCGCTGGATGCTCGGCGTGATTATCATCCCGGCAGTCCTGCTGCTGATCGGCGTTATCTTCCTGCCGGATAGCCCGCGCTGGTTTGCCGCTAAACGCCGTTTCGTCGATGCCGAGCGCGTCCTGCTGCGCCTGCGAGATACCAGCGCCGAAGCCAAACGCGAGCTCGATGAAATCCGCGAAAGCCTGAAAGTCAAACAGTCCGGCTGGGCGCTGTTCAAAGAGAACAGCAACTTCCGCCGTGCGGTGTTCCTCGGCGTCCTGCTGCAGATCATGCAACAATTCACCGGGATGAACGTCATCATGTACTATGCGCCGAAGATTTTTGAACTGGCGGGCTATGCCAATACCACTGAGCAAATGTGGGGCACCGTGATCGTCGGCCTGACCAACGTACTGGCCACCTTTATCGCTATCGGCCTGGTCGACCGCTGGGGCCGCAAACCGACGCTGATCCTCGGCTTTATCGTGATGGCCGCCGGTATGGGCGTACTGGGCAGCATGATGCATATCGGTATTCATTCTGCTACCGCACAGTACTTCGCGGTACTGATGCTGCTGATGTTTATCGTCGGCTTCGCGATGAGCGCCGGCCCGCTGATTTGGGTACTGTGTTCGGAAATCCAGCCGCTGAAAGGCCGCGATTTCGGTATCACCTGCTCCACCGCGACCAACTGGATTGCCAATATGATCGTCGGCGCCACCTTCCTGACCATGCTGAACTCTCTCGGCAGCGCCAACACCTTCTGGGTCTACGGCGGTCTGAACGTGCTGTTTATCCTGCTGACTATCTGGCTGATTCCGGAAACCAAAAACGTCTCGCTGGAACATATTGAACGCAACCTGATGCAGGGACGCCCGCTGCGCGAAATCGGCGCTCGCGATTAATCCCCTCTGTGCTTCCTCCCCTTTGGGAGGAAGCTTCTTCTTGCTCTCCCCCGCGCGGCGCACTATCCTCTGGCGCTATGAAAACACCCCGTATTCCCATCGCTATCCAGCAGGCCGTCATGCGTAGCCTGCGGGAGCACCTTGCCACCGCCAATCTCAAGCTGGAACGCCGCTATGCGGAACCGACGCTGGTTTATCAGCAGCGCGGCACCTCCGCAGGCACCGCGTGGCTGGAGAAAAACGAGATCCGCCTTAATCCAGTGCTATTGCTGGAAAACCAGCAGGCGTTTATCGATGAAGTGGTACCGCACGAACTGGCGCATCTGCTGGTGTGGAAACACTTTGGCCGCGTCGCGCCGCACGGCAAAGAGTGGAAATGGATGATGGAGGCCGTGCTGGGCGTCCCCGCCCGCCGCACCCATCGCTTTGAGCTTGATTCGGTACGCCAGAACACCTTCCCCTATCGCTGCCAGTGCCAGCAGCATCAGCTCACCGTTCGTCGTCATAACCGCGTGGTGCGCGGTGAAGCCACCTACCGCTGCGTTCGCTGCGGCGATCTGCTGGTGGCGGAAAAGTAACCACCGGAATTAATTAGAAACTTTCTGATCTGACTGATTGCATCTGACACCCTCATTCGCTACGTTGCGGGCTCGTTTTGACACGGAGTTTACGATGTCCCGTATGTATGTTTTTGCCGTCGCGTTGTTCAGCGTGGCAGCCAGCGGCCCGCTTGCGGCAGCTGGTATTCATAGTTTTTCCCAGGCGAAAGCCGCAGGCGTAAAAGTGAATGCCGACGTCCCCGGCGACTTTTATTGCGGTTGTAAAATCGACTGGCAGGGTAAAAAAGGCGTTATCGATCTGGAATCTTGCGGCTACAAAGTGCGTAAAAACGAGAACCGCGCCAGCCGGGTCGAATGGGAACATGTGGTTCCGGCGTGGCAGTTCGGCCACCAGCGCCAATGCTGGCAGGATGGTGGACGTAAAAACTGCGCCAAAGATCCGGAATATCGCAAGATGGAAAGCGATATGCATAACCTGCAGCCTGCGGTCGGCGAGGTCAATGGCGATCGCGGCAACTTTATGTACAGCCAGTGGAATGGCGGCGACGGGCAGTATGGTCAATGCGCCATGAAGGTCGATTTCAAAGATAAAGTCGCCGAACCGCCGGTACGCGCCCGCGGCTCGATCGCTCGCACCTACTTCTATATGCGCGACCGCTATCAGCTGACTCTTTCCCGCCAGCAAACCCAGCTATTTACCGCCTGGGATAAGCAGTATCCGGTGACCTCCTGGGAGTGCGAGCGCGATGAGCGAATCGCCAAAGTACAGGGCAACCATAATCCTTACGTCCAGCAGGCTTGCCAGGCGCAAAAGAGCTAACCTACACTAGCGGCAATTGTTAATTTGCAGCCGCCGTCTTCCCCGCTATGGGGAAGACGCTATCTGCGCGAAGAACGGAATATCAAGCATGCGCATTCCTCGCATCCACCACCCGGAACGCATTACCCCCGGTAGCCACATTGCCCTCAGCGAAGACGCAGCCAACCACGTTGGCCGCGTCCTGCGCATGAGCAAAGGTCAGGAAATCCAGCTGTTTGACGGCAGCAATCAGGTTTTCGATGCGGTCATCACCGAAGCGGGTAAGAAAAACGTCATGGTCGAGGTTATCCGTGGCCAGATCGACGATCGTGAATCACCGCTGCACATCCATCTCGGCCAGGTGATGTCACGCGGCGAAAAAATGGAATTCACCATCCAGAAATCGATCGAACTTGGCGTAAGCCTCATAACGCCACTGTTTTCCGAGCGCTGCGGCGTTAAACTGGATGCCGAACGCTTGCAGAAGAAGATTCAGCAGTGGCAGAAAATCGCTATTGCCGCCTGCGAACAGAGCGGCCGTAACATCGTGCCGGAGATTCGCCCGGCGATGCAGCTGGAAGCCTGGTGCGCCGAGGAAGAAAACGGCCTTAAGCTCAACCTGCACCCGCGCGCCAGCGCCAGCATCAATACGCTGCCGCTGCCGGTTGAACGTGTTCGCCTGCTGATTGGCCCGGAAGGCGGTCTGTCGGCGGAAGAGATAGCGATGACCGCTCGCTATCAGTTTACTGATATCCTGTTGGGACCACGCGTTCTGCGTACTGAGACCACCGCGCTCACCGCCATCACCGCGCTGCAGGTGCGTTTTGGCGATCTGGGCTAAAATCTGGCGCAACGTTCCGCAAACACGACAGCGCTAATGGAGAAAAGAATGATCAAGCTCGGCATCGTGATGGACCCTATCGCATCCATCAACATCAAAAAAGACACCAGCTTCGCTATGTTGCTGGAAGCGCAGCGTCGCGGCTATGAACTCCATTACATGGAGATGAACGACCTGTATCTCATCAACGGCGAATCCCGCGCCCGTACGCGCACGCTGAGCGTCGAGCAGAATTACGACAAGTGGTACGCGTTCACCGGCGAACAGGACCTGCCGCTGGCGGATCTCGACGTTATCCTGATGCGTAAAGACCCGCCGTTCGATACCGAGTTTATCTACGCCACCTACATTCTCGAACGCGCGGAAGAGAAAGGCACGCTTATCGTCAACAAGCCGCAGAGCCTGCGCGACTGTAACGAGAAGCTGTTTACCGCCTGGTTCTCCGATCTAACCCCGGAAACGCTGGTGACCCGTAATAAAGCCCAGTTGAAAGCGTTCTGGGAGAAACACGGCGATATCATTCTCAAACCGCTGGACGGCATGGGCGGCGCCTCAATCTTCCGCGTGAAAGCGGGCGATCCGAACCTCGGCGTCATTTCCGAAACCCTGACCGAACTGGGTAGCCGCTACTGCATGGCGCAGAATTACCTGCCTGCCATCAAAGACGGCGACAAACGTGTGCTGGTTGTGGACGGCGAACCAGTGCCATACTGCCTGGCGCGTATCCCGCAGGGCGGTGAAACGCGCGGCAACCTGGCCGCCGGCGGCCGTGGCGAAGCGCGTCCGCTGACCGAAAGCGATTGGGAAATTGCCCGCCGCGTCGGCCCGACGCTAAAAGCCAAAGGCCTTATCTTCGTCGGCCTGGATATCATCGGCGATCGTCTGACCGAAATTAACGTTACCAGCCCGACCTGCGTGCGCGAAATCGAAGCCGCTTTCCCGGACGTGTCGATTACCGGCATGCTAATGGACGCTATCGAAAAACGTATCAATAAATAAGTACTGGGGCGGGCAAACGCCCGCCCGCCAGGCGTCTTCCGGCGCCGGTAAAATAAAGTGCATCGACACGTTTCTACTTTACCCGCATACTGGGTGTTGTTTTTTTAAACCAGGAACAGAACCTCTGACAATGAATTTACAGCATCACTTTCTGATTGCCATGCCTGCGCTACAGGACCCTCTTTTCCGTCGCTCCGTCGTCTATATCTGCGAGTACAACGACGATGGCGCCATGGGCATTATCATCAATAAGCCGCTGGAAAATTTGCAGGTGGAAGGGATCCTGGAAAAACTGAAAATCGCGCCGGTGGCGCGCAACCCGGAAATTCGCCTGGATAAACCGGTGATGGTCGGCGGCCCGCTGGCGGAGGATCGCGGTTTTATCCTGCATACGCCGCCGTCTGATTTTTCCTCCAGCATCCGTATCTCCGACAACACGGTGATTACCACCTCACGCGACGTGCTGGAAACTCTCGGTACCGATAAACAACCGAGCAACGTGCTGGTCGCGTTGGGCTACGCGTCGTGGGAAAAAGGGCAACTGGAACAGGAAATTCTCGATAACGCCTGGCTTACCGCACCGGCCGATCAGAATATTTTGTTTAAAACGCCGATTGCCGACCGCTGGCGCGAAGCGGCCAAACTTATCGGTATCGATATCGTGACGATGCCTGCCGACGCGGGGCATGCATAATGAGCGGTACCTTTCTGAGTTTTGATTTTGGCACTAAAAGCATTGGCGTCGCCGTTGGGCAGCGCATTACCGGCACGGCGCGTCCGCTCCCGGCGCTGAAAGCGCAGGACGGCAAACCGGACTGGAACATCATCGAAAAGCTGTTGAAAGAGTGGCAGCCGGAAGCGGTGATTGTCGGCCTGCCGCTGAACATGGACGGCACCGAACAGCCGCTAACCGCGCGCGCACGTAACTTCGCCAATAAAATTCATGGCCGCTTCGGCGTGAAAATCACCCTCCACGACGAGCGTTTAAGCACCGTCGAAGCCCGCGCAGGGCTGTTCGAACACGGAGGTTTTCGCGCGCTCAATAAAGGCAGCGTTGATTCCGCCTCTGCCGTGGTTATCCTCGAAAGCTATTTCGAACAGGGATACTAATCGGTAGCTCTGGGATGAAAGCGAAGCATAGATTCGCGTTTGCGCCGGGTGGCGGCTTCGCCTTACCCGGCCTACAACCCCCCGCTGGAGTAACCCGTAGGCCCGCGCAAGCGTAGCGCCGCCGGGCAATCATGGCAGCGGATGCGGAGCCGCTTTTGCGCCGGGTGGCGGCTTCGCCTTACCCGGCCTACAACTCCCTCGCTGGCATAACCCGTAGGCCATCGCAAGCGTAGCGCCGCCGGGCAATCAGTGACGCAGATGTTCATTCGCCCAGCTTACCGCCTGGGTACGGTTCTTCACGCTCAATTTGCGGAACACATTGTACAGATGAGTACGTACCGTGTTTTCGCTGATGAACAGCGCGCGGGCAATATCCATATTCGTTGCGCCGCAGCGCAGCTCGTTGAGGATCTCACATTCACGCTCGGTCAACGGTGAGTTCTCCGTCGGCGCCGTGACCTGATCCGCAGAATACAGCGCCGGGTGCATCACGCTCAATTCAGCCGTCTGCTCGCCATTTAATACGGCTTTGACGCCCTCAATTAAGCGCGATTGGTCATCGTCATGGCGGAATACGCCATATAACGCAGGCCATTGCGCCATTTCGTAAAGCTCATACTTTTGCGCGCTATTGATAATCAACAGACGCGGATTATCTGCCTGTACGCGAATAATATCTCGCCACACGCCATTCAATTTCTTATTAGAGACGGCAATATCAAACAATATTACGGAGTCTTTTGCCAGACGTTGAGTTAGCGGTTTGTTGATATTATGCAGAGTTACGTTTACGGATAGCTTCTCAGTCAACCACGTCGCAAATGCATTACTCTGAATGGACGGATGAGTAATGAAAGTCACCTGACGCGAATGCAGTAAATTCTCCGATAAATTAATCACTTGAAACTCTCCTTAGCAGTACCCCGCCATCTTAGCGGTTAAATTAACTGAAAATTAAACGTTCAATAATGTATTTATATTTTCAAATACACTTTGGATATTGAAACATCATTTCATGAGAATCTTCCTATTCCCGTAAACAGCATAAATCGAACCCCGCAAAAGTGTCAAAAGGTAATCCCATTTTTTTCCTGGTTAAGCGGGGTAAATGTAAGCCCGCTGTCATAACATTCATTATTTCGGCTTAGGTCGTACCACTTATTTGTATTATGAAATCATTAATCAAAACATTAATTGAACACTGAATTAACAATTTAATGAATACCACCTTTGTTTCATCACGGCATAAGCTATAACTCACCTGCTAACGCACGTTGTTGAAAACTCTGCGCAAAGGTTTGCATTCCTGCCTGTTGACTGGTTTGCATCACGCCGGGTAGCTGATGCGTTTTTCCTTCGCGGATCAAATTTGCCACCGCTGGCGTGTTCACTAAAAGTTCGTATAGCGCAACCCGGCCGCCGGAAGCATTTGGCAACAATTTTTGCGCCGCCACGGCGCATAAGCTCCCTGCCAGCTGACTGCGAACCGGCTCTTTTTCTTCCGCCGGGAACACATCCACCAGCCGCTCGACGGCCTGCGCCGCGCTGCGGGTATGCAGCGTCGCCATCACCAGGTGCCCGGTTTCGGCGCGGTCAGCGCCAGGCGGATGGTTTCGCTATCGCGTAGCTCACCTAATAAGATCACGTCCGGGTCCTGACGCAGCGCCACGCGTAGCGCCGCCGCGAAGGAGGAGCAATGGCGGCCGATTTCGCGCTGCTGGATCAGGCAGTTCCTGCTGGCGTGAATAAACTCCACGGGATCCTCAAGGGTTAAAATATGACCATGGCGATGTTGATTGAGGTAGTCCACCATCGCCGCCAGGGTGGTCGACTTGCCGCTACCGGTAGCGCCGGTAACCAGGATCAAACCACTCTCTTCATTTAACAGTTCGCTAAGCGCGGCGGGCGCGCCCAAATCACCCAACTGCGGGCATCGCTGCGGCAAAAGACGCAGCGCCAACGACAAGCCGCGCGCGTGGGCAAAAGCGCTGGCACGCAGCCGCGGCCCATCTGAGAGGGCCAGGGCAAAGTCCACCTGGCCATCGGCACGCCACTGCGCCAACTGTGGGTCGTTAAGCCAGCGAGTGAGGATTTCCTCAACATCCGGCGAAGTAAACGGTGCAGGCTCAAGCTTTCCCAAACGACGCCAGCGCGGCGGATACGCGCTGCACAGGTGTAGATCGGAGACGTTATGCTTTACACTAAGGGCCACGATTTCTTCCAGCTCCATAACTGATCCTCGGAATATGAACGATATTGCGCATAACCTGGCACAGGTCCGGGATAAAATCTCAGGCGCCGCCGCCCGCTGCGGCCGCGCTCCAGAAGAAGTTACGTTGCTTGCAGTGAGTAAAACCAAACCTGCGAGCGCTATCGAAGAAGCGATGGCCGCAGGACAGCGGGCATTCGGCGAAAACTACGTCCAGGAAGGGGTGGATAAAATCCGCTATTTCCAGCAGGCGGGCGCCAGCGGTCTGCAGTGGCACTTCATCGGCCCGCTGCAGTCCAACAAAAGCCGGCTGGTGGCCGAGCATTTTGACTGGTGCCACACCGTCGACCGGTTGAAAATCGCCAGCCGCCTGAGCGAGCAACGTCCGGCGGATCTAGCGCCGCTGAACGTGCTGATTCAAATCAACATCAGCGATGAACAGAGTAAATCCGGGATCCCGCTGGCGGAGCTTGACGCTTTAGCCGCCGGCATCGACGCCTTACCGAACCTACAGCTTCGCGGGTTAATGGCCATTCCGGCGCCAGAGTCAGAATATGAAAGGCAGTTTGCCGTCGCCCAACAAATGGCGGTAGCATTCGCGCAACTGAAAACGCTCTACCCTTCGGTTGATACGCTCTCTCTGGGCATGTCGGATGACATGGAAGCCGCTATCGCGGCGGGAAGCACTATGGTGCGCATCGGGACCGCAATCTTCGGCGCGCGCGACTACAGCAAAAAATAAGGAATCTGAGGAACGCCATGAAGACGTTGACCTTCCTGCTCTCAACGGTCATTGAGCTCTACACAATGGTCATGTTGTTACGCGTCTGGATGCAGTGGGCGCGCTGCGACTTTTACAATCCGTTTTCACAGTTCGTCGTGAAAGCGACCCAGCCAATCGTCGGGCCGCTGCGCCGGATTATCCCGGCAATGGGGCCGCTGGATAGCGCCTCCCTGCTGGTCGCCTTCGTGCTCTGCGTTATCAAAGCGATCGTGCTGTTTATGGTGGTCACCTTCCAGCCGATTATCTGGATTGCCGCGGTGCTGATCCTGCTGAAAACCATCGGTTCGCTGATTTTCTGGGTGCTGCTATTGATGGCGATCATGAGCTGGGTAAGCCAGGGCCGCAGCCCGGTGGAATACGTGCTGATGCAGTTGGCCGACCCACTGCTGCGCCCGATCCGCAACCTGCTGCCATCCATGGGCGGCATCGACTTTTCGCCGATGGTGCTGGTCCTGCTGCTATACGTGATTAACATGGGTATCGCCGAGCTGCTGCAAGCTACTGGCAATGTCCTGCTTCCGGGGCTGTGGATGGCGCTATGAGTGCCGTTGAAGTCTGCGCTGACGGGCTGGTGCTCAGGCTGTATATTCAGCCAAAGGCCAGCCGCGACAGCCTTGTTGGTCTGCATGGCGACGAGCTCAAAGTCGCCATCACCGCCCCACCCGTCGACGGCCAGGCAAATGCCCATCTGGTTAAATATCTCGCTAAACAGTTCCGCGTCGCGAAAAGCCAGGTGCTTATCGAAAAAGGCGAACTGGGCCGTCACAAACAGGTAAAAATCATTCACCCGCAGCAGATCCCGCCCGCCGTCGCGGCGCTGACTGACTAAACAGGATTGAATATGCAAAAAGTTGTACTCGCTACCGGCAACGCCGGTAAAGTTCGCGAGCTGGCCTCGCTGCTGGAAGATTTTGGGCTCGACGTCGTCGCCCAGACCGAGCTTGGGGTCGATTCCGCCGAAGAAACCGGCCTGACCTTTATCGAAAACGCGATCCTCAAAGCGCGTCACGCCGCGCAGGTCACCGGCCTGCCGGCCATCGCCGACGACTCGGGTCTGGCGGTGGATGCGCTGGGCGGCGCGCCGGGCATTTACTCCGCTCGCTACTCGGGTGAAAACGCCAGCGACCAGCAGAATCTGGAAAAGCTGCTGGATGCCCTGCAGGACGTGCCCGATGAGCAACGCCAGGCCCAGTTCCACTGCGTGCTGGTGTATCTGCGCCATGCCGAAGACCCGACACCGCTGGTGTGCCACGGCAGCTGGCCGGGCGTGATTACTCGCCAGGCGGCGGGTAGCGGCGGCTTTGGTTATGACCCGATTTTCTTTGTTCCGTCCGAGGGTAAAACCGCAGCGGAACTGAGCCGTGAAGAGAAAAGCGCCATTTCCCACCGTGGGCAGGCGCTGAAACTGTTACTGGAAGCATTACGTAATGGCTAATTTGCCGCCTCTCAGTCTTTATATTCATATCCCGTGGTGCGTGCAGAAATGCCCGTACTGCGATTTCAATTCGCATGCGTTAAAGGGCGAAGTGCCGCACGACGACTACGTCCAGCACCTGCTTGCCGATCTGCGCCACGATGCGCCATACGCACAAGGACGTGAAATTAAGACTATTTTTATCGGCGGCGGTACGCCGAGCCTGCTTTCCGGCTCGGCGATGCAAACCCTGCTGGATGGCGTGCGCGCCTGCCTGCCGCTGGCGGCGGATGCGGAGATCACCATGGAAGCCAATCCGGGGACCGTGGAGGCCGATCGCTTCGTTGAGTATCAGCGTGCCGGGGTCAACCGTATCTCCATCGGCGTACAGAGCTTTAGCGAGCCCAAATTGCAGCGTCTGGGACGTATTCACGGCCCGGAAGAGGCAAAACGCGCGGCGCGGCTGGCGAGCGGCCTCGGGCTGCGTAGCTTTAACCTCGATTTAATGCATGGCCTACCGGACCAGTCGCTGGATGAGGCGCTGGATGATTTGCGCCAGGCGATCGCGCTGAATCCGCCGCATCTGTCGTGGTATCAGTTGACTATTGAGCCGAACACGCTGTTTGGTTCGCGCCCGCCGGTGTTACCGGATGACGATGCGCTGTGGGATATTTTCGAACAGGGACATCAATTGCTGAGCGCCGCAGGTTATCAGCAATACGAGACCTCCGCTTACGCCAAACCAGGCTATCAGTGCCAGCACAATCTCAACTACTGGCGCTTTGGCGACTACCTCGGTATCGGCTGCGGCGCACACGGCAAAGTGACCTTCCCTGATGGCCGCATTCTGCGTACGGCAAAAACCCGTCACCCGCGCGGCTACATGGAAGGCCGTTACCTGGAGCGTCAGCACGACGTGGAGGCGGCGGATAAACCGTTCGAGTTCTTTATGAACCGCTTCCGCCTGCTGGAGGCCGCGCCGCGCGCGGAGTTCAGCTTGTATACCGGACTTGATGAGCAGGTTATCCGTCCGCAAATCGATGCCGCCATCGCCGAAGGCTATCTGCTGGAAGATGCGCAAAACTGGCAGATTACCGAGCACGGTAAGCTGTTTTTAAATTCGCTGCTGGAGCTGTTCCTCAGCGAAGAGTAATCCCTGCGGGCGGCACGTCGTCGCCCGTATCTTTCCCCTTACATCCTCTCCCGCCACGGTCAAATAGACTGGCGTTTTTTTGTTCACTTATTTGCAGCGAATCACAAAATCCGATCGACTTTTTTCCTTTTCTTGACTCATTTTTTGCGCAGTGGTAATCCTGCTTCATCGGTTGAGCAAATGTAAAACCGACGTATCCTACATGTGAATTATTGGTAACTCTGATTAAAAAAAGTCTCTGTAACGTCGGCGCAACCCGGCGGGCTTAAGCCTATAAAAAAGAGGGTAACACAATGAATTACCGTAATATATTTATCACACTCGCCGCACTATCCGGCACCGTCACGGCTTCAGCCTGGTCTGCAGAGTCCGCCACCGTGGCCTTTTTAATGCCCGATCAGGCCTCTACCCGCTATGAGCAGCACGACTTCCCCGGTTTTAAGGCGGAAATGAGCAAGCTTTGCGCGGAATGTAAGGTCATCTATCAGAATGCCAACGCCAACGCGTCGCTCCAGCAGCAGCAGTTCAACTCGGTAATCGCCCAGGGAGCGAAAGTGATCGTCCTGGATCCGGTTGACTCTTCCGCCGCCGCCGCGCTGGTCGAAAACGCCCAGGCGCAGGGGGTCAAGGTCATCGCCTATGACCGCCCGGTGCCAAACAAACCGGCCGATTTTTATGTTTCGTTTGATAACGAGGGCATTGGCTACGCCATCGCGAAATCCCTCACCGACCACCTGAAAGCGAGCGGCGTGCCGCAGGATGCCGGCGTGCTGCAAATTAACGGTTCGCCAACCGATGCCGCCGCAGGGCTGATCCGCGACGGTATCCATCGCGGATTGAAAGAGTCCGGTTACAAAACGCTGGCCGAATTCGACACCCCGGAGTGGGCGCCGCCGAAAGCCCAGGAGTGGACCGCCGGGCAGGTTACCCGCTTTGGCGACAAAATTAAGGGCGTGGTCGCGGCGAACGACGGTACCGGCGGCGGGGCGATTGCCGCCTTTAAGGCTGCCGGCGTCCAGCCGCTGCCGCCGGTCACCGGCAATGACGCCACTATCGCCGCGCTGCAGCTGATCATCGCCGGCGACCAGTACAACACCATCTCCAAGCCATCGGAGATCGTTGCCGCAGCGGCGGCCAAAGTGGCGGTTGATTTTATTCAGGGCAAAAAACCGCAGGCCAGCACCACCCTGTACAACACCCCTTCCCAGCTATTTACCCCGGAAGTGGTGACCGCCAAAAACATCAAAGCGGAAATCTTCGATAAAAAAATCCAGACCTGGGATCAGGTGTGTAGCGGCGAATACGCCGCCGCCTGCCAGAAGTTAGGCATCAGCAAGTAACCTGTGACCCTGCGCCCGCCGCGGCGGGCGTGATTTCGCCATTATTGAGGTCGTTTTGTATGCCGCAACAACAACACAACTCCGCCGCCGGGCGGCCAATACTGCAACTGCGCAACGTCTCTAAACATTTTGGCGCGGTGTCGGCGCTGACGGATATCGAATTAGAAGTCCACGCCGGCGAGGTGGTCGCGCTGGTCGGCGACAACGGCGCGGGCAAATCCACGCTGGTGAAGATCCTCGCCGGCGTCCACCAGCCGACCTCCGGCACCATTGAGTTTGACGGCAACCCTGTCACCCTCGATAGCCCCGGCAAAGCGCTGGAATACGGTATTGCCACGGTGTTTCAGGATCTGGCGCTGTGTGAAAACCTTGATGTGGTAGCAAACCTGTTTCTGGGTCATGAAATTTCGCCGTTCCAGCTCGATGAAGTGGCGATGGAAGTGAAAGCCTGGACGCTGCTGCAGGAGCTGGCGGCACGTATTCCGTCGGTACGCGAACCGGTGGCATCGCTTTCCGGCGGCCAGCGGCAGACCGTCGCCATCGCCCGTTCGCTGCTGCTGAACCCTAAAATCATTATGCTCGATGAGCCCACCGCGGCGCTGGGCGTCGCGCAGACCGCGGAAGTGCTCAACCTGATTGAGCGCGTTCGCGAGCGCGGGCTTGGCGTCATCATCATCAGCCACAACATGGAAGACGTTCGCGCCGTCGCCGACCGTATCGTGGTGCTACGTCTCGGGCGCAACAAAGGGATCTTCACGCCCGATGCTTCCAATCAGGATCTGGTCGCCGCGATCACCGGCGCGACGGAAAACGCCGTTTCACGCCGGGTTGAACGTAAATCACAGCCAACAACTTCCGGAGCGATGTAATTTTATGAACAGTAAGACCGCATCCCACACCGCGCTGGATCGCAGCGATGAGCGCGTTCGTCACGACGAGGGGCTGTTTGGCGCCCTGCGCGCGCAGATAACCCGCATCAAAACCGGCGATCTCGGCACCGCGCCGGTGATAGCCGGGCTGATTGTGATTTCCCTGGTTTTCACCTTTCTCAACCCGGTCTATATCGCGCCGAATAACCTGGTGAACCTGCTGTTTGACTGCGCGACGGTCGGGTTTATCTCGCTCGGCATCGTCTGCGTGCTGATGCTTGGTGAGATAGACCTGTCGGTCGGCTCCATGAGCGGCCTGGCATCGGCTATCGTCGGCGTGCTGTGGGTGAACGCAGGATGGCCGCTGGCGGGAGCCATCGCCGTGGCGCTGGCCTGCGGCGTGGCCGTCGGGCTGGTCTACGCGCTACTGTATACCCGCGTCGGAATGCCAAGTTTCGTCGCCACTCTCGCCGGCCTGCTGGCGCTGCTGGGCATGCAGCTGTATATCCTCGGGCCGAGCGGCAGCATCAACCTGCCCTATACTTCGCCGCTGGTGCGCTTTGGCCAACTGCTGGTGATGCCCGGCTGGTTCTCACACCTGATGGCATTGCTGCCAGGACTGGCGATTATTGTCTTTGGTCTGAAAAAACGCTCGCGGCGGCTGGCGGCCAATCTTTCCGCCGAGGGAGTCAGCTCGCTACTGGCGCGCGCGATCGCGCTGACGATTATCTTCGAGGCCGCGGTGCTTTACCTCAATCAGGGGCGCGGTATTCCGTGGATTTTCGGTCTCTTTGTCGCCTGCGTGATGATCCTCAACTACGCGCTGAAACGGACAAAATGGGGTCGCTCGATGTTCGCGGTCGGCGGCAACCGTGAAGCGGCGCGCCGTTCGGGAATTAACGTGCGGGCGATTTATGTGAGCGCTTTTGTTCTGTGTACCACGCTTGCGACCTTCGGCGGCATTCTCGCGGCGTCGCGACTGGCTTCCGCCAGCCAGCAGGCCGGCACCGGCGACGTCAACCTCAACGCCATCGCCGCGGCGGTGATCGGCGGCACCAGCCTGTTCGGCGGACGCGGCAGCGCCTGGTCCGCGCTATTGGGGATCATCGTGATTCAGTCGATTTCAAATGGGCTGACGCTGTTGAACCTGCCGTCTTCGCTGCGCTATATCATTACCGGCGCGGTACTGGCGATTGCGGTAATCATTGATTCTCTGGCTCGCCGTTCACGCGTGTCGCACGGCCGCGCCTGAGTGGATAAGTGCGCGGCCCAAAGAAATGCGGGCCGCGAAATCTTGCTTACTTTAACGAACCAACCAGCGCTTTGCGGCTCTCTTCCAGCGAGACCACCCGGCTGCAAACATCTTTGCCGAACTGCTGGAAATCCGCTTCCTGGTTTTTCCACTCATCCTGGATTGCGGTTTGCAGGCCGCCAAGACTGCCGAGAATGCCCTGCAGCGGATTGCCGCCGCCTTTAAGCACCGCTTTGGCGCCCATCTCGTTAATGCTGTCCTGCAGAATGCCGCCCATCGCCTGATTCACCAGTTGTTGGCCATCGGCGCGAACCTGGTCGATGGCTTTATAGTGGAAAGTCAGGCCATCGCTGCGACGTTCGATAATGCGGTTCATCTGTTCTTTCAGCTGCGCGTCCAGCTTGGTCAGGCGGCTATGCATACTGCTGCTGGCGCCGACCTGTTCGGTGATGATTTTATCCAGCGCCTTGCGGCCCTTTTCGACCCGCGAACGCGCGCCATCATCAATCCACGGCAGACTGCTGCGCAGACCGGCCTGATAATCTTGCGCCTGTTCGCGCTGGGCGGCGCTAAGGGCATAGGCTTTACCGTTAAAGGTCAGATTACCGTCCGGCTTAATCACCAGATCGCCGTTTTCACCCTTCACCTGCACCTGCTGCGGGCTGAGGATCACATCGTCACGCGGCGTGACGCTACACTGGTAGTCCGCGTGGGCAGACAAAGCGGTGACGGAAAGCGCCACCGCCAGCAGCGTTTTACGCATCATTTTACTCCCTTAAGACAAATCGGGCCGGCAATTGCCGACCCTTGTCAAACTTAGTCCCACCAGACGTCAAAAAGTTCGCTGGTGCGCACATCCGCTAATTTACGATCTTCCAGCCACTTACGAACGATGGCCTGATGCTCTTCGGTACATTTACCGATTTCCTGCATGCAGATGAGCCCTTCCCACGAGAGATAGCCGCTGCCGTCAAAGGCCAGTTTATTCGGCTCAATGACCTCTTCGATCAGATCGTTGACCGTCTGGTCGATCTGCTCTTCGCTGGTCCCTTCCGGGAAACGCCAGGCTACGGAGAAACCTAACTCCTGAAACTCGTCGATATGCATTTTTTTACGCAGACGACGGCTACGATTCTTGGCCATTATTTCACCCTCTCGAACATTAAGTCCCATACGCCGTGGCCAAGACGATGGCCACGTTGTTCAAATTTGGTTACCGGGCGCGATTCCGGGCGCGGTACGTAATCGTTACTTTCCGACCGGTTACGATAGCCTTCCAGCGAAGACATCACTTCCAGCATATGCTCAGCATAGGCTTCCCAGTCGGTCGCCATATGGAAGACACCGCCCAGCTTCAGTTTGCTTTTTACCAGCTCGGCGAAAGGCGGCTGCACGATACGACGTTTATTATGACGCGCTTTATGCCACGGGTCAGGGAAAAACAGCTGCACCATATTCAGCGAGTTATCCGGGATCATAGTGTGCAGCACTTCGACCGCATCGTGACACATTACGCGCAGGTTTTGTACGCCTTCTTCTTCCGCGGAAGCCAGGCACGCGCCGACGCCCGGCGAGTGCACTTCAATACCGAGGAAGTTTTGCTCCGGTTTAGCTTTCGCCATCGCCACCAGCGAGGCGCCCATACCGAAACCAATTTCTAAGGTGACCGGCGCTTCGCGGCCAAACAGAGCGGCGAAATCGAGCGGCGCATCGTTGAATTCAACGCCCATCACCGGCCAAATGTTATCCAGCGCATGCTGCTGCCCTTTCGTCAGGCGGCCCTGGCGACGGACGAAGCTACGAATACGGCGCAGCGGGCGACCGTTTTCATCGAATTCCGGAGAAATGACGTCGTTTTTCATAAAAGTTAAGTCTGCTTGTGAATGTGTTCGGAAAACGGGCATTATCCAAAGTTACCCGGCGGATGCAAGGGTTTACAGCCACTCGCCCTTGTGCTGCAATCTGCCACCCTGTAATCGCGATTCCGGAGCCGTAGCTTTGACTTTTCTCGCCGCGCAATTTTCAGCCCAGGTCCTGGACTGGTACGACAAATACGGCCGTAAAACCCTGCCCTGGCAAATCGCCAAGACGCCCTACAAAGTATGGCTCTCCGAAGTGATGTTGCAACAAACCCAGGTCACCACGGTTATTCCCTATTTTGAACGCTTTATGGCGCGTTTCCCAACGGTTGTTGATTTAGCCAACGCGCCGCTGGATGAAGTGCTGCATCTGTGGACCGGCCTTGGCTACTACGCGCGGGCGCGCAATTTACATAAAGCCGCGCAGCAGGTCGCCACGCAACACGGCGGCGAGTTCCCGCAAACCTTTGAAGAGGTGGCCGCGCTTCCCGGCGTCGGGCGCTCGACGGCGGGGGCGATTTTATCCCTTTCGCTCGGTCAGCATTATCCGATTCTCGACGGCAACGTGAAGCGGGTACTCGCCCGCTGCTATGCTGTGAGCGGCTGGCCGGGGAAAAAAGAGGTGGAAAAACGGCTGTGGGAAATAAGCGAAGAGGTGACGCCGGCGCAGGGCGTAGAGCGCTTCAACCAGGCGATGATGGATCTCGGCGCCATGGTTTGTACCCGCTCGAAGCCGAAGTGCGAACTGTGCCCGCTGAGTAACGGCTGCGTGGCCTACGCTAACCATTCATGGGCGGAATATCCGGGGAAAAAACCGAAGCAGACCATCCCGGAGCGCACCGGCTACTTCCTGCTGATGCAGCACGGCGACGAGGTATTTCTTTCCCAACGTCCGCCGGTGGGTTTATGGGGCGGGTTGTTCTGTTTTCCGCAATTTGAGGATGAAGCCGGGCTGCGTGAGTGGCTGGCGCAACGTCAGATAAAGGCCGATAATCTGACGCAATTAACCGCCTTCCGCCACACTTTCAGCCATTTCCACCTGGATATTGTGCCGATGTGGCTTACAGTGCACTCATCTGGCGCATGCATGGATGAAGGTAACGCACTCTGGTATAACTTAGCGCAGCCGCCATCGGTCGGACTGGCGGCCCCCGTGGAGCGCTTGTTGCAACAGTTGAAAGCCGGAACGCCGGTCTAGTTTTTTCGGCTATAAAAGAGGATTGATTATGAGCAGAACGATTTTTTGTACTTTCCTGCAGCGTGAAGCGGACGGCCAGGATTTCCAGCTCTATCCGGGCGAGCTCGGTAAGCGCATTTACAACGAAATTTCCAAAGAGGCCTGGGCGCAGTGGCAGCATAAGCAGACCATGCTGATCAACGAGAAAAAACTCAGCATGATGAACCCGGAGCACCGCAAGCTGCTGGAACAGGAGATGGTGCAGTTCCTGTTTGAAGGGAAAGACGTTCACATCGAAGGCTACACGCCGCCGGAAAAACAGTAAGGGCCTCACGGCCTTTACCAAACAAACACAACACGCACTCCCGGAATGATGAAAAAATACTTAGCGCTCGCGCTGATTGCGCCATTGCTCGTGTCCTGTTCCAGTTCCAATAAAAAAGGCGCCGAATATAACGAGGCCTGGGTCAAGGACACTAACGGATTCGATATCCTGATGGGCCAGTTTGCCCATAACATCGAGAACATTTGGGGGTATAACGAAGTTCTGCTCGCCGGGCCGAAGGACTACGTAAAATATACCGATCAATATCAAACCCGCAGCCACATCAACTTTGATGCCGGTACGATTACCGTCGAGACCATCGCCGGAACCGATCCGCAAGGACGGTTACGCCAGGCGATTATCAAAACTCTGTTGATGGGCGATGACCCCAACTCTATCGACCTCTATTCCGATGTCGATGATATTCAGATTTCCAAAGAACCGTTCCTCTACGGCCAGGTCGTCGATAACACCGGCGAATCCATCCGCTGGGAGTGGCGCGCCGCGCGCTATGCCGATTATCTGCTGCAAACCCGCCTGAAGAGCCGCAGCAATGGCCTGCGCGTGGTCTATAGCATCACCATCAACCTGGTGCCTAACCACCTCGATAAACGTGCGCATAAATATCTCGGCATGGTGCGCCAGGCCTCGCGTAAATATGGCGTTGATGAGTCGCTGATCCTTGCGATTATGCAAACAGAATCATCGTTTAACCCCTATGCGGTGAGCCACGCGGATGCCATGGGGCTGATGCAGGTCGTACAGCATAGCGCGGGGAAAGACGTCTTCCGCTCGCAGGGCAAATCCGGCCTGCCGAGCCGCAGCTATCTGTTTGACCCGGCGAATAACATCGATACCGGCACCGCCTATCTGGCGATGCTGAACAACGTTTATCTCGCCGGCATCGATAACCCCACCTCGCGTCGCTACGCGGTGATCACCGCCTATAACGGCGGCGCCGGCAGCGTACTGCGCGTCTTCTCCAGCGATAAAGTCCAGGCGGCGAACATCATTAACAGTATGGCGCCAGGCGACGTCTACCAGACGCTCACCACCCGCCATCCATCTGCCGAATCACGCCGTTATCTGTATAAAGTTAACACCGCGCAAAAAAGCTATCGCCGTAAGTAACGCTTCTCCCCCACAGGCCCGGGCATCGCACCGGGCCTCTCTTTTTTTATGACATACTTGGTAATATCTTTCGATTTTCTGCGGCAGTTAACAGAAGCTTGCAATCGCTGAATGATAGAATCGCATCAAAATAACGGTGGTTATGTTATTTAAAAAACATAACCAGCCCACATTCGTGAGGATAAATACATGAATCTTAAGCTGCAGTTAAAAATACTGTCGTTCCTGCAGTTCTGCCTTTGGGGGAGTTGGCTAACCACGCTCGGCTCGTACATGTTCGTCACCCTGAAGTTTGACGGCGCGGCCATCGGCGCGGTGTATAGCTCGCTCGGTATCGCCGCCGTTCTGATGCCTACGCTGCTCGGGATCGTCGCCGATAAATGGATCAGCGCCAAATGGGTGTATGCCATCTGCCACCTGGTCGGCGCGTTAACGCTGTACCTCGCGGCGCAGGTCACTACGCCAGGCGAGATGTTCCTCGTGATCTTGCTTAACTCGTTGGCCTATATGCCGACGCTTGGCTTGATCAACACCATCTCCTACTACCGCCTGCAGTCGGCGGGGCTGGATATCGTGACCGATTTCCCGCCAATTCGTATCTGGGGCACCATCGGCTTTATCCTCGCCATGTGGGGCGTTAGCTTCTCGGGCTTCGAGCTTAGCCATATGCAGCTTTATATCGGCGCGACGCTGTCGGTCTTGCTGGCGCTGTTCACCCTGACGCTGCCGCATATTCCGGTCGCCAACGCCCAGCGCAACCAGAGCTGGACCGAGATGCTCGGCCTGAACGCCTTTGCGCTGTTTAAAAACAAGCGTATGGCAATCTTCTTTATCTTCTCCATGATGCTCGGCGCCGAACTGCAGATCACCAATATGTTTGGCAACACCTTCCTGCACAGCTTCGATAAAGACCCGCTGTTCTCCGGTAGCTTTATCGTCGAGCACGCATCGGTATTGATGTCGATTTCGCAGATCTCCGAAACGTTGTTTATTCTGACTATCCCGTTCTTCCTTAGCCGCTACGGCATTAAGAACGTGATGCTGATTAGTATCGTGGCGTGGATGCTGCGCTTCGGCCTGTTCGCCTTCGGCGACCCGACGCCGTTCGGTACCGTCCTGCTGGTGCTGTCGATGATCGTCTACGGCTGCGCCTTCGACTTCTTCAACATCTCCGGTTCAGTGTTCGTTGAGAAAGAGGTGCGTCCGGAAATCCGCGCCAGCGCCCAGGGTATGTTCCTGATGATGACCAACGGCTTCGGCTGCATCCTTGGTGGGATGGTGAGCGGCAAAGTTGTCGAGCACTTTACCATTGAGGGGATCACTAACTGGCAAAGCGTGTGGCTGATTTTCGCCGCCTACTCGCTGGTGCTGGCCGTCGCTTTCGTGGCGCTGTTCAAGTATCAACACGTCAGACAGCCTGCCGCCGCGCGCCAGAACGCCTGATCGTCATTGCCCGGTGACGGCTGACGCCTTACCGGGCCTACAGAATTTGTAGATACTGTTATCGGTTTGCAACGGTTTTGTCGCACAGGGGTTTTCCCGGAGGCGGCGCGTTGCGCCTTCTCCGGGCTACCAAACCGCACAGCGCTGTAGCCCCGGTAAGCGGCAGCGCCACCGGGGTTTTGAGGCCATTGCTACCGGCAGTTTCAGCCAGCACGATGATTAAATTAAAGGCAGGCCGCACGGACCGTAGGCCGGATAAGGCGCCAGCCGCCATCCGGCAAAATACGCGCACAATGCCTGGTCCCGGTTTACGCTTTCAACACATACCCATACAACCGCTTAATACCATCGGTATCCGTTTCGCTATAAACCCCCTGCAGCTCCGGCGAAAAGCCCGGCAGCATATTGACCCCCTCTTCCAGCGCGAGGAAGTAGCGTAGTACCGCGCCGCCCCAGAGTTCGCCCGGCACCACGCACAGCACGCCCGGCGGATACGGTAGCGCCCCTTCCGCCGCGATGCGGCCTTCGGCCTCGCTCAGGCGCACCAACTCAACGTTACCGCGGATAAATTCACGGTTGGCGTCCTGCGGGTTCATCACCACCGGCGGGAAACTCTGCTTGCGGAACATCGCCTTTTGCAGGTCTTTAACATCAAAACTGACGTACAGATCGTGCATTTCCTGACACAGCTGGCGAATGGTGTAATCGCGGTAGCGAACCGGGTATTTGTTGTAAATAGTCGGCAGTACCTCGGCGAGCGGCGAATCCGCTTCGATATGCTGTTCGAACTGGGCCAGCATCGCCACCAGTCGCGCCAGTTTTTCCGCGCTTTCCGCCGGCGTCAGCAGGAACAAAATCGAGTTGAGATCGCACTTCTCCGGCACGATGCCGTTTTCGCGCAGGTAGTGCGCCAGGATGGTCGCCGGGATGCCAAACTCGGTATAGTCGCCGCTATCGGCATCGATGCCCGGCGTGGTCAGCAGCAGCTTACACGGATCGACAAAGTATTGATTGTCAGCATAACCGCTAAAGCCGTGCCAGCTCGCGCCCGGCTCGAAGCTAAAGAAGCGACGTTCGCTGGCGATAGTCGCCGTCGAATGCTCCTGCCACGGTTTCCCGCCGACCAGCGGCGGCACAAATGGCCGCAATAATTTACACTGCGCTAGTATCGCTTTACGCGCTTCGATACCCAGCTCCACGCACTCCGCCCACAGCCGCCGACCGCTCTCTCCTTCATGGATTTTGGCATTCACATCCAGCGAGGCGAACAGCGGATAAAACGGACTGGTGGAAGCATGCAACATAAAGGCGTTATTCAGCCGCTTATGCGGGCAGAAACGCGCCTGGCCGCGCAGATGGTTATCCTTCTTGTGAATTTGCGAAGTCTGCGAAAAACCGGCCTGTTGCTTATGCACCGATTGCGTCACAAAAATGCCCGGATCGTTTTCATTGAGATCCAACAGCAGCGGCGAGCAGTCAGCCATCATCGGGATAAACTGCTCGTAACCGACCCACGCCGAGTCAAACAGGATGTAATCGCAGAGATGGCCGATTTTATCGACCACCTGGCGCGCGTTATACACCGTGCCGTCATAGGTGCCCAGTTGGATCACCGCCAGGCGGAACGGGCGCGCCGCGTCGGCTTTTTCCGGCGCCGCTTCGCGGATCAGCTCGCGCAGGTAGGTTTCATCAAAGCAGTGGTCGTCGATGCCGCCGATAAAGCCGAACGGGTTGCGCGCGGCTTCCAGATAGACCGGCGTCGCCCCGGCCTGGATCAGCGCGCCATGGTGGTTTGATTTATGGTTGTTGCGATCGAACAGTACCAGATCGCCGCGGGTCAGCAGCGCATTGGTCACGACCTTGTTCGCCGCGGAAGTGCCGTTAAGCACGAAGTAGGTTTTATCGGCATTGAAGACTTTTGCCGCAAATTTCTGCGCGTGCTTCGCCGAACCTTCATGGATCAGCAGATCGCCGAGCTTGACGTCGGCGTTGCACATGTCAGCGCGAAAAACGTTCTCGCCGAAAAACTCGTAGAACTGGCGGCCCGCGGGATGCTTTTTAAAGAACGCGCCATGCTGATGGCCGGGACAGGCGAAAGTGCTGTTGTCCATCTCAACGTACTGGCTAAGCGTATTGAAAAATGGCGGCAGCAGTTTCTCTTCATAGCCGCAGGCAGCCGCTTCCAGCTCCAGCCACTCCTGCTCTTTGCCGCTAATCACCGCGACGACTCCTTCCGGTTTATCCGTTTGCGTTTCGCTAAATAGATAGACCGGCAGATTGAATCCGCTGCGCTTGAGCAGGGCCAGGATACCGCTGCGGCTATCCGCCGCGGTGATGACGACCGCTGCCGCATCGGTAAAATCAGTGCTGTCCAGCGCCACAACCTGACGATGGGTGGACAGACGGGAGACCAGCTCACAGCTGGCGGCAATGTGCATAGATTTCATAAGCGCAAATGCCCGTATCGGGAGTGTAAAAATCTCAGGCAAAGGTGGAGCCTTGCCCAACGAGGTGTCCGGGTCTGACGGAATTCAGCTCCGACCGCCGGACATCAGTAAAAGCAGACGCGTCCGATCTTACTGTTGTCCTACAGTGAGCATACGTGGCCTTCACCGCATGGTGAACAGGGAGAGTAAGGAACGAGGCATACCGCGCAGCAGTACGCAGCGGCAACGGCGATGTAATGGCGATGTCGTCATCCCGGCGGCCTCAGGGTAAAGAGGTGAAAATCCGCGCAATCATGGCACCTTTCCGAAAGTGGCGCAAGATGAAATCCATATGCATTCTCCCCACGTATCCGCAAGCCTTAGCGGCGAAACAACGTCATAATAATGCGGACATCAGGAATACTTAACAGGAGTTTACTTTGGTTATAGGGCCATTTATTAACGCCAGCGCGGTGCTTGTCGGCGGCGTACTGGGCGCGCTGCTGAGCCAACGATTGCCGGAACGGATCCGCACCTCGATGACCTCGATTTTTGGGCTGGCATCACTGGGGATTGGTATTTTACTGGTCATCAAGTGCGCCAACCTGCCGGTGATGGTGCTGGCGACGCTGGTCGGCGCGCTACTCGGCGAAGTGTGTAATATGGAGAAAGGCATCAATACCCTGGTAAGCAAACTCCAGCAGCTATTGTCGCCAAAGGGCAGGAAAAAGGCCTCGGCCCACGAGTCTTATATTCAGAGCTACGTGGCGATCATCGTGCTGTTTTGCGCCAGCGGTACCGGCGTTTTTGGCGCCATGCGCGAAGGAATGACCGGCGACGCCAGCATCCTTATCGCCAAAGCGTTTCTCGACTTTTTCACCGCCACGATTTTCGCCTGCACGCTGGGGCTGGCGGTGTCGGCAATCTGTGTGCCGATGCTGCTGATTCAGCTGAGTCTGGCGGCTTGCGCCTCGCTTATCATGCCGCTGACCACGCCGATGATGATGGCCGACTTCAGCGCCGTCGGCGGTATGCTGCTGGTGGCGACCGGCCTGCGTATCTGCGGGATTAAGATGTTCGCGGTGGTCAATATGCTCCCCGCCCTGCTGCTGGCAATGCCGATTTCGGTCGCGTGGACGGCCTTTTTTGCCTGACGACGCGTGCTTTTACGGCAAAGTGGTGATAGATTGTGCAGTCTGCTGCGAAATTTATAAATTTCGTTGACGAGGCGCGGTGAATCAGGTTTAATGCGCCCCGTTGCCCGGATAGCTCAGTCGGTAGAGCAGGGGATTGAAAATCCCCGTGTCCTTGGTTCGATTCCGAGTCCGGGCACCACTATTTAAAGAACCCGCCCAAAAGGCGGGTTTTTGCTTTTCTGCGGGCCGGACTCTACATCGAACTACGTTCGATTATTCGCCGCCAACACAACCGCGTTAAAGCTGATGAACGACCTGCTGCAGAATGCCCATGTTAGCCTGGTCCAATACCCGTTCATCCCAACCCATTTCTGAGCTCGAAACCGCAACACTCCAGGCTGAATTTGTACCCTTCGGCAGAATTTTGGCTCTGATCTCGTGGTTTACGGTAACAAAGTCCTGAGTGACCAAACGTTGAATCGGGGCCAGGTTGGCATGTACTACCTGACTTCCTGAACCGACGCCAAAACGTAACGGATGTGACTTCATTTCATTGTTGAGCGCCGTTTCTGCTTTTGTCTTATCCGAATAGACCTTGTTGTTGAGGCCCTGGAAGAAATCATTCAGTTTGTTTCTTAGCTTGGCGATAGACTTGATGGTTTCGAGGAAATCTTTATTCGTCGCTACCTGAACATCGGAAAAATTATTACGGAGCAACGCCATCGCGCCAGCGGCCAGGCCGGTCGCGCCGACAGAAGATAACGCATAACGCGCCGCTATACCCGAAAGCGACGAACCCGCCTGCGAGGCGGCGATGGCGGCGGTACCTGCGCCAAAAGAAGCGAGACCGCCAATGCCTGCCAGTATTTTACCAGCCACATCGTAATAGCTTTTTGTCTGATCCCGGTAGACGTTGCCGCCGTAACCATACATATGCGCGGGCGTTGTTCTGAAGCGATCAAAAAACGCGGCATGATTGCTCATGGTGGTAGTACGACGACTGGCCCCCGTCAGAGATTCCAGTTCGTATTCTTCGTCGCGTTGTCTTCTGGCAGGCTCTTTACTGGCAGAAAGCAAGCGCTCATAGGTATCCATAATCGTGCGATCCGGAGCGTTCTCAAACTGACTCAAAGTTCCTTTATCCAGTTCATTGACGAATGAAATAATAATATCCAGCTGCTCTGCGTCAAACCGGGAATGATCGGAGAGAACCGCATTTATCTCGGAGGTAATATCTGGCATTGCAGGCGCTCCAGCGTCGATTAAATTTCTTTATTCTGTTTGATATCCCAACCCGATTTAGTTTCTGCGCCTTTGGTCCCTTGAGAAGACTGCTCCCAATAATGCAGATTAACTTTAGATGCCTGAAACAGGTAATTCACCATAATAGTGTCGGTATGACCCACACCGCTAAAACTGGTTTTCGTCACCAGAACATCTTCAAGAACAACACGCGAATACTCAATTTGCGAGCCGCCGGCTTTGCAAATTGATAGTTCGACTTTAGCGACATGTTTACCGCTAGCGCAAAACTTGAGAACTGCCGGCGTTGCTTTATCTATCAATGCTTGTACCGAAAGGTCCTGAAAATTAACTTTACCCGCTCCGCCACCGCCGCCAACGCTCATATTCCCAGGCTGCTCAGCTGCCCAGCTAAATGACAAAACATCTATCCAATTTTTATGATTTGAGTCGTTAGATTCACCGGTTACCCCATCAACCTTCAGATACATATCAATAGCCATAACAGTCCCTATATTGCATGTTTTAAGAAAAGGAGCCCCCTAATAAGCTAGTTTAAATTTTGCAGATTTAAATGAAGAACACATTACACAAACAAAACCAGGAATAATCTCAGCATCAGTATTCGTTTTGCAAAAGGCTAACATTAACCTTAACGACTACCTTTTTAATCTCCTGCGGCAATGTCGTAATACATCCAGGTTTATGCGGCTCACCAGGCATAAATATCACGAAATTACCAGGCCGTAGCGTAATGGCCTGCTGATTTTCAATCGCATTACACAACTGATAATCCTCTTCAACGTGTATCGCTTCGCACTGCTGTGCACAATTTACCATTCCCCACAGAATACGTTCTTCACCGCTTAGCAACAGTTGAATATCGATATATTGCGCATGCTGTTCCGATTTTTTACTTTCCGCTGGCTGGGTAGTAAATACCATGACGTTCATAAAAATATCGTCACCGCGTAGATTGAAACGTCCAGGAGATTTCTCCTGTGGACAAGCGGCTACCGCCAGCATCAACGCTTCGGCTAAAACGGGATGTATCCCGGAGGCGGTCAGCGTTCCAATATCACCTGCTATCATGAGTTATTCTCCCGAGCCAGTAACACCGCTCCCAGCAATCCCGCGTCATGTCGGTAATGCGCGGGTTGTAACATTACGTGATATACCGACGGTTCCTGCGCAAGGTAAGCTCTCACCATCTCCAGATAACCTTCCGCCAGGCCGATGCTGCCACCGACCACCACGCGCTGGCAATCCGTTGTCGCTTTTACATCAGCGATCAATCTCGCTAAGGTCTGTGCCGAACGGTGAATAAGCCCAATAGCCTGCTCATCATCCTGCCCGGCACGGATGAAAATCGTTTTCGCATCACATCCGCTGAGTTCTCCCTGAGCGGCGGCCGCCATTCCACGTCCGGAAGCAACAGCCTCTACGCAGCCGCGCCGACCACAACCGCATAGCGGTCCATTCGGGTCCGCTAACGTATGGCCCAGATGGCCGGCGAGACCGCCATTCCCGGTGATTAGCCGACCATTACTCACTACACCGCCCCCTACACCTGTGGATACCGTGATGAAAACCATGTCGCGACATTCATCCCCCAGAGCATGGTATTCCGCCCATGCCGCAGCTTGCGCATCGTTAACCGCCAGTGTGGGTAGGCCGGTGATTTTTTCCAGCGTCTGCGTCAGCGGAAAATGCTGCAAACCGCCCAGATTATGGGGATTGATGGCCGACAGCACGCCGCCGCTAATTATTCCGGTAGAGGCAATTGCCACTCGCTGGGCGCGAGCAAACAACGGCACGATCAGCTCTTGCAGCGTCGAACATAGCGCTTCCGGCATTTTGCTGGCGGGTGTCGGCAACTCACGGCGTTTAAGGAGGTTCAGGTCATCATCCACCAGCGCGGCGGCGAGTTTGGTTCCGCCGATATCAATAGCAAGCGTAGTCATGACACCGCCTTTTTTAACGCCGAGTTATACCACTGGCAGATATGCTCAAGACGAGTGATGGCAGAGCCAACGGTCACGGCCCATGCCCCCTGGCGCATCGCAGTTGCCGCCTGCGCCGGGGTGTTGTAGCGCCCCTCGGCAATCACCCGGCATCCGGCCTCACTGAGTGTTTTCACCAGAGCGAAATCGGGTTCTTCCGGCGTTTTCACCGTCGTGTAGCCAGAAAGCGTCGTCCCGATAATGTCGGCCCCCTGCTGCTGGCAAGCCATCCCATCTTCAAAAGTTGAACAGTCGGCCATCGCCAGCAAAGCATGCTGATGAATTCGCGCCAGCAGTGCCGCAACGGTAACCGGACGCAGGCGATTGGTACCATCCACGGCGATAATATCCGCCCCGCCTTGCGCCAGCGCATCAACATCTTCAAGGAACGGGGTGATCCGGACTGGCGAATCGTCGAGATCGCGTTTCATAATCCCGATGATAGGAATAGAAACGACGGCGCGGGTGGCGCGTAAATTATCAATACCTTCAATACGCAGCGCGACCGCCCCTGCCTGCTCCGCCGCCAGGGCCATCGCAGCGACAATTTCAGGCTTATCCAGCGGGCTATTTGGTACAGGCTGGCAGGAAACTATCAAACCACCAGATTGCGCAATGTTTTGATTAAGCTGTTCAAGTAGAGACATCATCATATCCTTAGGCAAACATTCGTGATTGGCCAGGCGCCATGGTTAATTTTTACTTTTCGCTAATGTGCTTTTACCGCGACCAAACGGCACTGCGCCGCTGAACGGTTTGCCATCGATCGCATCATGGGTACGCATGGCTTCCGGGCGGATCCACCGCTGGACGCGAGTTGGCATATCAAGCCCGATGAGTAAGATCACCACGAACGTCAGGCTAAAGGAGAGCGAACCCAGCGCGGTGCCTAAATCCAGGCGTTGAGCAATTAACGCCCCAAGAATCGGCGCTAACGCGCCGCCCAAAGCACCGACGTTGTAAGTAAATCCCAGACCCGCAGCACGCTGATCGGTTTCGAAATAACCGCCGATCAGCTTCGGTAAGATCCCTGAAATTCCTTGACCCAGCATTTGCTGGAAGAACAGTAACAAACCGAGCACCCAGACATTGGTGCCGCCTATCGCAAATACCGGAACGATCAGCAGTTGCGAAGCCAGTAAACTGCAAACGTAAGCTTTACGGGTCCCCAGCCAGTCGCCGAGGAAACCGCCGACGCAGCAGCCGACGGCTGCACCAAAACCGCTAAAGAACAATACGTTAGCAACAGTATGTGGATCATAGGCCAGTTCAGTTTTCAGATAAGTAGGCAGCAGCGCCTGAATCGGCCAGGAGTAGAGGAAAGCGAAGAGCACCACCACCATCAGCATCACGCCGGTCGGCCAGCGTTTACCGCTACTTTGCACCATGAAACTGATGAAGATAATGGCGCATACCAGGCCCAGCAGCGCAACCAACCCGGCAATACGCGCCTCGCCGGCAAAGCAGTACCATAACGACGCGCCTGCCACAAAGGTCATGATGATGTTTAGCACCCGATGCTGGCCGCGATAGAGAATATCGACCATCGTACGTACCGGCGCTTTACCTTCGTGCTTCTCTTTCCAGTCTTCCGCTTCCGGAATGTTTTTACGCAGCCAGAGGGCAAAAACGATGGGGACAATGCCGATGAAAAAGAGCGCACGCCAGCCCCAAACGGGCACCACCAGACTATAAACCTGCGCGGCGACGACGGCGCCAACCGAGAAGCCAGAGATCAGAAATCCACTCGCCTTGTTCCGCAAGTGTTTCGGCCAGCTTTCAATAACATAGGTGGCGCTGGAGCCATATTCTCCCGCCATGCCCATCCCAATAACCAGCCGGGCAATAAAGAGAGAGGTGTAGCCAGGGGCAAAACCGCAGGCCAGCGTACCCAACGAAAAAAGAACAATGCTGGTCACCATCGCCAGGCGGCGACCGTAGCGATCCCCCATTGCCCCGAGCATCAAGCCGCCAAACCAGCGAGAGATAAAAGCGGCGGAAATCAGGCTTGCCGCCTGTACCGTCGTCAAACCAAATTCCCCCTGAACCTCAGTGAGCACCAGGGCGATTAAGACAAAATCAAAACCATCAAGCAAATACCCTAACCAGGCGGCGGAAAATGCCCGCCACTGCGCCCGGTTAAGATGACGATACCACGGGATATTCTGGGTTGTTGTACTCATGGTGAGTCTCCCGCGATGGGCTGCGCCCACTCGCTTTGGTATGAATTGAATATCGTTGTTGCCGGATGACGCCCGCTTCAGATGTCTGATTAAATCTCTTATCGAAAGCGCAGTTTATGAGCGTCTCCGGCGAGAAATCAGCCGCGCTCCTGCATTAACTGCTGCGCCAGCGCTTTCAATTCGGCCTGGAATTTATCCTCTACCGGCGCAAACGGTTTACGGCAGAGTGGTACGGAGAGCACATCCATATAGTGCAGCACCGTTTTCAGTCCACGGAATACGCCCACTTTGACTAACAGATCGATGACCTTATTACACTCATGCTGCAGCTGCTGCGCCTTCGCGGTGTCGCCCTCTTTCAGCGCCTGCACGATCCCCAGATAGCGCCAGGCCATAATGTTATAGGTACTACCGATCCCGCCGTCAGCGCCCGCCAGCAAGCCGGAAGCGAAAATTTCGTCATAGCCGTTGTAGAGCACCAGTTCCGGATGCGCGCGACGGATTTGCTCCATTTGATAGAGATCGCCAGACGTTTGTTTTAACGCGCCCACCCCCGGTAATGTCACCAGTTGGTTAATCTGCTCTAAGGTCAGTTTTACCCCACTCAGCGCCGGAATGTTGTAGACCACCATCGGTATCCCATCAGCAGAATCAATAATTGCGCGATAATGATCGCAGTGCTCTTCAAAGCTGAACGGGTAGTAGAACGGCGTTACCGCGGAAACCGCATCAAAACCATAGCGCTTAGCCGCCACCGCCAGCTGCTGGCTTTCCGCCGTACTGACGCAACCAACATGCGCAATTAAGGTAATTTTCCCTTTCGCCTCTTCCGCTACGATTTCAAGGACTTCTTCGCGCTCGGACAGGCTCTGAACGAAGGCCTCCCCGGTCGATCCGCCGACGTAAACCCCATCAACGCCCTGCTCAATATTGAAACGCACTAACCGACGCAGGCTCGCCCGATCGATGTTCTGCTGTGCGTCGAATGGGGTCAGAAGCGCGGGCATCACGCCACGTAAATGGCTAACCATATATACCTCGTAATGATGTTTGACTGGATTAACTATGTACCTTTATACCTGTTATACCAGATCATTTTTAAAGCAGTACAATAGGGAAAGCTTATTGTGCGATCGAGTTCACTAAACCGATCGCGAAGCAGGGATCATTTAGCGGATTTTTTGGTTTTACCTAAGGCACGCCAGGTGGCGGAAACACTTTTGAGGTGGGTTTGCAACGCACGATCGGCTTCGTCCGGATCGCGATCGCGTATGGCGTTAAATATGGCAATATGCTCTTGAAAACTGACGTTATTGTGATGATGAAGCTCTTGCTCCGACACTTTCGGCCGCGCGGCGATTAGCCAGTCAAGCAAAGCAACATGCGTCGCCATAAAGATAGGGTTGCCGGGGATCTCCGCCAGCACGCGGTGGAAATCGACGTCTGAGCGAATAAATTGCGCGTTATCATCCAGCGACTGGCCGTTAATCTCCAACGCCTTGCTTAACAGGGAAATCTGCTCATCCGTGGCGTTCTCAGCCGCATAGCGCACCAGGCTTGATTCGAAAAAAAGGCGTAACTGCTCGAAATGCGCGATACCGCCAGGCGCGGAGAGAAAATCCTTCGCCAGCCCGGAAAGCTCGGAAATGATGGTGTCCGCCGACGGTCTCGAGACTCGCGCACGTTCGCCATTGTTGATTTGCACCAGGCCCTTACGCTTGAGCGCAGCCAGCGCTTCACGTACCGACGGGCGCCCGACGTTAAAAAACGCCATCAGCTCACGTTCCGAAGGAAGCTGTCCACCTTCGCCAAACTCGCCGCGACGAATCATCTGCTCCAACTCTTCTTCCACCATTTCAGACAACTTTTTGCGCGCCAGTGGGCGTCGGCGCAGGCTGTTGCCGATAGTTTCCTGGGTGTCATCTGACGAGTGATCGAACGCGCTCATAAGTATCGTTTAACCTGGAAAAAAGAGAAAAAGTTTCGCTTTTTCATCATATCACAAATCATACGCGGGTAATGAAGAGCGGTAAGCAGCCGCTTTCCGCAATAAAAAAATAACCGATTGGCCTTTGTTCCTGCAGAACAACATCACTTACCGGAACCCATCGCCCCTCCTGAAAAGCTCACCTGCGATTTGTCCTATAAACGTTTACCCGTTCCATTAAGTTTTTACTTATCATTGCAATTTGCAAATGATATTGGTAATTATTCTCATTAGCATTTGCATTGGTGATTTCTTTGGCAAGGTATACCGAGGCCGTAAGGGAACGAGCATCGCCTGAACAACGGCGCTTTGTCCCTTACCGACCCGCGAAGGCGACGCTATCAGGATGATGCGACACGGTGTCTTCAGGAATTACGGACATCGCCCTGCGCGTTGACCGGCCTCTCACCCGGCAAATGCGGCCTCACAAGCCGCCGTGGCAGTGCGGCGGCGCGTCAGGCCGTTCATCAGGACAATGACGCGCAAGCGTTAATGGAAGTCGGGACAGGGAATTCCCGATTCGTCAGCGTGCGCTACGGATTCACCGCCTGCGATAGGGTCGCCGGCGTTGCCGTGCGTCGCGCTGGCGAAACTAAAAAATGGCGCAGCGCCAGGCACAGCCGGGTTAACGATAGTTAACGTCGCGCTGGCCGGCATATTGACTGCGTCGACTTCCTGAATTAGTTCGTCAAGCGGAGAGGGATTTTCTCATGCGCATTCTGTTTGTTGGCCCACCACTCTATGGGCTGCTATACCCGGTGCTGTCTTTGGCGCAGGCATTTCGCGTTAACGGTCACGAAGTGCTGATCGCCAGTAGCGGTAAATTCGCCCAAAAGGCGGCCGAGGCAGGGCTGGTGGTGTTTGATGCCGCGCCCGGCTTCGATTCGGAGGCCGATTATCGCCGCCGCGAGGCGCAGCGGAAGGAAAGTAACATCGGCACCAAAATGGGCAACTTCTCGTTCTTCAGCGAAGAGATGGCCGACCAACTGGTGGAGTTTGCCGGACACTGGCGGCCCGACCTTATCGTCTATCCTCCCCTCGGCGTCGTCGGGCCGCTGATCGCCGCCAAATACGATATCCCGGTGGTCATGCAAACTGTCGGCTTCGGCCACACCCCCTGGCATATCAAAGGTGTGACGCGCTCGCTCACTGACGCCTACCGCCGCCACGGCGTCGAAGCTCCGCCGCAGGATATGGCGTGGATCGACGTGACGCCGCCGAGTATGAGCATCCTGCAAAACGATGGCGAACCGATCATTCCCATGCAATACGTGCCGTATAACGGCGGTGCGGTTTGGGAAGAATGGTGGGAACGCACGCCCGATCGCAAACGGCTACTGGTCAGCCTGGGCACCGTCAAACCGATGGTCGATGGCCTCGATCTGATCTCCTGGGTGATGGATTCCGCCAGTGAAGTCGATGCCGAGATCATTCTGCATCTCTCAGCCAATGCGCGCTCCGATCTACGCGCGTTGCCGTCAAACGTTCGCCTGGTTGACTGGATCCCGATGGGCGCCTTCCTCAACGGCGCCGATGGTTTTATCCATCACGGCGGCGCTGGCAACACCCTGACGGCGCTGCACGCGGGTATTCCACAGATCGTTTTCGGCCAGGGGGCCGATCGCCCAGTAAACGCCCGCGCGGTAGTCGATCGCGGCTGCGGGATCATCCCCGGCGACGGAGGTCTGTCGAGCAGCATGATCAATGCTTTCCTCGACGATCGCGCATTACGTACGGCCTCTGAAGAGGTGGCGGCGGAAATGGCGGCGCAGGCCTGCCCAACCGAGGTGGCGAAAGAACTGGCCGCCATGGCGCAAAAAGGGTAATGGCCGCCGTGGCGGATTTCATCTTTAAATTGACGGAGGAGGCTTAATGCCTGCGACTCACTCTCCCACACCCGCGCGGTCCTGGATAATCCGCCTTGCGCGCGTGTGCTGGGAACGTAAGAAACTTAGCGCCATCGTGGTAGTGGCGTCGGTGTCGACCATTCTGCTGGCCGCGCTGACGCCGCTACTGACGCGGCAGGCGGTAAATGATGCGCTGGCGGGAAATCCTACCCGCCTGCCGTGGCTGGCCTGCGGACTGCTACTGATCGCCTTTTTTGATTTCATCGGTAACTATGTACGACGCGGCTATGCTGGCGAGCTATCGCTGTGGGTGCAGCACACCCTGCGAGGACGAGCGTTCGACAGTATTCAAAAGCTCGATGGCGCAGGCCAGGATGCGCTGCGTACCGGACAGGTGATTTCACGGACCAATAGCGATCTGCAGCAAATGCATACCCTATTGCAGATGGCTCCGGTACCGCTGGCGGTATTTACCTACTACATCGCCGGTATTGCCGTGATGCTGTGGATGTCGCCGGCCATGACGCTAATCGTGGTCTGCGTGCTGGCGTGTCTTGCCATTACTGCGCTGCGCGCCCGTCGTCGGGTATTCGCTCAGACGGGGCTGGCTTCAGACCGGCTGGCGAATCTGACCGAGCACATGCGCGAAGTTCTGGCGCAGATCTCGGTGGTGAAATCCTGCGTGGCGGAACTACGCGAAACGCGCTGGCTGGATCGTCAGTCGCGGCAGATGGTGCGCGTGCGCATCGGCGCGGCCATTTCGCAGGCGATGCCTGGCGCTACCATGCTGGCGCTACCGGTACTCGGGCAAATCGTTCTACTGTGCTACGGCGGCTGGTCAGTGATGCACGGGCGAATTGACCTCGGGACCTTCGTGGCCTTTGCCAGTTTCCTCGCCATGTTGACCGGACCTACCCGTGTGCTGGCGTCGTTCCTGGTGATCGCCCAACGTACCCAGGCATCCGTAGAACGGGTATTCGCTCTGATCGACACCCGTTCGCAAATGGTTGACGGTAGCGAAGCGCTCAATGGTCGTGTTATTGGCCTGCAGTTAGAAAAAGTGAACTTCGGTTATGGCGGCGGCAGCCGTATCCTGAGCGATGTTTCCTTCTCCCTACAGGCGGGTGAAACGCTGGCGGTAGTCGGCGCGTCGGGCTCCGGTAAATCGACGCTGCTAATGCTGCTGGCGCGCTTTTACGATCCCAGCGCTGGCGATATTTGGCTAGACACCAGCACCGGTCGGCAGAACCTTCGCGATCTCAAGCTTGAGGCGTTACGCCGTCAGGTGGGGGTGGTATTTGAAGACGCCTTTCTGTTTGCCGGAACGGTCGCGGAAAATATCGCCTACGGCCACCCGCAGGCGACGATGGAAGATATTCGCCGCGCGGCGGCGGCGGCAGGCGCCAGCGAGTTTATCAATGCCTTACCGAAAGGCTTCGATACCCGCCTAACCGAGCGCGGTACTAACCTCTCCGGTGGACAGCGGCAACGCATCGCGCTGGCGCGGGCGCTGATTACCGCACCGGAACTGTTGATTCTCGATGACACCACATCGGCGGTAGATGCCGGTACCGAAGCGGAGATCAATGCCGCGCTGGGTCGTTACGCCGATGACCAGCACATGCTGCTGGTGATTGCCCGCCGCCGGGCGACGCTGCGGTTGGCCAGTCGAATTGTGGTGTTGGATAAAGGGCAAGTGGTGGACATCGGCAGCCAGGCTGAGCTTGAGTCTCGCTGCCCGGCGTTCCGCGCGCTGATGACCGGCGACGGGGATTTCCTCGAACCTGCCGCCGGCGGCTGCCGCGATCTTTGGCCAACAACGCCAGCGATGCAGAACGAGGAGCCGCAAGCGTTGCCGGAAGTTGACGGCAACGGTTTTGTCGCCCGCATGACCCGCGTGCCGGAACAGGCGGTTCAACAGGCGCTGGCCGGAGAGGGGCGTAGATTGACCTCGCTGCTGCGGCCGGTGGCGTGGATGTTCATCATCGCCGCCCTGCTGATCGCGCTGGATTCTGCCGCTGGCGTCGGCGTGTTAATACTGCTACAGCGCGGTATTGACTCGGGGGTTGCCGCAGGCGATATGGCGACTATCGGCATCTGCGCCCTGCTCGCCCTGTGCCTGGTGGTCATAAGCTGGTGTTGTTATTCACTACAGACCATCTTCGCCGCCAGAGCGGCGGAGTCGGTTCAACATACGGTACGCTTGCGCAGCTTCGGCCATATACTGCGTCTTGCCCTCCCCTGGCATGAAAAGCACGTTGATTCACGCCTGACCCGGATGACCGTCGATGTCGACTCCCTCGCCCGCTTCCTGCAAAACGGCCTTGCCGGCGCGGCCACCAGCCTGGTCACGATGTTCGCCATCGCCGCGGCCATGTTCTGGCTCGACCCCATTCTGGCGTTGACGGCCTTAAGCGCAGTGCCGGTAGTCGCGCTGGCGACCTGGGTTTATCGTCGCCTGAGCTCCCCAGCCTATGCCCAGGCACGCCTTGAAATCGGCAAGGTGAATAGCACTCTGCAGGAGAAAGTCTCCGGCCTGCGCGTCGTGCAATCCCATGGTCAACAGGAGCAAGAGGCCGCCCGGCTGCGCGCATTATCGGATCGCTTCCGCGCCACCCGCGTACGCGCGCAGAAATATCTTGCGGTCTACTTCCCCTTCCTGACCTTCTGTACCGAGGCCTCCTATGCCGCCGTGCTTCTGGTTGGCGCATCGAGGGTGGCCGAAGGCGAAATGACCGCCGGTGTGCTGGCGGCATTCTTCCTGTTGCTGGGGCAGTTTTACGGCCCGGTACAGCAATTATCCGGGATTGTGGATTCCTTCCAGCAGGCGACGGCCAGCGGTAAACATATTGATGAACTGTTGGCGACCGAAGAGACAGAAAACGTCACCCCTTCCTCCACCCAGCCAGCCACGGGTGCATTACAGCTTGATGAAGTTACGTACCGTTATCCCGGCAGCGCTGAGCCAGCACTGGACAAGCTCACCCTGACCATCCCCGAGGGCAGTGTCGTGGCGGTCGTTGGCCGCAGCGGCGCCGGGAAGTCGACATTGATTAAACTTATCGCCGGACTCTATTCGCCCACCAGCGGGACCATCGGCATTGGGGAACGACAGATGACGGCGACAACCCTTGCCGATTACCGCCGTCAGATCGGGCTGGTCGATCAAGATGTTGCGCTCTTTAGCGGCGATATTGCGGAGAATATACGTTATTCGCGGCCATCCAGCAGCAATGCTGAAGTTGAGATCGCTTCACGGCAGGCAGGCCTGTTTGAGCTGGTACGTCAGCTCCCGCAAGGTTTCCGCACGCCAGTCAATAACGGCGGCGCGGATTTATCCGCCGGACAACGTCAGTTGATTGCGCTGGCTCGCGCCCAGTTGGCGAATGCCCACGTCCTGCTGCTCGATGAAGCCACATCGCGCCTGGATCGCCGCGCGGAAGAGCGCCTCATGTCTTCGTTAACCGAAGTCGCCCGTGCCAGAAAGCACCTGGCGCTAATCGTGGCGCACCGCCTGACCACTGCCCAGCGCTGCGATCTGATCGCCGTTGTCGATAAAGGGCGGCTCGCAGAATACGGTACACACGAGCAATTACTTGCGGCGAACGGCCTCTACGCCCGCTTATGGCGCGATAGCGTCGGCCCGGCAGATGCACGCAACCAACACGACATAACGGGAGAAATCGTGGGATAGTGATGGTAAGCGTTAGACCTTAATCAACACGCCTAAAGCGGCTGTTCGCTGAACAGCCGCTTTAGCTATTTTTACTGGTAGCATGATTTTTCAAAGAGATAGAATGTTCAATATCAATCCACATCCGCCGGTTTCAGCAGCTATCGCCGGCCTGCGCCGCCAGTTGGCGACCGGCAACATTACCGATCTTTCTCATTTCTGGCAGCAGGCCACATCGCTGCCGGTACCGCTAGTAACAACGGTGGACGGCGCAGCCGATGAACGTGAAGTCACTTTTTTGTGGCGCGCCCGCCATCCGCTCAGAGGCGTTTATCTGCGATTAAACCGGGTAACCGACAAAGAACAGGTGGCAAAAGGGCTGATGACCCAGATTCCCGCAACGGATATCTGGACCCTGACGCTGCGCCTGCCGGCCAGCTATTGCGGCTCTTATTCACTGGTGGAGATCCCACCCGGCACGCCGGAAGCGGTTGTTAACCAGCTTGGGAGCCGCTTTGCCGCTCTCGCCGGACAGGCCGATCCGCTCAATAAGACGCCGGGGATCGCTATTCGCGACGGCGTGCGGGAGTCGGTGCTGGCGCTTGATAACGCCCCCGCTCAATCCGAATGGCGCGGAGGCCGCCACGCCGGCACCTTGCTGACCTCAGAACGGATCGTTGCCGGGCAATCACGGCAGGTGCGTCTGTACCTGCCCGCGGTTGATAAGTCGCAGCCGTTGGGGCTGGTGGTGCTACCCGATGGCGAAACCTGGTTCGATCATCTTGGGGTGTGCGCAGCCATCGACGCCGCGATCGATAGCCGCCGCATTGTTCCCGTGGCGCTGCTGGGCATCGACAATATCGATGAGCGCGAGCGCACCACGATACTCGGCGGGCGCAGCGAACTGATACGGGACGTCGCGGAACATCTCCTGCCGACCATTCGCCGCGAACAGCCGCGACAAAAATGGGCGGATCGCTCACGCACCGTCCTGGCCGGGCAGAGCCTCGGCGGCGTCAGCGCGCTGATGGCCGCCCGCCATGCGCCGGAAACTTTCGGTCTGGTGCTCAGCCATTCGCCTTCTATGTGGTGGACGCCAGATGGCGGCAGTCGCCCCCATTTATTTAGCGCAACCGATACTTCTTGGGTCAGCGAACATGTGTTGTCTGCGCCGCCGCGTACTGTCCGTATCCGCCTGTGTGTGGGCTCACTGGAAGGTTCGACGGTGCCTCACGTCCAGCGGCTTCATCAGCAGCTACAGGCGTCCGGCGTTGATAGTCATTGTGCCATTTACACCGGCGGGCACGATTACGCCTGGTGGCGCGGCGCCTTGCTTGATGGGCTCGGCTTACTGCAGGGTTGACTTGACCAGCAAGCGCTTTCAGGCAACTGTATGTGCTTTCTGAATAACGAAAATTTCACCTGCGGAAAAGGAATAATCATCAGATGTATGCCCGCGAGTCTCGCTCTACGCGCCCGCGCAAGGCGCTTTTTGCCGTTCTTTCTTGCCTCACCCTCAGCTATAGCGCTTCAGGCTTAGCAAAACCGGATATGCAGCCGTTGGGGCCCAATATCGCCGATAAGGGTTCAGCGTTTTACCACTTCAGCGTCAATCAGTTCGATTCCGCCGACGGCGCTCGCCACTATCGGGTATGGACGGCCATACCGAATAAAGCCGCGCCACCAACGGGCTATCCCGTGCTATATATGCTTGATGGTAATGCGGTAATGGATCGCCTGTCTGACGAACTACTCAAGCAGCTGGCGGCGCAATCGCCGCCGGTGATCGTCGCGGTCGGTTATCAGACCAACCTGCCATTCGATCTTAACGGCCGGGCCTACGACTATACGCCAGCAGTCAGAAAGAATAATGAAACATATGTTGGCCGCAAAAGCGGCGGCAGTGAAGACTTCCGTCAATTACTGGAAACGCGTATAGCCGCTAAGGCGGAGCAAGGGCTGAAAATCAACCCACAGCGCCGCGGCCTGTGGGGTCACTCATACGGCGGCCTGTTCGCGCTCGACTCCTGGCTTTCGTCCTCGTTCTTCCATTCATATTACAGCGCCAGTCCTTCGCTTGGCCGGGACAACTTTGCCCTGCTGAACCGAATCACGGCGGTCGAGCCTGCATCATATTGCGCCAAAAGCCTGGCCATTATGGAGGGTTCGGCGACGCCGGGTGATAACCGGGCAACGCACGCCGCTGAAGTGCTAACTAAAGTACATGCCGCCCTCGCCACGCTGAAAGAGAAAGAGGTTAATGCCGCCTTTTGGGATTTCCCTGGCCTGGGGCACGGGCCGATGTTTAACGCCTCATTCCACAGCGCGCTGCTGGATATGAGTCGCGAAAAAGCGTCCAACCAGCATAGTTGTCCTTAACCCAGCGTTGATACTGCCCGCGCGGTTGCGGGCAGTATACTGATGACGATGCGATCAGAATGTCGCCGTCACTCCGGCATAATAGGCCCGACCGGGTTCGTTATAGGTATTCGCCCCTTCGGATGAACGATAGATCTGTTTATCGAAGATATTGCTGACCCCCACGTTCAGACGCAGATTTTTATTAATATCGTAATTAAAGTTGGTACCAACCAGCGAATAAGCCCCCAGCTCTTTACCCGACAGGCCGCCGGTATCTTCGCTGCGCGACTCCGCATGGGTACGCGGTTTTTGTCTACCATACAGCGTCCAGTTGACGCTGGCGGAAAATGCCTGGGTAATCGTCCAGTCCAGGGAGTTGTTGATGGTGTATTTCGGAATAACCGAGAGCGGGTTGCCGGTATCTTTTTGTTCCGAGGTAATCATGTAAGTGGCGTTGGTATTCCATTTCAGACGATCCTTCACCAGCGGGAACGCCATACTGGCTTCAATGCCGTCCACTAACGCTTTACCGCCGTTCTGCCACTGGAGGATATAAGCGCCGGAAGCGGTTTGCCCGATAATATCATCGCCGGCCACAATCTTATTCTGATAATCGTTACGGAAATAAGTCACGCTGGCATGATAATCGTCGAGGGCAAACTCCAGGCCGATCTCTTTATTCACGCTGATTTCCGGATCGAGATCTTTATTACCAATCAGGTAGCAGCCGCCTGAAGTAATATCTTTAGGGCAACCGTTGCCTTTCGAATAGAGCAGATAGCCTTCGCTGGATTGATAGAGGTTTGGCGCTTTAAAGGTTCTGGCAATCCCGGCTTTAATTTTGAAGTAATCACCTAATTCCTGCGACAGGTTCAGGCTGGGGCTAAAGTTGCCGCCGGACTCATTAAGATAATCAAAACGCAGGCCGGGAATAATATTGGTTCCGGGCGTCGGTTCAATATTATCTTCAAAATAGATGGCGCTAATTTGTGAATGATTTTTACTGCTGCGATCCGCCGCTGAACCGGGAATACCGCCAATGTTATTATCATTTACCGATAAACCAGTAGAAGAGGGATCGTCAAGCTCATCGCGGTTCCACTCCGCGCCAACGGTCAGAGTCTGATCGACCCATAGATCCAGCGGAATATTGAGTTCGCCGCTGGTGCGCCAGGAGGTCAGGCGGTTAGTGGTGAATTTCTCATCCGCCGAAATACGCCCTTCGCCGCCGCCGGATAAACCTTCATCCATACGGGTGTTATTGGTTTTTTCGTAATAGACTCCAAAGCGGCTTTGCCCCCAATCCCAGACCCCATTATGGGTAATACCGTAATTCTGCCGATACAGGCGGTTAGTCTCTGCGCCAGATTTCGCCAGGCTTTCGGTCACCGCGCTGGAAGAGCTATTTTGCGTATCGCCGGCGTAGATATTACCCTGACGGCTATATCCGGCTTCAAAATCGAGAATTTGCTGCGGATTCACTTTCCAGGAGACGACGCCGTTAATATCTTTGTTGCGTACCCCTTCGTGGCCGGCGGCGTTTTTCGTCCCCGCGGAAGAGTTAATATCCCAGCTGTCGGCATCGGTTTTATTCAGGTTGCCGTACAAACGCATCGTCAACGCATCGCCGGCCAGCGGCCCGCTCAGGCTAAAGTTGGCGCGTCGGGTGGCCCCTTCATCGCTGCTTTCCGGTTGGTTGGTGTATAACGAGAGCGAGCCATGCCAGTCATTGGTTGGGCGTTTAGTAATGATATTCACCACCCCGCCCGCCGCGCCGGAGCCATAGCGCGCCGCCGCCGGGCCGCGAATGACTTCGATACGTTCAACCTGTTCCGGCGGTACCCAGTTAGTATCGCCGCGGGTATCACGCTCGCCGCGCCAGCTATAGCGTACGGAGTTACGCGAGGTCACCGGGACGCCATCAATGAGGATTAAGGTGTTTTCCGGCCCCATACCGCGAATATCGATTTGGCGGTTATTACCGCGGGTGCCTGACGCGCTGTTGCCGGTGAGGTTCACCCCCGGCATTTTGCGAATAATATCGGAGAGGTCGTTGACCGGAGGGTCCTTTTTAATATCTTCGCTGGTAATAATTGAAACGCCCGGCTGCTGCTTAAGTACTTGTTCTGCGGTGGCTTCAACGACCAGCGTTTCATCGCTATCATCGGAAGATTTGGCGGCGGATAGCGGGCTATTCAACCCTACCACTAGCGCGGTGAGCGGCCAGAGGATCTTGTTAATTCTCATACCTATTCCCTAATTCATGCCTAACTTAAAGTGGTTGTTCGTTAAGCTCACATCCTTGCCAGGTATTAATATTGTTATTATGTTTTTATTATGAGAATGATAATTAATATCATTTAAGTGAGATTAAGGCAATCCTTGACGCGCTAATAACCAGGCGACATGAGAGGGCGCTACAAAAGTAAAAGGCGCCACTAAGGCGCCTTTAGCAGTCACTGGCTATTTTCCTCTACCACGGATAATAAATATGTTCCGCCTGTTCGCGCGCCGGCGCTTCATCACCCTGTAACCGCGCCGCCAGGGTGAAAGCAAAATCAAATACCTTGCCCAACCCCCGGCCGCTGAGCAGATTGCCGTCTTCCACAACGTCGGCGTCCACGTACACGCCATCGCTCACCTGCTGCCAAAGATCGCCGGAACAGACATAGCGACGCCCCTTCAGCAGCCCATTGCCGCCCAGCACGCGGGCGGCGGCGGAGCAAATCGGGCAGATATATTTACCCGCTTCATCGTGGCGGCGAACGAAGGCAATGACCTCCGCGCTTTTCGCCAGATTAACACTGCCTTCCGGGCCTCCCGGCAACACCACGGCATCAAATGTTTGATCGAAGCTGGCCTTCAGGGTGCTATCCGCTATCATCGGGATAGCGTGGTAGCTCACCACTTCGCGACTCTCGCCGCAGGCAATTGTCTGCACCGCAATATTCAGTCGGCGCAGGATATCGATAGTGACTATCGCTTCCCCCTCTTCAAATCCGGGGGCTAATAACACGGCTACGCTTTTCATCTCGCTCTCCATTCCTTGAGGGTTACCAGTACGGGTACCAAATCTGTCGCAGCCGCGCCAGCAGCTCAAGATAGAAATAGTCACCCCAGCTACAGCATTGATCGACGCCCTTGCCGCTGCCCATGTGATATACCGAGTGCTGCAGCAACCCTTCGGTAGGGTCATCGTCGTGGGCCAGGTAGTTGTCGGTCAGCGACAGCGCAATGCGCAGCGCCATCTCTTCGTAATACGCGCGGTTGGCGTCGAGCGTTGGCAACGCCTTGACCAGCTCCAGCAGGCCGCAGGCGGCAATCGCCGCCGCCGAACTGTCGCGCACGGCATCGGTGCCGAGCAACGCCAGATCCCAATGGCAGACATCATCTTCCGGCAGGCGGTTGAGGAAGTAATGCGCCAGGCTGCGCGACAGCTCAACCATCTGCTTATCGCCGGTGTGCTGATAGCTCAGCAGGAAACCGTAAATGCCCCACGCCTGGCCGCGCGACCAGCATGAGGTATCGCTGTAGCCCTGATGAGTGTTACCAAAGCGCGGCTCGCCGGTCTGCACATCCATATAGTAGGTGTGATAAGTCGAAGCGTCTTCACGCACGATATAATTCGCCGCCTGCCCGGCGTGGGCCGTTGCCGCCTGCGCGTAGCGCGGGTCGCCGGTCTGCTCGCTGGCCCAGTACAGCAGCGGCAGGTTCATATTGCAGTCGATGATCATTCGCCCCTGCTGCTCCGGATCGTTTAAGTCGCCCCACGCCTGGATAATTTTGGCCGTCGGGTTAAAACGCTCCATCAGGCGCTCGGCAGCCAGCAGCGCCGACTGGCGAGCGGCTTCATTGCCGGTGAGCCGCCAGGCGCTGATGCAGGAGAGCGAATAAAGGAAGCCGAGGTCGTGAGTCGCGGTGTCGATACGCTGCTCAATACGCCGGGCGAACGACGGTAAATAGCGCTCGGCGGCTTCGCGGTAGTGCGCTTTGCCGGTCATCTCCCACGCCAGCCACAGCTGGCCCGGCCAAAAACTGGTGGTCCACTCTACGTTATCGGTACGCGGCCAGATGCCGTTTTCACAAGCTTCGCCGGGGAACTTATCGCCGAAGGCAACGATATTTTTGTCCAGCTTGCGCGTCACGCGGGCCAGCGCGTCTTCCAGCTTCTGGCTCAACGCCAGGCGGTCGACCTGATGCAGTTCTATCGGCCGCAGCGCTTCGGTGATAACAGATTTGGTCATAACAACTCCTGAATTAATGTTTGGCCGGTTCAACCGAGGCGGTATCTAAAGCCGGAGTAAAGGGTCGTGAGGCATCGCGCTTCGACTGGCAGCGCGATAGCGTAAAAGCGGAAATCAGCGTAAACGTCAGGGCGCAGCAGCCCATCAGCAGATAGGTATGCTCAAAGCCGATTTTGTCGTACAGGTAACCCGCCGGCGGCGCGACCACAATCGATCCGACGTAAATCATTGCCTGGTAACCCAGCAGGTACATCGTGGCGTTAACCCGACGATGGAAGTGTTCGGCGATGTATTTGAAAACTGAAATCAGCAGCAGCGCGATCTCAACGCCGTAAAAAGGTTTGATAATGGAGATGACAATCGGGTCGTTGGTCAAGCCGGAGGCAATCAGCCGCGCCCCCACCACGCAGCCGCAGAACAGCAGGCCGCGCTTGGCGCCATAATGGTTCACCAGCCACGGGATAAACATCATCATCACAAACTCCATCCCCGACTGGACGGTACTCAGATAGCCGTACCAGGCGTTGCCCTGCTCTTTGGTGGCAAAGAACGAGACGAAATAGCGCGGGAACTGCTGCTCGGCGATGAACATCATCCACGCGACTCCGGCGACGTAGAGGCTGAACATCCAGAATTTGCGATTTTTCAGCAGCATCAACACATCGGCAAAGACGATCTTATTCGCGGAAATGACGTTGTTATTGCGCAGCTGTTCATCACCAATTTTGAGGCTAATCAGCACCAGCAGCATCAGTACCGAGGTGCCGCTGCTGAGCAAAAAGTTAGCCAGCGGCGTGAAGTTAAACAGCAGTCCGGAGACCGAAGCCGCCATCGCCCAGCCCAGCGAACCCCACATTCTGATACGGCCAAACTCCAGCCCGTACAGACGGCTAAAGCGGTCGGCATAAGATTCGGAAGCCGCCACCCCGGCGTACCAGCCAAGGCTCAAATACAGCGCGCCGATGATAATCCCCAGCGTCGCGTGGCTTTGCAGCAGCGGCTGGTACACCAGCGCGAAGAACGGCGCCATCAGCGCGGAAATGGCGCAGACAAAATAGAGCAGCCACTTGCTCATGCCGATTTTGTCCATGATGTAGCCGTACACCGGTTTCAGGACCACCGCGAAAACGCCATTAATGGCGAACACGCTGCCGATGGTAATGCTATCGAGACCTACCTTCTGGCTCAGCCACAGCGCGTACAGGCCAAAGCTGGATGACCAGGTGAAAAAGTAGAGAAAAATAAAGGTACTCATTTTGTACTGCGCGGCGCGTACGGACGATGATGTGCTCATAGCGATGCCTCCGGGGCCAGAACGAGCGTCGTTTCTTGTCGTGCCGTCACGAAGCGTACCGCGTCATCGCTAATGAAGGCCTGTGGGCAGTGTTGCGGTTCGAAGTCAGCGGCATTCCCCGCCCATACCGCGCTTACCAGGCAATGCGTCCCCGCATCAAGCTCGCCGCGCAGCACTGGCACCGCCGCGCGTTCGGCGAACAACAGATTGCTGTTCGGCGGCGTCAGTACCGTCTCGCCGCGGCGGGCGTGCGGATGTAAACAGAAAATCGCCGAGATATCGCGGGCGCTGCGTAAGCAGCAGGCGCCGTCACGCTCCTGCGCCTGCGGCAGCGGACGGTTCGCCAGGCTAAAGCCGCCTTCCGCGCAATCCAGCGCGCGGTGGGTAGTTATGCGATGGACGCGCAGCTGCCAGTCGCCCAGCGCCAGTAGCCAGCTATCAATCACCACGTCACGCCATGGCAGCCAGCGGCTGTAAATGGTGCCATCAGCGGTGACCACCTGCTGGCATTCGCGGCGGCCGCGCCAGTAATTATCCTTTTCGGCCAGCAGCAGCATCGAATCGGGGGCGGCATGGTTCAACCCGTAGCGCCCCCGCTCAATGGTGAAACCAAAGCGGGTGGAGTAGGCAAATTTGCAGTATTTCGCCTCGGTATTAACGAAGTTGTTCAGCTCCAGCTGGCCGGAAGTTAGCATCCACAGGTGATCGGCCTGATGTACCAGCACCTGATCCGCATGGGCTATTGTGTGCTGCGCGGGCAGCGGCGGCAGCGGCAACTCAGCCGCCTGCCAGAAGGCGTCGCCCTCGCCTAACGCCAGCACCAGCATGGTTTTCAGCCCCCAGTATGGTGAACCCGGCGCGTTGTAATCTTCCGCCATCGCCAGGTTCGGGTAGCTGTAGCCAACGCTCAGTACGCCGTCGCGGTCGAACATCGGCTGCTTCAGCCACCAGCGCAGGTGGCGCAACACGATGCCTTTCATCACGCCCGGCGAAAAGACTTCCAGCCCGGCGAAGGCCGCCGCGCTCCAGAACGCCGCTTCGGCAAAGCGATAGGTCAGACTACGGCCGAACGGGATCGCCGCGCCGTCATCGGCAAAGAAATGGATGAAGTCAGAGGAGAAATGCGCGGCCCGCTGACGCAGTTCCGCACAGCGCTGCGGATCGACATCAGCCATCAGCTTCGCGTAAATCAGGCCATAGAAATGAAAGCCCATCGAAATGTAATAGTCGCGCGGGCGGCCCGGACCGTCCGAGTACCAGCCATCGCCGAGGTAGTAACGTTCCATGGCGGCGAAATGATCTTCCCGCGCCTGCGGATTGGTCGGCATACCGCAATAATGAAAGCCAACCTGCACCAGAATCGGAAAGAAGTGCCAGTTATTATCCGGGATATCCTGGGTCTCGCACTGCTTTAACCAGCGCCATAAATTCTCTTTTTCCGCAGCAGTGAAGTGCGCCAGTACGGTTTCGCCCGCCAGCGCCAGCAATAATCCGTAAGCCGCCATCTCGACAATGCGTTGATCGTAAGGCGCGACTTCGCCCCAGTAATCGGCATGCTGCGGATTGGTGCCGTTTTTTATCGCCTGTAAATAGAAGGAGAAATGCTGCGGCTCGCTGCCGCCAGCCAACAGCGGCGTCACGCCCCACAGTAGCCGGGAAAAGGTTTCCATGCTCGCGACCTGCTGGCCGTAGTGAGCGGTGAAGTTCGCTAAATCAATGCGGCTGGCGTCGTTTTTAAAATAAGGCGCCACCGCGTTCAACATTTCATTGACCAGCCGTAGCACCTCTTCCCGGCTTGTCAGTGGGTTATCCAGATGAATGTTTTCAGGTTGCACAGGGTCCTCCCGTATAACACGAGGATAGAGGTAAGTTATTGTTATTAGGCTTTTATCAAGCCACGTGTGCGACGTCTGGATGAAGAGTAACCGCTTTTATTCCCGGCGCTGAGTGAGCGGACTCACAAAATTAAACCGCCATTTCATTTTTGCTGGATTTTGTCGGCCGCGCGGAGGATAAATTGCAAATGATGGCGTAAAAATTTAAATCTATTGTCCTGGAGGCAAAATGGGCGAAGCGCAACTGCTGGAACGTATTACGCTCGATCGGCAGGCCATTTCGTTTAATCGCATGTATACCACCAGCGTGCTTTACTACCACTGGCATCAATGCGTCGAATTGCTTTATATATCCAGCGGCTACGGCATCGTGGTGGTGGATAACCAGCACTACACCGCCCGTCCGGGGCGATTATTTATCTTTCCGCCCTTCCGTTTGCACAAAGTGCAGGTCGATCATAGCGATAAAAATCCTTATCACCGCACCACCATGCACATTGAGCAGTCGGTCGTCGAGAGCGCACTCAGCGCTTTCCCGCGCCATCAGGCCCAGTTCGCGGCGCTGGCCGCCAGCAATCTGCCGGCGCAAATTTACGACCTCAGCGAGCACGCGGCATTTATCGAAAGGATCCTTGAACAGTTTCAGCGTCTGGAAGATAACGAGCAGACCACCGCCTGCGAGGTGGCGTTTTTGATGATGCAGCTGATGACGTTTCTTCCCGAGCAGCCGCAACGCTACCCGCCGCGCCAGCAGACCGTCGCCTCGCGGATTATGAACTGGATCGAAGCCCACTATGCCAGCAAGTTTTCTCTCGATCAGCTGGCTTGCGACCTCGGACTTTCACGCAGCTATACCTCGCGGGTTTTTCGTCAGCAGACCGGCGGCAATATCCATGAATATTTGCTCACCCGGCGAATAAAACGCAGTTGCGATCTGCTACGTAATAGCGATGAGAGCATTGATGCCATCGCGCTGGCGGTGGGATTTGGCGAGGTGACCTACTTCATTACCTGTTTTAAAAAGATGATGCGCCAGACGCCGCTGCAGTACCGTAAGGCCAGCCAGCGGCGCTCCGCTTTATAACTTAATCCATCGCCTGCCTGAGGCCAACCTGACGGCGACGCCAGGCGCTATCGCGGCTTGCCAGCCAATAGTACAGCGGCGAGGTCACCAGCAGGCCGACCAGCCAGGAGAGATCGGCGCCGTTAAACCACGCCGAGACCGGGCCAACGTATAGCGGGGTATTCATAAACGGGATCTGCACCAGGATGCCGATGGCGTAGGCCAGCAGCGCGTGCGGGTTGTAACGGCCATAGATGCCGCCATCCACCTGAAATATCGAGTTAATATCGTAGTTGCCCTTGTGAATGGCGTAGAAGTCGATCAGGTTAATCGCGGTCCACGGCACCAGCACCACCAGCAGAGCCAGAACGAGATCGATAAAGTGGCTGATAAAGTCCGCCGAGGCGAAGATCGCCGCCACCACACAGCAAATAAGCACGATAACCGACAGCAGCGCCCGGCTGCGGCTGCCGGGGATCCAGCGCCACAGGAAGGTTTGCACCAGGGTTATCACAGACATCACCGCGCCATACAGATTAAGCGCGTTATGGCTGATGACGCTCAGCAGGAAGAGTACCAGCATCAACGGGCCGATCGCGCCAGTCGCCAGCTTTACCGCATCCATGGTTTCCAGCCCCACCGGCGTCGCCAGCACCGCTACCGCGCCGAAAATAAACGACAGACTGGAACCGAGCGTCGAGCCAAGGTAGGTGGTCCAGAACGTCGCGGCGACGGGCACATCCGCCGGCAGGTAGCGCGAATAATCAGAAACATACGGGGCGAAGGCGATCTGCCACAACGCCGCCAGCGACACGGTAGCCAGCCAGCCCGAGAAGGAAAAGCCGCCGCGGGTTAAGAAATCGGCGGTATGCAGATGCGTGAAGATGTAGCCAAAGCCGACCATAATGCCGATGCCCAGCACCCAGGTGCCGATTCGGTTGAGAATGTGAATACATCGGTAGCCGATAATGCCAATCACGCAGGATCCCACCGCGCCGATCACGATCCCCACCGGCAGTGGGACGGCAGGGGCGATACCGTGCAGCGACTGCCCGGCCAGCACGATGTTCGAGGCAAAGAAACCGACGTACATCACCCCGGCGATCGCCACCACCAGCAGCGAACCAAACGATCCAAACTGCGCGCGGCTCTGGATCATCTGCGGGATCCCCATCTGCGGCCCCTGTGCCGAGTGCAGCGCCATCAGCGCCCCGCCAACCAGATGGCCGACTAAAATCGCAGCGATCCCCCACAGCAGATTCAGATGAAAGATCTGTACCCCCAGGGCGCCTGTAACGATCGGCAGCGGCGCGATATTGCCGCCAAACCACAGGGTAAAGAGATCGCGGGTTTTACCGTGGCGATCTTCTGGCGGAATATAGCCAATGGTGTGCTTCTCAATAAGCGGCGGCGATGATTCTTTGGTCGGCATAGCATTCTCCAAAGTCAGAAACCATTAATAATGGTTGTGATGTGCAGGTGTTTTTATGTTTTGGAGATAATGCGCATTATTTTGCGAAAGGGTAAATTACTTTGTTTATGGCTACAGGAAATAAAAAAACTAATTAGCCCGGCAGGACGCCGATAAATATCATAAAAATTTATCATAACCGTTCCGGTAAGATTAAATAATGATATTTTCAACGCAGCGGTAAGTTGTCAATTAGTAATACAGAATAAATAATCGCGAGGCGGTGAATTTATGGCGGATAATAAAATACGGGCCGTTATTCAGGCCCGTATTATGTGATAAGTTAAAACTCAAACGGCAAGCGTTTAACTAAATAACTTACCTTTCAGTAGATTAAGCCCTGCGGAGACCAGGTCGCCCTGGGCCGGCGCTTCGCCCTGCGGCGACAGGCCATCGACGATTTTTGGCAGGTATTCCGCAATCAGCGATGAGGCGGTTTGCGAATCAACGCCCAGTTTGGCGCCGAGATCCTGCAGCGCAGGCGAGCCGAACACCGAGGTAATCTGATCGCTGTTCACCGACATATTACTCTGCTGACTAAGCCACGACTCGACGATTTCACCTAAGCCGCCGCTGCGGAATTTTTCCAGGATTCCCTGAATACCGCCCTGCTGTTCAATCCAGGTCATGATCGCCTGAAGTTGTTCAGCTTTGCCAGCCTGCCCGCCAAGCACGCCGCCGATTTGATCTAATAATCCCATTACAGTCTCCATCAAAACGTTGCTATTGATCCCTGATTCACGGCTTACTTCGCCGGGATAATCAGTACCTGCCCCGGATAGATCTTATCGGGATGCTTCAGCATCGGTTTATTGGCTTCAAAAATACGCTGATAGTCATTGGCGGAGCCATACATCGCTTTCGAGATGGCGCTGAGGGTATCACCGGATTTAACCGTATAGTAACGACTTTCCGCTCCGCTCTGCGTCACAGTAACGCTATCGTTGACCTGGCCAATCCCGGTTACGTTACCTACCGCGACCAGAATTTTTTCCTTATCTTCCTGTGAACCGACGTCGCCCGTTACCGTCGCGGTACCATCGTCCGCTACGGCAATATTGACCTTTTCGGCACCAGGCAGGTTAAGACTATCAATATGTTTTTTCAGCTTGTCAGCCTGATCTTCCTTGCTGGAGCCGGAGACGGCATCCCAGATCTTCTCGCCCGCTTCTTTCACAAAACTTAATAATCCCATCTATCCATACCTCCATTACTGTTTCACGATGAATGCTTTCATCAGACACGATAATCATAGCTTATAAATACCGTTCACTTCCTTTAACAAATGTTCGACGAAGCGGGTAAGTTTCGGTAACGGGCGCAGATCCTGGCGCCACAGCAGGTGTATCGGCCTCGGTTCCGGGGTGTAATTTTGTAAAATACGCACCAGTCGGCCATTGGCTAAGTCTTCCGCCAGCAGCACTTCCGGTTGCAATAACAGCCCGGCGCCGGCCACCGCCGCCATACGCAGCGCGTAGCCATCATTGCAGCGCAGCACCGCATCGCGCTTCCAGCGTACCTCTTCCGCAGTGCCCGGTAGCCGCCACTCGTTGCGCGCAGTCCACACCGTATGCGAAAGACACTGATGCCCGGCTAAATCAGCGGGCGTCTGCGGCGTGCCGTGGCGCGCCAGATAATCCGGCGCCGCGCAGATCGCCATGCGATAAGGGGCGAGATACTTCGCCACCAGGTCGGTACGCTGGATATCGCCGATGCGAATCGCCAGATCGATTCCCTCATCCACCAGGTCCACCATGCGGTTCGTCAAATCAAGCTCGACGCGTACCTCTGGCCAGGCCTGCAGAAAGGAGGCGGTCAGCGGCGCGATAATGCTGGCGCCGAAAGAAACCGGCGCGCTCACCCGTAGCGTACCGGCAGGGGCCAGCCGTAGCCTTTCAACCGAACGCTCGGCATTCGCCACCTGCTCGAGCACACGCCGCGCCTCGTCAAAATAGACTCGCCCGGCATCGGTCAGGCTTTGCCGGCGGGTATTTCGCTCCAGCAGGCGGGTGCCGAGCTGGCCTTCAAGTAAGGCGATATATTTGCCGACCATCACCGCCGACATCTCAAGACGCGCCGCCGCGCCGGTAAAACTGCCGCACTCCACCACCGCGACAAACGTCTCCATTCCACGCAGCTTGTCCATATTACAAACCCCTGGTTAGCAATCATCTAACTTTTAGCTAGTTTATCCGACAATCGATTAATTAAAGAATAGAGGCTCACTTCACTGAGGAGTTTGCGATGAAAATTATCGTTATTGGCGCCAGCGGTACCGTTGGCCGCGCGGTTGCGGAAGAACTGAGCCGCCAGCATGAGGTTATCCGCGTTGGCCGGACCCACGGCGACGAGCAGGTTGATATCACCTCGCAGCACAGTGTGCAGGCGCTGTTCGAGAAAATTGGCCCGGTCGATGCCATTGTCTCAGCAGCCGGCAGCTTATACTTTGGCCCGCTAAGCACGATGACCGACCGCGATTTTGACCAGGGACTGCAGGATAAATTGTTGGGGCAGATTCGCCTCGCCCTCACCGGCCAGCATTATCTTAACGATGGCGGTTCCATCACCCTGATCAGCGGCATCGTCGCCGATGAACCCATCGCTCAAGGGGTGAATGCCACCACCGTTAACGCCGGACTGGCTGGCTTCGTTCGCGCTGCCGCCTGCGAATTACCGCGCGGGATCCGCATTAACCTGATAAGCCCCACCGTGCTCAGTGAATCCGTCGAAGCCTATGACGGCTTTTTCCCCGGTTTCTCCAGCGTACCGGCCGCAGCGGTGGCGCAGGCCTACCGCCGCAGCGTCGAAGGGATCCAAAGCGGACGGGTTTATAAAGTCGGTTATTAATTATTTTCGGGCAGGATGTCGCATTCCTGCCCTTATATTGATTATCTGTTGGTTATTGTGAAGCGCCTCGCATAACGCCCTTATCCCCATTATCTGTGTGACTTTAGGTTACTCAATACGACAATTCTAATGTCATGATGTATCAGCTAATTATTTTATTTCCCCATTATTTTATGGGGTCAAACATCTATCTCATTAGACCGCAATAAAAACAGGGAATTGTTATTTCTCTCTATGGTTCATCATTCTAATCCCCTCGCAATATGGCAGAGTTTTATCTGCCCGATAAAAAACCATCAGCGGGTTTGCCAGTAAAAAATTAAGCACGAAGCATAAAGCTCTAAAAAACGCGCAACGCACAAATGCGGCGTTTTTCCAGCGCCGGGTAAAGCAGTTTTTTTATATCCAGCACCGATATTTTTTGTCATTTCGCAAATGATACAGAGTTGTAAAAATGGTGAATGAAATGTTGTGATGAGTAGATTAGCTGTACTCCTCATTGAAATATCACTCTTACGCTGATGAAGACCAAAATAATGAGAGAGCACCATGACAAAACATCAATCTGTTAATGTCGAGAATCTTGAAAGTAATACCATCAGACCTATCCCCTTAAATATGCGTCACGGCAAACCAGGCGATCTCTTTACCATTTGGTTTGGCTCCAACATTATGTTGTTAACGGTCATCACCGGCGCGATGTCGGTGACGATTTTTCATCTTTCCTTTTTATGGTCAGTGATTGCGCTATTTATCGGCAGCCTGGTCGGCGGGCTCTTTATGGCGCTGCATTCGGCGCAGGGGCCAAAACTCGGGGTGCCGCAAATGGTCCAGACCAAGGGCCAGTTCGGATCCTATGGCTCCGTGCTGGTGGTCTCGATTGTCGTACTGATGTATATCGGCTTTACCGCCTCCAGTCTGGTGCTCGGCGGGCAGTCGATGCACGCGATTTATCAGCCGATGAACTCGGACATTGGGATTATCGTGGTTGGTGCGCTAAGCCTGTTCGCCACCATCTTTGGCTATAAGATCATCCACTCCTACGCGCGGATCATGTCGTGGATTTCCGGTATCGTACTGGCGGCAACCTTCGTGTGGATAGTCTTCATCCATGGCCTGCCGGGCGATTTTGCCGACCGCGGCGGCTTCAACATCGTCGGTTTTCTCGGCGCCGTGTCTATCGCCGCGCTCTGGCAACTGGCCTATGCGCCCTATGTCTCTGATTATTCCCGCTATATGCCCTACAGCACCAACGATAAAAGCGTCTTTTACGCCAGCTATTTTGGCTGCATTCTCGGCTCCTATTTGCCGATGGTGCTCGGGGTACTGGTGGCGATTTGTATCGGTAATGACGATATTATTCAAGGGATTATGGATCTGACCGGCAGCATGGGGGCGATAGTGATTATCGTGCTGGCGCTGGGGATCGCCGCCACCAACTCGATGATGCTGTACTGCGGCGTACTCTGTACCCTGACGCTCGGCCAGACCTTTATCGACGGCTGGTCGCCGATGGCGCGGGCACGCATTATCACCGCTATTTTGACCATGCTGCTGGAGATATTCCTCGCCATCTATGGCCAGGAAAATTTCCTGTTAATCTACACTAACTTTATTACCGTGCTGCTGTATGTGCTGGTGCCGTGGACGGCGATTAATCTGGTCGATTATTATTTAGTGGCCCATGGCGAATATCACGTTGAGTCTTTCTTTAAACGCGATGGCGGTATTTACGGCTACTTTAATGCAACGGCAATATCCTGCTATATCCTCGGTATTCTGGTCGAAGTACCGTTTATGTCGACCTCAATTTATACCGGGCCAATCGCCCTCACCTTCGGCGGCGCGGATCTCTCCTGGATTATAGGTTTATTGGTGGTCTCACCGGTCTATTATTATTTCTCGAAAGCGAAGAGTGTTAAAAGCATGGCTTTTGCAAAAGAGAAGGTTTAAGGACTACAAGAAAGCGCGCCGCCATTGCGGCGCGTCGGCATTTAAGCTGACATCCAGCGGCAGAGGTTTTTCAACATCTGCGCGCACTTTTCCAACTGCGCCTCGCTAACAAATTCATCCGCCTTATGCCCCTGCTCCATGCTCCCCGGACCACAAACAAGCGTGGCCACGCCGGCCTCATCAAACAATCCGCCTTCGGTGCCAAAAGCGACCGTTGAAAAATCCCCGCATTCGGCCCACTGCGCCAACCAGCCGGCGAACGCCGACTGCGGGTCGCTCAACAGGCCGGGATACTGGCTGAGCGGTTGAAAGGTAATAGCCGCTTCCGCCGCCGTCGCGCGCATTTTTGGCAGCAGTTCGCCTTCGGCATACGCCTGCAGCGAGGACAGGGTGTCATCGAGCGAAACATCCGGTAAATGGCGAATTTCAAAATCGAACTGACAGTGCTGAGGTACAATATTCAACGCCGCGCCGCCCTTAATCACCCCCACCTGCAGGGTGCTGAAAGGCGGATCAAAACGCGTATCCTGGCGAAGCGCCAGCTGCTCGCCCAGCTCGTCCAGGCGGCCAATCAGTTTTGCCGCCCAGGCAATCGCATTCACGCCATCAGGCGCGTAAGCGGAGTGGCAAGCGTGGCCGTGAACATCGCAGCGCATCGCCAGCTTCCCCTTGTGACCATAGACCGGGCGCATCTCCGTCGGCTCGCCGATGATGCACATCGCCGGTTTCTCTGCCGACGCCTGCAGATGGGCGACCAGGCTGCGTACGCCAAGACATCCCACCTCTTCATCGTAGGAAAAAGCCAGGTGCAGCGGCATGCGTAGCGGTTGGGCGAGAAAATCAGGAATGGCGGCCAGTACGCAGGCGAGGAAGCCTTTCATATCGGCGCTACCGCGGCCGTAGCAGCGGCCATCGCGTTGCGTGAGGGCAAAAGGGGGAACCGTCCATGGCTGGCCGTCAACCGGCACCACGTCGGTGTGGCCGGAGAGCATAACGCCGCCGGGCCCCGCAGGGCCCAGTCGTGCATAGAGATTAGCTTTTCGCCCTTCCGCATCATAAAAACGCTGCGTTTCGATTGCGAAGCCGTGGAGATAATCGGCAATATCGTCGATCATCGCCAGGTTCGATTCGCGGCTGGTGGTGTCAAACGCCAGCAGCCGCGCCAGAATATCCTGTAATCGACTATTCATCGCCGGGTACTCCGTAACTGGGAGCCTCCCGCGGGTCGAGCGCGCGCGTCACGTAAGCCTGCATTTGCGGTTCATAGGCCTGCCACAGCGCCGCCAGCTCGCCAATCGGGTCCGTTTCATTCCAGTCGACGCGCAGATCCACCAGCGGCCAGGAGTAATCATCTACCACTTTCACCGCCGCCGAATGGACCGGCCCGGCCTCGCCGCCCTCTGCTACACCGGCCTGCAGCGCGGCAACCAGCCGCGTCGCCAGCTCGCCTTCGGTTTGCGAAAACGTTGCCGCCATCGCGGCAATAACAGCCTCAGATGCCAGCATATTACCGCCGGCGATACAGTTATCGCCCTGCACAACATGCCAGGTCCCCAGCGTTTTATCGCCGCTGAACCACGCGGTCTGGCCGCTGGCGTCGATGGCGATAATCTGCCGATAGCGGCTAAAGTCGTCTTCCGCCAGCGCCCGACGCATCGCTTTCTCCGCCGTCAGCCCCTGCTCCATCTGCGCCAGAGTGAGTTGCCCCAGCGCCGGTAAGGTAATATTTTGGCTCGATACCGCTCCTACCCCCGCCTGCAGCCACGGGCAGCGGGCGCCGACGGCAATGCTTGAAGAGCTGATCGCGATACCAAACTGCCCGCTTTCCGGGCAGCGTGCGGCAATCGAAAATGTCATTCTGCCTCCTTATTTCGCCGCGTCATCAGGGATGACGGCGATTACATCAATTTCCATTAACCACTGCGGCTGCGCCAGCGCGGAAATCACCAGTCCGGTGGAGATCGGGAACACGCCTTTTAGCCATTTTCCTACCTCCTGATAGACCGGTTCGCGATAGCGCGGATCGATAATATAGGTGGTGGTTTTGACGATATGCGACAGATCGCTCCCCGCCTCTTCCAGAAGCTGTTTGACGTTTTTCATCGCCTGTTCCGCCTGCGCTCTAGGGTCGCCAAGGCCCACCAGATTGCCGGCAAAATCCGTCCCTACCTGGCCGCGAACGTAGACGGTATTACCTGCGCGCACCGCCTGACATAAGTCATTGTCCAGCGTCTGATTAGGGTAAGTCTCTTTGGTATTGAACATCCGAATACGAGTATGGGTCGGCATAATGGTTATCCTGTTCAGTAAGTCATGATTAACGCTGGCTGGCGTCTTTATACTGGCTATATTTACGGCGGGTAGCGATATGGTCGGCGATATGCTTCGCGTCGTGCCAGACGCCCCAGATAAAGGTTGATCCCCGGCGCGATAACCACGGCAGGCCAAGGAAGTAGACACCCGGTTCGCTGGAGACGCCGCGCTGATGCTGAGGACGGCCCTGTTCATTGAAAGCGTTGACGTTGAGCCAGCTGTAGTCCACCGCATAGCCGGTGGCCCAGATAATGGTGTTAATCCCCGCCTGCGCCAGATCGAGCGACAGGATCGGCGACGTCATGCAGTCCGGGTCCGCTAAGAATTGCCGTGCGGCGGGCTCTTCCGGTAAATCCAGGCCATTGGCGGCGATGTAAGCATCGGCGGCATCCAGCAGCGCCAGGTAGTTTTCATCGCCGAGGCGAATATTTTCGACGAGATTATTTTTAAAGGAGACGGTGCCCCCAGCGAAGGATTCGGTGAGACCAACCAGCGTGATACCGCGATGCGCCAGCTCACGGAAATCAACCGTGTGGCCGCCGTGCGCGCCGCTAACCGCGATGGTAACGTGCTCTTTACCGGGTTCGCTGGCCGGGGCATCCCACAGGCCTAATACCCCCAGCCACCAGCAGAAATCCCGGTTACGATAGGCGCGCGGCGGGCGGTCATGGGCGCCGACCGACAGATAAACCTTGCGGCCCGCGCGCTGCAGTTCATCGGCGATTTGCACGCCGGACGAGCCCGCGCCCACCACCAGCACCGCGCCTTCCGGCAGTTGCTGCGGGTTGTAATATTTCGCCGAATGAATTTGATGGATGGCGCTGTCGCGCGGGGCGATCGGCGGAATAACCGGCTTCTGGAACGGCCCGGTCGCCGCGACAATATTCAGCGCTTCAATCACGCCGTCGGTAGTTTCAATGGTAAACCCCGGACGCCCGTGGTTACGCACCGCGCTTTTGACTTCCACGCCGGTACGCACCGGGAGATTAAATTCGCGCACATAATCAACAAAGTATTGCGCAACATCATCCTTGGCAATAAAGGCATCGGGGTCGCCGCCTTTAAACTCCATGCCCGGAAAACGGTCATGCCACGCCGGGCCGTTCGCCACCAGCGAATCCCAGCGGCCGGTACGCCATGCTTCGGCAATGCGATTCTTTTCCACGACCAGATGCGAAATACCCTGTTTGCTCAGGTGCTCGCTCATGGCGATACCGGCCTGCCCCCCGCCAACAACCAGCGTCTCGATTTGTATTTTTTCTACGGTCATAAATATGTCCTTCGGATGATGTTCTGCTCATGACCGAGGTTAATAAACCGTTATACACAGGTAAATTATTATAAATTTAGTACCTGAGAATAAAATAATGATGCAGCGGTCTCCCCCTGCCTTCAGGCCATTCCCGCCATGCGAATACGCAGTATTTATTTTTCAGGCACGAGATTTTGAAAGGAAAATAACCATGACTTTCGAGGCTCATGAAAATATCGTCAGAGCCTCGTTTTTTTATAGGCAATAAAATGCAGAATATACCTTATGAATATGTTTACCCGCGCTAATCGCGGGTAAATTTACTCATTCAGGCGACTTTCACTTCTTGCTGCGGCGGGCTCAACACCGCATTGCGGCAATATTCCATAAACAGTTTGGTGGGTTTAGTCGGTTCACTACTGCGCAGGTGCGCCATTACCAGCGCCGAATTCGCCATCTCATCCTGGATTTCCACACAGCGTACCTGCTGGCCGTCATAGGTCATGTCATTCACCGGACGCGTCACCAGCACCGAGAAGCCCAGCCCCTGGCCGACCATGCAGCGCACCATCTCAATCGAAGGCGAACTGTAGGCCACCTGCGGGTTGTAGCCCTTATCTTTGAAAATGCTGATGAAGTAGTTTTTGCTTGGCACCACATCCAACAGGATCATTGGCAGATTGCTCAGCTCGGACAGCCGTACGGCGTGCCGCTGGGCCAGTGGGTGGTCCGCCGGTAGCAACGCATAGGGTTTCTGCGGCGCGTTGAGGCTCTCGGTATAAATCGAGGTATCCAGTTCGAGGTCGTAGAGAAAAGCCAGGTCAAAACGCCCGCGGTGCAGACCGTGAGCAATCTCGTGCTGCTCGCCGTCGTAAATTTTAATGGTGATTTCGGGATAAATTTTCTTAAACCCGGCCATCAACGACGGCATATACAGCGGCGCGGCGGTCTCAAAACAACCGATGGAAATAATTCCGGAGACCAGCTCATTATCGGCTTTCGAGTTTTGTTCAAATTGATAAGAGAGCCGCAGCAGTTCTTTGGCTTTTTCATAAAAACGCTGCCCGCTCGGGGTCATTGATACCCCCTGGGCGTGGTGGCGAATAAAAAACTGCTGCTCAAACATATCTTCCAGCGTCTTCACGGCGATGGAAATTGACGGCTGCGCGATATGCAGCTGGCGTGAGGCTTCAGCAATACTTTCCGCCTCGACGACGGCAACAAAGTATTTGAGCTGTTTCAGGGTGAAATGGGGCATGTGATACCTTATTTTTTTATCATCAAGGAGGCAGGCTGGTTAGCTTTAAACGATGAACACCTTGGCCTGCAACCCTCTGCCGTGAAAAAGATCAACAATCCGACAGCGATCAGATTTTTACAGAAAATTAACAGATACCTGGCGAAAAAATTGCGAGCGCCGGAGGATAGTACTTCGGCCAGTATAAGCAGGATGAGAAAAAACAAGGCATATAACTACCTTATATTACAACGTATTAATCGTGCTGCCGCTAATGAAAACAGGCTGATGAACTCGATCGTTTCACCGTTATTCATTTCTCCTTAATTAGTATTTATATTCTCAATACCTTAATTTGAGAATATTTAATATCGCCAAAAGCACGCAGGCTCCGGGGTTGTAGAAAACTGACCGCAAATAAAAACTCTTTGCATTACAGCCTATTGAAAAATTGTACCTCCCCGATTTTTGAACGCCATCACAACGCACAACCTCCCGCCCTGGATCACAGAAAATAGCCAATCCTGGCTAACAACGATTTTTATAGAGGTTGCCTAGATTTTTAGTCCTTTCTCGCCGCATTGGCCTACTGCATCATGAACTCAAAGAAACAAATAAATAACAATTACGCAACATGCGAAGGAGAAGGTTCATGTCTGATAGAAACTTTTGGCAGCGCAAGCTGCAGGAGCAGCGCTTTATCAGCCACGCCATTATCGATGGTCAACCGTACGTCGCGAAAAGCCGTAAAACCTGTCCCGCCATTAACCCAGCCAGCAATACGCTGCTGGCGGAAGTCACCTCGCTGCAGACGGAAGATATCGATATTGCCGTCGCCTCCGCGCGCCGCGCGTTTACTTCCGGCGTCTGGTCGGGGCTGGCGCCGCAGGAGCGTAAACGCGCGCTGCTGCGCCTCTCGGCGCTGATCCTTCAGCATCGCGAAGAGCTGGCGCTGCTGGAGAGCGTCAGCATGGGGAAACCGGTCAACGATGCGCTGAACATTGATGTCCCCGGCGCCGCGCACATCCTCAGCTGGTATGCCGAAAGCGTAGATAAACTCTACGATGAAGTGGCTCCCGCCAGGCCCGGCGCGCTGGCGACTATTACCCGCCAGCCCATCGGCGTGGTTGCCGCCATCGTGCCGTGGAATTTCCCGCTGGACCTCGCCTCCTGGAAGTTGGGTCCGGCGCTGGCCGCCGGCAATAGCGTAATCCTCAAGCCCTCGGAAAACTCGCCGTTTAGCGCCCTGCGTCTGGGCGAACTGGCGCTGGAGGCCGGTATTCCGCCAGGCGTGCTTAACGTGGTGACCGGGCTGGGAACCGAAACCGGAAGCGCGCTGGGACTGCATCACGATATCGATGTCATCGCCTTCACCGGCTCAACCGCCGTCGGCAAAGCCTTTATGGCCTATTCGGCCCAGTCCAACCTGAAACAGGTATGGCTGGAGTGCGGCGGCAAGAGCGCCAATATCATCTTCGCCGACTGCCAGGATCTCGACCTGGCCGCTGAAAAAGCAGCCTTCGGCATCTGTTTTAATCAGGGCGAAGTCTGCTCGGCAAACTCCCGCCTGTTGGTTGAGCGCCCGATTTACGCGGCCTTCATTGCCAAACTACAGGAAAAAATGCAGGCCTGGGCTCCGGCGCATCCGCTCGAACCGCAAAGCCGCATGGGGGCCATGGTCAGCGCCGCCCATGCCGAAAAAGTGATGGCGGCTATCCGCCGCGCGCAAGACGAGGGAGCAACGCTGCTTACCGGCGGCCGTACGGTGGAAATAGACGGCGTCGCCAACTATGTTCAGCCGACGCTACTGACCGACGTGAACGAAGAGATGGCGCTGTGGAAAGAGGAAATCTTTGGTCCGGTGCTGGCAGTTTGCGCCTTCGATAGCGAGCAGGAGGCGGTCCATCTGGCGAATAACCATATCTATGCGCTGGCCGCCTCGCTGTGGACCGACAATCTGCACCGCGCCCATCGCGTCGCCGCGCAGCTGACCGCCGGAACGATCTCGGTAAATACCGTCGATGCGCTGGACGTCACCGTTCCCTTTGGCGGCAACAAACAGTCGGGCTTTGGCCGCGATCTGTCGCTGCACGCCTTTGATAAATTCACCAGCCTCAAAACCACCTGGTTTCAGTTTCAGCAGACAGGAGAGACGAAATGACTAATCCAAGCAATCAGAACCGTTCGACGTCCGATTACCAACATTCAGATGCGGCTCACCATATTCACGCCTTCCTGGATCAAAAAGCGCTGAACGCCGAAGGGGCGCGCGTCATGGTACGCGGCGAAGGACTATACCTGTGGGACAACGACGGCAATAAATACCTCGATGGAATGTCCGGCCTGTGGTGTACCCAGTTGGGCTACAGCCGCCAGGATCTGGCGGACGCCGCCGCGGCGCAGTTTGCCAAACTGCCCTATTACAATATGTTCTTCCACACGACCCACCCGGCGGTTATCGAGCTTTCCGAGCTACTGTTCAGCCTACTGCCGCCGCACTACAGCCACGCTATCTACACCAACTCCGGTTCGGAATCGAATGAAGTGCTGATTCGCACCGTTCGCCGTTACTGGCAGATCCTCGGTAAGCCGGAGAAAAAGGTGATGATTGGCCGCTGGAACGGCTATCACGGCTCCACGCTGGCGGCAAGCGGGCTCGGCGGCATGAAGTTCATGCATGAAATGGGCGGGGTGATACCGGACGTGGCCCATATCGATGAACCCTACTGGTTTATGCACGGCGGCGACCTGACGCCGCAGGAGTTCGGCCTGCGCTGCGCCCGCCAACTGGAAGAGAAAATCCTTGAGCTGGGCGCGGAAAACGTCGCCGGCTTTATCGCCGAGCCGTTCCAGGGCGCCGGCGGTATGATCTTCCCGCCGGAAAGCTACTGGCCGGAGATCCAACGTATTTGCCGGCAATATGACGTGCTGCTGTGCGCCGATGAGGTGATTGGCGGCTTTGGCCGTACCGGTGAATGGTTTGCGCATCAGTACTTTGGTTTTGAACCGGATACGCTATCGATTGCCAAGGGGCTAACCTCCGGTTACGTACCGATGGGCGGGCTGGTGCTGAGCAAGCGCATGGCCGACGTGCTGGTGGAAAAAGGCGGCGTTTTCCCACACGGCCTGACCTATTCCGGCCACCCGGTGGCGGCCGCGGTGGCGATTGCCAACCTGAAAGCCTTGCGCGATGAAAACCACGTCACCCGGGTTCGCACCGATAGCGGCCCCTATCTGCAAAAAACGCTGCGCGAGGTGTTCGAAAACCATCCGCTTATTGGCGAGGTGCAGGGAGCCGGGCTGGTGGCCGCCCTGCAGTTTGCTGAAGATAAAGCCACTCGCAAACGCTTTGCCAACGAGAACGAACTGGCCTGGCGCTGTCGCACCATCGGCTTTGAGGAAGGCGTGATCATCCGCTCAACGCTGGGGCGCATGATCATGGCGCCGGCGCTGATAGCCGGACATAACGAACTCGATGAACTGGTTGAAAAAACCAAACGCGCCGTGGACCGCACCGCGAAAGAGATTGGCCTGCTATAAGCATTATTTAATATCGTTTACATTATTAACCCGCCGCGCGCGGGTTAATTTTTTATATACCCTAAATAATTCGAGTTGCAGGAAGGCGGCGACGCAGGGAATCCCCAGGAGCTTACTCCAGTAAGTGACTGGGGTGAGCGAGGACAAATTCGTCAGGAACGAATTTGAACGCTGTTTACAGCGCCCGTAAGGGCGAGGCCCAAGGATGGGCCGAGTTATTGCCAACGCACATGCAACTTGAAGTATGACGGGAATAGCGTAAATAATTAAAACGTCTTACAGGCAAATGCAAAATTAAATATATCGGTGATATTAGCGATGAATATCGTCGTGTACAGTAGTTGGTTGTATTTTATTTTTTAATTGTGAATTTTTTATGCTTATTAAATATCTCCCGGTATGTGCGCTGTGTATCGGTCTGCTGCCAGGCGCGCTCTTTGCCCAGACGGGGGAAGTTAAAACCAACGCCGAGAAATCGGCGGATGACCCGACTAAAGTGACCACCAAATTCGGCATGACGTGGTCAGATAACTACGATCTGGATGACAGCAATCTCGCATTTTCCGGCTCGCTGGCCTTTGACGAAGCGCGGAAACTCAATGTGCGTATTAATAGCGACGCCACGGAATGGCGCGTCGGCGGTTCATGGCTATTTCCGATTGGTATTTTTAACTTTAACTTTGGGAAAAATGTTTATCCCGATGACTCCTCACAAACCAACTATTCTATCGGCACGTTCCTGCCGCTCAGTTATTTTGGCTTTGAACCAGCAGGCTTCCAAATATTCCCGATGGCCGGTTATACCTATAATACCGGCGACCATATGGCCTGTAATAAGGATCAACATAGCGCCTGTTCGCAGTCGGGTTTTAACGGCATGCCGTCGCCGGAAAACGGTTTTGAATCGACGAATATCTCCGGCAGCAGCGGCTATCTCGGCGCATTTGTCCTGAAACCACTGAGCGCCGATTTGCGCCTGTTGGGCTTCGCCGGGGGGTCGTATGGCTCGAAAAACGACGATGGCGATAACTATAAAGGTTATTTCGCCGGGGTCGGCGTGGGATATAACCTGACCGAGCATAACGCGGTGAAATTTATGACCTACGTGCAGGATAACAACACCTATCTCGATGAAGCCGAAAAGCGCTTCCTGTTCTCCTGGCAGTATCAGCTTTAAGACGGTGAGCGGGGTCATCTGGCCTCCGCTTCTGCATACGCTCCCACTCTGGTTACGATTGCGCAAAGACAGACTTTCTGGTGATGTGTAAAGTAGCAAAAAAATGTTGATCTGATACGAACAAGCTTTTATTTTGCCTGCTAGTTTTCAAACTGAGATGAAACTGATGCCTACTATTATCGCCAGTAGTATGAAAGAAGCTAAAGAACTCGTTAACGCCAGAAAATACCGGGAAATCGTCCTGAATTTCGATGTTGACGCTGATGATTTTTTTACCCTTGCAACGGCTCAGCGTGACACTAAAATCACCATTGCAAACAAAAATAGCCACTCACCGGTTACATTAGAAAAATAATAAAACCCCTGAGGAAATTTTTATGTTGTTGTTTATTGGCACTATTGCTGTCGCTTTTCTCTCTTCCCTGATGCTTATCTGGCTTGACGATCGCATCGCCGAGCAGGAGTAACCCCTCCCCCGATTTAAAGCTCTCCGCACCGGTCATCGGTGCGGAGACAAAAGATTACAGCGATTTCGCCAGACGTTCGACGGCGGTCAGCAGACCGGCTTCAGAAACCGTCGAATAGGAAAGACGCAGGGTGCGGGTATCCGGATTATCGTTGTAGAACGCTTCACCAGGTACGTAAACCACGCCGTTTTCCAGCGTCTTTTTCAGCCACGCCATGGTATCGAACGGATAGCGGAAACGGGCCCACAGGAACATTCCCCCTTCCGGGCGGCTAAACTCAAGATGCTCGCCAAGACGGCTTTCCAGCGCATCAGCCAGCGCCACGCACTTCTTACGGTAGTCTTCGCGGATCAGGGCGATCTGATCGTTCAGGCGATTCATTCCCAGATACTCAGCGGTGATGACCTGAGAGAGCATATTGGTATGCAGATCCGCCGCCTGCTTCACGATCACCGCCTGGTGCGCCAGCCATTCCGGCATCACGATCCAGCCAATACGCATTCCCGGCGCGAGGATCTTGGAGAACGTGGAGGTGTACACCACCCGATCTTCACAGCCTTGTTCGATCGCATGTTGATACAGCGGACGACGCACTTTATCGGTGAAGCTGATTTCGCCGTAGGGATCGTCTTCGATGATCACAAAATCATGTTGCTTCGCTAAGGCTACCAGCCGTTGGCGACGATCGTCGCTGAGGGTTTTACCGCCAGGGTTGCCAAACGTCGGCACCAGATAGACCGCTTTAACCTTAGTGGTCTCCAGCAGATCGGCCAGTTGTTCAACCAGCATCCCGTTATCATCGGTATCGACGCTCAGGATATTCGCCTGCGCCAGCTGGAATACCTGCAGCGCGGCAAGGTAGGTCGGGCGTTCAACGACGACCGCATCGCCCGGATCGAGCAGCGTGCGGGCGACAATATCCAGCGATTGCTGCGAGCCGGAGGTGATGTACACCTGGCTTGCCGAGCAGGCCACGCCGCGCGACTGGCAGATTTCGCTCACCGCCTGACGCAGCGGCGGATAACCTTCGGTAAGGCCGTACTGGAACGCATCATTAAAACGTTCGCTCATCACCTTTTGCACCGCGAGGTTGAGACCTTCGGTATCAAACAGTTCCGGAGCCGGAATACCACCGCCAAGCGAAATAACGCCGGGCAGTTTACTGTGTTTGAGAAGTTCGCGGACGGCGGAGGGCTTAAGTTCACCCGCGCGGGCGGCGAGGCGCCGATCGTGCATATGCTTTTCCTTTTCTGTCTTGTTGTTGTGTTAGTTGTACGTTGAAGCTTTGCAGGTGCCGGGCTGCGATGCTAGCCGCTGCCCGGTTTGCGGCCGCTACTCGTCGTCTTTTAGCACGACTAACGGCTCAATATCGCTCTCTTTCTTCACCACCAGCGAATCATCGCCGCGCAGGCAGGTTCCGCCATAGTTACCGCCCACCGTAAAAGTGCACACCTGGATGTACTTGCCGTCAACCTTCGGCAGACACCACAGCTGCTGGTAAATATTTTTGCGATCGACAAATTGCCCGCTGGTCTGATCCAATACCTCATCGTGCGGGCTTATCAGATCGATGTTATTACCGCAGCGCCCGGAGATCGGTTTGACTGCATAACCGGTTTTCGCCAGCTCGTCATTGACCACAAAATCGGTATCCAGCAGATAGCGATGATGCGGGAACAGCGACCACAGCACCGGCAGAATCGCCTTGTTGCCGGGGATAACCGTCCACAGCGGTTCGAATACCAATACTTCAGGGCGCAGCAGGACGTCAATCAGGCGCACCTCATTTTGCGGATGACCGGTACGAATCGGCACCGCCGCATACTCATCGGCGCTGACTTCCCGCACCTGCTCGATGGCGGTTTCCCACGCCCAGGTCTTCCACACGCAGTTAACCAGGCGGCCATCGCCGTCGATAAGCTGTCCGGCGGCATCCCAGCGCAGCTCATCAAGGCCAAAGAGAATTTTGCTCTCAAAGCCCGCCTCGGTTAGCGAACGCTGAATAAACTGGGCATGGTAGTTCTCTTCAAGATCCTTATCCTGCATGATGTGCACGAACGGCCGCGCGCGGCTGTGCTTCCACGCCCCCGCCAGCTCCTCAAGCAGATTTTCCGCCGGATTATGGCCGGTACCGCGATAGCCCTGTTTCAGCCACTGTTCGAGGATCAATCCGCCTTCTGTATGGCAAGAGGCAGAGTCGGCGTTGTATTCGTACACCTTCAGCCCGCGCTCATCCATGCAGAAATCCATGCGCCCGGTAATCATATGATGACGACGGCGCTGCCACGAGAGGCGCAGACGAGGCCAGAGAATTTTCGGAATATCGAACAGCGCCAGCAGGTTGTCATCCTTCATCACCTTATCAGTGGCGTGCAGATACATCAGGTGCAGTTCGTTGGTCGCTTTAATCAGCTCCTGTTCGGCGCTCTCGCTGATGGTGAAGTACTGGTAAGGATCCTGATTGATGAAATGACCGTTGGCTTCAACATAGGCCTTTTGCAGCGTGTCTTTCTCGTTGAGCCAGTTACCGCGGAACTGGCCTTTATTCGGCAGCCGCGCGCCGCTGATTTTCATCTCCTCGCCCGGCAGCACCGGCTGCGGCAGGCTATGCTCGGTATCGGCGGTCTGGATCATCCAGCCTAAAATTTCGGTATCGGCAAAGGTATCTTTGATGGTGTAGACGCCGTCTTTCACTTCCAGCGTCAGCTCGCGGGTCCACTGCTGCCCCTGCGGCAGCGGCGCGTGGATGACGTTCTGCTCGGCGATACGGACCTTATTCCCTACCAGTTGCGTAATCACCGCCACGTGTCCGGTATGTTTAAACTCGCCGCCTTTCTGCCAGATTAGCAGCGAACCGGCGATCGGCGGACGGCGCGAGCCGTTGGCGAAGGCCTGCAGGGGAAGAATGTTGTCATTCACCACTTCGCGCAGAAAGCGCAGCGAGAAGATTTCATAAGCCATACCGACATCGGTAAAAACAAAACCGTAGGTGAGGAATAAAAAGCGCCGCGCGAACTCTACGCATTGCCATTTATGCCCCATATACTCATTGCCGATATAGCTGCGGAAAGCGGCGTCATCCGGATAATCTTGTGGATTTAAGCTACTGTAATTCGAAGAATAAATTGCCACGCCGCCCGGCGCGTAGCCTAAAAGCGTGCCGAAAGGGGCGTCAATACTGGTCGATCCTTTACTCATTTAGCCTGACCTCAAATTAATGCAGCCCGGGCAGTTGGCGGAACAAAACTCCCTCTTCTTATCCTGCCGCAGGCACTTACCAGACAGAGGTGAAATGATGATACCACTCATTCGATTCGCTAAACGTGCCCTTATAGAAAATAACCCGGCGTCCATTGGCAGAAGTGATATTGTTAGCCAACACATAACAAAAAAACATCACTACATCAGGAGTCGACAATGAGCTCACCTTCGCATCTCAATGCCCAGCCGCTGGTCTGGGGACACGGACCGCGGACTTTTGAAGTATTCCTCGAACCAACCTGTCCGTTTTCCGTTCGCGCCTTCAATAAACTCGATGAATTGCTGGATGAAGTGGGCGCCGAGAACGTCACGATTAAGATTCGCCTGCAGTCCCAGCCGTGGCATCTGTTTTCCGGGGTGATAGTGCGCTGCGTGCTGGCCGCCTCCACCCTGCCGCACGGCAGAGAGCAGGCGCACAAAGTCCTGCAGGCGGTCGCCGATCATCGTGAAGAGTTTGAATTCACCGACCACTGCAGCGGGCCGAATATGAATACCACCCCGCAGCAAATTATCGAACGCCTTGAACGCTACAGCCACGTGTCGCTGGCGGCGGCGTTTGCCCGTCCGGAGCTGCAAAACGAGATCAAATGGCACAGTAAATACGCCCGCCAGAACGGCATTCATGTGTCGCCGACGTTTATGGTCAACGGCCTGGTGCAGCCCGATCTCGGCAGCGGCGATGACGTCAGCGTGTGGGCCGCGCGGATTATGGCCTGAGATTAGCTGCTAGACTTTTTGTACACCTCACTATTTTTGTACACCTTACTAAAGAGGCAGGTCAGTATGTCCGACAATCACTACCAACCACCGAAAGTATGGGAATGGAAACAGAATAACGGCGGCGCGTTCGCCAATATCAACCGTCCGGTTTCCGGCGCCACGCATGAGAAAGTGCTGCCCGTTGGTAATCACCCACTCCAGCTCTACTCGCTGGGCACGCCGAATGGGCAGAAAGTGACGATCATGCTGGAAGAGCTGCTGGCGCTGGGTGTAGCAGGCGCTGAGTATGACGCCTGGCTGATTCGTATCGGCGAAGGCGACCAGTTCTCCAGCGGCTTTGTCGAAGTTAACCCGAACTCGAAGATCCCGGCGCTGAGCGACCACTCTACCACTCCGCCGACTCGGGTATTTGAATCCGGCAGTATCCTGCTCTATCTGGCGGAAAAATTTGGTTTCTTCCTGCCGAAAGACCCGGCCGGGCGTACCGAAACGCTAAACTGGCTGTTCTGGCTACAGGGCGCAGCGCCGTTCCTCGGCGGCGGCTTTGGCCACTTCTATAACTATGCGCCGGTAAAAATCGAGTACGCCATCGACCGCTTTACCATGGAAGCGAAACGTCAGCTCGACGTGCTGGATAAGCAACTGGCGCGCGGCCGCTTTGTGGCGGGGGAAGAGTACACCATTGCCGATATGGCGATCTGGCCGTGGTACGGCAACGTGGTGCTGGGCAACGTCTATAACGCCGCAGAATTCCTCGATGCCGGCAGCTACGTTAACGTGCTGCGCTGGGCGCAAGACGTGGGCAATCGCCCGGCTGTGAAGCGCGGACGGATGGTTAACCGTACCAATGGCCCGCTCGACGAGCAGTTGCACGAGCGCCATGACGCCCGCGATTTCGACACGCAGACCGAAGACAAACGTCAGGCGTAATGCCTTTACCCGGCGGCGCGAAGCTGCCGGGTAAGTTGTCACATCAGTGCTTTACCTTGGTCAGGCGATCGAGATAGCCCATCACAAAGGCGGACAGCACAAAGGTGAGATGGATAATGACGTACCACATCAGCTTATTATCCGGCACGTTCTTCGCATCCATAAACACCCGCAACAGGTGAATGGAAGAGATAGCCACAATCGACGCCGCCACCTTGTTTTTCAGCGATGTCGCATCCATTTTGCCAAGCCAGTTGAGCTTCTCTTTGCCTTCGTTAATATCCAGCGTCGAGACGAAGTTTTCATAACCGGAAAACATCACCATCACCAGCAGCCCGCCCACCAGCGTCATATCGACCAGCGAAAGCAGCGTCAGAATCAGATCCGACTCGCTGACGCTGAAGATATGCGGCAGGATGTGGAATATCTCCTGAAAAAATTTTATCGATAGCGCGATAAGGCCCAGCGAGAGGCCGAAATAAACCGGCGCCAGCAGCCAGCGCGAAGCATAAATAGCGTTTTCCAGAAAGCGTTCCATAAGGTCCTGTCAGTTTGTAAAAATGGCCGCCATTATATCGCAGCTGGCTCATATCAAAACGATGCGCAGGCGCCGGGGAAATAAAAAAGGCCAACGCAGTGTTGGCCTTTCGGGAGATATCCTGGGGAAAATCACTTCGCTTTGACGGTCTCTTCGCCCACCAGACCAATCTTCAGATATCCGGCCTGATGCAGCGTATCCATCACTTTCATCATCGTCTCGTAGTCGACGGTTTTGTCAGCGCGGAAGAACACGGTGGTGTCTTTCTTGCCCTGAGTCAGCGCATCCAGCGAGGCAATCACGCTCTCTTCAGTCACCGGATCGTTGCCGAGGAACATCGATTTGTCCGCTTTCACCGACAGATAAATCGGTTTTTCCGGACGCGGCTGCGGCTGGCTGGATGAAGCAGGCAGATTGACTTTGACGTCCACGGTGGCCAGCGGCGCCGCCACCATGAAGATAATCAACAGCACCAACATGACGTCGATAAATGGCGTCACGTTAATGTCGTGCATTTCGCCGTTATCATCGAGGTTTTCGTTAAAATGCATTGCCATAGCGGATCAACCTACCCGTAATTTCTGCGCCGGACGCAGCGGCTGAGAACCACTGGCGTTCAGGTCGAGATCGCGACTTTGCAGCAGCATAATCTGCGCGGCCACGTCGCCAAGAGACGCTTTGTAACTGGCAATCATGCGGGCGAAGACGTTATAGATAACCACCGCCGGAATCGCGGCAAACAGACCAATCGCCGTTGCCAGCAGCGCTTCCGCGATACCCGGTGCGACAACCGCGAGGTTAGTCGTCTGCGTTTGCGCGATACCGATAAAGCTGTTCATGATGCCCCAGACGGTACCGAACAGGCCGACGAACGGGGAAATAGCGCCGATAGTCGCCAGATAACCGTTACCGCGGCCCATATAGCGGCCAACCTGCGCCACACGACGCTCAAGGCGGAAACCGGTACGTTCTTTAATGCCTTCGTTGTCATCCACGCCTGCCGACAGTTCCAGCTCATTATTGGCTTCGTTAATCAGCTGAGTGGTCAGGCTTTTGGCATGGAATCCATTCGCGATAGTGTTAGCCTGATCGAGAGAACGCGCTTCGCTGAGCTGCTGCTGCTCACGCTTGAGGCGACGCTTGCTGGACAACATTTCGGCGCCCTTGCCGAAGAAGATAGCCCAGGTGACTACCGAAGCCAGAATCAAGCCAATCATCACAACCTTAACGACAATATCGGCGTGATGATACATACCCCAAACGGAGAGATCCGCCTGCATCAAATTATTACCCACACTGTTTCTCCAGGACATCAATCACAAAAACTGAGCATAATAATATCAAAACGGCATCGAATTGATAGTGGTTCTCATTAGTATTTACACTGTGCAGCAAATCACGTTTATTTTCTTTGCGCTTACGCAGTAAAAAAGCGGCTGACGCCGGTTTCGGGAAAATTTTTGCCTGTATCGTTTACGACCCGGTACACAAACCGGGATTCATGGTAGTTTAGACGTCCAGACGTATAAAAACAGGTTTGCAGAACATGGCTGATAAACATCTTGATACCGCGCTGGTCAACGCCGGGCGCCGCAAAAAATATACTCAGGGTTCGGTGAATAGCGTCATCCAGCGCGCCTCATCGCTGGTATTCGATACCGTCGAGGCTAAAAAACACGCCACCCGTAACCGCGCCAAAGGCGAGCTGTTTTATGGCCGCCGCGGCACGCTGACCCACTTTTCGCTGCAGGAAGCCATGTGCGAACTGGAAGGCGGCGCCGGCTGCGCCCTCTTCCCCTGCGGCGCGGCCGCGGTCGCTAACACGATTCTGGCCTTCGTCGAACAGGGCGACCACGTGTTAATGACCAACACCGCCTATGAACCCAGCCAGGACTTCTGCACTAAGATCCTCGCAAAGCTCGGGGTGACCACCGGCTGGTTCGATCCGCTCATCGGCGCGGATATCGCCAATCTGATTCAACCCAATACCAAAGTGGTGTTCCTCGAATCCCCCGGCTCGATCACCATGGAAGTGCATGATGTGCCGGCCATCGTCGCCGCCGTGCGCCGCGTCGCGCCGGAAGCTATTATCATGATCGATAACACCTGGGCGGCAGGGGTGCTGTTTAAAGCGCTCGATTTTGGTATCGATATCTCTATCCAGGCGGCAACGAAATATTTAATTGGCCACTCCGACGGAATGATCGGCACCGCAGTGGCCAACGCCCGCTGTTGGGAGCAACTGTGTGAAAACGCCTATCTAATGGGCCAGATGGTCGATGCCGACACCGCCTATATGACCAGCCGCGGTTTACGCACGCTTGGCGTCCGCCTGCGCCAACATCACGAAAGCAGTCTGCGCGTCGCCGAATGGCTGGCGCAGCACCCACAGGTGGCGCGGGTCAATCATCCGGCGCTGCCGGGCAGCAAGGGCCACGAATTCTGGAAGCGCGACTTCAGCGGCAGCAGCGGCCTGTTCTCTTTCGTTCTCAATAAGCGCCTCACCGACGCCGAGCTGGCAGCCTATCTGGACAACTTCAGTCTGTTCAGCATGGCCTACTCATGGGGCGGGTTCGAATCGCTGATCCTCGCCAACCAGCCGGAACATATCGCGGCCATCCGCCCCGAGGCGGAAGTGGATTTCAGCGGTACCCTTATTCGACTGCACATAGGTTTAGAAAATGTTGACGATCTGCTGGCGGATTTAGCGGCAGGCTTCGCGCGTATCGTGTAAAGTGACAGGAAGTGGCAACAAAAGCGGACGCTTTCAAAAAAGCGGCCGCTTTTGTTGCGCCCGAGATCAAGGTGCTCGGGCCGCTTCAGGAGTACACTAGTCGAAAAACGGTACCACTTAGGAAAGTCCATGGTTGTCATTCAAGAGATTGTCGCCGCGCTGTGGCAACATGATTTTGCCGCATTGGCAAACCCTCACGTTGTGGGTTTTGTATATCTGGTCATGTTCGCGACCCTGTTTCTGGAAAACGGGCTGCTGCCGGCTTCGTTTTTACCGGGCGATAGCCTGTTGCTGCTCGCCGGCGCGCTAATCGCTAAAGGCGTCATGGATTTTGTCCCCACTCTCGCCATCCTAACCGCCGCCGCCAGCCTCGGCTGCTGGCTGAGCTATTTACAGGGGCGCTGGCTGGGTAATACCAATATGGTGAAAGGCTGGCTGTCGCATCTGCCGCACAAATATCACCAGCGCGCCACCAACATGTTTGATAAACACGGCCTGCTGGCGCTGCTGGCCGGGCGCTTTTTGGCGTTTGTCCGCACTCTGCTGCCAACCATGGCGGGCATTTCCGGCCTGCCGAATCGTCGTTTCCAGTTCTTTAACTGGCTGAGCGGCCTGCTGTGGGTTGGTGTCGTCACCGGTCTTGGCTATGCGCTGAGCATGATCCCGTTCGTGAAAAACCACGAAGACCAGGTCATGACCTGCCTGATGGTGCTGCCGATCGCCCTGCTGGTAACCGGCCTCGTTGGTACGGTTATTGTGGTTATCAAGAAGAAATACTGCAGCGCCTGATTCACTCGCCCCGGATGGCCTCAAAATCCCCGGTAGCGCTACCGTTTACCGGGGCTACAGGCGCCGCATCCTTATCAAATCCCCTGCATCGTGCGAATACGCGCGGCATCTTCACCCGGCGTAATACCGAAATAGCGTTTAAACTCGCGGCTAAACTGCGAGGCGCTTTCGTAGCCGACGCGCATCGCCGCCGCGCTGGCTTTCATGCCGTCATGGATCATCAGCATTCTGGCCTTATGCAGACGATAGGTCTTCAAATACTGCAGCGGCGAGGTGCTGGTGACCGATTTAAAATTATGGTGAAACGCCGAGACGCTCATATTCGCTTCCGCTGCCAGTTGGTCAACGCTAAGGTTTTCGGTGTACTGGCTTTCAATACGCTTCAAAACACGGCTAATCAGACTAAAGTGCGTCTGTCGGCTGACCAGCGCCAGCAGCGCGCCGCCGCAGGGGCCAATCAGGACGTGATAAAGGATCTCGCGGATAATCTGTTTGCCGAGAATGCGCGCGTCCAGCGGCCGCTCCATCACGTCTAACAGGCGCTCCGCCGCGCAGAGGATCTCTTCTGATAACACCGCCGAGTTGATCCCGCTGGAGGCGACCGACGGCTGAAAAAGCTCATCTTCGCCGATATCCATCAGCAGCTCCTGCAACTGCAAAATATCGACATTCAACCGCATTCCCGCCAGCGGCACTTCCGGGGTCGCGAAGGTTTCGCATTCGAACGGCAGCGGGACGGTTAACAATAAATATTCGTTGGTGTCATAACGGAAAGTTCGTTCATTGATATAGCCAATTTTATGGCCGGAAAAGAGAAAAACGATCCCCGGCTGGTACATCACCGGCGTACGGGTGCCCGGCTGCGTCCCGTAAAGCAGACGGATATCCGGCAGCAGTTCACTTAGCATTTCTTGCTTATCTTTCAGATTGTTAACTTTATCTGTTAATAGCTGGCATATCTCGGCACGGTTCATTTTCGCTGCTTCTCCGACGACTTTTCTACAAGCTTATTGTGCGTAGTTTCCTTCTTTTTCTCCAGCCCAATGGAGAAATGGGCAAGACAATGGCAGGAATGTGCATTGAGAGGAAACGGTCGCAGGAACACAATAGCCGCCATCGGGTAGAGAGTCGTCCTTTCTGCCGGGAGTTTCATCTTTATGAGGGCACCAGCCATGAATAACTTCAATTTACATACCCCAACCCGCATTCTGTTCGGCAAAGGCGCCATCGCCGAGCTGCGCGAACAAATCCCAGCCGGCGCTCGCGTGCTGGTGACTTACGGCGGCGGTAGCGTGAAGAAAACCGGCGTACTGGACCAGGTACTGAGCGCGCTGGCTGGCTTTGACGTGCTGGAGTTCGGCGGAATTGAGCCAAACCCGTCTTACGAAACGCTGATGAACGCGGTGAAAATCGCTCGTGAAGAGAACGTGACTTTCCTGCTGGCGGTTGGCGGCGGTTCGGTGCTCGACGGCACCAAGTTTATCGCCGCGGCCGCGCACTATGACGCGAATATCGACCCGTGGGAAATTCTGGAAACCTACGGCAGCAAGATTACCCGCGCTATTCCGATGGGCTCAGTATTGACCCTGCCGGCGACCGGTTCCGAATCAAATAAAGGCGCGGTTATCTCGCGTAAAACCACCGGCGATAAACGCGCGTTTATGTCCGAACACGTTCAGCCGGTCTTTGCGATCCTCGATCCTGTTTATACCTACACCCTGCCGCCACGCCAGGTCGCTAACGGCGTCGTTGACGCTTTCGTCCATACCGTTGAGCAGTACGTGACCTACCCGGTTGATGGTAAAATTCAGGACCGTTTCGCGGAGGGCATTCTGCTAACGCTGGTGGAAGATGGCCCGAAAGCGCTGCAGGAGCCGGAGAACTACAACGTGCGCGCCAACATTATGTGGGCGGCGACGCAGGCATTGAACGGCCTCATTGGCGCAGGCGTCCCTCAGGACTGGGCGACGCATATGCTCGGCCACGAACTGACGGCGATGCACGGCCTGGATCACGCGCAGACGCTGGCTATCGTGCTGCCGGCGCTGTGGAATGAGAAACGCGATACCAAGCGCGCTAAGCTGCTGCAGTACGCCGAGCGCGTGTGGAATATTACCGAAGGTTCCGAAGAGCAACGTATCGATGCCGCTATCGCCGCAACCCGGAGTTTCTTCGAGCAGATGGGCGTGCCGACTCGCCTTTCCGATTACGGTCTCGACGGTAGCTCCATCCCGGCGCTGCTGGCGAAACTGGAAGAGCACGGCATGACTAAACTTGGCGAAAATCAGGATATCACTCTGGACGTCAGCCGCCGTATTTACGAGGCTGCCCGCTAAGTTCTCCCCACCTGATTCACCTCTCCTTACGTTAAACAAACGCCGGGGAGAGGTGTTTTTACTACCGTTTTTAGCTATTTCGTCCAGACTTAATGCTACCCCTCGGCGGATTTTTCACGCTGAGTTCATTAACAGGAGGAAGGCATGACACATCCAACCGTTATAAAACTACACGACGGCAACCTGATGCCGCAGTTGGGTCTCGGCGTGTGGAAAGCAGGCAACGAGGAAGTCGTCTCCGCCATTCATAAGGCGCTGGAAGTCGGTTATCGTTCTTTTGACACCGCCGCCGCGTACCAAAATGAGGCTGGCGTCGGCAACGCGTTAAGCAGCGCGGGCGTCAATCGCGATGAGCTCTTCATCACTACCAAACTGTGGAACGACGATCAAAAACGGCCGCATGAAGCGCTAAAAGAGAGCCTGAGCAAGCTGAAACTGGACTATGTGGATCTCTATTTAATTCACTGGCCGGTGCCAGCGATAGGCCATTACGTCGAAGCCTGGCAGGCGCTGATCGAATTGCAGCAGCAAGGGCTGGCAAAAAGCATTGGGGTATGTAATTTCCAGGTGCCGCATCTGCAAAAGCTGATTGATGAAACCGGCGTCGCTCCGGTGATTAACCAGATTGAGCTGCACCCGTTAATGCAGCAGCGTCAACTGCATGCATGGAACGCCACCCACAAAATCCAGACCGAATCCTGGAGCCCATTAGCGCAGGGCGGCAAAGGGGTCTTCGATCAGAAAATTATTCACCATCTGGCGGATAAATACGGCAAAACGCCAGCGCAAATCGTCATTCGCTGGCATCTCGACAGCGGACTGGTGGTGATCCCGAAATCCGTCACGCCATCGCGTATTGCGGAAAACTTTGACGTCTGGGACTTCCGTCTCGACAAAGACGAACTCAGTGAAATCGCTAAGCTGGACCAGGGCAAACGTCTCGGCCCCGACCCGGATCAGTTCGGCGGTTAATCTCCCACCCGATAACATATTTCCGGCGGCGGCGTCATTGCTGCGGCCGGAATTTTGCATCGCACATGATATTGCGCGCCGTCTAACTCGTGGGCATTACCCATTCGCGAGGTAAGCAGATAGGCATATTCCCCATGCAGGGTTGTAAAATGCAATTCCGCGCGATGCATCCAGTCGATAGGGCCAATCGGCAGATAGAACGCCCATTTATGCGCTTTATTAAAACTGAATCGCCCATCGCTATCAGACAGCGTATCCGCGCTGTCGCCGCTGCCGGTTAGCGTAATTTGCGCCCCGGCGATCGGGTTGCCGGCGTTATCCAGCAGTTGCCCGTTAACTTCAGGCTGAGACTGATAGCGGGTCACGCAGCCTTGTAATAAGCAAAGCGAGATCAGTAATGTGAGTAAATACGGCTTTTGCATCCTTTCCTCTCAATGCCAATAGCAATGCCTGATGGTTAGATAATCTCGCGTTAGTTACGCCGCCGCAAGCCGGCAGTATTAATATTCAGAATTCATTCATACCTATATTAACCTGCTGTTGATACTATTTTTTCAGGTTCTACCGTCGCCAGAAGGTTCGCAGAAAATGTTAAAGTGTTGGCCGTTATTATTGCTGTTGTTGAGCTGTGTTACTTATGCGCAAATTCCGCAACGGTCAGTAGAACAAACCATCCGCCAGATCTATCAGGGCTATGCCGAAGATAGCCAGACCCCTGTCGCCTTCAGCGACATGAGTGAGAAATCAATTATCTCTTCACGGATGAAAAAAGCGCTACGAAAAAGCGACCAGTTCATACTTCCCGGGGACATCGGCATACTGGATTTCGACCCTATCTGCGCCTGCCAGGACTATCAAGACCTCCGGATTGAAAGCATTCGCATCATTGATGAAAGTACACGCCATGCCAGAGCTGAAGTGCGTTTTCGTCCTTTTAAAGAGAATAATGACAGCACTACGCTAACTCTGGATATGGTGGCTGAAAATAATCGTTGGTTGGTTGACGACGTTATCAATGAAGGAAGAAGCATTTATCAGGAAATTGATACCAGCAATCGGCGAAACGAAGCACTGCTTCGCTCTTATCAACGAAAATGACCCCGACTTTATTTCTGCGGAACGCCCGAATAGATTAAATGAATATCCTCAGGCTCCAGAGCAAACAGCTCCGGGTCGGGCTCATCAATTAAACGACAGCCCTGTGAGAGATAAAAATCAACGGTGCTTTTGTTGGGGATGGACGAAATATACAGGCCGGATGCGCCCAGAGCAGGAAGCTGCTGCAGCGCATAGTCAAACAGACGTCGCCCCCATCCCTGGCCGCGCTGCGCCGCGCCCACATAAAAGAATAACAGTTGGCGCAGATCGCCCTTTTCCCCCCTTGGCAAGGTATCCATCGCCGCCGCGGCAATGATTTTATTCTGCTCGAAAAAGGCGAAAAATATACCGCCGCGATCGTAGCAGGCCTCGTGAATAGGCGTATAAATCTGTCGATCGTGAGGATCCCAGCCACGGACGTCATAGTACTGCGGATACGCCTGGAGTTGGCCATCATCGAGCTTATAAAGGGTGTCGATAATTTCGCTGCGGTCTATCTCCCACAACCTATCCAGCTGCTGTCGTGACAGGATTACCGGCGTCATTATCGTTCTCTCTCCTTATGTGACAGGCTTTCCCCCGGCGATCGGAACCGCCGGGGAAGCGGCTTAGCGGGACGCCGTCTTCGGCTTGATACGCTTTTTCGCCCCCGAGGCGGCTGGCGTCTGGCGCTGATGCGCAACCGGCGTATGCTTCGTCAGCGCCGGACGGGTATGACGGTTCTGGCGACGCGCTTCACGCATCTCGTCCAGCGTCGGCGCCGGCACCAGGCAGTCACGGCGTGAACCAATCAGATGCTTTTTACCCATCGCTTCCAGCGCCTGACGGATCAGCGGCCAGTTTGCCGGATCGTGATAGCGCAGCAGCGCTTTATGCAGACGGCGCTGTTTGTCGCCCTTCGGCACCACCACATCTTCACTCTTATAGCCGATTTTACCCAGCGGGTTCTTGCCGGTGTAATACATAGTGGTTGAGTTCGCCAGCGGCGACGGGTAGAAATTCTGTACCTGGTCTAGACGGAAGCGATGACGCTTCAGCCACAGTGCCAGGTTCACCATATCTTCATCGCGCGTCCCTGGGTGAGCGGAAATAAAGTACGGGATCAGGTACTGTTCTTTACCCGCCTGCTTCGAATAGGTATCAAACAATTCTTTAAAGCGGTCATAGCTGCCCATGCCCGGCTTCATCATCTTCGACAGCGGCCCCTCTTCGGTATGCTCAGGCGCGATCTTCAGATAGCCACCGACGTGGTGGGTCGCCAGTTCTTTGATATAGCGTGGATCCTCTACGGCGATGTCGTAACGCACACCCGATGCGATAAGGATTTTCTTAATGCCTTTCAGGTCACGAGCGCGGCGGTACAGATTAATCGTCGGCTCATGGTTGGTGTCCATGTGCGGGCAGATATCCGGGTAGACGCAGGAGAGACGACGGCAGGTCTGCTCAGCGCGCGGCGATTTACAGCGCAGCATATACATATTGGCGGTTGGGCCGCCAAGATCGGAAATAATGCCGGTAAAGCCGGGGACCGTGTCGCGAATCGCTTCGATTTCATTAATGATCGAATCTTCGGAGCGGCTCTGGATGATGCGCCCTTCGTGTTCGGTGATCGAGCAGAAAGAACAGCCGCCGAAACAGCCGCGCATAATGTTTATGGAGAAGCGAATCATCTCGTAGGCCGGAATACGCGCATCGCCATAAGAAGGATGCGGCACACGCTTGTACGGTAACGCAAAGACGCTGTCCATCTCTTCAGTCGACAGCGGGATCGCCGGCGGGTTAACCCAGATATAACGCTCACCGTGCTTTTGCATTAGCGCACGGGCGCAGCCGGGGTTGGTTTCATGGTGCAGAATGCGCGACGCGTGGGCATAGAGCACTTTGTCGCCTTTGACCTTCTCGAAGGATGGCAGCAACACGTAGGTTTTTTCCCACGGTTTTGGCCGCGGCGGCTGCACGACAACGGCTTTGGCCTCGGCTTTTTTCGGAGGCACGGGTTTGTTATCGGCGCACGGTAGGTCTTCACCGTACGGATGCGGAATCGGGTCGATTTTGCCCGGCGTATCCAGACGCGTGGAGTCAACGCCGCTCCAGCCCGGCAACGCTTCTTTTACCATGATCGCGGTATTACGCACATCGCGAATATCACCGATGGCCTCGCCCATCGCCAGACGATGCGCCACTTCTACCAGCGGGCGCTCGCCATTGCCGAACATCAGCATATCGGCTTTCGAATCCACCAGCACTGAGCGGCGTACGGTATCGGACCAATAATCGTAGTGCGCGGTACGGCGCAGGCTGGCTTCAATACCGCCGAGGATCACCGGCACGTCTTTCCACGCCTCTTTACAGCGCTGGGTATAGACCAGCGTCGCGCGGTCCGGGCGCTTACCCGCGACGTTGCCGGCGGTATAGGCGTCGTCATGGCGCAGCTTACGGTCGGCGGTATAGCGGTTGATCATTGAGTCCATATTGCCCGCAGTGACGCCGAAGAACAGATTCGGCTTACCCAGGCGCATGAAGTCTTCTTTGCTGTTCCAGTCCGGCTGGGAGATGATCCCTACGCGGAATCCCTGCGCTTCCAGCATACGGCCGCAGATAGCCATGCCGAAACTTGGATGGTCGACGTAGGCGTCGCCGGTCACCAGAATAATATCGCAGCTATCCCAGCCAAGTTGATCCATCTCTTCACGCGACATCGGTAAAAATGGCGCAGGGCCAAAACAGGCAGCCCAGTATTGCGGCCAGGAAAATAGGTCACGATCCGGCTGGATCAGGGATATTGCGCTCATATTGCTTCCGGGGAAAATGATAAAAAAATAACCAAAAGGGCGTGGATTATAAGCCGGAATGATAGTGGAAATGAAGGAGGATTTTCTCAAACCCTGACCGGGTTGCGGCCAGGGTTGCGGATATTACGGCGCCGGATTCACCAGGATCTGGCCAATCGAGCCGCGGTCGGCGAGCTCCAGCGTCTGGCTCAGGTACTGGAACGGGAAGTGCGGCCAGGAAGGCTGGTTATAATACACCAGCAGTTCCACCTGCCCATCAATCCACACCGTATCTTTCCAGCCCCGATCTTCCGGGAACGGCATGGTCCCGTTGACGTTACGGATCTGGAACATCACGCCTTCAATATGGAACGACTGCGGGCGGTCGGCGCGCACGGTCCAGCGCTCCCACGTTCCCTGCTGAGCGGTGATATCAATGCGCTGCGGATCCCACAGTTGGCCATTGATGCCTGGGTCGTCGCCAAGAGTAATATCACGGCTGCGCAGCGGCGTACCGGAGAGCAGCTCGGTCGGCAGCAGGCGCACCGGCAGGCTATCGGTAACCAGCGGCAGCAGCCCGGTCGGACGCAGCGTCAGCACCAGCGTGGAGATCAAAATGCTCGACGGCTCGAAGAAACCGCGGATACGGTCGACAATGCTCGCCGCTTCACCGCAGGTAATCGACACTTCATCGCCGTTGGTCATATCGACCAGAATTTCACGCCGCTCGCCGGGGGCCAGCGACAATTGCTTAAGTGAGACCGGCGCCGGCAGGAAGCCCTGATCGCCTGAGATAACGTGCAGCAGACGACCATCGCTCATCTGCAACTGATAGCGGCGCGAGTTAGATGCGTTCAGCAGACGCAGTCGTACCCAGCCGCGAGAGACTTCGACATAGGGCCCCTGCGCGCCGTTGACCAACAGGGTATCACCCACGAAACCACCGCTGCCCGGTTCGCTATATTCCGGAGTGCCGAAGTTATCCAGCCGCTTATCCTGAATAATCACCGGGAAATCATCAACGCCGTAGTGGTTCGGGATCGGCAGGTTTTTGCTGACCTCGTCTTCTACCAGCCACATTCCCGCCAGGCCGTTGTAAACCTGTTTCGCCATCCGGTTCGGGGTATTCGCCTGATACCACAAAGTGGCCGCACTCTGGCGAATCGGCAATACCGGCGCCCAATCCGCATTCGGCGACATCATGCGCGCCGCGCCGCCAATCAGCGGCCCCGGCACCTGCAGGCCGCGAATCGTCATGGCGACATTTTCGGTCAGGCGGTTACTGTAGATAAGTTTGACGTCATCACCATTCCAGACGCGGATGGTCGGCCCCAGGTAGCGGCCATTGATGCCCCATACCGGCGCGCGCGTTCCCTGGGTGAATGACCAGTGAGAACGTTGCAGGGTCATAAACAGCGGTTGACCGCGACGGGATTCCAGCAGAGGCGGAATGGGGAGCACCGGCTGCTGGCCGGCGGCATGAGCCTTCAGCGGCGCGGCGCCCGCGCACAGCGCTACACCTGAAGCCTTAATAAACTGACGCCGACTGAGTGACATATTAACTCCATGAAATACTGACAATGCAAAAAGGGAATTCGTTTCCCGCCAGCAATACGCTCGCGTTCGCGGCGTTTCCTGTATTATTTCTTTCCAGCCGCTTCGCGCTCGGCCACTTCTTTATCCAGCTCGGCGATTTTAGCGGACATCATCTCGCGGCAGTGTGTCGCCAGCGCGCGCACGTTATCTTTACCAAACTGGCTGGTATCGACCGGCGGCAGCATCTCGACAATCACCAGACCATTGTTCCAGCGATTGAGTTTAATTTTGTTCGATGTATTCGACACGCATACTGGAATAATCGGTACGCCAGCGGCGATGGCCGCGTGGAACGCGCCGGTTTTAAAGGGCAGCAGACCGCGGCCGCGGCTGCGGGTCCCTTCCGGGAACATCCAGAACGAAATTTTACGCTTTTTAAACGCATTCACCACTTCGGCAATAGTGCCGTGCGCTTTGGTTCGGTTATTGCGGTCAATCAGCAGGTTGCCCGTCAGCCAGTAAAGCTGGCCAAAGAACGGTATCCATAACAGGCTTTTTTTACCCACGGTAACCGTCGGCGGCTGCACGATGTTCGACGCTGTCACCATATCATAGTTGTTCTGGTGGTTAGCGATGTAGATCGCATTGCCGTAGCTTTCCGCGTCCGCAGGCTTACGCAGTTCGACTTTCAGGCCAAATACCGGGGACAGGCGGCCAAACAGATGACCAAACGTCGCGACGTGCTTAGGGTTGCGCGGGCTGAACAAGCAGTAAAGACTGCCAAATATGCACACGACGATGCAATAAATGACAACAAAAATTAGTCGAAAAATAAATAACATAGCTTCCTCTGAAACCCAAACCGCTTAGCGTTATACCCGTTGAATCACAGGCTCAGGACACCGCTGCCCTCTCAACGCGGGGCGGAAAATCTCCGCCCCTGGAGGACATGTTAATCGCAATGCCTGAATAAACAACGATTTTGCGGCAAATTTTCGCATCCTCCAGCCGGGTGAAGGATGCGGATCTTACTCTTCGCTGTCGCCAGCTGAGGCGCGGCGCGGGGAGTCGATCTCCACGCGGTCGATTTTCTGCAGGCCGCGCATCAGCGAACCGCGACGGCCGCGCTCGCCGGTGACTTTTTGCAGCTCTTCCGGACGCAGTTTGATCTTACGCTTGCCGACATGGATAGTTAACGTGCTCTGCGGCGGCAGGACAAACAGGTGCGCCAGACCATCCTGGCCGGAGGCAGCTTCCGCCGACGGAATGTTGATAATCTTGTTGCCTTTGCCTTTCGACAGCTGCGGCAGATCGCTCACCGGGAACATCAGCATGCGCCCGGCATGGGTAATCGCCAACAGCATATCGGCATCGTCTTCAATGACCAGCGGCGGCATCACATGCGCGTTCTCCGGCAACGTAATCAGCGCCTTACCGGCGCGGTTGCGCGCCACCAGGTCGTTGAAGGTACAGACGAAACCGTAGCCGGCATCGGAGGCCATCAGCAGCCTCTGATCGTCTGACTCCATCAGCATATGTTCTACGCTGGCGCCCGGCGGCAGCGTCACTTTACCGGTGACCGGCTCGCCCTGGCCGCGGGCGGAAGGCAGCGTAATCGGGTCGATGGCGTAGCTGCGCCCGGTGGTATCAATAAACACCACCGGCTGGTTGCTCTTGCCTTTCACCGACGCTTTCCAGCTATCGCCGGCTTTGTAGCTCAGTCCCTGCGCATCGATATCGTGGCCTTTGGCGCTACGCACCCAACCCATCTGCGACAGAACGATAGTGACCGGCTCGGACGGCAGCATATCGTGCTCGCTCATGGCCTTCGCTTCTTCGCGCTCGCGCAGCGGCGAACGGCGATCGTCGCCAAAGGTATCGGCATCGGCCTGCAGCTCTTTCTTCAGCAGGTTATTCATCTTGCGTTCGGAGGCCAGAATCGCCTGCAGCTGATCGCGCTCTTTTTCCAGCTCGCTCTGCTCGCCGCGGATCTTCATCTCTTCCAGCCTGGCGAGATGACGCAGTTTTAATTCCAGAATCGCTTCCGCCTGAGTTTCGCTGATGCCGAAACGGGCAATCAGCGCCGGCTTCGGTTCATCTTCGTGGCGGATTATCTCAATCACTTCATCAATGTTGAGGAACGCGACCAGCAAACCTTCGAGGATGTGCAGGCGCTTGAGGACTTTTTCCAGACGGTAGTTCAGGCGGTTACGCACGGTATCACGACGGAAGGTCAACCACTCCGTCAGGATTTCAAGCAAGTTTTTCACCGCCGGACGATTGTCCAGGCCGATCATGTTGAGGTTGATGCGGTAGCTCTTTTCCAGATCGGTAGTGGCGAACAGGTGGTTCATCACCTGCTCCATATCCACGCGGTTGGAACGCGGCACGATCACCAGACGGGTCGGGTTTTCATGATCCGATTCATCACGTAGATCATCAACCATCGGCAGCTTTTTGTTACGCATCTGCGCGGCGATCTGTTCCAGCACGCGCGCGCCGGACACCTGATGCGGCAGCGCGCTAATCACCACCGCGCCGTCTTCTTTCGTCCACACGGCGCGCATGCGCACCGAACCGCGGCCATTCTGGTAGATTTTGCGAATTTCCGCGCGCGGGGTAATGATTTCCGCTTCGGTCGGGTAGTCCGGCCCCTGCACGATATCCAGCAGCTCATCGAGCGTGGTTTTCGGTTTTTCCAGCAGCGTAATCGCCGCCTGCGCCACTTCACGCAGGTTGTGCGGCGGAATATCGGTAGCCATACCGACCGCAATGCCGGTGGTGCCGTTCAGCAGGATGTTCGGCAGACGCGCCGGCAGCATTTTTGGCTCCTGCAGCGTACCGTCAAAGTTCGGTACCCAATCGACGGTGCCCTGACCCAGTTCGCTGAGCAGCAATTCGGCGTATTTCGACAGGCGGGATTCGGTGTAACGCATCGCCGCGAAGGATTTCGGATCGTCCGGCGCGCCCCAGTTCCCCTGCCCGTCTACCAGCGGGTAGCGGTAAGAGAACGGCTGCGCCATCAGCACCATCGCTTCATAACAGGCGCTGTCGCCGTGCGGGTGATATTTACCCAACACGTCGCCGACGGTGCGGGCGGATTTTTTGAACTTGGCGCTGGCGTTCAGGCCCAACTCGGACATTGCATAGACAATGCGGCGCTGAACCGGCTTTAAGCCATCGCCAATAAACGGTAATGCCCTGTCCATGATGACGTACATGGAGTAGTTCAGGTAGGCATTTTCCGTGAATTCATGTAGCGCGAGGCGCTCTGCCATATCGCTCATTAATCGTGGATCCTCAATCTGGGACGCGGCCATTGCGGCGGCAAAACTACCCGCGATAATACCCGATCTCACGCCCTGAGTCACAGGAAGTGAGATCGGTTAAAGAGGATGAGGATATCAATCAGGCTAACGGTAAATAAATATCGGTGCGGAGTTCATGCTCGCCAACTTCATGCACAAAATTGAGGTAGCGGAAGTACACCGGAAAATCCCTTAGCGTCTCCCCGGAGGCGGGCAGCCAGTCGCGATAGAGAAACCAGACGCTTTGCGCCAGCGCATCCAGCGAACCGTGATGGCGGGCCACTGCGCAACGGCCTGCCGGGATCTCGCCGTTAATCACGCCAAACGCATTTTCGCTAATCGGTTGCTCAACGGTGCCGCAGATATCAAAACGAAACGCGTCGCCTGGCGTTGTTTGCGGATCGTCCCAGGCAATGCCCCAAGTTTCGCTGGTGGCGACTGGCGACAGCCCGCTCGTTTTGCGCCATGCGATAAAACGCGCGGCGGTGGCGTTGACCAGGTCCGGGCTCCCGCGATGTTGCAATACGGCGATCCTTGTGGCTGGAAATTGAATAATGTTTACGTCCATCGAAGTTTGCTCCTGTAGCGTATGTTTCGGTACGCGCCGATGCCACTCGCCCCAATCCGGCTGCTGACGGAACTGAGTCGGGCTTTGATCAAACGCGGTACGGAAGGCGCGACTGAACGACTCCGAATTTTGAAATCCGGCATCAAGAGCAATATCGATGATTTTATCCTGCGGGTTGAAGGCCAGGCGCCAACAGGCGCGCCGCAGGCGTAACCACTGAATATACCGGTACAGCGGAACGCCGGTATACGCACTAAATTGCCGGTGAAAATGGTAAGGCGAGCTATACGCAATCGCGCTCAGCGCCTCCAGCGTTAGCGGCTCATCAAGATGGTTCTCAATGTACAAACAGACTCGCTGAAAACGCCCGACGTACGCCGGGCTGGCCTTAATATCGTTCATCGTCTCCTCCACGCGACACACTCTGCCAGAGCGAGGATAGCGATTCCTGACCGATCTTGCGCACTCTCCGGCGCGGGCGTTATGGCGCGATTTTACGGATCTGCTTCACGTCAATCTCTACCGAGTTCCAGTCTTTATCGACTTCACCCTGAATTTCTACCGTATCCTGCGGGCCGACGGTCACGCCGTTCCAGCGCTTGTGGTCGATATCGACGTTCACCACGCCGGAGGCATCCTGGAATTTATACAGGTCATCGGAGATGCGCTCGACGATTTTACCGCGCAGGGTCACCCAGGTGTCATCGCGCAGCGACTTGGCGTTCGCCACGGTGGTCACCGCGCCGCTCGGCCCGGTGAAGCCGCCGGCCTGCGAAGTAGTGGTAGTAGACGGTCCGGTGAATCCACCCTGCCCGGCGGCCAGTACCGGCATGGATACCAAAGCAATAATCGCGGTCATCGCAGCAATTTTTTTCATTTTATAATCTCCCTTATGTGTTGGTATGGCTCCTATTACGCCTGACAAAACTTAACGACTTCTTAAGCGGCAAAAAGAAATTTTAATGCTGTACATCCCCTGCATCAACGCGGTTTACTGCGCAAAGAAACGGGATCGTCGGAGGGAAACATGCGCATATTATTAGTGGAAGATGACAAACTGATCGGCGACGGCATCAAAGCCGGGCTGAGCAAAATGGGCTTCAGCATCGACTGGTTCACCGCAGGCCAGGAGGGCAAAAACGCCTTATATAGCGCCCCTTACGACGCCGCGATACTTGACCTGACTCTCCCCGGCATTGACGGCCTCGATATTCTGCGCGAATGGCGCGATAAAGGCCGTAATGAACCCGTGCTGATCCTCACCGCCCGCGACGCGCTGAGCCAGCGGGTTGAAGGGCTACAGCTCGGCGCCGATGACTATCTGTGTAAACCCTTCGCCCTGATTGAGGTAGCGGCGCGTCTCGAGGCGCTGATCCGCCGCGCTCACGGCCAGAGCAGCAGCGAGCTACGCCACGGTAAGGTGACCCTCGACCCGAACCGCTTAACCGCCAGCCTCGACGGCGAAAGCCTGGCGCTAAAGCCGAAGGAGTTCGCCCTGCTGGAACTGCTTATGCGCAACGCCGGGCGCGTGTTGCCGCGTAAGCTTATCGAGGAAAAGCTCTATAACTGGGACGACGAGGTCTCCAGCAACGCTGTGGAAGTTCACGTCCACCATCTACGGCGCAAACTTGGCAGTGGTTTTATCCGTACCGTGCACGGCATCGGCTATACCCTGGGTGACGCATGAAACGACTCGCCCATATGAGCCTACGCCTGCGCCTGACGCTGCTGTTTGTCCTGCTAACCAGCGCCGCCTGGGGGATAGCCAGCGTTATCGCCTGGCAGCAGACCAGCGAAAAGCTGGATAAGCTGTTTGATACCCAACAACTGCTCTTTGCCCGCCGCCTGAGCGCGATGAATGTCGATGAGCTGCAGGCGCGACCGGCGCAGATCCGCGAAAAGAAAAAAGTTAAACACGGCCATCTTGATGATGACGCGCTGGCCTTCGCTATTTTCACCCGCGACGGAAAAATGGTGCTTAACGATGGTGAAAACGGCGAAGATATTCAATGGGGTTCGCAGCGCGAAGGCTTCAGCGATGGCTACCTGCGTGGCGATGACGACGAATGGCGTTTTTTGTGGCTGACCACCGCTGACGACCGTCATCGTATCGCCGTCGGCCAGGAGTGGGATTATCGCCGGGAAATGGCGATGGATATCGTCACCTCGCAGCTCACGCCGTGGCTGGTCGCGCTACCGCTGATGTTCGTGCTGCTCATCGTGCTATTAAGCCGCGAGCTGGCGCCATTGAAGAAACTGGCTCGAACCCTGCGCCAGCGCGCGCCGGATTCGGCGGAACGTCTGTCGGACGACAAAATCCCTTCAGAAGTTCGCCCGCTGGTCGATGCCCTGAATCAGCTATTCAGCCGTACCCACGAAACCATGCTACGCGAGCGTCGCTTTACCTCTGATGCCGCCCATGAGTTGCGCAGCCCGCTGGCGGCGCTGAAGGTGCAAACCGAAGTCGCCCAGCTTTCAATGGACGATCCCGAAGGTCGGGATAAAGCGTTGGCGCAATTACATCAGGGCATCGACCGCGCCACTCGGCTGGTCGATCAATTACTTACGCTGTCGCGGCTGGATTCCCTTGCGCAACTGGATGACGTGCAGCCGGTCGCCATCGACGACCTGTTGCAGTCGGCTGTAATGGAGATGTATCACCACGCGCAGCAGTCCGCCATTGAGTTACGCCTGCATCTGAACGCCAGCAATATCGTCCGCACCGGCCAGCCGCTGCTGCTCAGCCTGCTGGTACGCAATCTGCTGGATAATGCCGTGCGCTATAGCCCGCGCGGTAGCCGGGTGGATATCACCCTTTCCGCCCGCGAATTCCGGGTTCGCGACAATGGTCCAGGCATTAGCCCGCAAGCGCTGGCGCGCATTGGCGAGCGTTTTTATCGCCCGCCGGGCCAGGATGCCCCCGGCAGCGGATTAGGCTTATCGATCGTTCGCCGCATCGCCGCACTGCACGGCATGCGGGTTGATTTTGCTAACGCGCGCGACGGCGGCTTCGAGGCGCGCGTTTACTGGTAGCCACATTATTGCCAAAAATGCAAAAGACTTTGCACATTTTGCTCATTTTACTGCCCCGCTTCGCGGGGTAAAATTGCTGACAAATTTAATAGGTTGAGGGCAAAAAATGAGCAACATCCTGATTATCAACGGGGCGAAAAAATTCGCTCACTCTAATGGCCAATTGAACGACACCCTGACCGAGGTCGCGGATGGTTATCTGCGCGACGTCGGGCATGATGTTAAAATCGTCCGCGCGGAGAGCGAGTACGATGTAAAAGAAGAAGTGCAGAATTTCCTGTGGGCCGATGTGGTTATCTGGCAGATGCCGGGCTGGTGGATGGGCGCGCCCTGGACCGTGAAAAAGTACATGGATGACGTCTTCACCGAAGGCCATGGCGCTCTGTACGCCAGCGATGGCCGTACCCGCTCCGATGACAGCAAAAAATATGGCTCCGGCGGATTGATTCAGGGCAAACAGTACATGCTGTCGCTGACCTGGAACGCGCCAATGGAAGCCTTCACCGATAAAGATCAGTTCTTCCACGGCGTCGGCGTTGATGGCGTTTACCTGCCGTTTCACAAAGCCAATCAGTTCCTTGGCATGAGCGCGATGCCGACCTTTATCGCCAACGACGTAATTAAAATGCCTGACGTTCCACACGTCATCGCAGAATATCGCAAGCATCTGGCCGAGATTTTTGGTTAACTAGAAGCCTACACACAGAAGGAGTTGAGTTAACCATGTTAACAGTGATTGCCGAAATTCGTACTCGTCCGGGCCAACACCACCGTCAGGCGGTACTGGATCAGTTCGCTAAAATTGTCCCTGTGGTACTGCAGGAAGAAGGCTGCCACGGCTACGCGCCGCTGGTTGACCACGCCGCCGGCGTGAGTTTCCAGACCTCCGCCCCGGATTCGATCGTAATGGTCGAGCAGTGGGAAAGCGTCGCGCATCTCGAAGCGCATCTGCAAACGCCGCACATGAAGGCTTACGCCGAAGCGGTAAAAGGCGACGTGCTGGAAACCAGTATCCGCATTTTGCAGGCTGGCGTATAAGCCCGACAGAAGTAAGAAGTAAAAAGGGAGCCTGAGGCTCCCTTTTTCGCATCTGGCGGCTGACGTCGGCTTAGGCTTCGAGATCCGCCATATCGCCTTTTTCCTGCAGCCAGTTGCGGCGGTCTTCAGAACGCTTCTTGGCCAACAGCATATCCATCACCGCGGTCGTTTGCTGCTCGTCTTCATCGGTGATGATGAGCTGCACCAGGCGGCGGGTGTTCGGGTCGAGCGTGGTTTCACGTAGCTGCATCGGGTTCATCTCACCCAGCCCTTTAAAGCGCTGTACGTTCGGCTTGCCCTTCTTACGTTTCAACTGCTCCAGCACGCCGGCTTTTTCTTCTTCCGTCAGCGCGTAGTAAACCTCTTTACCGAGGTCGATACGATACAGCGGCGGCAGCGCGACGTACACGTGACCCTCTTTCACCAGGGTACGGAAATGCTTCACGAACAGCGCGCACAGCAGGGTAGCGATGTGCAGACCATCCGAGTCGGCATCGGCGAGAATACAGATTTTACCGTAACGCAGCTGGCTTAAGTCATCGCTATCCGGGTCGATACCAATCGCCACCGAAATGTCGTGCACTTCTTGCGAAGCGAGCACTTCATCGGAAGAGACTTCCCAGGTGTTCAGGATCTTGCCTTTCAGCGGCATAATCGCCTGATATTCACGGTCGCGCGCCTGTTTCGCCGAACCGCCCGCCGAGTCCCCTTCGACGAGGAACAGTTCGGTGCGGTTCAGGTCCTGCGCGGTGCAGTCCGCCAGCTTACCCGGCAGCGCCGGGCCGCTGGTGAGCTTTTTGCGCACCACTTTCTTGGCGGCGCGCAGGCGACGCTGGGCGCTGGAAATGGCCATTTCCGCCAGCAGCTCCGCCGCCTGTACGTTCTGATTCAGCCACAGGCTGAAGGCGTCTTTAACCACCCCGGAGACGAATGCCGCGCACTGGCGCGACGACAGACGTTCTTTCGTCTGCCCGGCGAACTGCGGATCCTGCATCTTCACCGACAGTACGTACGCGCAGCGATCCCAGATATCTTCCGCCGACAGCTTCACGCCACGCGGCAGAATATTGCGGTATTCGCAAAACTCGCGCATCGCGTCGAGCAACCCCTGACGCAGACCGTTAACGTGCGTACCGCCCTGCATAGTCGGGATCAGGTTGACGTAGCTTTCGGTCAGCAGTTCACCGCCTTCCGGCAGCCACAGCAGCGCCCAATCCACCGCTTCCGTTTCGCCGGAGAAGTTGCCGACAAACGGTTTTTCCGGCAGCAGCGGCAGGCCGTTGACCGCCTCGCACAGATAATCATTTAGGCCGTCCGCATAGCACCAGCGCTGCTCGCTGTTGTTCACCTGGTCGCGGAAAACAATTTCCACGCCCGGGCACAGCACCGCTTTCGCTTTTAACAGGTGAGTTAGCCGCGAGACGGAGAAACGCGGGCTATCGAAGAAGCTTTCATCCGGCCAGAAATGGACGCTGGTCCCGGTGTTGCGTTTACCGCAGGTGCCGGTGACGCGCAGGTCTTCAACTTTTTCCCCATTTTCAAAGGCGATGCTGTAGACCTGACCATCGCGGCGCACGTTGACTTCCACGCGCTTAGACAAGGCGTTGACGACAGAAATCCCCACCCCATGCAGGCCGCCGGAGAACTGGTAGTTTTTATTAGAAAACTTCCCGCCCGCGTGCAGCCGACAAAGAATCAGCTCAACCGCCGGAACCCCTTCTTCCGGGTGGATATCAACCGGCATCCCGCGCCCGTCGTCGATAACCTCCAACGATTGATCGGCATGGAGGATGACCTCCACGCGTTTGGCGTGGCCGGCCAGTGCTTCATCCACACTGTTATCAATAACTTCCTGACCAAGATGGTTAGGACGGGTTGTGTCGGTGTACATTCCCGGGCGGCGGCGAACCGGCTCAAGCCCGGTGAGTACCTCAATGGCATCAGCGTTATATGAAGATTGCGTCATGGTGTGTATTCGTAGGTCGTTCTGAACCGCTTAGCGCAGGCCCAGAAAATCGATAATCTGGGTGAAATGATCTTCAAAGCCAACAAATGCGTGATTACCGCCCTCCTCGACCGTTTGACGGCAGGAGGCGAAGTAGTCAACAGCCTGGCGGTAATCAAGCACTTCATCGCCCGTTTGCTGCAATAACCAGATAAGGTCAGGCGCTTCCAGCGGGTCGATATGCATGACTTTAAGATCGTAAATATGGCGAGACTCTAGCACATATTGCTGCCCGGTGTACGGATTCTCATTGGGGCCAAGAAAATTGTTCAGCAGTTCAAATGGCCGCACCGCCGGGTTAATCACCACCGCCGGCAACATAAAACATTGCGACAGCCAGGTGGCGTAGTAGCCGCCCAACGACGACCCCACCACGCCTAACGGCTCGCCGCCGTGCTCCAGCACGATGGCTTCCAGCATCTCTGCCGCCTGCGCCGGGAAAGCAGGCAGTTCCGGCACCACCATGTTAATTTCCGGGTGGTACTGCGCCAGCCACGTTTTCAGCGCCGTCGCTTTTGCCGAGCGCGGCGAGCTGTTAAATCCGTGCAGATAAAGAAGAGTAGACATCAGTATCCTTCTGAAGCGATATCCGGGTGAAACTCGGCGCCGCTGAGACGACAGACTTCAGTCGTCAACACGCCATCAGGATGCAGTTCAAGCCAGCGCCAGCCAGGAGAGACGGTATCGAGGGTGAAATTAGCGCAGTGCGGCTTAAACTGCACGCAGGTCGATGGCGTCGCCATCATCCGCCGCCCGTTCCAGTCGAGATCCAGCTCCTGGTGAATATGGCCGCATAGCAGGTGCTTAACCCGCGGATAGTTGCTCAGGATGTGGTCTAACGCCCCGGCGTTGCGCAGGCTATGCTGATCGAGCCAGCTGCAGCCCGCCGGCAGCGGATGATGATGCAGTAACAGCAGCGTGTAGCGCTCAGGTTCCGCATTCAATTGATGCTCAAGCCACTCCAGTTGGAAATCGCTCAGCTCGCCGTGAGGCACGCCAAAGACCTGGCTGTCCAGCAGCAGGATTTGCCAATGATCGCCCAACAGGACGCGTTTTGCGGGGGAGATGCCGGCATCGTGCAGCGTGCTGTACATCGCCGGTTGGAAATCATGGTTTCCCGGCAGCCAGACGCAGGGTGCGGCAAAGCTCGCGATGCCTTCAGCGAAATGCTGATAGGCCGCGGCAGAGTGGTCTTGCGCCAGATCGCCTGTTGCTACAATCAGGTCGCATTCACGCTGTGAGGCATGTATCGCATCCAATACAGCCTGATAACTTTCCCAGGTATTGATACCCAACAGCGTTTCATGTTTTTCAGCAAACAGGTGAGTATCAGTAATTTGTAATATCCTGACTCTGGTCTCACCAGCCAGAGGTAGGTTTAACAGGCTTTCCAAATGGTGTCCTTAGGTTTCACGACGCTAACAAACCGGAATCGCCATCGCTCCATGTGCTAAACAGTAACGCAGCCAGTCGGCCAGAAACTGATTAATTTGATGCTTTTCGTCGCGTTGATGCAACTTTTTATTAGGGTAATCATATCTCGCTTTGAAGCGAAAAATCTGCTGACTTGAACACACTTCAGCCACCATGGCGTCGTGATACAGGCGCACCGTCATTGACGGCAGGCTCCAGTAGCTCACCGCAGGCATAGTCTGTTCTATTGTCACTAATGTAGTGTAGCGGGTCGATTCGACCACCGTTAATCGGTATTGCGCCGCCCCCACCTGATAGTTCGCCATATCGCCGACCGCCTCAGTGCGAGGCAACAGGCGGCGCAGCTGGGCGAAATTGGTTTCGCACAGGCGCATCATTTCCGGGAAGTCAGGTGTATAACGCTTCATATTATTTCCACTCGTTTCGTAAGCTGTGATAATGCAGCTGCAGCCATTGCAGGGCGATGACAGAAGCCGCGTTGTCGATTTTCCCCTCTTCTACCCACTGGTAAGCCTGTTCCCGGCTCACCACATGCACCCGAATATCCTCGTTTTCTTCGGCCAGGCCGTGAATGCCTTTTGCCGTCGATGCATCAACTTCGCCCACCAGGATCGATAACCGCTCGCTGGTGCCGCCTGGGCTTGCCAGATAGCTTAATATTGGTTTGGTGCGCCCAACTTCAAGCCCGGCCTCTTCCAGCGCTTCCCGGCGGGCGACATCTTCTACCGTTTCGCCTTCTTCTATCATCCCGGCGACCATTTCCAGCAGCCACGGGCTCTCGCTGGTATCATAGGCGGCAATGCGGATCTGCTCGACCAGCACAACTTCATCACGCACCGGGTCAAAGGGTAGCAAGACGGCGGCGTGCCCGCGCTCAAAAATTTCGCGGGTAACCTCGCCGCTCATCCCGCCGTTAAACAGGCGATGGCGAAAACGATACAAATCGAGCGAAAAAAAACCGCGATAGAGCGTTTCCCGTGCAATAATTTCTACATCGTTTTTAGAGAAGGTAATTCCCTGCTGATTAGGTTTGCTCATTGTCTGTGTCCTGCTCATCCGAAAGTAGGGATTTATAGGCCGTTTGGCTACCGTTTTACAGCCTGTATGTTAGATTGGTGCAAATTACCGCCCTATGGCACGTAACGCCAACTTTTTACGGCGACAGAGTCGATACAATCAGCGATTATTTTTAGAATTTGAGTAGCGCTAAATGCTTCACAACAAGGAATGCAAATGAAGAAACTTTTTCCCATCCTTATCGGCCTGGGCCTGACTGGCTTCAGCGCCATGAGCCAGGCAGAGAACCTGTTGCAGGTTTATCAGCAGGCGCGTATTAGCAACCCTGACCTGCGTAAATCGGCAGCCGATCGCGATGCTGCATTCGAAAAGATCAACGAAGCGCGAAGCCCATTACTGCCGCAACTCGGTCTGGGCGCGGATTATACCTATACCAGCGGGTTCCGTGATTACAAAAACCAGAACTCCAACGTCACCAGCGGTTCATTGCAGTTAACGCAAACCCTGTTCGATATGTCGAAATGGCGCGCGCTGACCCTGCAGGAAAAAGCGGCGGGCATTCAGGATGTCACCTATCAGACTGACCAGCAAACGCTGATTCTGAATACCGCGACAGCTTACTTTAAAGTCCTGGCCGCTATCGATACGCTCTCCTATACCGAAGCACAGAAACAGGCTATCTATCGTCAGTTGGACCAAACCACCCAGCGCTTTAACGTGGGCCTGGTTGCCATCACCGACGTACAAAACGCCCGCTCGCAATACGACGCCGTGCTGGCAAATGAAGTGACCGCGCGTAACGACCTCGACAACGCCGTTGAAGAGCTGCGTCAGGTCACCGGCAACTACTATCCGGAGCTGGCGTCGCTGAACGTTAACGGCTTCAAAACCAGCAAACCGCAGGCGGTGAACGCGCTGCTGAAGGAAGCGGAAAACCGCAACCTGTCGCTGCTGCAGGCGCGTCTGAACCAGGATCTGGCTCGTGAGCAGATTCGCCAGGCGCAGGATGGTCATTTACCTACTCTTGATTTGAACGCTTCTACCGGCGTCTCTAATAACCGTTACAGCGGTTCCAAAAACATCTCCCAGGACGCCGATGTCGGGCAAAACAAAGTCGGCCTGAGCTTCTCCCTGCCGCTGTATCAGGGCGGGATGGTTAACTCACAGGTGAAACAGGCGCAGTACAACTTTGTCGGCGCCAGCGAGCAGCTGGAAAGCGCGCACCGCAGCGTGGTGCAGACCGTGCGTTCGTCGTTTAACAACGTGAATGCCTCCATCAGCAGCATCAATGCCTACAAACAGGCCGTTGTCTCTGCGCAGAGCTCCCTGGATGCGATGGAAGCGGGTTATTCGGTGGGTACGCGTACCATCGTTGACGTGTTGGATGCGACCACCACGCTGTACAACGCCAAGCAGCAGCTCTCCAACGCCCGTTATAACTACCTGATCAACGAGCTGAACATCAAGTCCGCTCTCGGCACGCTGAACGAGCAGGATCTGATCGCGCTGAACAACACGCTGGGTAAAGCGATTCCGACTTCACCGGACAGCGTCGCGCCGGAAAATCCGCAGCAGGACGCCGCCGCTGACGGTTATGCGAACACCGCCTCCGCACAGCCGGCTGCCGCCCGTACGACGAAGACCAGCGGTTCCAATCCGTTTAGTCACTAATCGTTGAACGCGATGACGCCTCGTCTGGCCTTCGGGTCAGGCGGGGCGTTAAACGTAAGGCAACGTAAAGACCTCCGCTTTTCCCCTCTTTCGCTTCATTTTCCACCACTCATACTCTATCCTGAGCGTTGACAAACGCACTACCACTGGGTCCTGGAAGACAAATATGAAACGGACAAAAAATATTAATCATGCGTCGTTCCGCAAAAGCTGGAGCGCTCGCCACCTGACGCCGGTCGCCCTTGCCGTCACCGCCGTCTTTATGCTCGCCGGTTGCGAAAAAACTGACGAGACGGTTTCTCTGTATCAGAACGCCGATGACTGCTCCGCGGCTAACCCAAGCAAAGCCGCAGAGTGCACCACCGCCTACAATAACGCGGTGAAAGAAGCCGCGCGCACCGCGCCGAAATACGCCAGCCGTGAAGACTGCGTCGCCGAGTTCGGCGAAGGCCAATGCCAGCAGGCGCCGGCTCAGGCGGGCGTCGCCCCGGAAAACCAGGCGCAGGCGCAAAGCAGCGGCAGCTTCTGGATGCCACTGATGGCCGGCTACATGATGGGTCGTCTGATGGGCGGCGGCATGGCCGCGCAGCAGCCGCTGTTTAGCTCGAAGAACCCGGCCAGCCCGGCCTACGGCCAGTACACCGATGCCAGCGGTAAGAGCTATGGCGCGGCGCAACCGGGCCGTACCATGAACGTGCCGAAAACCGCGATGGCGCCGAAACCGGCCACCACCACGACCGTCACCCGTGGTGGTTTCGGCGAATCCGTCGCTAAGCAATCGACGATGCAGCGTAGCGCCGCGGGCTCCAGCTCCTCTTCACGCTCGATGGGCGGTTAAGCGGCATGGAAAGAATCAGCATTACCGAGCGCCCGGACTGGCGCGAGAAAGCGACCGAGTATGGCTTCAACTTTCACACCATGTACGGCGAGCCATACTGGAGCGAAGAGGCCTACTACAAGCTGACGCTGGCGCAGGTTGAAAAGCTCGAAGCGGTCACCGCCGAGCTGCATCAAATGTGTCTACAGGTCGTTGAGAAAGTGATCGCCAGCGACGAGCTGATGACCAAATTCCGCATCCCTAAGCACACCTGGGGCTTTGTGCGTCAGTCGTGGAAAACCAACCAGCCGTCGCTGTACTCGCGTCTGGATCTGGCCTGGGATGGCGTGGGCGAACCGAAGCTGCTGGAAAACAACGCGGATACGCCAACCTCGCTATATGAAGCAGCGTTCTTTCAATGGATCTGGCTGGAAGATCAGCTTAACGCCGGTAATCTGCCTGCCGACAGCGATCAGTTCAACAGCCTGCAGGAAAAACTGATTGAACGCTTCGGCGAGCTGCGTGAACAATTTGGCTTCCAGCTGCTGCATATGGCCTGCTGCCGCGATACCGTTGAAGACCGCGGCACCGTACAGTATCTGCAGGACTGCGCGGCAGAAGCGGGCGTCGCCACCGAGTTCCTGTATATCGAAGATATCGGTCTTGGCGAAAAAGGTCAGTTTACCGATTTACAGGATCAGGTCATCGGTAATCTGTTCAAGCTCTATCCGTGGGAATTTATGCTGCGCGAGATGTTCTCCACCAAGCTGGAAGACGCCGGCGTACGCTGGCTGGAGCCTGCATGGAAGAGCATTATCTCCAACAAGGCGCTGCTGCCGATGCTGTGGGAAATGTTCCCCAACCACCCTAACCTGTTGGCGGCTTACTTCAGCGAAGATAACCATCCGCAGCTTGAGAAGTACGTCATTAAGCCGATCTTTTCCCGCGAAGGCGCCAACGTGTCGATCGTTGAAAATGGCAAAGTGGTGGAGGCGGTGGAAGGTCCGTACGGGGAAGAAGGCACCATCGTGCAGGAGTTTTATCCGCTGCCGAAATTTGGCGATAGCTATACGCTGATTGGCAGCTGGCTTATTAACGACCAGCCTGCCGGGATCGGCATCCGTGAAGATCGGGCGCTGATCACCCAGGATCTTTCGCGTTTCTATCCGCACATTTTCGTCGAATAACGGCAAACCCCGGCAACCTGAGTAGCCGGGGTTTTTTCATGTGCGATAGCTGCCGTTACGCGGCTCCCACGACCACCGACAGCATGCTCAGCGACCCCATTTCCATCCCTTCGACCGGGATCGTTATCGGCTCTTCACCATCCCACGCTCCCAGAATATAGAGCAGCGGCAGGAAGTGCTCAGCCGTTGGGTTAGAGAGCGAACCACCTTCATGGCTTAAATAATTCACCAGCGGATGCGCTTCGACCGGCCCTTTCCAGTTCAGATTCGCTTTGACATAGTCGTTAAACGACTGGGCCCACGGATACGGCGTGCTTTCGCCATGCCAGCGCGCGGTACGCAGGTTATGCACCACGTTGCCGCTCGCCACCAGCATAATGCCTTCATCACGCAGCGACGCCAGCTTACGCCCCATCTCCAGATGCCATGCCGCGGGCTTAGTGCTATCGATACTTAACTGAACCATGGGAATATCGGCATCAGGGTACATTTTTATCAGCACTCCCCACGAACCGTGGTCAAAACCCCACGCCTCTTTATCGAGGGCGACGGGCACCGGCGCCAGCAGGTCAACCAGATGCTGCGCCAGCTCCGGCGATCCCGGCGCAGGGTAGTGCGTATCGTATAAGGCCTGCGGGAAACCGCCAAAATCATGAATGGTTTTCGGCGCTTCCATCGCCGTCACGCCCGTCCCGCGAGTAAACCAGTGCGCGGAAATAACCACGATAGCTTTCGGCCGCGGCAGCGTTTCGCCGAGATGACGCCAGGCGCGGGTATAGATATTATCTTCCAGCACGTTCATCGGGCTACCATGGCCTAAAAACAACGCTGGCATACGGGTACGGGACATGATGGTATCCTTCAGTAGGGAGTATTTGATTCCTTCACATTACGCCCTTTTAGCCGCAGATAAACTCAGATAAGCGTGATGATCATCATCAGAAAATTTGAAGGTGAAAAATCTCTCCCATGTACCCGCAGAGAAAGCATATTAGCTCGACCCAGAAACAACAAAGCCCACCGTAAAGTGGGCTTGTCATCAGAACAGCGGTAACTTAGCTGGCTTTGCGATCGTGCTCGCGGCGGTAAGCCACCAGGTCTTCAATGGTGACAACGGCCATGTTGTGCTGCTGAGCGAACTTGATGCACTCCGGCGCGCGCGCCATGGTGCCATCGTCGTTAGTCAGTTCACAGAGAACGCCTGCCGGTTTAAAGCCCGCAAGGGTCACCAGGTCGATGGTCGCTTCAGTGTGGCCGCCGCGGGTCATTACGCCGCCTGGCTGCGCGCGCAGCGGGAAGACGTGGCCCGGACGGTTGAGATCGGAGGGTTTCGCGCCATCGGCAATGGCGGCGCGCACGGTCGTGATGCGATCAGCGGCGGATACGCCGGTGGTTACGCCTTCTGCCGCTTCAATGGTCACGGTAAAGCCGGTGCCGTAGGCGCTGGTGTTGTTCTCCACCATCATCGGCAGGTCAAGCTGCTTGCGGCGATCTTCGGTCAGGCACAGGCAGACAATGCCGCTGCCGTGACGAATGGTCAGCGCCATTTGCTCAACGGTCATGGTTTCGGCGGCGAAAATCATATCGCCTTCGTTTTCACGGTCTTCATCATCAAGCACCATCACACCGCGGCCTTCGCGCAGTGCGTCTAAAGCGTGTTCCACACGTTCAAAAGCGGTACCAAAAGAAGAAAGGAGCGTCTGATTCATGGTAAAAAAACCTCATTAAAATTATGGTTACCAGAATCAGGGCAGTCTTAGGAGTGCCGGTTTAGCGGCAAAAGTCAACGCAAGCGGATCGTAACCCGACTGAGCCGTTACTCTCTCCCATCCGGACTTTAACCGTCGGCCCCGGAATTACACCGGATCTGCTGACCTTCCCGTTTTCACTGGAAGCGCTCGCGGGCTTTCAACGCGCAGGTTGATTTACCGCCGGTGGGGAATTTCGCCCCGCCCTGAGAATAAGCGAGATAACTATAACGCCATTAACTATCTTCATCAATGGCTACTCACTCGACATCTTACATTTGTGGTTTATAGGCGCTCCCGTTCGCACTACAATGAACGCTAACTAGACCAGTGCAGGAATCCGCCATGATTGACCCGAAAAAAATTGAACAAATCGCTCGCCAGGTCCATGAATCGATGCCGAAAGGCCTTCGCGATCTTGGAGATGACGTAGAAAAGAAAATCCGCCAGGTACTGCAATCGCAGTTAACTCGTCTGGATTTGGTCAGCCGCGAAGAGTTCGATGTGCAAACTCAGGTTCTGCTGCGCACCCGCGAAAAGCTGGCTTTACTGGAGCAGCGCATTAGCGATCTGGAAAGCCGTTCAGCTGCGCCGAAGAGCGAAGAACAGCAATAAAAAAACGGGCCTGAATGGCCCGTTTGAGATTGATGATAAACCTCATGCAATCTTTGCACTTACAGATTGCACCGATAAAAAATATGGAAAATCAATTTATTGATTTTCGGCTGATAACCACAAAGAAGGAAAAACCACGCTTTTTCCTTCTTTGTCAGTAGTCTGACGGGCCTGAATGGCCCGTTTTCATTTGGCTTAGTGCTCTAACTCGGCCGGGCTATTCACCTGACGACAATAAAGCTCATAGCGTTGGCAAAACCATTCACGATGTTCCTCATCCATATTGCCGACAATAGCCTGAAGATCAACCGAATGGCCTTGCGCGTGCATCCTGGCGAAACTACGTGCCAGAAAATCGAAGTTCTTCATAGAATACATATCGTTATGGTTCATCCGCATACTCCTTCAGCCGTTGGCGTTCTGATTGGTCATATGCCTTTTACTCACTTCAGTATTTACGCTTACCTTAACGTATTTTGTACGAAAAATGCGCTTAACCGGGTTATTTATTGCGCTAAATCATTTTCCGCATGATTAAATAAAAACGGCCCGCGAAGGTATCCCCGCAGGCCGTTGTAGACCGCTCCGTTCAGAGCGGTAAAGCGTATTGATTATTTGTCGCTATCTTTCTGAATCTTCTTGATAATATTGGTAGTCGAGCAGCCATCTTCAAAGTTGAGCACCAGCACTTCGCCGCCGTTGGCCCATACCTCTTCGCTGCCGGCGATCTGCTCCGGCTTGTAATCACCGCCTTTCACCAGCAGATCCGGCAGGATCCCGGCAATCAGCCGCTGCGGCGTATCTTCTTCAAACGACACGACCCAATCGACGGCTTCCAGCGCTCCCAGCACGATCATCCGCTGTTCAAGCGGATTCACCGGGCGGGTTTCGCCTTTCAGACGTTTGGTTGAGGCATCGCTGTTGACGGCGACGATCAGACGATCGCCCAGCTTGCGCGCATTGGCCAGATACGAAACGTGACCCGCGTGCAGAATGTCGAACACGCCATTGGTCATCACCACTTTTTCGCCACGCTTACGCGCCGCGGCGACCGCCTGTTTCAGCTCTTCTTCGCTCATCACGCCAAAACCGGTATCGGCACGCCCGCGCACCGCGTTTTCCAGCTCGATTGGCGAAACGGTGGAAGTCCCCAGCTTGCCGACCACCACACCGGCCGCGGCGTTAGCGAAATAGCAGGCCTCTTCCAGGGTGTTACCCGCCGCCAGCGTCGCCGCCAGCACACCGATAACCGTGTCGCCTGCCCCGGTGACGTCATACACTTCCTGCGCCTGGGTCGGCATATGCAGCGGCGGACGACCCGGCTGCAGCAGCGTCATACCCTGCTCGGAGCGCGTTACCAGCAGTGCGGAAAGCTCGAAGTCGGCGATGATTTTCATCCCGCGTTCGACGATTTCCGCTTCATCTTTACACTTTCCGGCGACCGCTTCGAATTCAGACAGGTTCGGCGTCAGCAGCGTTGCCCCGCGGTAGCGTTCAAATTCAGTGCCTTTCGGATCAATCAGCACCGGAACGCCGGCATCCCGCGCCAGCTTAATCATGGTCTGCACGCTGGCCAGCGCGCCTTTCGCGTAGTCTGACAGCACCAGCGCGCCGATCGAACCCAGCGCCTGCTGAATACGTTCATGCATCGGCTGTGGATCAACCCCGGAGAAACCCTCTTCAAAATCGAGGCGGATCAGCTGCTGGTTGCGCGACAGCACGCGCAACTTGGTGATGGTCGGATGCGTCGGTACCGACACGAAATCACACTTCACTTTTACGTCAGCCAGCGCTTTGCTAAGCGCGCGCGCGGCATCGTCGATACCGGTCAGGCCGACCAGACGAGAAGTCGCGCCGAGCGACGCAATGTTCATCGCCACGTTAGCCGCGCCGCCAGGGCGTTCTTCGATATTTTCCACCTTCACCACCGGCACCGGGGCTTCCGGGGAAATACGGCTGGTGGGGCCGTACCAGTAGCGGTCCAGCATCACATCGCCTACCACCAACACTCCTGCACGTTCAAACTCTGGCAGCGTTACTTTCATTACTCTCTCCTGCGAGATGCAAACTTTGCGCGCGATAATAGCACACCCGATTTGTTAGTTAAGCCATCAACCACTTCTGCCAGCTAGCGCTCACCTGCTGACGTTCGCCGTCGAAAGCATCCGGCGCAACGTTGCCCGGCAGCTCCTGCAGCGCCAGATGGTGCAACGCATCGCGTAACGTAGTGTAGGCATGGGTAAGCGCCCGCGCCTCGTCCTCATCCATGATGTCGTTCTGCGCCAGCAGTTCCAGAATACGCACATTATCGGACCAGCGCGTCAGCTTTGGCTTTTCATGCGCGTAGCGCAGCACCAGATATTGGGTAATAAATTCAATATCGGTGATCCCTCCGGCATCGGCTTTGATATCAAAGCGATCGCGCTGCTTTTTGCCGAGATGAGCGCGCATCTTTTCCCGCATCTCACGTACTTCGGTCTGCAGCGTTGCGCCTTCACGCGGCGTGGTCAGGATATCGCGGCGGATCGCATCGAAGCGCGCCTGCAGCGCCGGGTCGCCATACACCACCCGGGCGCGAACCAGCGCCTGATGCTCCCAGGTCCAGGCTTCATTGCGCTGATAATCGGCGAAGGCATCGGCGGTGGTCACCAGCATGCCCGCCGCGCCGGATGGACGTAAGCGAGCGTCCACTTCATACAGGATGCCCGACGAGGTGCGGGTGCTGAAAAGATGCATGATTCGCTGGGCAAGGCGCAGATAGAACTGGCGACCATCGATTTCCCGCTCGCCGTCGGTCATCACCTCCATCGGACAGTCGTGGAGGAAGACCAGATCGAGATCGGAACTATAACCCAGTTCCCAACCGCCGAGTTTACCGTAACCTACTACCGCAAAACCGCGCCCCTGGCGGTCGCGAAGATGGGTCGGCTGACCGTAGCGGGCGACCATCTGAAGCCACGCCTGCTGCACCACCGCGTCGATCATCGCCTCGGCAAGCCAGGTTAAGTGATCGCTCACTTTCATCACCGGTAGCGTGCCGGCAATATCGGCGGCGGCGATATGCAGCAATTGCGCTTGTTTAAACTGACGCAGCGCTTCCAGCTGCTGTTCTTCATCTTCTTCCGGCACGCGCAGCAAATACTGGCGCAGTTCATCGCGGTACGCATCGGTCGCCGTCGGTTGATAAAGCGTGTTCGGATCCAGCAGTTCGTCCAGCAGCAGCGGGTGGCGCGCCAGCTGGCTGGCAACCATCGGCGAAGCGGCGCACAGGCTAATCAGGTGTTTTAACGCGCCGGGGAATTCGCTGAGCAGCTCCAGATAGGTGGTACGGGTGACGATTCCGGTCAGTAATGGGGTGATTCGCGCCAGCGGCAGCGGCGCATCCGCCCGTGAGCAGACCTCGCTGAGCAGATGCGGCATCAGCTGGTCGAGCACCTGCCGCCCGCGCGGGCCAATGGTGCGCCGGTCGAGCTCTTTGCGAAAATCGGCGATCAGCGCCAGCACGCTGCGCCGATCGTTGTCATCAAGGTGCGCCAGCGCCGGCGTAGTGTCGTCTTCTTCCAGCGCGTCCTGCCACAGTTCGCGCCAGTACTCTTCCAGCTGTTCATCCGGCGATTGCGCTTCATCGTCGCCAATCAGTTCGTTAAAGACGCGACGCACGCGGCGCATCTGCTCTTCAAGCTGTGCGCTGAGTGTCTGCCAGTCGGCGACGCGCATCCCCCACGCCAGGCGCGCGCGGTTGAGCTCATCCTGCGGCAGGGTTTGGGTTTGTTCGTCGTTAATGCTCTGCAGCAGGTTTTCGAGACGGCGCAGGAACAGATAGGCTTCGCGCAGCTGGGCGGCATCGCCTTCCGGCAGCAAATGCAGCTCGTCAATCGCCGTCAGCGTCGGCAACAGCGCGCGCTGCTGCAAGGCCGGTTCGCGACCGCCGCGGATCAGCTGGAAAACCTGGACGATAAATTCGATTTCGCGGATGCCCCCCGCGCCGAGCTTGATATTGTCTGTCAGGCCGCGGCGGCGCACTTCACGGGCGATCATCCCTTTCATGTTACGCAGAGACTGAATGACGCTGAAATCAATGTAGCGGCGGAAGACAAACGGGCGCAGCATGGCGCGCAGTTCGTTGGCGTACACGCCGTCGTTATCGCCCATGATCCGCGCCTTTACCATCGCGTAGCGCTCCCAGTCGCGCCCCTGCTCCTGGTAATAATCTTCCAGCGCCGCAAAGCTCAACACCAGCGGGCCGCTGTCGCCAAATGGTCGCAGACGCATATCCACGCGGTAGACGAAGCCATCCTGCGTCGGCTGATCGAGTACTTTAATTAACCGCTGGCCCAGACGGGTAAAGAACTGGCCGTTATCCAGCTCACGGCGTCCGCCCTGGGTGGCGCCGTGTTCCGGCCAGGCAAAAATCAGGTCGATATCGGAAGAGAAGTTAAGCTCTCCGCCGCCCAGTTTCCCCATGCCCAGGATCATTAGCGGCTGCGCTTCGCCCTGCGCATTGCATGGCGTCCCCCACTCCCGGCAGCAGGCGGCGTACAGCCAGTCGCGGGCGGCGACGATTAAGGTCTCCGCCAGGGCGCTGAGCTGCTGCAAACTGCTCTCTTCGCTCACCAGCAGCAGCGCCTGAGCCCAGGCGATACGCACCATCATCCGGCGGCGGAACTGGCGTAGCTCGCGCATCAGCGCGGCCTCGTCAGTCACGTCTTGTAGCTGTTCCGCCAGCCAGTCGCCGTAATGGCGCCATTCGTCGGCATGCGGCGGCGCGCTTTCCAGTTCAGCCAGCCACTGCGGCTGAGCGACCAGATTCTGTTCAACGAACTCGCTGAACGTCATCACCGACTGCGCCTGCGAACTTAACGTTTGCAGGGGAAAATCTGCCGGAAGCCGGTTAACAACCGTCTGCCAGTGCTGCTGTAACTGCGAAGAAAGCGCCATTATAGGGGTCTCCCTGGCCTGAAATTATCGTTTTCCACTATGCAGCCAGAATGGTTCCGCGGCCAGCGCCTGACGACGGAAATATTCGATGACGCTGCGGTCATTGTTCTCGATAGCGCGGCGCACCTCTTGCCAGTTTTCCAGCCAGGCCTCGGCTACCCCGGCATAGGCGCTGGAAAGCAATTGAATGCTGTCGATCTCGCGCGCCAGACGCGTGAGCCGATCGCTGTAGTCGTCCTGCGTTTGCTGGAAGTTGCTTTTCAGCTCCGCCGCCGCTCGCGACAGCTGGATATCGGCAAAGCGTTTGAACGAACCGGCGATTTTCTTTTGCCCCGCCTCGTTGAGGAACGAACGCCAACCGCGGGTAACCAGCCATTCGGTCAGCAGCAGTTTGGCGCCAACCGTGGCGCGGTTGAACAACGCCGCTTCGGCTTTCTCCGCGCCGTCCAGCGCCGCTTCGGCCTCAGTGAGCGATTCACGCAACTGTACGGTGGCTTTTCGCGGCACAATGCCGCCAAATAGCACCAGCGCATGGCGAACGCGAGCCATCGCCTGCTGGATTTCACGTTTAGCTGCCGCGTTGCCCCGGTTCCAGACTTCATCATGATAGAGCCAGTGCGCCAGCGCGCTTTCCAGCGCCGCTTCCAGCCCCTGCTCGACGCTGGCTTTCGCCGCCACGCCCACTACCGTTAACGGTTTAACCGGACGCGCTTCATTGCCCTGCGCCAGCTGATAGCCGCGCGCCGCTTTACTCAGGCTGCCCTGGCGCAATACGCCGGTTGCCAGTAAACGTCGCGCCAGCGCCAGAATGTCGGCGGTATCGCCGCTCAACAGCTCAAGCTCCAGTTCGCAAATGGCTTCCTGATGCTCACCGGCTTTCACTTCGCCAAGGTCAAGAGCTATCTCAATCTGGCTGCTGCCCTCTTTCATCACCCATTTCTCGCGGAGGAAATCAGTGCTAAACAGCGGCTGCACATTTTGCGCCAGTTCTGCCGGCAACTGCCCCTGCGGCCAGACTTCTGCCGGCAGTTTATCCAGCGCCAGCTCTGCTTTTTCCAGCGGAATATTGTATTCCGGACGCTGATGCAGGCCGCCCACCACCCGACCGGCAATTTTCAGCGTCATTTCATAACGCTCCCGATCGCCGCGGATCCGCAGCCCCATGTCGTGCCGACGCAGCCAGTTATCGGCGGTTTCGTAGTAAATATTCAGCAGTTGGCCTGCCGGCGTGTGCTGCGCATCCAGCGAATTGAGATGCTGGCGCAGCGCCTCAACGCCGTCGTGGGCAACGATAAACTTCAGTTCGATTTCTTGAGCCATGGCTGAATTCTTCCACCTGATAAGCGTCGCCGGGAAAATGCGGCGAACTAATGACGATATTTTTTGTCAGTAAATAGTATTTTGCGGCGAATCGCCATGCAATGCGCATTTGCCAGCTGCATTTGGATGATTCCGATTGTGGCGGAAAACTTTGCGTCGCTCTGGCGATGCCACTACTATCGTTCAACTTTTTATGACCAAACGATGACCTGATGCCAAAATTACGCCTTATTACCTTTACATTGCTAGCGCTTAGCGCCGCTACGGCGGTTCACGCAGAAGAAAAGCGCTACGTTTCCGATGAGCTGAGCACCTGGGTTCGCAGCGGTCCTGGCGATAACTATCGTCTGGTCGGCACCATTAACGCCGGCGAAGCCGTCGACGTTCTGCAAACCAACGACAGCACGAATTACGCGCAGGTACGCGATAGCAACGGCCGTACCGCCTGGATCCCGCTGAAAGAGCTGAGCAACGAGCCCAGCCTGCGCATTCGCGTGCCGGATCTGGAAAATCAGGTCAAAACGCTGACCGACAAACTGAACAATATTGACGCCACCTGGAACCAGCGTACCGCCGACATGCAGAAAAAAGTCGCCGGTAGCGATGGCGCGATCAATGCCCTGAAAGAAGAGAACCAAAAGCTGAAAAACGAGCTGGTTGTCGCTCAAAAAAAGGTGAACGCGGCGAATCTGCAGCTTGATGATAAACAGCGCACCATTATCATGCAGTGGTTTATGTACGGCGGCGGCGTGCTTGGCGTCGGTCTGATCCTTGGTCTGGTGCTGCCGCATCTGGTACCGAGCCGCAAGCGTAAAGACCGGTGGATGAACTAATTCGTCTTCTCTGCCAGACTTACGTATCATCTTGCGAAAAGTCGATGCGGGAGAAACAGGCGTGAAGATTTATTTGGTCGGTGGTGCGGTACGAGATGCGTTATTAGGACTACCGGTCAAAGACAGAGACTGGGTGGTGGTTGGCGCCACGCCACAGCAGTTGCTCGACGCGGGCTACCAACAGGTAGGCCGCGATTTTCCCGTGTTTCTTCACCCGCAAAGCCGTGAAGAGTACGCCCTCGCGCGTACCGAACGTAAATCCGGCTCCGGCTATACCGGTTTCACCTGTTATGCCGCCGCTGACGTCACCCTTGAGCAAGATCTACTGCGCCGCGATCTCACCATTAACGCGCTGGCTCAGGACACTGACGGTCAGATTTACGATCCCTATGGCGGCCAGGCCGATTTACGCCAGCGCCTGCTGCGCCACGTCTCCCCGGCCTTTAGCGAAGATCCGCTACGTGTACTGCGCGTCGCGCGTTTTGCCGCACGTTATGCCCATCTCGGTTTTCGCATTGCCGATGAAACCATGGCGCTGATGCGCGCGATGGCGGACGCCGGCGAACTGGCGCATTTGACGGCGGAGCGGGTATGGAAAGAGACGGAAAACGCGCTTGGCACGCGTAATCCGCAGGTCTTTTTCCAGACCCTGCGCGACTGTCACGCGCTGAAGGTTCTGTTCCCGGAAATCGACGCCCTGTACGGTGTCCCCGCGCCGGCCAAATGGCATCCGGAAATCGACACCGGCGTTCACACCCTGATGACGCTCACCATGGCGGCGATGCTATCGCCGGCCATCGACGTCCGTTTCGCCACCCTGTGCCACGATCTTGGCAAGGGCTTAACGCCCAAAGAGTTCTGGCCGCGCCACCATGGCCACGGCCCGGCGGGGGTGAAGCTGGTGGAACAGATTTGCCAGCGCCTGCGGGTGCCGAACGATATTCGCGATCTGGCCAGACTGGTCGCCGAATTCCACGATCTGATCCACACCCTGCCGATTCTGCAGCCAAAAACCATCGTGAAGCTGTTTGATAGCATCGATGCCTGGCGCAAGCCGCAGCGTGTACAGCAAATCGCCCTCACCAGCGAGGCTGACGTGCGCGGGCGTACCGGTTTTGAATCCTGCGATTATCCGCAGGGGCGCCTGCTGCTTGAGGCCTGGGAAGTGGCGCAGTCGGTCTCCACTAAAGAGGTGGTAGCGGAAGGTTTCAAAGGACCGGAGATTCGCGAAGAGCTGACGCGGCGCAGAATTGCGGCCGTGGGGCAGTGGAAAGAACAACGTTGCCCCCAGCCGCAAGGCTGAGGGCCTGGGCCTTAGAAGAAGACCACGTAAACTGCTGCCGCGACGATAAAGCGGTAGATTGCGAACGGAATAAACGAAATACGTTTAATCAGCTGCAGGAAGGTTTTAATCGCAATCAGCGCCACGATGAACGCCATGATAAAACCGACGGCAAACATCGGAATATCCCCGGTATTAAGGAAGCCGATGCTCTTGTAGACGTCCAGCACGGTGGCGCCCATCATCATCGGTACCGCCAGCAGGAATGAGAACTCGGATGCCGCATAGCGGCTAACGCCCATCAGCATGCCCCCGGAAATGGTCGCTCCGGAGCGAGAGAAGCCCGGCCACAGCGCCAGACACTGGAAGCAGCCGATGGCAAACGCCTGACCATAGGTCATATCGTCAAGACCCAACGCGCGCGGCTCTTTCGGTTTGAATAGCTCCGCCGCGATCAGCAGGAAGCCGCCGACAATCAGCGCGTACATCACGTTAACCGGGTTAAACAGCGATTTAATCAGGTCATGAAACACCAGCCCCAGCACCACCGCCGGGATCATGCCTAACAGGATATGAATCAGCGACAAGCGCCCCTGGCTTACGCCCTCATGCTGCAGAGGACGGCCAAAATGAATGCCGATCAGGCCAAACAGTCGACGCCAGAACACCACGACGACGGCGAGAATAGATCCTAATTGAATTACAACTTCAAAAGTATTGGCGGTATCCCCTTCAAAACCAAGGAGATGGCCAACGATAATCATATGACCTGTACTGGAAACCGGTAAAAACTCCGTCAACCCTTCAACCACACCCAAAATTGCCGCTATCAGCAGCGAGTGTAAATCGCCCATTCAATAAACCCTTAAAATAAAAAGTAAAATTAAAATCCAGGCACTAAGACCGGTATAAAACAAATTTGTTTAAACATTATGACGAGAAACGTTTTGTTTCAGATTACTGCCACGTTCAATGATCACGCCAACGTTGGCCGCACGGGCCACCGCGCCAGGCTTGCTGACTTTAATCCGCACCCACGGAGAATTGAATTTTTGCAACAGTAGATCGGCTATCTCTTCCGCCACCCGTTCGACCAGAGCAAAACGCCCGCCCTCAACGTGGTTGATAACCAGTTCGCTGATATCAGCATAGCTCAGGCAATCGCTCACATCGTCGCTGGCGGCCGCTTTGCGGTTATCCCACGCCATTTCGATATCGAACACTAATTTCTGTTCGATGGTCTGTTCCCAGTCGTAAACACCGATAGTGGTGATTACCGAAAGTTGCTCTATAAATACAATATCCATCACGACCTGCCTGCTTTTTGGCTAAACCGGATACCACTTCCGGCGAATTATGCGTATTATCCACAGATGCAAAGACATCCCCTAAAGAATTCACGTGCCCTGACAGCGGCGACGCAGCAAGATTACGGGAACATAGCAGCATCACTATGTAACCTATCGCGCAGAGAAAGCCAACAAGCTGTTAACACGAAAATGGGTGGGGTTCTAACGACGTTTTCAAAATGGAACAGCTGATGAGTGCAATCGCGCCTGGACTAGTTATCCTCGCCTACCTCTGCGGCTCAATTTCCAGCGCCATTCTGGTGTGCCGTCTTGCTGGTTTGCCCGACCCTCGCGATAGCGGTTCCGGCAACCCCGGGGCGACGAACGTACTCCGAATTGGCGGCAAGGGAGCAGCCGTAACGGTATTAATTTTTGATGTCCTGAAAGGGATGCTGCCGGTTTGGGGCGCCTGGGCGCTCGGTCTGACGCCGTTCTGGCTCGGGCTGGTGGCGATCGCCGCCTGCGTAGGCCATATCTGGCCGGTGTTCTTTAATTTCCGCGGCGGTAAAGGCGTGGCGACCGCATTTGGCGCTATCGCGCCCATCGGCTGGGATCTCACCGGCGTAATGGCCGGCACCTGGCTGCTGACTATTCTGCTCAGCGGGTATTCCTCGCTGGGCGCTATCGTCAGCGCGCTGGTAGCCCCTTTCTACGTCTGGTGGTTCAAACCGCAGTACACCTTCCCGGTCTCCATGCTCTCCTGCCTGATCCTGCTACGCCATCACGACAATATCCAGCGTCTGTGGCGCCGTCAGGAAACGAAAATCTGGTCACGCTTTAAGAAGAAGAAAAAAACGCCAGAGCAGAAATAATCCCCGCGCCCGGCCACCTGTGCCGGGCCGTTTTGCCGCCACAAACGCATTCTATTTCCCACTTTTTTAGCCAATCATAGCGGCAAATGAGAAAACCAAAGATAATCCTTTCACTACAATAACTTAGTTATGAGTTATAACCAAAAATGATTTTTTCGTCCCCGCATCGCTGTTTACTCTGAAGCTCTTTATAAGAGAAAAAAGCACAACACCATGACTGATGTAATTAACGCGACGCCTGCGGCAACCTCTGCGTCGCCCGGCGGGGAAGTAAAATGGATCGGCAGCGCGGCGGACGTCTCGCGCCTCATCAACGAAGGCAGCAGCGGGCGCAATAACGCGCGTATCGTCATGGGAATCGCCCTCGGCGGTATTTTCCTTGATGCCTACGATCTTGGCTCGCTGGCCTTCGGCCTGAAAGATATCACCCGGGAATTCAACCTGACCCCTGCCGGTACCGGGATGGTCGCCTCGGCCATCACCTTCGGCGCTATCGTTGGCGCGCTGCTCGGCGGTTATCTGACCGACAAAATTGGCCTCTACCGCGTGTTTATGGCGGATATGCTGTTCTTCGTGGTAGCGGCCATCGCCTGCGCGCTGGCGCCGAATGAATACGTCCTTACCGGCGCGCGCTTCGTGATGGGGCTGGGCGTCGGGATCGACCTGCCGGTGGCGATGGCGTTTCTCAGCGAATTCGCGAGGCTCAAAGGTCCCGGCAACAAGGCGGCCAGCGTGGCGATGTGGTGCCCAACGTGGTACGCGGCGATCAGCATTTCATATCTGCTGGTACTCTTTTTTTATGCCGTCCTGCCGGAAAGCCATAGTGACTGGCTATGGCGGATTATCCTTGGTTTTGGCGCCATCCCGGCGCTGGTGATTATCGCCATCCGCAGCCGCTACATGAGCGAATCGCCGGTGTGGGCCGCCAACCAGGGTAACCTGCGTGAAGCTGCTTCTATTCTACGCCAGGCGTACAACATCAATGCGCACGTTGCCCAGGACGCGCTGGAAAAACCGGCGCCCAAAGTTCGTAGCGCCCAATGGAGTAACTATCTGCGCCTGTTCCGCGGCGTCTACCTGCGCCGCACGACGCTCTCTACCCTGCTGTCAGTGGTTTCCTCGTTTGCCTATAACGCCGTCGCGTTCGGTCTGCCGGTGATCATCTCCAGCTTCTTCGTGCAATCGATGCTGACGACGATTTTGATTTCGCTGGCGCTGAATCTGCTGTTCGCTTTCGTGGGAGGGATACTGGCGGTACGCCTGGTACCGCGCTTCGGGGCGTGGCGGATGTCGCTGGCGGGTTATGGCTGCCAGCTGACGGCGCTGCTCGGCCTGGCGCTGATTGGCCGCCCTGATGGCGCAGGTGAAGGCGTCGCTGCCGTGGCGATGCTGGCGCTGTTCCTTTTCGGCCAGGGATTCGGCCCCGGCGCGCACACCATGACCTTCGCCTCGTTAAGCTATCCGACATCGCTGCGCGGCGTTGGCGTCGGGCTCAACCAGACGCTCATGCGCGGCAGCTCAACGCTTTCTTTATTCCTCTTCCCGCTGCTGGTCGCCGCGCTGGATACCCGCGTCTTCTGGAGCATCGCCGCGGCGCCGCTGATTGGGCTATTGTCGCTGTTGGCTATCCGCTGGGAGCCGTCGGGCTACGACATCGACGCCGAGGATTATCAGCAGCCTTAATCCACGCGTAAAAAAGCCGCCTCGATGGGCGGCTTTTGTTTGTAACAGGCTTATCAGGCGGCCGGCAGTTCTGCCAACGGCCAGCGCGGCCGCACGGTCACGCCGAGACCGGCATTGCCGCCGCCCTGCAGGCGGACCATCCCGGCGTAAGCGATCATCGCGCCGTTATCGGTACAGAACTCAGGGCGGGCATAAAATACTTCGCCGCCGCGTTTGCTCATCATTTCCGCCAGCTTCGCGCGCAGCGTACGGTTAGCGCTCACGCCTCCCGCCATCACCAGACGCTTAAAGCCGGTTTGCTCCAGCGCGCGGCGGCATTTAATCATCAGCGTATCGACAACCGCGTCTTCAAATGCGCGGGCGATATCGGCACGGGTTTGCTCATCGTCGCCGTTGTTACGAATGGTATTGGCGGCGAAGGTCTTCAGGCCGGAGAAGCTGAAATCAAGCCCTGGACGATCGGTCATCGGCCGCGGGAAGACGAAGCGACCTTCCGTGCCCTGGGACGCCATTTTCGACAGCATCGGCCCGCCGGGATAATCCAGCCCCAGCAGTTTCGCCGTCTTATCAAAGGCTTCGCCAGCGGCATCGTCGATTGACTCGCCCAACAGCTCATACTGACCAATGCCGGTGACGCTAATCAGCTGGGTGTGGCCGCCGGAAACCAGCAGAGCGACGAACGGGAACGCCGGCGGGTTATCTTCCAGCATCGGCGCCAGCAGATGCCCTTCCATATGGTGTACCGGGATCGCCGGCACGTTCCAGGCGAACGCCAGGGAGCGGCCAACGGTCGCGCCGACCAGCAGCGCGCCCACCAGGCCAGGGCCTGCCGTATAGGCAACGGCATCAATATCTTTCGCCGTCAGGCCCGCTTCTTTGAGCGCCGCCTGAATCAGCGGAACGGTTTTACGTACGTGGTCGCGCGACGCCAGCTCAGGCACCACGCCGCCGTAGTCAGCATGTAATTTCACCTGACTATACAGTTGGTTGGCTAACAGACCTTGTTTATCGTCGTAAATAGCGATGCCGGTTTCATCGCAGGATGTTTCAATTCCCAGTACACGCATGAGTTGTTTTACCTCGTTTCAATACCGCGCAGTGTAGGACCAATGACCGGCGATGTAAAACTTTGCTCACCCCTGGTGTTCTCTTCGTGTATACTCCTCACCCTTATAAAAGTCCCCTTTCAAAAAAGGCGCCGGTGCTTTACAAAGCAGCAGTAGTTGCAGTAAAATTCCGCACCATTTTGAAATAAGCTGGCATTGCGGCCAGCGGCAAACCGAATTAATCAAAGGTGAGAGGCACATGCCGGTAATTAAAGTACGTGAAAACGAGCCGTTCGACGTAGCTCTGCGTCGCTTCAAGCGTTCCTGCGAAAAAGCAGGTGTTCTGGCGGAAGTTCGTCGTCGTGAGTTCTATGAAAAACCGACTACCGAACGTAAGCGCGCTAAAGCTTCTGCAGTGAAACGTCACGCGAAGAAACTGGCTCGCGAAAACGCACGCCGCACTCGTCTGTACTAATCTGTTGAGAGCGAAGCTCTCAATTCAGACCGAGTTGTAGTTGTAAGGCCGTGCTTCCGAAAGGAATGCGCGGCTTATTTTCGTTTATGCATTAGCAGATACACGAGATCGTTCAAACTGTCTTCAGGCAATACATCGAGGCCGTTTGCAGGATGCAGTGTATAGATTACGGGGCATATGGCTGGACGAATCCCACGCGTATTTATCAATGACCTGCTGGCGCGCACCGACATCATCGATCTGATCGATGCTCGGGTGAAGCTGAAAAAGCAGGGCAAGAATTATCACGCGTGTTGTCCATTCCATAACGAAAAAACCCCCTCCTTCACCGTCAACGGTGAAAAACAGTTTTACCATTGCTTCGGCTGCGGTGCGCACGGCAACGCCATCGACTTTCTGATGAACTACGACAAGCTCGAGTTCGTCGAAACCGTCGAAGAGCTGGCCGCCATGCACAACCTTGAAGTGCCCTATGAAGCAGGTAATGGACCGAGCCAGATAGAACGGCATCAGCGGCAAAATCTCTATCAGTTGCTGGACGGTCTGAACACGTTTTACCAACAGTCTCTGAATCAACCCGCCGCCGAACCCGCGCGCCAGTATCTGGCAAAACGCGGCTTAAGCAGCGAGGTGATTACCCGCTTCGCAATAGGCTTCGCTCCCCCTGGCTGGGATAACGTTTTAAAACGTTTTGGCGGCAATCAGGAAAACCGCCAGTCGCTTATTGATGCAGGCATGCTGGTCACCAACGATCAGGGGCGCAGTTACGACCGCTTCCGCGAACGGGTAATGTTCCCGATCCGCGATAAGCGAGGCCGGGTGATTGGTTTTGGCGGGCGCGTGCTGGGCGATGCGCTGCCAAAATACCTGAACTCCCCGGAGACCGATATTTTCCATAAAGGCCGCCAGCTGTACGGCCTGTATGAAGCGCAGCAGGATAACGCCGAACCTCAGCGTCTGCTGGTGGTCGAAGGCTATATGGATGTCGTCGCGCTGGCGCAGTACGGCATTAATTATGCCGTGGCCTCGCTGGGCACCTCGACGACCGCCGACCACATTCAGCTGTTGTTCCGGGCGACCAATCAGGTCATCTGCTGTTACGACGGCGACCGGGCTGGCCGCGATGCGGCATGGCGCGCGCTGGAAACGGCGCTGCCGTATATGACCGATGGCCGCCAGCTGCGTTTTATGTTTTTACCTGATGGCGAAGACCCGGATACGCTGGTGCGTAAAGAGGGCAAAGAGGCGTTTGAAGCGCGGATGGAGCAGGCACAGCCGCTCTCCACGTTTTTATTCAATAGCCTGATGCCGCAGGTCGACCTGAGCACTCCGGATGGGCGCGCGCAGCTGAGTACGCTGGCGCTGCCGCTGATAACCCAGGTGCCGGGTGAAACGCTGCGCATCTATTTGCGTCAGGAGCTGGGTAACAAGCTGGGTATTCTGGATGACGCCCAGCTTGAACGTTTAATGCCGAAACAGGCGGAAAATAGCGCTCAACGCCCGGCGCCGCAGCTAAAACGCACGACCATGCGTATACTTATAGGGTTACTGGTGCAGAACCCCGATCTGGCGCCGCTGGTTCCGCCCTTAACGGGTCTGGATCAGCAGAAGATGCCAGGGCTTGGTTTATTCAGCGAACTGGTCAATACGTGTCTGGCGCAGCCAGGTCTGACCACCGGGCAACTTTTAGAGCAGTATCGCGGGACAAATGAAGCAGCAACCCTTGAAAAACTGTCGATGTGGGACGATATAGCAGATAAGGATATCGCTGAACAAACCTTCACCGACTCGCTCAACCATATGTTTGACTCACTGCTGGAACTGCGACAAGAAGAGTTGATAGCTCGCGATCGCACACACGGTTTAAGCAGTGAGGAGCGCCGGGAACTCTGGACTATCAGCCAGGAACTGGCCAAAAAATGAATTTAACGGCTTAAGTGCCGAATATCGATCGGGAAGCCCCCGACAGCCGCGCTGAGGCGCAGCGGCAATAATATAAGTACGCCCTCGCTTTAAATGTTGGCAGTTCGTCTGCCTGCACCAATCAAACGAATTAAGTGTGGATACCGTCTTATGGAGCAAAACCCGCAGTCACAGCTGAAGCTTCTTGTCCAACGTGGTAAGGAGCAAGGCTATCTGACCTATGCCGAGGTCAATGACCATCTGCCGGAAGATATCGTCGACTCCGATCAGATCGAAGACATCATCCAAATGATCAACGACATGGGTATTCAGGTGATGGAAGAAGCACCGGATGCCGATGATCTGCTGCTTGCTGAAACCTCCAATAATACCGATGAAGACGCAGAAGAAGCGGCGGCCCAGGTGCTGTCGAGCGTTGAATCTGAAATTGGCCGTACGACCGACCCGGTGCGCATGTACATGCGCGAAATGGGTACCGTTGAACTGCTGACCCGCGAAGGCGAAATCGACATCGCTAAACGCATCGAAGACGGGATCAACCAGGTCCAGTGCTCCGTTGCAGAATATCCGGAAGCCATCACCTATCTGCTGGAACAGTACGATCGCGTCGAAGCTGAAGAAGCTCGCCTGTCTGACCTGATCACCGGCTTCGTCGATCCGAACGCTGAAGAAGATATGGCGCCGACCGCCACTCACGTCGGTTCCGAGCTGTCTCAGGAAGAGATGGACGACGACGAAGATGAAGAAGAAGATGATGACGACGACAACAGCGATGACGATAACAGCATCGACCCGGAGCTGGCCCGCGAGAAATTCGCCGAGCTGCGCACCCAGTACGAGCTGACTCGCGACACCATCAAAGCGAAAGGTCGCAGCCACGCCGCCGCGCAGGAAGAGATCCTCAAGCTGTCCGAGGTCTTCAAACAGTTCCGCCTGGTGCCGAAACAGTTCGATTACCTGGTCAACAGCATGCGCAGCATGATGGATCGCGTTCGTACTCAAGAACGTATCATCATGAAGCTGTGCGTTGAACAGTGCAAAATGCCGAAGAAAAACTTCATCACCCTGTTCACCGGCAACGAAACCAGCGAAACCTGGTTCAACGCCGCCGTGGCGATGAACAAGCCGTGGTCCGAGAAGCTGCATGACGTTAAAGAAGACGTTCAGCGCGGCCTGCAGAAACTGCAGCAGATTGAAGAAGAAACCGGCCTGACCATCGAGCAGGTTAAAGATATCAACCGTCGCATGTCCATCGGCGAAGCGAAAGCCCGTCGTGCGAAGAAAGAGATGGTTGAAGCGAACTTACGTCTGGTTATTTCTATCGCCAAGAAATACACCAACCGCGGTCTGCAGTTCCTCGACCTGATTCAGGAAGGCAACATCGGCCTGATGAAAGCGGTAGATAAGTTTGAATACCGTCGTGGTTACAAGTTCTCCACCTACGCCACCTGGTGGATCCGTCAGGCGATCACCCGTTCCATCGCGGATCAGGCGCGCACCATCCGTATTCCGGTGCATATGATTGAGACTATCAACAAGCTCAACCGTATCTCCCGCCAGATGCTACAGGAAATGGGCCGCGAGCCGACGCCGGAAGAGCTGGCTGAGCGCATGCTGATGCCGGAAGACAAAATCCGTAAGGTGCTGAAAATCGCCAAAGAGCCTATCTCCATGGAAACGCCGATCGGCGACGATGAAGATTCGCATCTGGGTGACTTCATCGAGGATACCACCCTCGAGCTGCCGCTGGATTCTGCGACCACCGAGAGCCTGCGTGCGGCAACGCACGACGTGCTGGCGGGCCTCACCGCTCGTGAAGCGAAAGTGCTGCGTATGCGTTTCGGTATCGACATGAACACCGACCACACGCTGGAAGAAGTAGGTAAACAGTTCGACGTTACCCGCGAACGTATTCGTCAGATCGAAGCGAAGGCGCTGCGTAAACTGCGCCACCCAAGCCGTTCTGAAGTGCTGCGTAGCTTCCTCGACGATTAATCGTCGCGCTGCAAAGAGAGTAAAAAGCTCCCCGCGGGGAGCTTTTTTTATGCCTGCTATCGGGCGCCATCACCGCCCTCGCCCCGCCAGCGCCTCATCCAGTTCGCGATAGGCTTCAACCAGCTTGTCCAGCGTCGCCCGGTTCAAACCGCTGGGATTGGGCAGCACCCAGATTTCGGTTTCACCGATGGTCGCTTCCTGCTTTCCCCACTTTGCGCCACGCACCCTGAACGCCTGCTCATAGGCCTGCTTGCCGAGTACCGCCAGCACCTGCGGCTGATAGTCCTGGATTTTGCTTATTAGCTCCTGCGCGCCATTACGCAGCTCCAGCAGGGCAACCTCGCTGGCCTGTACCGTCGGCCGCTCAACCAGCATGGTGATACCGCAGCCGGTATCCAGTAGATGCTGCTCCTCTTCCGGCTTCAGCTGCCGCTCAGTGAACCCCGCCTGGTGAATGACCTTCCAGAAACGATTGCCGGGATGGGCAAAATGGAACCCCGTATGCGCGGAGGACTTCCCCGGATTGATCCCGCAAAAGACCACCCGCAGCCCCGGCGCCAGGATATCACTAATCATAATTTCTCCGGCTGAATGACTAAAAAGCTGATTATAAAGGATTGAAAATGCATTGTTTATAAAAACAGCAGCCGAGCGCTTTACGCTGGATTGCAGCGTGCAGTTACATTATAATCCCTCGCCACGGCCCCTTAGCTCAGTGGTTAGAGCAGGCGACTCATAATCGCTTGGTCGTTGGTTCAAACCCAACAGGGGCCACCAAATTTTAGCTTTAAAATCATATAATTAAGCCACTCGAAAGAGTGGCTTTTTTGTTTTCTGTTTTTTATGTGGCGATGAAATGGCGGTAGATTTTTATCCCGCCATTTTCCTGAGCACATAAAAAAACCCGCACGCGGCGGGTTTTTGGTGAAAATTTATCAGAGCCACAATGGCCGCTGACCACCGGAAGTTGGGTGCGGTGGAGCAGGGTCGATAGCTCCCGGAGTCACAATAAAGCGCTCTATCGTTTCCATCGTCATAAACGTACAACTACAGTTGATGTTTTGGCATTGGTGGTAGCGCTCTTTCGTATTTTCGGTTAGATAGCGACTTGTACGCGCATGTGCGGCATGATGGCACTTCGGACAATGAAACATAACCCACCCTATTAAACTCTCAAATAGTGAATCAATAATAACCATAAATTCACTTTTTGTGAATATATTTTATTCATCATCCGACTCGGAGCTGTACTCCACATCAGAGAGCTTAACCTCAAGCTCTAAGCCCGTCGTGTAGCCACTATTATTCAGGTTGTGAGTTACCTTACTGATTAGCCATGACTGCTCGTCTATGACACGCTTAAAGCCTGACACGCGCACCGGTGTCTCAGGGAATAAATCAGCCCGACCGAGCGCCAGCGTAATTGAAAACTCAGCAACGCCTCGCTGCAGCTTATCCCACTTAGCCTGAGCGGCTCGCATCGCCTGCGCTTTTGATGCGTAGACCGTCGTCAGCGCCAGCACGTTATCGGCCTCACCGGCCATATACTCACCCTCGCGGGCTTCCTGCTCTTTTTGGGCCTTTGTCTTTTTACTGACCGGCTTTGCTTTCGGGTGCTCCAGCGCGCGCAGGTGCTTCTCTTTTGGCTTGCGCTTCAATGTCACTTTTTGCTTTTGCGGCTTCGGGCCTTTGGTGTGCAACCATTTCGCGGTTACGCCGGTATATGCCCCTCGGTCGGCAATGGCAAACTGATGACGGTCACCATCGCTGCGGGTCAGCGTCATTTGTGGGACGGGCTTACCACTGGCCGTCACCGCGCTACCGGCTTTCAGAAACAGCAATTTCCCCGCTTTCACTGACACTGCCGCCCCGTTGCGGTCGGCCAGTCTGGTCAGGAATACTGCGTCGGATTCCTGCGACTGGTCGATATGCGGTACCGGGATTTTTTTCAGCTGCTCCGCGACACTGGCCGTCAGTTTGTTACGCTTTGCGATGGTGCTGACCAGTTCGCCGAGGGTGGTATCGTGCCAGGATTCCTCACGCCGTGAATTAAGCGTTCCGCGAAAGTCTGCGCTACGCGCCCGGATGGTCAGGGTATCTGGCGCCCCTCGGTGCTCAATCTCATCGACCGTGAAATCGCCTTTATTCAGCAATGCCGAACCCTCCCAGCCAAGCCACAGCGTCAGCACCGCCCCGCGCAGGGGTAACTCGACTTTGCCGTCAGTATCGTCGAGCTCGATGTCGAGCTGGTCGGCCTCGAATCCCCGATTGTCTGTCATGGTGAGATATATCAGTCGATCGCTAAAATTGCTGGTAATGTCCTGACTATTCAGCGTCAGCATAAATGCCGGTGCGAGACTGGTACCGGCATCAATGGCCATGCCCGTCATCATACGGCCAGCCCTCCGAGTGTACCCTGCAGCTTATCGGCCAGATTACCGGCAGAGCCGAGAAGCTCACCGGCCTGTTTATTCAGGTCGCCAAACATTGCCGTCAGTGACTCATCGACCCGCTTCAGTGAAAGCGTGAAATCAATCTTTCTGGCCGCACCATCGCTGAAAAACTCGGTATGTGTGGTTGATACCTTGTCGACAATATACATTCCGAGGATATTGCCGGTTCCCTCAATCAGCGGCCACGCTCTGCCCTCGTCGGCCATCAACTCGACGGCCTGCAGAGAAATACAACCGCCGGTAATGGCGGGGTAAAGCGTACCGGCAAGTTGGATCGAGGTTTCACCCTCACCGAGAAACTGATACGCAGGCGGTTTGCCTACCCGGTCGTTCGACGCCCAGCGATAATCCTTCGAGTGCTGCATCGACTGATAAGGCAGGGTGCGGCGTTCAAATACAAACATGCCGAGAGCAAGCATCATCGTTTAATTCTCCCTTAGTCGTGGCTCATGCTGGCGCGCTGACGCGCACGCTTTTCGCGCTCAATTTGTTCGAGCGTGTCGCGTAGCTGGCGGTCGAGTTGATGCCCCGGCGCAACACCGCCCGGTAGCGTAATGTTGTATTCGCTTTTGCTCTGGTCGATGTAAGAGCGTCCCGCCGGTGCGGTAACGGGCTGATAAGCCTGATACCCGCCATAGGTGCTGGTCGCCGGTATGTAAGAATTCCCCTGCGTGGCGGCGTTGGTTTTGGCGGCGGTCTGGTCGAGGCTGTCCGATTCTTTGTTGATGATGCCGAGCTTTTCGAGAAGCCAGTCGACACCGCTGCGTAGCTTGTTGAAAACGTTTAGCGGTGCCATCAGCGCTGAGGCCAGCGCCTGACCGAAAATAACGCCAGCATTTTTACAACTATCGAGCGTCTCCTGCGTAGCTTTGACCGGTGCAATCAGGTCTTTAAACCATTGCCACACGCCGCGCAGTTTCTCACCGAGACCGTCAAAAATGGGTGCCAGTGGAGCGAACATTTCCCCGACCGGCGCAAAGGCACTCATGATGCCCTCTATCACTCCTGAGAAAAATGCACTGATAGGCTCCCAATATTTACGGATAAGTAGCGCCCCGGCCACAATCGCCGCGCCGACGGCCACAATCGGCCAAGTGATTGCACCGAGCGCGGTCACAATGGCACTACCGGCAACAGTCAAGGCAGTACCCATCACGCCAGCGGCGGCAATGATGGCGTTAATCCCCATGACAACCGGCCACGCAACGAGACCAATGCCGCCGATGACACCAATAAGAGCCAGCGCGCCACCGGCAACAATGCCGATGGTTTCCGCCAGCCCTTTGTTTTTCTGGATCCAGCCGTCGAGCTTTAACACGTATTTTGTGGCGGTCTGAGTGAGTTTGCGCAGTGCCCCCTCTTGCTGGTCAAAAAGGTCGGTACCGACAGCCTCATAAGCAGACTGAAATTCTTTAAAGTCGCCGCCGAGGTTATCCTGCATCACCTTGACCAGTTCCTCGGTTTTTCCGTCTGATGCTTTCAGCGTGGCGGTTAGCTGGTCAAGTTTGCCGCTTGCCGCTGCCGCCATCAACACATTAGCCGATGAGCTGGCTTCCTCACCGAATATCGTTTTCATGTATTCGGCTTGCTGCGCGGTTCCGAGATTGTTGCGCTTAAAACTGGTCTGCATTTCTTTCAGGATGGTAAATATCGGGCGCGTATTGCCTTTGTTGTCCGATGTTTTAACGCCCAACTCCTTGAGCGCATCCCACGCCTTGCCAGTGGGAGCCTGCAGGCGACTTAATACTGCCCGGCTTCCGGTACCGGCCATCGAGCCAGTAATTTTGGCATCATGCAAAGCACCTACCATCGCGGCGGTTTCTTCAATACTGACACCGGCGTTTTTGGCGACCGGCGCGGCATATGTCAGCGCGTCGCTAAGACCGTCAAAGTCGGCGGCGGTTTTATTCATGACCGTAGACAGTACGTCACCAATATGCGCAACCTTGTCATTGGAAAGCTGAAACGCAGAGCGCATCCCCATCAACAGCGCGGCGTTTTCTTCCATTGTGCGACGGTTAGCAAGCGCCATATTCAGAGTGACTGGCGTTGTTGCCTGAATCGCTGCGGCATCACCGCCACCTTTTGCGATAATAATCTGCGCGCTGGCGGCATCATCGGCAGAGGCGGCAGTGTTGTCGCCGAGCTGGCGCGCCTGTTTGCGTAGCGCCTGCATTTCTGGCGACTGCTTGTCGAACCCGAGTACGGCCTGCAGCTCGGAATTTTTCTGCGCAAAGTCATAACCCGGCATCAGCAATTTAACCCCGGCCATCGTTCCCGCCGTGGCAACACCTACCCCGGCAGCACCTGCAGCGGCCATGTTACCGGCAAGCTCCTTACCAGATTTATATCGCTCCTTTACCCGGTTTAGTTTTGCCTGCTGCGCACTGACGCGCGCCAGTGCCTCACGCTGGCGGTTAAGCTGCGCCGTCGTTTCGCTAATGGAGGTTTTGAGCCGACGCTCATCGGCAGACAGGGTGCGGGTATTGATACCGGCCTGCATCAGCTCTGAGCGCTGTCGCTGAACCGATGTTCTCAGGCTGTTGTATTTCGTCTGCAGCTCAGAGGCGGCGCGTTTCGCCGCTTCGAGCGCCTGCGCCTGCGCGCGGGTCGGATTAGTCGTGTTTTTAAACTGCACGGCCAGCTCACCGGCTTCGCGCTTGGCTTTTTCAAGTGACTGACTGGTCACGGCCAGTTGCGCACTGGCCTTGCGAAAGCCGTCGATTTTCGACGCCTGCGCGTTCAGGGTGCGCAGGTCTTTTTGTGTATCGCGAATATCGCCCGACAGGGTTTTACTTGCCGTCTGGATAGATTTTAGCGGTCGGGTCGCCTGATCCACCGCTTTCAGCAATACCTCAATTCTCAGGTTATTACTCATTGTGGTTTCCGCTACGCAGTAGCGCCTTTTCGCGCCATGTGATGAGCTCGGTCAGGCTCAGGGAATAGAGTTCTGATGGCGGCCAGTGGAAAATCACTGCGATATCCGCCATCAGGTCATCGGTCGACAGGTCGGGTGGAAAATCTATCCCACCGAAGCCGGTGACAAAAAACCAATCACCTTGCCAGCGAGCTGCATCAAATCTGGTGCGTTTATTGCGGTAAGTTCCTGAGTCGTCAGGGATGGATAGGTCATGCGGGGTAGCACTTTAATCAGTGCGTCAACCTCAGATTGTGCCAGCGCCGCCAGACTGACACCGCGCAGGGTTCCGGCAGTTGGTTTAATCAGAGTGACCTTATGGATTGTCTGACCGGCGCGTTTGATTGGCTCATCAAGAGTCACAACATTCGGGTTATCGGTGTCAATTTCATTGCCAGCCGTATCAACAAATTCAGGTTTTTTACGTGGTGCTTTTGCCATGATGTTTTTCTCTGCTCAGAAAGGGATTAATAACCGGCCAGCAGTGCTGACCGGTCAGGAAATTACAGCCCGATTGCGCGGCGGTGCTGCTCCAGACGGTCGACGCCGTTCACCTTCTCGACCATGTTGACGGTGTCGATTTCGATAACGTCGCTACCATCAATTGTGAGGCGGTAGTAGGTGCAGACGGTCGACAGTTTGGTCGAGGTGTTTTCACCCTGTTTATTCTCGCCGCCGTCGATTTCTTTATGACGGCCACGCATGACCACCTCAACGGCCACGATTTCGCCGGTGTCGTCACGCTGGTAAGAGCCAGCAAAACGCAGCGGCACAGCATCGGCACCCGGTGCGGCATACTGCGCAAAGAGCGCCACATCAGGCAAGCCACCGACAGACCACTCGACGGTGAGCGCATCGTCATCGAGACCGAGGTCAATCGCCGCCGCGCCGTTCATACCGCCGCCGCGATAGTTTTCGAGCTTGCGGGTCAGCTTCGGCAGCGTCACGGATTCAACAACGCCCATGTAGCTCAGGCCGTCATTGAACATGTTCAGATATTTAAGTTTGCGGGGTAGTGCCATGTCGTTTCAGGCTCCTTAGCTGTTGACCGATTCGGCCAGATTGACCAGATATTTATCGGTAATACGCTGGCGCAGGGTCAGGCTTTCCAGCGGGGGAACCGGCGTATAGTCATAATCGATATACAGTTTCCCGCCTTTCAGGCTCTCTTTATCGTTCGATTCCTCATCGAACCAGCATTCACCATCCACGATGTAGCCATTCGATTTCAGCTCGCGGAACTTGGCGTTAATGCCGTCGACAATGTCGCGGATAAGCGATGCGGTGATGGGTTTATCGACCGCCCACATGTGCGCCGCGGCCATCGTGTCGGCCAGTACCTGCGCGGTGCGGGTGTAGTTCTCAAACAGGAAAAGCGGGTCATCAGAGCAGGTGCGGTTACCCCAGAAGCGGAAACCATCTTTGCGCACCAGTGTCGTGACCCCGGCCTCGTTGAGCAGGTCAGCATCGGTGCCGGATGCCTGCAAATCCCAGAAGACAGACGCGCTGATGCCGGTGACGCCCTGCACGCCCACGTTAGACAGGGTTTTGTGCCAGCCGATTGTCTGGTCGATATAGGCGCGCAGGCCGAGTGCGCGCGCGGTGGCGTAGGCTGTTGCGGTGGCGTTCGTGGTGGTGTCCCACGCAAGGAAGTCAGGCCAGATAACCATCAGCTCGCGCTGACTGAAATTTTCGCGGTATTTGATGGCATCAGAAAGGGTTTTACAGCCCCATGCACTGACGTAACCAAATGCACGCAGGCTGATACACACCGAGGCGAGCGCAGTTACGACTTCCTGCGTATCGAGACCCGGCACGCCGAGAATGCGTGGCTTGACGCCGGTGACCGCCTCGGCGGTTAACAGCGCCTTGATACCGGTGTATTTACCGTTCTCATCCGTGCCGCCGATGATGTTCGAAATGGTCTGCGCTTCGGCGTCCTCTCCGGTACCTTCGGCAACGCGCACGACGACGGTGACGGGTTTTGACTGGTCGGCGATGGCCTGCAGTGAGGTTGCCAGCGTGCCTTGTTTACCGGCTTTCGCAATAGTGCTCTGCACATTGGTAATCAGCACCGGCTCGTTGAGGGGGAATGTTGCGCTGTCCGCATCGCTGGCCGTGCAGACCATACCAACGACAGCGGTCGCAACGGTGGAAATGACGCGGGTGCCGTCGTTAATTTCAAGCACCTGCACGCCGTGGTGAAAATCACTCATCCGGGTAACTCCGTGGTTAGTGGGTGAGTAATATTTTCTGTTGTGTGGTGGGGACGGGCTATGTAATGGCGATGGCTGGCTGATGGTACAAAAGAAGAGCATAAAAAAGACGGGCATCAGCCCGCCTTCCATTATTCCGGCCTGACCGGCCACTCGATATCCGGCGCATCCTCGGTGCCTACCGCCTGAATGTCCTTAATGTAATTCATCCAGAGAATCAGGCTGGCCTTGTCATCATCACTGATGATGCCGAGCTGCAGCTCTGTTTGCCAACCGGTGATTTGCTGCTGCGCCTCAGAAAGCAGAGCCTGCTTTTGCTGTTCTGCGACGGCAATTTCATCAGCATGTTGCGCCGCCGTGTCGGTCACCCACTGGCTACCGTCCCATTTATCATACGCCGTGACAGGAGCCAGTAACGTCAGCGTATCCGGCAACTCGCCGAGAAAAGCGATAATTTCCGGTTGCCCGGTCTCAGTGCTGTAAGCCGTTAAACCGCGATAATCCGCAATAGTTTCCCATTGTTTTTCATCGGCGCTGCGCACCAGTGCAAAGCCGTCACCCGGTAATACTGGCTTATCGGCATAACTGAAAGCAGGCAAGCCCACACCCGCGGCTAAATATTCCATCGTCACCGCCTGGAATTCGCGTTGATGAGGTTCCACATTGTACACCGTGAGCCAGCCAGCAACGGTGGCAATGCCGCTTTTATTCAGTTTTGCCGTAGGTAAATCAGTGTTGTATTTGTTCATTATGCTGCTCTCACGATGTAGTTAAATGCAATGTTGCGGGGGCGCGTTTCATTTCCGCCGGTGTCGCCGGTATCTCTGCCTGCATTACCGGAATATTCGTATACAGCGCCAGTCCCTCCCCCTGCGGCATAGCCTGTAAAAAATGTAAATGCGTGGTGATGCGCTTTAAATAAATCGGACTGCGCCGAGAGAAGCGCGCGCCCTGCATCCACTCCGCGCCCGGCGTCCCATCCTCGAATAAATTCACCGCGTAAATCGGGTAATCTCCCGGAGGGATAAGCCGCTGCCAAAAATGGATACATTGCCTTGTCAAAAGTGGCACCATTACAGATAAGCCACCCTAAAGGTGCAGTTGACAGAGGCCACGGCTGAGGAATACCGACAGGTGCAATGTCAGTCCCGTTTATGACAAAGCTCCCGTTATGCCGGAACTCCAGCCATGCCGTTTTATCGCCGCCTTTGATTTCAAAGCCGATATATGACCTTTTACCCACCATTTCGGTGAATCTGATGTTGCCGTACTGACCGCCGACACTCTGCATAAACAGACCATCAGTCTGATTAAATGTCTGCCCCCCTTCGGTGTAGGAATATGCACCACTTTTGATGATGGCATCCTTACCGGGCACCTTGAGATTTTTCGCGGAAAAGTTGTCAGTCGCCCACCCGTCGGCGTTGCCCTGCATTTGCATGGTGCTGTCAGTGCTGGCGATAGGGCGTAAAAATACACCCGCTTTCGTTCCTGCTCCCGACTCGCTGCTGATAACCAGTGCACCATTCGCATTATCCCTGAGCACCGTCGCTGCACCGAGCGTAATCAGAGATTCAGTACCCGATTTACCGACCTGCAGCGCCCCCGAAACACCGAGACGCCCGTTAATATCGCCACCGGCTAAAGAGAGGTATTTCGACAACTCTGCCTGATTACCTACCCGCATCAATACCCATCCACTGCTCGTATTGTTATATCGGGTACCGATAAAAGTAATATTTGCCGAGTTGTGAGCGATAAAAATAACGGTGCAACCGTAGCTGTTGTCCCTGACACCCAAACAATGCGCGTAAACATATTCGCCTGCACCTTTCGGCAGACCATCAGGGACGTTGGTGCAGCTCTCCATTTTCAGAAGCAGAGACTGACCTGCGCGGAAAACGCGGGTTTTAAAATCAATCGCAACGGTATTAATTTTATCCGCACCCAACCCAAAACCGCCGACACCAATCACGTTACCTGCCTCTGTTCCGACATCTTTTGTCGCTGCGCTTCCCAGCTCCAGCGAGCCACGCGCTTTTGATTTGTCGGTCAGTTCTGACAGGTTATTTTTTGCCTGCAAATACTGAGCATGCGGGTTAGCCGCCGCAATGTGATTTTTCATCAGCTCATCGGCATAACCCTTAACCTCGATGGCTTTATCGTCGACATACTGACGGGTTGCCAGCACGACCGACGGGTCGATTTTTAGCGTGATGGCCGTCGTACTGGAGACAATCAGAATCATGCGAATGGTCTGCGTGCGGCCGCTCCCCTCCGCCAGTTTCGGCTTGTAGGTTTCGGGGCAGTTCGCCACGGCAATCAACACGCCATCATCATCATAGAGACCAATCTCGCGGATCCAGAAACCGCCCTCATTTTCGGGAATGATTTGTTCCGCGATAATCTGGCTGGCATTGGCCGGGTCAACGGTCAGCATATTCAGCGGCGCGATGCGCTGCTGGTTAATAAGCACTGTTTGTGCCGGGTCTGGCGTGGGTAATTTGCCGTTGGCATCGCCCACGGCCATTTGCGTCAGGTTCAGCTTAGTGCCGAGTGCGGTCGCGTTCGCCAGCCGTGCCGCGCCCTGATTGGTCAGAATGGCATAATATTTTGCTGTCATGCGTTCACTCTCAGGTTATCAATCAAATGAATAGCCGAGGCCGGATAAACACCGCCACCGACAATAATTTCTTCGGGCAAATAGGGGTAAACCGTCAGCGCATCACCGTGATAGCAGGCCGCGCCGACATACAGCTCGCCGGTTGAGCTCAGACTGATAGCCAGCCCGGTCAGGTGGCGGCTTGCCGGTTTGGCGTCTTCAATCAGGCGCTCAAGCTCCTGATACATTTCCTCAGTGATACCGCTATCGAGTACACCAACAACGAGGCGGAATGTGCCTGGCTCCTCGTTGAGCTTCCACCACTCGCGCACCTCAATCAGATAGCCGAGCGGCTCAACCACCCGGCGCAATGCGCTGATGGTGCCTTTGTGCTGATGGACAAAAAACGAGGAGGCACAAACACTGCGCTTTGTCGCCTCCGGCCACGTCTCATCCCACCGGTCAACCGACAGCGCCCACGCCAGATAAGGCAGCAGATTGACCGGGCAGGTGCGCCAGTTCCATAACGTGCGCAACGGTACCGGCACGCGCTGAATCTCAGCGAGCGCGGCAGCGGCGGCGACTTCCAGCGGCGACGAGCCGACGGGTAACAGCCGGTCACTCATCTGAGCCCCCGATAGTTATCCGGTGCTCGGTACAGTTCGACGCCTGCGACTTACTCAGCACGATATCGGCCTGCGGTGATGCCAGTTCGACACGCTGCACCCCTTCGACATGCAGCGCGGCATAAATGGCTGACAGCCGGATATCGCGCCCGAGACGGTGCTGCGCGCTGATGTAGCTCTGCAGCTTCTGCTCTGATGCCTGCCTGATCGGCTCAGATTCGGGACCGGGGTAAACGTAGAGCGTCGCGTCAATCTGGTACGGCACAATCTCGGCTGACTGGACGGTCACCCGGTCGGCCACCGGGCGCACATCTTCGGCATTCAGCGCTTTATCAACAATCGCCAGTAAGTCAGCGCTGGCGGTACCGTCACCCTCACGTGATAACACGGTAATCGTCACACAGGCTGGCGACGGGCTTTCGACCGAGACGTCAGCGACCCGCCCGTCGGCACTGCGGCCGTGATATTCATAGGCACCGACCGGCCCCGCCACGCTCAATCCCTCAAATGCCTGTTGCGTGCGCAGGCGCAGGTCGGTGTCGGATTCCATAACGGCAGGCGTTGGCGGGATAGTGGTGTCATCTGCCGGTGTGATGGTGAGGCGCTCGGTATTATTGTTTCCGGCCACGACGTCGAGGTCGTTACCGGTTGAATACGCCAGCGTCACCGCCTGCGCGGCTTCGTTCACCCGCTGACGCCAGATAACCTCACGGTAGGCGTTTTCCTGCAGCAGCTTAACAATCGGCTCTGACTCAAGCGTCAGCGTCCGGGCGATGGCCTCCTGCTGGTTTTCGGGATAAAGTGAAATCAGCGTCGCAATGCGTTCCGCAAGGATGGTTTCATAATCCAGCACCTCAACCACACCGGGAACGGGTAACTGACTCAGGTCAACAGTCGCCATAGTGATTTAACTCAGTGAAAGGGTTGTTGAAACTGACGCGCCGGTATCGGTTCGCGCCCCGGTAATGTCGACATACATTTCGCCAGCCTCGCCGGTCTCAAAGCTGATGGCGGTCAGGCGTATGCGTGGCTCCCACTTCTGGATCGCCGAATAGCACGCCACCATGATTTGCAGCCTGAGCGCGGGGTTTTGCGGCATATCAATCAGCGCTGACAGGAGCGAGCCATATTCACGGCGCATCACCCGCGAGCCGACCGGCGTCAGCAGAATGTCGCGCATGCTCTGGCTGATATGCTCGGTGTCGCTGATGCCGAGGCCGGTATTGCGGTTCATACCCTGATAACGCGCCGTCATTTGGTACCCTCCGTCCAGCTACCGCCTTCTTGCACGCCGCCGTGACCGTGGTCATCCACCTGCACGCCATTTGATTTAAATGTCCCGTCGGTGTGCTCAATGTTGCCGCGCATGGTGCCGCCTTTCTGCACCTCAATCGTGCCGGTGGTCAGCTTGTTGGTACACACAACCTCGGGAGTATCGAGGGTGATGCGGGTCTTCGCTTTCACCAGCACGACCGGCACGGTCGCAGTGATGGAATCCGATGCCGTCACGTCAGCCGTTTTGATGCCGCTAACCGTCAGCGCGCCGGTCTCTGGCTCATATTCAATCACCGCGCCATCAGGGAAAGTCACGTGCCACGCATCCGCCGAGGCAGACGGGGCGGGGTTATCATCGGAGAAAATACCCGGCAGCACGAAAGCGGTATCGAGCTCGCCGCCAATGGCCAGCAGCAGCACCTGCTCACCCACCGAGGGAGCCCACCACGTGCGCGAACGACCGGCGCGGGTGGTCAGCCAGTTCAGCCATGTAGTCTGGATCCCGCCACTCTGCACCCGGCAAAGCCCCTGCGCGGTGTCGACCTCGGTCACCACACCTGAGCGGATTAAATTCCGGATAGCTCGAGCCAGTTCTTGAATGTTGTTTAGTGTGTTCATGTAGCGATAATGACGCAGTTAAAACTATGCGGCTATCAGGGGGGAATTGCTCAGCAATGGAACAACAATCATCAGGGTGCTAGACCTTAAAAAACAGGCTTGTTCAAGATCTTCAGTCCATTTACACTTGATTTAATCTCGTCAGAGATGGAATTCTAAAAACCAGATTATAATTCAGGATTAAAAATGGAAGAATCTAAAAGAATACGTCAATTAAAAGAAAAGCTCATAAACGAACTACCTTTTTTTCCAAATGAAAAATCAATACGCACCGAGCTAGAAAATCAAAGCTTAAATGGAGTTTTAATCGCTTACCTCCATTGGAAAACAAGAATTGTACCTACCCGTCGAAGGAAAGTTCATATATCCCCAGAGGTAACGAGTGATAAAAGATGGAAAACATTAAAGTCTGGTATTCATGGCTTATTAGATAAGGTGAGAAAAGGTGAAGACTTGTATCCTCACCTTTCATTGAGAGCACATAAGTATGGCTACACTTCTGTTGAAAGAATTCGCAATGGAGAAGTTGATTCATGGGAAGACAAGGATCAATTATTAAATACAAAAGGTTTTCATCATTTTCATTTAAGCATGGATATCCAAAGCACTGGTTTGGGCGTAAGGACGAATAGTGTTCTTTTCGCCTTCGTTTCTCGCGACCAATTTCATGCAGTTGGGATATTTGATCATAGCGTATTTGATAAGCCAGATATTTTTAATGGCATGACTGAGGAACGTGAAAGAATGTGGGCCCTACATGAAAAGTACACCACATTCGGAATGAAACCCGGAACAGTTTATATGAATAATCCGATAACAACCTCCGGACATCCTGTAAGCCTTATCATGCTTGCCGATCGTTATGCTGCAATCATCCGAGAATATGATCAGAAGGCGGAACAAAGAACTTTTATAAATGAAATTTATGCTCAAAGCCCATTTCCATCTCCAGAAAGGTATAAGCTTGAATGGAGTATAGAAGGTTTAGATCTTGTTCTTTTTGATAGAAAAAATAGAGTGGCCTTTAACATCTATAAGGCGTACATTTAAGTATGTGAAAATATTTTTATCTGCTGCTAATATTTCATCAGCAGCAGATAATTAATAAATGATCTTAGGAAAAATACTGCAAGATCACTCCCTCCATCAGCGTAACTTCATTTTGACTGAATCCGAGCAGAGGGCGTGCCTCGTACTGCACATCGCGACTGTGAGGGTTTGGCCGGTCTTTGAGGCCGTAGTGATGCACACGCGCCATGCGCTGCACTTTGCCGGTAAATTCCACCACCGCTGCACTGTCACTGCCTTTGGCTTTCATAAAGCGGTTAGTGCGCAGTTTGGCGAACATTTCGCGCTTAATACGCCCTTTCTTGCTCCGCACCGGCTGGCGCTTTCTCACGGCATACGGGGTGCCGTCGGGTGCCTGCTGTCGCTTAATGCGTTGTTGCTGACTGGCACGCAGCTTTTTCGCAATGTCAGCCGCCATTTGCCGACGCGCCGCCGGGGACAGGCTGGCAATCAGACCGGCAAGACGTTCCTGCAGTGCGGTTAACTCACTCATCCCACTTACTCACCAGTTCGCCGTTAACGTACAGCTCTACCGGGCGCGTCACTGGCTCAGGCAGCGGCGGCTCAGGGGCATAACTGACATGCAGCGCGCCGTCGACCTCTTTGACGAGCGTACGCTCGGTGAGCCTCAGGCTGATACTAATATCGAGCGAATCGTCGTTATTGATATCAATAATCCAGGTGAATCCCTTTTCCCGCCCCTCGTCGGTGGTCATGATGTCTGGCTGATGTTCGCGCAGCCATGCCTGCACCGGGACGAAAATCAAATCGAGGTCGCCGGTGAAGTCGGTCACCACTACGTTAAGCACATACACCTTTTCAAACGACAGCGAGCTCGCCAGTCGGGAATCGGTATGCCCGTTATCGGCGAAAAGGCGCAGCATATCGGGGTTATTTCGGAGCTGCGGCACGGCGTTAATCAGCGCTTTGCGCAGGCTTTTGTGCTTCTGCATCGAGTTCATCCTGACAGTGTTTGACGGTTTTGACCTGCAGCGCGCAGGCGGTCAGCGCCCCCTCAAGGCGGCGTATATCCGCGCTCAGGTCGCCATTTGTTTTCGGGTCACTTCCCGGCATCGGGCAAAGGCTCACCCTCGGGCATCCGTTGACCACAATCACCGGCGCTGGCGCAGGCGATGCGGGTGTGCAGCCGACGCACAGCATCAGGCAGAGCAGCGTTATACCAGCGGCGAAAGGCTTCATTTTCATTGAGTAACCTCGTAATTGTCTGCTCACGGCGACTGGCTTCTGCACTGGCCTCTGCGAGCTGTTCGCGCAGTGCTACCTGCGCGGATTCATTGCGTCTGGCGAGCTGACCGGCGACACTGAGCTGATTTTTCAGCATGCCAATCGTCGTCTTTTGCTCGCTCGCTACGCGGTTTGCCGTCTCAAAAGAGCGGGATAAATTGCCGTTCTCATGGCGCAACCACAGCAGACCAAGCACGGCCAGTACAAGGAGCGTTATCAGGATTTTCATGCCATCACCCCGCCAGCTGTGCGCCAGACGGTCACCAGTTTTTCGAGACTGTGCTCACGCTGGCCATAACCGGCACCCGGTAATGACGCCCAGATATTGCGGCAGCGGGAAATTGCACGTTCAATACGCCCCGCCTTAATATCACCAATCGCGCCACGCTCCATGATTAACTGAATCGCAAGCTTGTCCTGCGACAGTGGGCTGAAATCCGGTAATGCGAGCTGTTTCTGATAGTGCGGCCAGTATCGATAAAGCTGTTGATAACGCCCGGATGCCGTGGATTTTTCGCCCAGACGGTTAAACACTTTCGCGGGTCGGCCATGCGCGAAAGGGTGGTCGCTGTAATCGCTGAAAATCTCCGGCTTGCCATCAAGGCCAGTGACAATGACGTCGTAACCACGATTTTTTGTCAGTGGATGCGTCGCCGTTCCTTCTGAATACGCCAGCATGTCCAGAAACGCGGCGATATTCTGATGAGTATTAATGACCGGCATCACTCTCCCCCTTTTGCGATTTAAAGCGGCGCTGAATGGCGATTTCCACGACCTGATAACCGGCGATGCCAAGCATGGATCCAATTCCACAGATAGCAGGCAGGGACATGTCAGGAAATTGCACCAGAACCACACCGGCGACCATCGAGACAAAACCACCGAGCAACATGCGACCGATAAACAGGCGCGGGGTGATGGGCTCACCACCGGCCAGCACTTTTCCGACAACAATCATCGCGCCAATCAAAAATAACGACAGGACGCCTTTTTCCCCTTCTGTCATGGTTACTCCCAAAGATTGATAGTTTCAGTTACGGGTGACGATGCCACGTCGGGCAGGTCAATCGCCGTGCCATGCGGCAGAATAACGCCCAGCTCAGACAGACCCGGATTAGCCTGCAGCACCGTCTCGACAACGCCCTCAGTACGCCCGTAATACCGGGCGCAAATCGCGTCGAGGCTATCGCCCTGCATCGCATAGGCTTTCATCAGAGCTGACCCACGATGCAGCGAGGCTTATCCTGCAGGCGCGCGATTGACCAGCGCATATCCCGCCACAGGTCATCAATGGTGGTTTCGACGCTGTCGGCTTTTTTGTCACCCTTGCCGGTAGCCTCAACGCCGCGATAACGCTCATAGAGGGTGGCGGTTGTCATCGCCGTCACGGCGCTGAGGTAGTGGAAAACGCGCACATTCTCGCCGTCGATTTCCTCGGCGTCAGGCACATCGGCCAGTTGCTTAACCCCTGCGGCAAGCTGGCGTAGCCGGTAGTCGTAAAGCTCCGCATTGGTTTCCGCCATGCCGGTCTTGATAGCGTTACGCAGGCGCGCATCGGACACCGTCTGCTCAAGGCGCATCAGCTCGCGCACCCGCTTCGGATCCACATCAGGAAAAAAGAACGTGTTTTTAATCACTGCGTCGCCCGTCTCGGGGGCGGGAATCACCACGCCCGGAATGTCCTGCAGTTCATCGGGCTGATTCAGTATCACTGTCGTCATGACAACCTCGTTAGGTTGGGCGGTGGACGCCGGTCGCCGTCAGGGTCAATACCCGCTTTGACCGGCGTGCCGCCCGGCTCGGGGAGCGTTCAGTTAACCGGCGGTTTTAACCGCCTTTGGTGGGCGCCCGCGCTTTGCCGCCGGTTTGGTGGCGGGTTTGCGCGTGCGCGGTTTAGTTGTTTTACGGGGTGCCGTTTCTGGTTTTGGCTTCAATGCGCGTTCCAGTTGCTCAATCGCTTTGCGTACACCGCCGTTGCGGTCGAGCTGCATAGCGCGCTGAAACTGTGCCAGCGCCTCCGCGCTCTGACCGGCATCGCGCAGGGTCAGGCCGGTCACTTTATGCAGACGGGCGCGCACCATATCGGGAACGTCGGCACCGTCGGTCAGGTCGATGGTGGTCAGCAGTAATGCGAGGTCGACAGGCTCACCTGCATCGCGCAGGCGCTGTGCGGCAAGTGCCACCTCTTCAACCAGCATGTAAGGCGTCGTGCGGCGATGGTCAGAGGTGAGGCCGTATTTCAGCACATAAGGGGCTATTTCCAGCGCGCCAGCGATATCACCGGCGTCGAGACGCCACAGCATGACGGTCATCACAATGTCATCCTGTGCACCACGGCCATCAGCCAGCACACCGGCAACCCACGGCGTATAGAACGGCAACAGCTCGCGCTTTTTCTCGGCTTTGCGCTCATTTGAACGGATGTTTTTTAACGTGCGGCGGTCTTCGGCCAGCTTTACCAGCATCTGCTCGTAGGCGGTTGCATGGCGCAGCGGGGCTTTTTCCCGCTGCGCGGCTTCTGAGGCCGAGACCCGCATAATGTGACGCTGTGCGGGGCTCATCATGGGTTTACTCTCCGCTTTCCGGTGCTGCAGGAGCGGTGAATTCGCCCAGAGTGATATTTTCCAGCAGGCACCCGGCGGCATACGCCTCGACCACATAATCGATGTTCATCGACTCGTAGTTTTCCACGCGGTCGCGTTTGGGGTTTTCGATGACTGAACGGCGATGACTATCATCCATGAAGTAGATAGAGAGGTTTTCCAGCGTGGTCACTAACACCGCATTCGCCGGGAAGTAGGGCACGCGCACGGCTGGCAGGTTGCCAATGCGCTTCTGGCTGATAATGACGTCTGCCGCAAGCGATTCGCTGTTTTCCTGCTGTTTATTAACCAGCGGGAAATATTTATCGGCCAGTAGCTTGCGACCAACAATAGCAACCAGTTTGGTTGAGTCCTGATAAACCTCATCAATCAGGGTACCTGTCGCATCCATTACCAGCGCGTCGAGGTTCTCATAGTCGCCGTTTTTGCCAACACGAATCACATCGGAAACGACCTTGCCGTCAGCATCGGTGATTTTGCTCATCACGCGTGCCGGGGCTTCATTACGGTACTTCTGCAGCCAGCCGACCGCCACATCCTGCAGCATTGGGTTGGTTTTGCGATTCGAGGTCGGTGCACGATGAGTGCCGTTAAAACCGGCCATGATGAAATCCAGTGCCTGACGCTGGATAATGGCGTCGCGAATGCGGCGCTGGAAGTCCTGAAAACGCGCCCACAGGTCGAGCGTTTTATAGCGCAGGTGGAAGTCAAAGTTGACCTGATCGCACTCATACTTATTGGACTCAAGCGCGACAAAGTCAGATGTTTCGCGCTCATCGTCGCCAGAGGTGTCGGTCGTACTGGCAATAGTGCCATCTACTCCCACACCGATTTTTTCACCTTTCAGTTCATCAACCGGAAAAATGTTAATCATCTTCAGAAACGCGGATGACGCCTGCACGGTGTTCATCAGGGTTTGCGTAACGGACGGTTCGACGGTGAATTTTTTGCTGACGTCTTCAACGCTGATGCCGTTCAGTTTGGCGAGCTGGCTCAGATAGGCATTGAATTTAAAACGGGTTTCCTGACGCATAGTATTTCCTGTTTGAATTAATTGGTTAGTCACAGCATCGGGCGGGGTCGCCGCCCGGTTTCAGACCTGCGGGTTATCAGCAGTCGGTCAGCAGCTCATCGCCACCGCCGCCGCTGGCTTTTGCGCGTCGCGGCTGGCTGAAACTTTCGGTTTTATCGAGGGTGGTTTTCAGGACGGAAAATGCCTGGCTGGTTTCTTCAACCTTGCCGGTCAGTTCCTGTTTGAAGGTCGCAAATGCGGTTTCTATATCGGAAATACGCTTATCCTGTGCGGTCAGGTTGGTCTGCACATGCTCGCTGACGGTGGTCACCGCTTCATGCACATCATTCAGGCGCGCATCGTCGCTGACCTGTTTGCGGCTGAAAATGGCGCTCACCTTATCGACCAGACTGTTAAGCACCGTGCCGGGGACGTCTTCAAATTCCAGTTCCGCCAGAGTGGCGACGGAAAAGACGTTTTCAGGATTGGCCTTAAAGCGCTGCAGCGGGTTGTATTTCGCGGTGCGGCAGAATTCGAGGTATTCAGTACCGAGGCTTGCCGGGTCATCGGTGACCGCAAGACCGACAAGATAGCACTTGCCGGTATTGGCAAAATTCGGCTGAATTTCCATAGAGGTGTAGACCTTCTGCGCAGCTTTATTCAGCGCGACAAGGTCATCGGTCGGGGTAATTTTGGCGAACAATGCCCATTTGCCGTTCAGCGCGGAATCGTCGTCAATCTTCTCGGCTTTCAGCTCAACAACATCGCCATAACGTTTAAATACGCCATCAGGCAGCAGACCGCGAATGTGTTCGAGATTGATGCGGCTACCATAGACTCGCGGGTCATAGGTTTCGGCCATTTCCTGAATATCATTACCGCTGAGAATTCGCCCGTCGCAGGTGTCACCCTCGACGCCGATACGAAAGAACTTTGAGACTTTTTTTGCCATTGTCAGGAGTCCTGAGGTTGTGGTTACGGGTCACCGCCAGTTTCCAGACTCAGACCACCCTCAGCCACCTGTCACGACTGGACAACCGCCCACACAACAGCACCTTAGCGAATCACTGACGGCCATTAAGTAGCCTTGCCCTGAATCCATTACGGCGAGGCATCAATGACCATTTCCACCGATACAACCTTGTTGCATGACCCGCGACGACAGGCATCGCTGCTTTACTGGCAGGGCTTTTCCGTGCCACAGATTGCCGAAATGCTGCAGGTCAAACGCCCGACCGTGCAGAGCTGGAAGCAGCGCGACGGCTGGGACGGTATTGCACCGATTTCCCGCGTCGAAAGCAGCCTTGAGGCTAGGCTGATTCAGCTCATCGTTAAGCCACAAAAGTCAGGCGGCGACTTCAAAGAGATTGACCTGCTCGGGCGGCAGATTGAGCGACTGGCGCGCGTTAACCGCTACAGCCAGACCGGCAACGAGGTCGACCTTAACCCCAACGTTGCCAACCGCAACAAAGGCGAGCGTAAGAAACCGAAAAAGAACTTTTTCAGCGACGAGGCTATCGCAAAGCTGGAAGAAATATTCTTCGACCAGTCTTTCGAGTATCAGCTGCAGTGGTACCGCGCAGGGCTGGCGCACCGTATTCGCGATATTCTCAAATCCCGCCAGATTGGCGCGACGTTCTATTTCTCCCGCGAGGCGCTGCTGCGCGCGCTCAAAACCGGCCATAACCAGATTTTCCTGTCGGCCAGTAAAACGCAGGCTTACGTGTTCCGCGAGTACATCATCCAGTTTGCGCGACTGGTCGACGTCGACCTGACCGGCGACCCGATTGTCATCGGCAACAACGGCGCAAAACTGATTTTTCTCGGTACCAATTCCAACACGGCGCAGAGCCATAACGGCGACCTGTATGTCGACGAAATTTTCTGGATCCCGAACTTTCAGCGTCTGCGCAAAGTCGCCTCGGGCATGGCCTCGCAAAAACACCTGCGCTCAACCTATTTTTCGACGCCCTCCACGCTGGCGCATGGCGCTTACCCCTTCTGGTCTGGCGAACTGTTCAACAAGGGGCGCAGCAGTATCGCCGAGCGTATCGATATCGATATCAGCCACACCGCGCTTGCCGGTGGTCAGCTCTGCGACGACGGACAGTGGCGGCAGATTGTCACCATTGAGGACGCGCTTGCCGGTGGCTGCACCCTGTTTGACCTTGACCAGCTCAAACGCGAAAACAGCGCAGAAGACTTTAAAAACCTGTTTATGTGCGAATTTGTCGACGACAAAGCGTCGGTGTTCCCGTTCGAGGAGCTGCAGCGCTGCATGGTCGACGTGATGGAATCATGGGAAGACTTTGCCCCGTTCGCCGATCATCCATTCGGATCCCGCCCGGTCTGGATTGGCTACGACCCGTCACACACTGGCGACAGCGCCGGGTGCGTCGTACTCGCGCCTCCGGTGGTCTCGGGTGGCAAGTTCCGCATGCTGGAGCGCCATCAGTGGAAAGGCATGGACTTTGCCGCACAGGCAGAGGGGATCCGCAAGCTGACCGAGAAATATAACGTTGAATACATCGGCATTGACGCGACCGGCCTCGGCCTCGGCGTTTATCAGTTGGTGCGCTCATTCTTCCCGGCAGCGCGCGGTATCCGTTACACACCTGAAATGAAAACCGCAATGGTGCTCAAGGCAAAAGACACCATTCGCCGCGGCTGTCTGGAATACGATGCCGGGGCAACCGACGTCACGCAGTCGTTTATGTCCATCCGCAAAACCATGACCAGCAGCGGCCGCAGCGCCACCTATGAGGCCAGCCGCACCGAGGAAGCCAGTCACGCCGATATCGCATGGGCAACCATGCACGCCCTGTTAAACGAACCGCTTTCTGCCGGTAGCGGCATGCAGCCTAAATCTATTCTGGAGTTCAATTAAAAATGGGTAAGCAAAAATCCCGTAAAGCCGCTGCGCAGAAGGCCAGCAAGTCACAGCAACTGACCGCCAGCGCACCGCCAAAAACAACAGCGTTCACCTTCGGTGAGCCGGTGCCGGTACTCGATAAGCGCGATATTCTGGATTACGTCGAGTGCATCAGTAACGGCAAATGGTACGAGCCGCCGGTCAGTTTCTCCGGGCTGGCAAAGAGCCTGCGCTCTGCCGTACATCACAGCTCACCGATTTACGTTAAGCGCAATGTGCTCGCAAGTACCTATATCCCGCACCCGTTGCTGTCTCGTCAGGATTTCAGCCGCTTTGCTCTCGATTATCTGGTTTTCGGCAATGCATTTCTTGAGCAACGCCACAGCGTCACCGGCCAGTTAATCAAACTGCTGGCCTCACCGGCCAAATACACCCGACGCGGGGTCGACGACTCGATTTTCTGGTTTGTGGAAAACTTCACTCAGCCTCACGAATTCGCCCCTGATACGGTTTTTCACCTGCTGGAGCCCGACATCAATCAGGAGATTTACGGTCTGCCGGAATATCTCAGCGCGCTTAATTCCGCCTGGCTGAATGAATCCGCGACACTATTTCGCCGCAAGTATTACCAGAACGGCGCGCACGCGGGTTACATCATGTATGTGACCGACCCGGCGCAGAGCGCGACCGACGTCGAATCGCTGCGCGAGGCGATGCGTAACTCGAAGGGGCTCGGCAACTTTAAAAACCTGTTTTTCTACGCTCCCGGCGGTAAACCGGACGGCATCAAAATCGTGCCACTGAGCGAAGTCGCCACAAAGGATGATTTTTTTAACATCAAGAAAGCCAGCGCCGCTGACCTGATGGACGCGCACCGTGTTCCATTCCAGCTCATGGGCGGCAAGCCCGAGAATATCGGCTCACTCGGCGACATTGAAAAGGTGGCAAAGGTATTCGTGCGTAACGAGCTGTCACCCCTGCAGGACAGGTTCAGGGAGGTAAACGACTGGCTCGGCATGGAGGTCATCAGGTTCAAAGAGTACACCCTCGACAACCCGGAATAGCTTAGGCCACCTCAATCTCTGCGCTCATCATTGAAGATGCGATCTGCGAAAGCTATAGTGCATCGGATATCAAAACAATGGGCGCGGAGATTAATACTTTGGAAACTGATTTTAAAATAACCCTCGAAGGTTTCACTACTGAGCAAGAAGCAAATAATATCGGTAATTTCACGCTAGAAGCTATTCGATTCTTAACAAAAAACATCAATCTTGATACCTCAAAATTAAAATGCGTGGTTATTTCCTATAATTTCAGCGAAGCCCTTCAAAATGTGACCTCCATTTACCAACACAAATCCCCTAGTTCATTCACCAATAGCAAACAGGGCGCAGCCGTCGGGCAGTTAGTAACAAAAATTGGCAGCGATGGGCTATGTGTAGAATATACCCTTGTGCTATCTATTGATTTTTTTGTTGAGCTTTTTAATGATGGTGGCTTCCTGAAGTTGAATAAAGAAGGATTCCGCGCAGTCATCCATCGCATTCATCATGAGTTAGTGCACGTACATGAAAAAAACCTACTAACATGCTTAGCCCAAAACTTTACGGTCAACGAGTATGGCGACGCGCTGCTTATCTCAGCCACGCGAGCATGGTCTGAATACCTTGCTAACTACATGTCTTCGTGGTCAGCCCCTCAAGAGACTATCGATTTATTTCTAGAGAATCTTGATACTGTTGTAAATGAAGTATCTGACGAGATTGAAAATCTCATTCTGAACTATAAAAGAGACAATATTTCTCTGAATGAAATGTATCCCGAAGCAAAAAAACGCTTCAAGCTAATTATCAATTCCTATGCTTATGCGATAGGTTACGTCCATTCTCTAAACATCAATATTAATGAATACGCCCCAAAACTAGCCCTTACACTATCCGACTCAAAAATAAGAAATCAATTATCAGAGTTAGGAGCTGCTTTTCAAAGACTTTATGAAAAATTCAATGACCAACGCATTACAGGTTTTGATGATTATCGTGAGATAACATTAGTCATTGATGAAATATACAAGCAGTTTGGACTTGCTTTAGAGTGCCCCGACTGGTCTAGTGACAGTGAACTCTACATACATGTAAATTAGGTTAATGTTTGTAGAAACATTATTAGCAGTTTGAGTCCCACCACTATTGTTAAGCCGCTGTCTCTAAGCGGCTTTTCCATACACACCCACCATCACGCCTCAGACGCGCCACACGCACACTACCACGCCCGACCACCAACGAACCAACAGCGCCCATGACCGCGCCATCACGATGCGCTTAGACGATAATTTTTAATATTACGCACCTCCTCTGGCGCGCAATGCTTTCCCCACCACGCCTGCCCGCTTTATGTGTCGGTTTTAATGCAGTTGCATGACCACTCTGGATCCTCGCCAGCTCTGGCGGCACAAGGCCAGAACGTGTAAATCTGACGAATACAAAATCATGCACCCAATGCATGCATGACTGATTTAAACGATTTTTACACCAAAAAGCTGATAATCAACATCTGCATCAAACATTCTGAATCCAATCTTTTCAGATAAATTTTCTATCGCAGTTTTAATTTCTGGTCGCGTGTTACGCCCAACGATAACACCATCAATACACGAACGATTCATCTTAATTAGCCTACCCTTACCAATTTCGTCCCCACGTAAATCAACGACACTTCTTGACTCTAATTCATGAGCCCACTCGATATGTTTAGTTTTTACAATTTGTGATAATTTTGTCGCCCGTTCCTCATCCATGTAATTGTAGACAAAATCAAGAACATTTAATTCTACCGCGCCATCAAGATATGACACTGTATTCAGTTCCACTTTTTGTTGCAAAAGAGACTTAATGTTGTATATAAGACAAACACCCGATAATCCATTGCAATAATAACCCCACATTAGGCGACTATCACAAACAGATGTAAAACAAGCGATACCAATTGTTTCTCTAATGTCATTAATGAAGTTAGAGAAGGATGTGTCATTAGCATTCACATCCTTTACTGTTTTCTCAAGTCGTTCTTTATCATGTTCGTAGGCATTGAGGATTTCTTCCGAACTCAACGCCATGAGCCCTTCATTCCCAAGTCTGGTTACCACTTTTAACCAAAGGTTTATCTTTTGATTTTTGGTCATCCGTTCAAATTCACGAATGTTTTTTTTGGCGTATATTTCAAACGGATCATTTAATGCACCAACAGCAGAATGCCATATAGAATACGCTTCAATCTCTTCGGTAATTATATTTTTACTTACATTGACGCCGTCATTTTGAACGACAAAGTCACGATCAGACCGATATCGAAATATATGAGTATCTAAAGAAATACCGCTATTAATTAGTGATTGAGGTAAAATTTTATTATTAGCCACATCGTATCCTTATAAAAAAACTAACGCCTCGCCTTACTCGTTGTTCAACCCCGCCAACACTGAAAGCGAGTTTCAGCACCGGCGACGTTTGTCACAATATTGTTTAGTTATCGAGTATCGACTCGACTTCACCCGTTCGCACGTTTACGCGCGCTGCAACTGTTTGTTTAACCACGCCACCATAAGCGTTAGTACCACGAAATGTTGTTTTTACAATGGCATGTGGGTCTTTATTCAAAATCAGATGATAAACAGTTGAAACATGTTTATAAGAGGAGTCATCGTTCATACTGTCTTTAATCATTTTCTCTAACGGACGATAGGAACCGTCCCATCCGCTAAAATTACTCTTAAATGTATCAAGGTTAATTTTACTGTTTAGCGATTGTGGATCTCTTTCAAAGTCGTTAAAACACCACCCCAAAACATCACCAAGCTTTAAATTATCATCTTTAGTGAAAGTATATTCGCTCATACAAGCATAGAAAGCATTAGTAGCGTTTGCTGGTACATCTTTGAAGCCAACGTAGCTTTTAACAATATCATGCCGTGTATCTTTTGGCTCGTTACGATATTCTTTAAGAGTTTTATCTGCATACTTGAATGCTGGCGTAGTAGGTTCTGCTTTAATCTCCGGTACGTCAGTTTTTGCCACAGGCTGACTCCTTTCAGTCGGCCATAAGATTGAGCCAATAACGGCCAGCACTAGGCATCCCCCGAGGTAAACCGCGCTGGAGCGCTTACGGTTCGGCATCCGAACAAGCGATGGCTTGATTAAACCCACGATAAAAGCAATAAAGAGAGCCAGAGATAAAAATGCTATTACGGTATCCATGATTTTCCTTTGTATGTAATCCCCATATAAAACAACCCCATGCTATCAAACATAGGGTTGAAAGTTGCACATTTTTCAGGGATTAACGCCAGCTTTCATCTTCCCATACTTCCTGAAGGATACTATCCAGCGCTTCGCGGTCTGAGTCTTTATCGAACCCCATCAGCTCAACACCTGTCATGGATCCCTTTCTAACTGTAACGCGTGTTGACGGAAAAACAGACTGTATTCGCCTTGTCAATTCGCATTGAAAAGCATCAATTACTGGCTGGCCTATTTTTTGGTCTTTATCCAACGTGATGTTTACCCTCACTTCGCCCCCTCTTTTTAATCGTTCTTCAACAGGCGTTGCGGAGAAAACAACCGAAAAGGAGTTGTTTTTCATTAAGTTTCCTCTAGCTATCTCCGCAATTAAATTCAATGCGATTTCGCGGTCTCTTTCCTTACAAGTACCCTCTGCCGTCAGACGCGCAATCATTTCGACCCGCTCAATCATAACGTGCTCGTTTAACTCTCTATCCACATAACCTCCAATACGAGATACTGTATAAACATACAGTACCACGTGTCGATAAAAGGTGTGAAGAAAAAAATGACGGGAAATACACTGTATGTACATGATATGGATGAATATTAATGATTACATTTCGTTGCCAGTTCAGCTATAGCCGCAACACGATTAAGGATTTTCCTGGCTTTGGCCTCATGTGAGGGCGCTGCGGAAAATATTTCTCCTCTTGCTGTCCCGCGTAGCCATTTGCCCTCAAAACAGCTTTTACCACCCGCCATCAGGTGCAGGGCTTCGCCCCGGCTGATTGTGTTGCCGGTTGTCAGATGTATCTCGTCTATGGTTTTCGCTATTGCTGCGTTTTGCTCATCCGTTCCGTGGATGAATTTTCGCCGTGTTGCTGGCTTTTTCTTCCTGAGTCGGTTGGTTAGATCTCGTTTTTCACGCCGACTCAATGGTTTTGTTAAATCCAGTACCGGTGGTTCGCTTTCGCTCCCCGTACAGTTATTGACAGAACTCCGAGAGGGCGCAGAAGCGCCCTTAACGTCAACGGCCAAATCAACGGCACGCTTCGGCACAATTTTCCACTGCGTTAGCCGGGTTAAAATCGGGGTGCCAGCACCGACAGCGGAATCGTACACACCACAGATGCAGACGGTTTCCTCACCGTACTGGTTAAACTCGGCGCGCGGTTCATACAGCGTGCGCACCTGCAAATCATCGCGACGAACAAACGGACCGCCCTGCGCATTAACGTAGCCAGCCCAGTCACCGGCATCGGCTGCATCATGGACGGCGGCAAACTCAACGCTCAGACCGTGCGCAGTCTCTGTATCAGCGAGACGACGCAACTCACGGTAGACCGTCACCGGCGCACCACCAATAAACTGAAACTGACGGATGTGCCAGCGTGCCGCCCATGCTGAAACGGCGGGGGCTGTCTCTTTCAGCAGCTCACCGCTTTCGTCATCGGTTTCGCCATCAAGAGCATAGCCGTCGATATTTTTTGAAATGTATTTAGCGACATAGCCGGTAGCACTGCCTTTTTCCGGGTCAATGGCCTCGGCATGAAAGCGCGCTTTTTTGGCTTTATCGCTTCTCAGTTCGTGGCGGTCTTCCTCCCACGCATAATCACGGATGATGAGGCGCACGCGCTCGACGTCTTCCGGCAACATGAACATAAGCATGTGCCAATGCGGCGTTCCGTCGTGATGAGGCTCGGCAACACGTATACCGAAAATGCGGATGTCTTCCCGGTGCAGCTTGGCGCGTATGCGCGCCCAAAGGCCAGTTAGATAGCTTTGCGTGTCCGACGGGCTAGCACCATTCCATTTGCTGTTACGGTAACCAGCTTTGGTGGTGGCGTGATATTTAGACGGCGCAGTCAGGGTGTAAAACTCCCCGACATAACCGAGCTCATTACAGATATTCTCAAACCCACGGATGCGGGTCATCAGCTCGCACCGGCGTATAGCTGGATTAGCGACTGAGCCGTCGTATTTTTCAATCAGGCTGATGCGGTTGCCGTCTTCGTCTTCGAGATCTAGCCCTTTGAGAAACTCACGCGTGCGGCGCTTTTGCTCGCGCCAGTCGGTCACACAGTTTTTACTCGCGTAGGCGTGCTTTTTCTTGCTGACGTTGCCGACTGAAATTTGAAGATGTTCGCGCCATGCCGACGCGACACGACGCAGACGATTACGCCACCATGACTCAGTAAACATACGGATTACTGCGGGGGCGATATCATCCTTGTTGAAGTATTTATTTGCCACGCGCTCCCAATGGGGAGGGGTGACATTAAATTGCAGAGAAATAAAACCAGCGTGCATGTACCAGGTGTACAGCGTTTTGAGTTCACCAAAACCTGAGTCATCAATATTTGCCAGTTCAGAACGAATGAAATTAGCAATGTCACTGGCCAGCAGGTCAACATCGGCGCGCGACATATCAGGGAGGCGGTTATATCTGGCAACCATATTGACCATGCGTGACGCCAGATATTGCATAAGCTGGGTATCAAAATGATCGCCAAAAACAGCGGTTGATACATTGCTATTGATGCCAACGCACTCGTATTTTTTTGCGACCAGTTCAAGACGCGGCAATGCCTTTTTACAAAAGCTGATTAAAAAGGCATTAGCTCGTTGACTGCCCTGATTTTGCTCCAGCACCGTAACGGTTCGATAAATATCAAAACGCACACACTCAGGCTGGAGAGAAAGCACTTTTCTCGCATGCAGCAAAGCCGCGAACAAACGGTCACGGCTTTGCTGTTGGTCATAGGTAAGATATGGGCTGGCTATTGCCGACCGTGGAGCATTCCACGGGTAAGCGAATTGAACCGCCAAGTCATACCCCCCGATAATGTTTAGATTTCAATTCGGTGACCTCCTGACAGGTCACGCAAAAGGCCACACCCGGAATCGCAATGCGGCGAGCTTCCGGGATTGGTGCGTCACATTCTTCGCAGAGAAAACAGGAAGGTGCAGCGATACGGCTGCGCGCGTTGCTGATGTGGCGTTCGCGGTCTTCCTGCTCGCGCAGTTGTGCTAAATCCATTGCGTCGGCCATTAGTGCAGCTCCTGTGATTCATTCTCATAACGAGTGGCTTCACGGCGCAGCAGTTCGGCGGCTTCGGTACCGCTCATCCCCTCTTTGGTGATATGTATCGCCAGCGCCTCAAGGCGGATTGAAACTGCGAGCGCACGGTCTTTGCGCTCTTCTTTTTTTGCATCGGTCAGCAATACGGCCATCGCATCACTATCAGTGTTAAAACTACGGATTTCGGTATTACGCATAATTAATTCTCCTGATTTCGGGCAATAAGAAGCCCGGCGGGTTTACGCCATTAAATTTCTGTTTGTATTAATTCGGCATGGTTAGCCGCTTGGGAAATAAACTCACCACTGCACGAAAATGATTCATCGCTGTAATAAGCGCCTTTTTCTCGTCAGTAGTCAGCTCACTTAATTCGAGCTCATGACGAGCCGCCGGTATTTTTGCCAGAAAGAAAATAGCGGCCAGCGCCCGATTATTTTCTTCAAATTGTGGGTCACGTTTATCGCGCATATCATCGACAAAACGCTCAACCTCTTTCCAGCTATCGCCCCAATATCTCGCGCGCAGTTCAGCCACATGATTGAGACCGGCCAGACGTTCACCCGCTTTTAGCGGAACAGTCGCAGAAACAGCTTCGATAGCCATGATTCCCCCTGCTTTTGAGTAGAGAGGCCAGCCAGCAAATCAGCCTGTGAGCGGCTCGGGTGCCAGCGATTGCCGTCCTTACCTGCGATCCAGCCGTGGCCGTAGTGCATGCCGGGGCTTTGCTTAACGAGCAGAGACGCGAATGAAGGTTCACTTTTCAGCATACGCACCTCAAATCAGCCCGAAGGATGCGCCAATACCGCTCATGGTATCGACAACGCTCGACATAGCGGGATTAGTCTGTAGACGCGCATGCAGCGCCAGCGCCGACAACGACAACATGCGAATGCCAGCGTTAACGCTTTCAATCATGTTGTGCTTACGGGCAGAGGTCAGGCGTTCATCAGATACCGCACCGTTCGCAAGCTCGCCGAGTTCACGCATTGCGCGCATGACGTAAGACTGTAATTTGTCTTTAGCCAGCTCATTAACCGGCACGCATGGCAGGCAATGAATCTGCGCCAGAAAACCATCAACGAGAGTTGAGTCTTCGGTCAGGTCAGTCAGCAGCCACAATTCAGGCGGCGTGAACTGGTGAGGCTGTTCCGGGTTGAGCTTGTTGCGTAATGTCTGAACATTCATACCCGCACGCTCGGCCAGCTTCGCCATGTTGTGACGCTGCGCAAAAGCCCGGCATGCTTCGTCATAGTGGGGATGTTTGGAAATCTGAAAATCAAACATGTTGCATCCTTATGATTCACATAAAGTGAATCAAGCACCGATGACGAGTTGAAAACGGGAATGACCCAACGCCTTACGCAACTGCTCTTCTTTCCAGCGCGCGTAGTAGATACGAATCGGGCCACCTGCTTTCTTGCAGCCTTTACGGATAATGCGGGGTTCGATTGGTACACATGGGTTGTCGCCGGTTGTCCAGCGGTAAGCGGTACGTTCAGAAACGCCCTCAAGTTCAGCGAACTGTTGCAGAGTAACGATAGGTGCGGGCACTTTGATGATTGCGATTTCAGAAGCCATGTTGCATGATTCCCATTTTGAAAATGTTTGCAATCAATGGCCTCTGTTTGCCAACTCCTGCCACTGATTGCCCGAATTAGCAACGATACTAATACTCGTTTGAATATTAGTAAATACCCAAAGGAGTATATTTTGATACTTGATACTCAGGTGAATAACGACGAGCTACTGGATAGAATTTGTCAAGTGTATGGTTTTACTCAAAAAATCCAGCTAGCCCGGCACTTCAATATTGCCGCCAGTTCCCTACAAAACCGCTACACGCGAGGCACTGTTTCTTATGATTTCGCCGTACAGTGCGCACTAGAAACCGGAGCAAGCCTACTATGGCTTCTTACGGGGCAAGGCTCTCAATATGACGGCAAACCGTCTCCAACGGATCCGAAATCGATAGACTCCTTCACTCTGAGTGATGGAAAGCTCGAAGAAAATTCACCATTGAGTATTGATGCCGGTTTTTTTAGCAAGCAAATGTCAAAAGGTATTGCTGTTCGCGCCGATGGAAAGCTGCACTTCATAGAACAAGATGCCTCACTTTCTGATGGCCTTTGGTTGGTTGATATTGAGGGAGCTACCAGCATCAGAGAATTGACGCTCCTACCCGGTAAAAAGTTACACGTTGCGGGCGGCAAAGTACCGTTTGAATGCGGGATAGATGAGATAAAAACGATTGGCCGTGTAGTGGGTGTATACAGCGAGGTTAACTGATGACTGTCCGTAAAAATCCGGCTGGCGGTTGGATTTGTGAGCTCTACCCAAACGGTGCAAAAGGCAAACGTATCAGAAAGAAATTCGCTACTAAGGGCGAGGCTCTGGCGTTTGAGCAGTACACCGTTCAAAACCCGTGGCAGGAAGAAAAGGAAGACAGGCGCACGTTAAAAGAGCTGGTTGATTCATGGTATAGCGCTCATGGCATTACACTGAAAGACGGCTTGAAACGCCAGTTAGCTATGTACCATGCTTTTGATTGTATGGGCGAACCACTCGCACGCGATTTCGATGCGCAGATGTTTTCCCGCTACCGAGAAAAACGGTTAAAAGGTGAGTATGCCCGTTCAAACAGAGTGAAAGAGGTATCGCCTCGCACGCTTAATCTTGAGCTGGCCTACTTCCGGGCAGTGTTCAATGAGCTAAACCGCCTCGGAGAATGGAAGGGTGAAAACCCACTGAAAAATATGCGTCCATTCCGCACAGAAGAAATGGAAATGGCCTGGCTAACTCACGACCAGATTGCGCAACTGCTCGGAGAGTGTAAACGGCATGACCACTCTGATTTAGAAACCGTGGTAAGAATCTGTCTCGCCACTGGCGCACGGTGGTCGGAGGCCGAGGGTCTGAGAAAAAGCCAGCTCGCGAAATACAAAATCACTTACACCAACACGAAAGGCAGAAAAAACCGCACCGTCCCAATCAGCAAAGAGCTCTATGAGTCTTTGCCTGATGATAAAAAAGGCCGGTTGTTTAGTGATTGCTATGGGGCGTTCCGGTCAGCTCTAGAAAGAACAGGCATCGAACTACCGGCAGGACAACTTACTCACGTTTTGCGTCACACCTTCGCCAGCCATTTCATGATGAATGGAGGTAACATTCTTGTTTTACAGAGAATTTTAGGCCATACAGATATCAAAATGACAATGCGTTATGCTCACTTTTCACCTGATCATCTTGATGACGCGGTAAGATTCAATCCTATAGCAAACTTTTTAGTTTGAAATATCAGAATCACATTAAGCTTTCCCAAAGTAACCGTTTTATACCCATAGAATAAATTACAGTTTAACCTTGGAATAGAATATGACTTCACTTGAAAGAATAATAGAAGCAATAAGATCACATAAGTTTGTGTCATCGATCATAATCATTTTCATGACAGTGATTTTTTTAATACCTCTTCACTTGTATTTCAAAACATTCCATTACGCCCTCTCAACGGACCCAAATGTTTGGGCCGGATTTGGTTCTTACATCGGCGGTGTATACGGCCCGCTAGTAACAATCATCAGCGTAATCGTTCTAGTAATAACTGTGGTAGAAATCAACCAGTCAAATAAGATAAATATCACAGAATCGAAAAATAGCAATCATATCAATGGAATAGTTACATTATGTGAGATTTTAGATAAAAGAATAGATAAAAACCCACTTATTCAAAATAGAAATTATCAGTTTGTTTTTTTGAATGATATTATACGTAGAAGAATTGCAGATGATGACTCATTAAAAGAGTATGATATCTGGAAAGAAAGCATTAGAAAATTTAATAATGATGAACTACCCTTTTTCGAAAATGAATCAAAAATCATGGAGGAGATTTTACTAAGAATCAACTCAAGTGAAACATTAGAATTAAAAGAACGTGCAAAAAGCATTTTTTATGGAATCATACCTAATGATGAACGATTCTGGCTTGAATGCTATATGCATCGTTTTAAATCACAAGAGTTAGAGCCCTTAATTCCTTCATGGGGAAGTTTTAGTCGAGTTCCAACATTACTTAAGAATCTCGTCGAACAAAATGAATTAGTAAACGAATTCGCTCAGCAAAGTGGCGATAAAGTGGCGGTAGAAATGGCGAATAAAGGGTAATCATTGGCAAGCAGTGGCAATCTATGTCAATGATAAATAACACAAAATATTGATTTTCGGTTGTTCTAGTAGGAACTCATAATCGCTTGGTCGTTGGTTCAAACCCAACAGGGGCCACCAAATATCAAGGGCTTACGATTACTCGTAAGCCCTTAGTCTTTTCCAGGATACCGACAGGAAACGGCATGCAAGTACTGCGGAGTACAAACGCGCCTGTAAAGCTGATGCTCAAATTGAGCAGAACTGCCTTATACCAGCGCCCGCAGCTCCTCGCGCATGTATGAAGAAAAGTACTCAGGATTCTTAATAACTATACGCTCGCCGGACTCAATTCGTTCCGCCCATCCCGCTAACGTTTTAGTAAATTCAGGATCCCAGCCCTCTTGAGTGCCCCGGGCATATACATCAGCTGCGCTGGCCGGAGCTCCTAACTCGTTAAGATACTTGAAAATGCCTTTAGCCGTACTTTCATCCATGGTGTGCGGTGCTGAAGATGACGTGTTCATGCCATTAATAAAATCCAGTGCTTTATCAATTACTGCTGACATATTTTTATCCTTAAAATATCCACGTTCGGTACAAGGCTATAATATGGACTATATTTTGCTTAAGTATCAAAAGGTTTATCCATTTAATTGTTCAAATGTGAGCTATGCACAAATGGCTGATTTTTTATCTGGCAGCCCCTCTTACATGTGCTCACACCCTCCGGCAAAAAAGATCCTCTGATAGTGATAAGTCCAATCCGTCCAAATCTCAAGAATCTGAGTAATGAATCAAAATGTTTGGCTCTACTTTTCGCCTTTTACTATATCCACTATCCAGGCAACCACGTAAGCCAGCGCCAAAAACCCGACAAAACCAGCCATCTTCATGCCCCAGCCTTCAAGCACAAAAAGGCTACCCAGCGCGGCGATAGAACAAAGGCAGGTTGTGATAGCTTCCAGCAGACTCGCGGACTGAATCCCGATGGATTGGCATAGATTAGCAAGAGCAGATTTCATAGAGTAGCATCCTGGCGGCTTCTAATTAAATATCTGACTTATCAATACTCTAATGCATCATCTTTGTAAATTGATGATCTCTTCCAGACCAGCAATGAGCGCGGGAAAATAGCTTTCATCAAGCCCCAAACAATCACTGATCACTACGCTTTCAGCCGGGTTTTCTGGCCTCAACGTTAACGACATAAGTGCTCCATGGCCAAAAGATGATGGTGTAAATACCAGATTTAGCTGATTTTCGGTGCTTTCAAAAATAACATCGGTATGGGCATTTTCATTTATTAAGTGGGTATGTAACGCGATAAGTTTATCTTTCAGTTCGGAAAGTTCACCAACGTTGAAAGAAGCTTGATATTGTACATTCAATTCAGGGAGGTGATATTCGACGTAGGTTTTTATCCAATCATAAGCAGGTGCATTAGGTGTATTTTCTCTTTCAAATGCGGAGATTCTTAATATTTTCTTATCACTTATTATTTCGATCATGCTTCCCCTCAACAACTTGTATAAAAAAAACCACAGTCCAATCCTGCTCCCTAACGACTATCTCAATAGTATATTTATTATATAAGGATTTAGCGGTGCGAATGATTTAACTACCAAATATTTTTATATTGACGTTGTTAAAGTTTGATTCACTGTACTAGCAAAATAATCTATGCATTGAAGCATAAACCACTACAAATCCCCCCCCCACCATCACAGCGCTTCCCACATATAAAACCAGTGGGTGGCGTCCCGACAAACGGTGCGGAACATGGCAGCGGAGACCAGCTGATAGCGGCGGTCCTGAGATTTCGCGGGTGTATAAGCGCACACGTAGCGCCCGCTATTGGCGTCGGGCAGCCCCTCTTTAACCGACATCCAGGGGAGAATCAACTGCTCCGGCGGAACGCCCGCCGAAATGGTATCGATCACTTCATGCGCCAGCGCCCGGGCATCGCGGCTATAGGGGCCAACGGCAACCTGTTCACAATGTCTGAGTAAATGTTCCATTAATTATCGTTTCCTTTTTTGAGTCTCTATTTTCCCTTAATTATTGCAAAGATATCATTGGAAATAACTATTATTTAATAGGATTTAATGGTACTTATTTACTTAAAAATAAATTTTTAATACGAAACTATAATGACTCGTATTTATATCTCATTGATATAAAAAAGCCATTATCCGCTATCTCCGTATCAACATAGTTGGATAATGGCTAATTCAGGCAATAACGCACTATGCGCAATTGGCCGTGAACTCTACCGGCAAGTCGCCATAAAACCAGCCATCGTCCTGTTGGGTGAGATCGACGCGGATGGTCTTCTTCTCGCCAAACAGAAACTGCTTCACCAGTACCTTACGGGTAAAGACGCCGCCGACGTTAATACGCACGCCGTGATGTTCCACCTTCTTAACCCGGATGGTTCTGGTGGAATAATCTATTTGAATATCAACATGTTCTCCGTGACGAGCAATGAAAGCCGCGATCCTGACATGCCCCCCATTTTTGGAGAAAGAGATAAACGGCTGACTCTTTCTACCGCGCCTTCCCTTTTCTATATTAACGAAATTGTTTACGTCAGAGCGCACTGCACCATTGAACACAAAGAAGCCTCCCTTCTCAGCAAAATCGTATCCCTTAAAACGAAAAAACAATGGTTTATTTCACTAGCAGGATGAATTTATGACAGAATAATTAACTGCATTCTAGATATAACCACAAATAAAAGCAAACCTACAAACGGTCATTGTAGAGCAACTATCTCCCCATTCTCATCGCGGTAAGAGAAACACGACGGGCTAGATTCCGCACGGCAACTGGCTTCGGCATACATGATTCGTCGCCCAGCGGGCAAGCGTAATAAAGAGTAAAGTAATCCCAGGATCTGTTAGACGACCTCTGCGCCACTGAAATGACGTTCGCGCCCAGTCACAGGAGGTTAAAATTTCTCCGGCAGTTCGTGCGCAATATCGATCAGTTCACCGTTCTCCATTTTGATATATCCCCCTTCTTTAAGCTCAGCAAGAATTTTGAAAAGGTAGCTGCGCGACATTTTGGTTCTTTTCAGAATAAAGCTAGCCAGGCTTCTATCATGTAATACTCCCGCATCCTGCTGTTTTTTGTAACGGTAAATCATTGATTTAATCGTATCGTAGCGTGAAGGTAAATTCTTTTCGTGATGTGCATCAATAATCAACGATAGCTGAAATGCCATGATTTCCATCAGATAAGCAAACCGATCGCGTTGAATAAAATAGTGTTCAAACGCTTCCTTACCGCAGGTCACTATTTTGACATTTTTCTTTGCCGTATATTTTAGCGATAGCGCCGGGCCATAGTTTTCAATAATACCTAAAATCATACCGCGGATCCCTTTGCCGACCTGCAGCATATCTCGCGTTTTGCTCAGGACACCGCGTTTACCCGCGGAGCCAAAACCCACATTGTATTCCACTTCTATCGCAATAATGCCTTCAACTACAATGACGACTTCGCCAGGCTCAATTCTGAAAACGCCATTGTCTTTGATGATTCGTGGCTGATTTGCCGAGATCAGCGGTTGAATCAACTCAAGGTCGCTGGCGACAACATGGTTATATTGATCAATAACGTCGGAATAGGTTGTTTTCATGTTGCCTCATTAATTATCATTTATTTAAGCCTCTCGAAAAATAGTCTGCCAAAGTTAAGCCTGTCAATTAAAGGTAGCATTTTTAGTTCATCCTGCCATTTATTTCAGTCCGTTTAGAGACTCCCCCCTCGTATCGATAGTTTCAGCTTAATAGAATGCCGACACCGACGAGAACCGTTTAACGTTTTCTTGCCCACTGAAGCGTCTAATTTATTTTTAATAAAAAACACCCTTGCTAATTTAAAAATAAATTAGACGCTTCGTTAACAACCTATTTTTCCAGATCATTTAAAAACCCGGAAAAATAAAAGGATAGCGAACTATGTTTAAAAACATTCCCTTTAAGAGAACAATGTTGGCCAGTATGCTGACATTAGCTTCCGGCGCGGTGACCGTTGCTCACGCAGCCGACGCCGCAGCGCCGAAGCAGGATGCTAAAAAGCCTAACATCGTAGTTATCTTTGGCGATGATATCGGCTACCTGAACCTCAGCACCTACAATCAGGGTCTGATGGGCTACCAGACGCCAAATATCGACAGCATCGCCGCGCAGGGCGCGAAGTTTACCTCCTACTACGCCGAGCAGAGCTCCACCGCCGGCCGTTCCGCATTCATTACCGGCCAGATGCCATTCCGTACCGGGATGAGTAAAGTCGGTATGCCGGGGGCGCCGCAGGGTCTGCAGAAAGAAGATCCGACCATCGCCAACGTCCTCAAGCAGTTGGGTTACGCCACCGGCCAGTTCGGTAAAAACCACCTGGGCGATCGTGATGAATTCCTGCCGACCGCGCACGGTTTCGATGAATTCCTTGGCAACCTGTATCACCTGAATGCTGAAGAAGAGCCGGAAAACCCGGATTACCCGAAAGATCCGAACTTCCGTAAACAGTTTGGCCCGCGCGGGGTAATTAAGAGTACCGCTGACGGCAAGATCGAAGATACCGGTCCGCTGACCGTGAAGCGTATGGGCACCGTGGATGAAGAGACACTGGCCGCCAACAACGACTTTATGGCGCGCCAGGTGAAAGCCGGTAAACCATTCTTTACCTGGTTCAACACCACCCGTATGCACAATAAAACCCACCTCAAAGACGACAGCGTTGGCGTCACCGGGCTGGGAACCTATGCCGATGGCATGGTTGAGCACGATAAAATCGTCGGCCAGGTGCTGCAGAAAATTAAAGATCTCGGCATCGAAGATAACACCATCGTTATCTACACCACCGATAACGGCCCGATGACCGCCACCTGGCCGGACGCAGGCGAAACTCCGTTCCGCGGTGAGAAAAACACCGGCTGGGAGGGCGGCTTCCGAGTTCCGGCAATGATCAAATGGCCGGGCCACATCAAACCGGGCACCGTGGTGAGCGACATGTTCGCCAGCTACGACTGGTTCCCGACGCTGGTTGCCGCTGCCGGCGACAGCAACATCAAACAGGAAATGCTGAAAGGTTATAAAACGCCGTCCATCACCTACAAGGTTCACCTTGATGGCTATAACCAGCTCGACTTCCTGCAGGGCAAAGGAAAAGACCAGCGTAACGAATTCTTCTACTGGAGCGATGACGGCGATCTGCTGGCAATGCGTCAGGGCCGCTGGAAGATCCACTTTATGATCCAGGAACACACCGGTCTCGATCTGTGGCGCTATCCGTTCACCAAACTGCGTGCGCCCATGATCTTTGACCTTGCCGTCGATCCACTGGAGAAAGGCGACCAGGGGATGGGCTACCAATCCTGGTTCTACGATCGCATGTTCCTGATGGGCGGCGCGCAGAAGTCGGCAAAAGAAATGCTGGCGACGTTTAAAGAATTCCCGCCGCGTCAGAAACCGGGCTCCTTCACCGTCTCCGATGTCAGCGCGATGCTTGACCAGGGCGCGCACAAATAACCCTGTTATCAACTCCAGGGCGGTTCGCCGCCCTGTTTTCTTCTCGCCTTACCCTCGACCTGACTAATCCGGGAGTTATTTATGAAACACAGCACCACCGTGCCTGTTAACGCATTACCTTCGGCAGAAAAGTACGCGGGTAACGGCCCCGCCTACCAACGTCGCTTTCATGTGATGGCGAAACCCACCGGCTCCGCCTGTAATCTCGATTGTAGCTACTGCTTTTACCTGCACAAAGAACACTTACTCCAGCAGGAAAAGCGCAGCTATATGAGCGATGAAACGCTGGAAAACTTTATCCGCCAGTACATCGATGGTCAGGATGGCGAACAGGTGGTCTTCTCCTGGCAGGGCGGCGAACCGACCCTGATGGGACTGGAGTTTTTCCACAAAGTGGTGAAATTCCAGCAGCAATATAAAAAGCCCGGCCAGCGGATCGAAAACGATCTGCAAACCAACGGTATCCTGATTAACGATGCCTGGGCTGAATTCCTCAAAGCGAATCAATTCCTTGTCGGCCTGTCGATTGACGGCCCGCGAGAGTTGCACGACCGCTATCGCATCACCCGCAGCGGCAAACCAACGTTTGATAGAGTGATGGCCGGCGTCGACGCCCTGAAGCGCCACGGCGTTCCATTCAATGCGCTGGTCACCGTCAACCGCACCAACGCCCGTTTCCCGTTAGAGGTTTACCGCTTTGTTACCCGCGAACTGGGGGCGACCTACGTGCAGTTTAACCCCTGCGTCGAACCAGTGGACTTTACCCAGACCGCGCCTCATTTCTGGCGTGATGACAGTATCCCCACCGTCGGCAGCCGCCGCGCACGCCCCGGCGATTTAGACTCCATCGTCACCGACTGGTCGGTCGACCCGGACGATTGGGGACGCTTCCTGATCGCCACCTTCGAAGAGTGGGTGAACAACGACCTTGGCCGCGTCCAGGTCAATCTGTTCGAAACCGCCGTCGCCCAGATGATGGGCATGCCGGCGCAAATTTGCACCACCGCGGAGTTTTGCGGCAAAGGGCTCGCGGTTGAGAAAAACGGCGATGTTTTCTCCTGCGACCACTACGTCTATCCGGAGTATCAAATCGGCAATATCGCCGATAACAGCCTGGCGCGAATGGCTTTCTCCGAACGTCAGCAGGCTTTCGGTATGGGTAAATGCGACACGCTGCCCCAGCAGTGCAAGCAGTGCCCTTACCTGAAGCTTTGCCACGGCGAGTGCCCGAAAAACCGTCTGGTGCTCACCACCGACGGCGAAGCCGGTTTGAACTATCTCTGCCCGGGCATTAAAGCCTTTTTCAACTATGCCGAGCCGATTCTGGCGGGCATCGTCACCCTGGTGAAACGCGATTTTAAAGGAGTTAGCCGATGAATCTTCGCGAGAAAATGCTACAGCTGGAGCAGCGCATGAATGCGCAGGTGCTCGGCCAGGAAAACGTCGTTCGCATGCTGCTTATCGCCCTGCTCTGTGATGGGCATATCCTGCTCGAAGGGCTGCCGGGGCTGGCGAAGACCCGCGCCGTCCGCGAGCTGGCGCGACATATCGCCGGCGAGTTTCGCCGTATCCAGTTCACTCCGGATCTGCTGCCATCAGATATCACCGGCAGCGAGATTTATCAGCAAAATGCCAGCCGCGAAGAGGAGCAGTTTCGTTTTCGCCCGGGACCGGTTTTCGGCAACATGATTCTGGCGGACGAAATCAACCGCGCCTCGGCCCGCGTGCAGTCGGCGCTGCTGGAGGCGATGGAAGAGCGCCACGTCACCGTGGCGGGCAAAAGCTGGCCGCTGCCGGGCGTGTTTATGGTGCTGGCGACGCAGAACCCCGTCGACCAGGAAGGCACCTGGCCGCTACCGGAAGCCCAGCTCGACCGCTTTCTGATGAAAGTACAGGTCGACTATCCATCAAAAGAGCATGAGCAGCAGGTGATGCAGCTGGTTCGCGCCGAGCAACAGGCGAAATATGGCGTAGCGGCAAAAACCGCCCCCGCGCCGGAAGCGGAATCACTGCGGTTCAGCCAACAGGAGATCGCCTCCTGCTGGCAGGAGATAAGCGCCATCCACGTCGCGCCGATTATCGAAACCTGGATAGTCGAACTGGTCAACGCCACCCGCCAGCCGCAGCACATCAGCGAGCAGTTAGCCAGCTATCTGGCTTACGGCCTGAGCCCGCGAGGCACCTTAGCGCTGGAGCGCTGCGCCCGCGCGCAGGCCTGGCTCGCGGGACGTGACGCGGTTCGCCCGGAAGACGTGCGTTTTATCGCCCCGGCGGTGATGCGCCACCGCTTGATGCTGAGCTATCAGGCCAGCGCCGATGGTTGCAGCGCCGACGATGTGATTACCATGCTGCTGAACGCCGTGGTGATCTAATGAACGAACTCTGCGTGAATCGCCAGATGCTGCTCGACCTCGGGCCGCAGGCGCGGTTGATGGCTAACCCGCCGGGGCAGATCCCGCCGGGCGCGCTGTCCGGCGAACGCGCCTCCCGCCAGCAGGGCCGTGGGCTCAACTTCGACAGCCTGCGTCGTTATCAACCCGGCGACGACGTACGCATGATCGACTGGCAGACGACCGCCCGTCTGCGTACGCCGTGGGTGCGCCAGTACAATGAAGAGCGCGAACGCCCGGTCTTTTTGCTGGTCGACCAACGATTAGATATGCATTTCGCCACCCGCGGGCAAACTAAAGCGAGCGCCGCGGCCAAAACCGCCGCGCTACTGGCCTGGCGTAGCCATCATGATGGCGATCGTCTCGGCAGCCTGGTGTTTAACGATACCACGCTGGCGCTGCAACCATGCAGCGCGCCACGGCGCACGCTGCCAGCGCTGCTGGATAATCTGACGCATTACAACCAGCTACTGGCGCAGCAATATCCTCACGAACCTGAGCGCACGCAGACGCTAGCGCAGGCGTTACAACGCGCCGCCAGCGCGATTCCACGCGGCGCCTGGGTCGCTATCCTCAGCGATTTTCACGATCTCGACGCCCAAGCGAAGGCCATGCTGGCGCATCTGCGCCGTCGCTGCGAGGTCAGCGCATTTGTGCTGTTCGACGACTTACACCTTCGCCTGCCGCGCTCCGGCACGCTGGCCGCCTGCTACGGCGGGCGCAGCGCCAGCGTCACCCTCACCTCCGCGCTCAGCGCCGATATTCGTCAACACATCATCGGTCGGCTGGCGCGTCAGCAGCAGCAACTCAACCAGTTGGGTATTCGGGTTAATCATCTGACGGTAACTCAGGACCTGCTGCGCCAGTTACAAAAAGGGCTTTAAATGTTTGAGAAAGGCTATGCGGTGCCGGAGCTACTAACGCCCGCGCTGCCCCCCGCCCCCAGCTGGTTTCCGCTACCAATCGGCTGGCTGATTCTGCTCGCGATTGCCGTAGGCCTGGCGGCGCTGTTCCTGCTTATCCGCTACGCCCGCTGGCGGCGCAACCGCTGGCGACGAGAAGCGCTGCTGGCGCTCAATCATCCGCATACCGTCGATAGCTGGATGCAGTTGATTAAACGGGTGCAGCTGGTCCACCAGCCGCGCCAGACGGTTAGCCAAACGCTGGCGCCGGAAGCCGTGCTGGCGTCGTTGACGCTGGATGCTGACCTGCGCGACCAGCTCATCGCCCGCTACTGCCGGGCCGACAACGCCCTGAACGACCAGCAGACGGCGCGGCTTCGCGCTCAGCTGGCGCAGTGGCTAAAGGAGCTTCCACATGTCTGAATGGCTCGCCCACATTGATTTCGCCTGGCCCTGGGCCGCGCTACTGCTGGCGCTGCCGCTGCTCACTCGTTTTCTCCCGCTACCGGCAAAAACCACCGACGAGCGCGTGCGGGTACCGTTTTTACCCTCGCTCATTGACGCGCTACAGCTCGATACCCGGCCAAAACGCGGAAGTGGGGCCAGCGCCGTGCTGTTCTGGCTTATCTGGTCGCTGCTGGTCTGCGCGCTGGCGCAGCCGGAATACCTGACGCCGCCGCAGTACGTCAGCAAGCCGATGCGCGATATCGTGCTGATCCTCGATGTCTCCGGGTCAATGGCGAAAAATGACGTCCAGGGCGGTAATACACGCCTGCAGGCGGTACAGCAATCGGTGCGCAAGTTTGTCGCCGCCCGCCAATCCGACCGCATCGGCATGGTCATCTTCGCCAGCAAAGCCTGGCCCTTCGCCCCGATAAGCGAAGATAAACAGGCGCTGCAAACGCGCATCAATCAGCTGGCGCCGGGCATGATTGGCCAGCAAACCGCTATCGGCGATGCGCTGGGCGTGGCGGTTAAGGTGCTGGATAATGGCCCCGATAAGCAGGCCGATAAGCTGGCGATTTTACTCACCGACGGCAATGATACCGCTTCGCAGCTGTCGCCTGAACTGGCGGCAAAGCTTGCTGCCGACCACCATGTCCGGGTTCATACCATCGCCTTCGGCGACCGCAGCGATACCAGCAAAGACAAAGTCGATTTGCCGCTACTGCAGCGCATCGCGAAAACCACCGGCGGCCAGAGCTGGACCGCCGCGCATTCCGGCAGCGCGCTGGATAGCGTCTGGCAACAAATCGACGCCCTCACTCCGGCGCAGGTCAAAAGCCTCGGCTGGTCCTGGCATCAGGCGCTCTATCCGTGGCCGCTCGCCGTCGCGCTGCTATTGCTACTGCTGGCCGCCTGCGGCCGTGTCCTCAGGGAGAAAATGGCATGAGCGATTTTCATTTCCTCTATCCGTGGCGCTTAACTGCGCTGCTGCTGTGTGTGCTGGTGGCCTGGCTTCCTGGCTATGGCGCTTCCGCCTGGTCAACGCTAATGGATAAACCTTTTCGCGCGTTGATTATTCAACGCCGTCGCAGGTTAACCCGGCTGCTGCCGTGGCTACTCACACTCGGTGTCATCGCACTGGCGGGCCCAAGCTGGCAGCGCGAACTCCCGGCGGCGCTGACGCCGCAAAGCAACGTGATGGTGATTCTGCAGCAGGATCTGGCGATGTATGCCCAGGATCTTCCCCCCTCGCGTCATCAGCGCATGCAGCATAAAATCGCCGCGCTGATGCAACAGCAGCCCGGTTCGCATTTCGGTCTGGTGGTCTACAGTAGCCAGGCCTTTCTCACCACGCCGTTAACCCAGGATCCGCAGTTTTATCAGCTATTTCTCAACGCCCAGTCGCCCTCTTTGCTGCCGGAAGGTAGCGGTTCCGCCCTGCCGCAGGCCGTCGCACTGGCGTTAAAAAATCTGCCTACAGACAAAGACAGCCCGCGTAGCCTAATCCTCGTTGCCGATACCCTGTCGCCTGCCGATGTCACCTGGCTGAAAGGGCAACATCTACCGCTGCAAATTTGGGTACCCGGCACCGCCGCGGGTGGAACGCTGCCGGATAAGTATGCCAGCCTCGGCATCGATACCCGGCTGAACGTCGATCGTTTCCGCCAGTTGCGCGACGCCGGGATCCCGGTGACGCTGGCCAGCGATGATGGCGACGATCTGCCGATCATCGCCAGCCACATTCAACAATCGGTGACTCAGCAAAATAACGCCCGCGAGGATCTGCACTGGAAAAACAGCGGCTACCTGCTGATCGCGCCGATGCTGTTCCTGCTGCTGTTCTGGCGACGCCAGTTACTGATGGTAGCGCTACTATTTCCCGCGCTGCTGTGGTCGCCGCACAGCGATGCCGCCTGGCTCGATGCCTGGGTTCGCCCCGATATTCAGGGGCAGCACGCCTTTCGCCGCGGCGACTACGCCGCTGCCGCCGGGCATTATCGCGATCCGTTATGGCAAGGTATCGCCTGGTATCGGGCGGGCGACTATCCTGCCGCCGCCAGCGCGTTTCGCGCCGCGCCGCCAACCGCGGAAACCTTGCTGTGGCTGGGCAACAGCTATGCTCAGCAAAAGCAGTGGCAGCAGGCGCTCGACAGCTACGATCGCGCCCTCTACCTACATCCTGACTGGTCCATGGCGCTGCAAAATCGCGATAAAATCTCGCAGATTGTGATGGGCATTCGCCAGCAAGAGCGCGAGCGCCAACAGGCGCAGGGCGATGCGATGGACGACGGCCCGGATAAGCTGGTCCACGACCTGCAGAAAAACCAGGGCATCGATCAGCAGCAAATCGGCGCTATTGCCGGGGAGAGTCCGCAGGTTAATCAATGGTTTGATGCGCTGGATGTTTCGCCTACCGGGCTACTGAAAAGCCTGTATCGCAACGGCTCAGGAGATACCGCACCATGAACAAAGCGCTACTTTTTCTGCTGGTTGCCACGCTTCCGGCGCATGCGGCGATGGATATCACCCGTGAACTGGAAGCGCCGGCGCAGATCGTCCCCGGCCAGCCGGTTCGGGTGGCGATCACCTGGTGGACCGATAGCTGGTTTAACCCGCCGCCGCAGTGGCCCGAGTTTGCCGTCAAAAACGGCGAACTTCTGAATACCGCGTTGCCTTCACAGCTGGTGACGCGCAAAAAGAACGGGATCGTCTGGAGCGGCATTCGCCTTGAACGTCAGGTCAGCGCCTGGCAGCAGGGCGTGCTGCGCCTGCCGGCGATCGACATTACCGCGACCTCCGCCAATCAGGCGCCGGTCACGGTACATCTTCCGGCGCTGGAACGCCCGGTAAACTGGCCGGCCAATACCACTCAGGCGGACCATTTTTTACCGGCCAGCCAGCTGACGCTCAGCCAGCAAATTCAACAGTACCACGCGGGGAAAGACGCCACGCTGCGGGTTGGTGATGTCGTTGACCGTATCGTGACCGTCGAGGCGCGGGATGCGCTACCGGGGCAAATTCCACCGCTGCTGTACGCCATTAACGGTAGCGAAAGCCAGCGTCTGGCGCCGGTCAGTGAGGCATTAAAAAGCGAGCGCGGCGATATCATAGGCGCTCATCGGGTGGAGCGGCTGCGTTATCTGCCCAGCCATAGCGGCACGCTGACGCTACCACCGATTAGCTTGCGCTGGTGGGATACCGTTAATCATCAATGGCGAACGGCGAAGCTGGCGGGAGAAACGTTGAACGTCGCCGCGGCGCGACAGGGCGGCGCGGAGCAAGCGCTGCGCGGTACCACGGGGATGGTCACCTGGCAGAGCCTGATGTGGATAGTGATTGCCGCTGCCGCGGTCGGAGGCGGATGGTTTGGCCGCCGCTGGTGTTATCGAACGCTTCTCGGCATTAGTCGACGCTGGCGGCGTTTCTGGCAGCCGCAGCCGTTACCACCGCTGGCCCCTTAGACAAAGCACTTCCCGGCGGTTGACCGGATACGATTCGTAGGCCGGATAAGGCGCAGCCGCCATCCGGCAAAAATACGGTTCCGAACTCACCGCCATTGCCCGGCGGCGTTTTTTATTTCGCCTGACACTGCGCCGGGTCGTATACCGTCTTCCAGTCCTGCTGCATATCGACAACCGTCCAGCCCTTCTGTTTCGCCTCGGTCAATCCTTTCACCAGCTTGCCGCTGGCGGAAGGATGGCTGTCGTAGGCATACTCCCGCGCCGCATCGGTATGGTGCACCAGCAGCTCGAAGGTTTTATAGTTTGGGTTGGCGGCGGTGTACTGCAGCATCGCCAGATCGCCATCGCTGTTGCCGAAAGCCGCAACCGGGCGCTGCCCCATAAACAGGTGGATCGCCACCGGCTTGGCCGCGGCATCATCATTAAATGCGCCTTTCATCGTCTTGCGAAGCTCGGTGCCATCGTCCGTCAGACTAAACTCACTGAGCGCGAACGAACCGATAACCTGCTCCGGCGGGATACCGTACATTTTTTCCGATACCACCCGCATAAAATCAATCCCGCCGCCTGAAACGATCCACGTTTTAAAGCCATTGGCGCGCAGATAATCCAGCAGTTGGCGCATCGGCTGATATCCTAACTGGTCATAGCGGCAGCCGGTACGTTTATCCTGATGGCTGTCAAACCATGCGCTGACCCGCTGACTAAACTCTTCGGTGGTCATGCCGCTATGGGTTAACGCCAGCAGCTTGAGCAACCCTTTTTCGCCGCCCGCCGCTACCGTTTTCAAATCGTTGTTCAGTACCGCCGCCACCAGCGGATCCTTTTTCCACTCCGGATGTTCGGGCGCCAGCCGTTTCACTTCATCCACCGCGAACTGTAGTTGGAAAGTCAGCGGCGCTTCCGGCCACAGGGTGCCGTCATTATCAAAAACCACGTAGCGCTTATCCAGCGGAATAAAGTCCGCCCCGCCTTCACGCGTCGCCCCCTGCACCCATTGCTCAATCGCCTGTTTAGCAGGGGTATCTTTCCATGCCGGCAGCATATCGGTGGCTGCCGCGCTGGTGAAGCTCAATAGCAGCATGCTGAGCAGTACTGTTTTTTTCATTGTTTTTCCTTCTTATTCCACCGCCAAAAACCAGACCTACTTCAGCATGGCGGCAATCTTCTCAAGCGTCGGTTTAACCGTCGCGTAAAAATGGCGAAAGCCAGGACACAAATAATTGAGCCCTTCTTCGCCGTCCGGGGCGCGCACGATGCGGTTTTTCGGGCATTCGCCCCAGCATAAATTCAGATGCGGGCAGCTTTTGCAGTAGGCGGGCAGCGTCTCTTTCTTGCCTATCCCAAACACTTTCTGCCGCTCGGAAAAGACCATATGCGCCAGCTTATGCGCCTTAATATTGCCAAGCTTATATTCCGGGTAGACGTAGTGATCGCAGGAGTAGACGTCGCCGTTTTTCTCAATCGCCAGCGCCTTACCGCAAAACGGCGCGGTGATGCATAACTGGGATGGAAGCCCCATAGTCTGTACCACGGCGGTTTCGAACAAATTCACCTGCACGCGGCCCAGATCACAGGTCACCCACTCATCAAAAGCTTCGGTCAGAAAATGTCCCCAATCGTCCGGATCCACCGACCAGTCGGTGACGATAGAATCCAGATCGCCCGGTTTCGCCCGGCGGCTGCCGGTGATGGGGATCGTCTCTTCGCGCCAGAACTGCGGCGCGGTGGTTTTAAACTCGGCGGCCTCTACGCAGGGCGTAAACTGGATATAGGTGGCACCGAGTTCACGGGTAAGAAAACGATATACCTCGCGCGGGAAACGGGCATTCACCCGGTTAACGACTGCCAGCGCGTTGAACGGCACGCCGTGGCGCTTCAGCGCCGCGATCCCTTCCATAACCTTATCGAAGGTCGGCTTGCCGCTGCGCGTCACGCGGAAGCGATCGTGGATCTCGCGCGGGCCATCGATCGATACCCCGACCAGGAAGTTATGCGCCTTCAAGAAGGCGGCCCACTTATCGTTAATCAGCACGCCATTGGTCTGCAGATCGTTCTCAATGCGCTGGTGCTTCGGCTGATATTTCTTTTGCAGCTCAACGACCTTTTCGAAAAACTCCAGTCCCATCAGGGTTGGCTCGCCGCCCTGCCAGGAGAAAATAATCTCTTCGCCGTCCTGGCTTTGGATGTACTGACGAATGAAATTCTCCAGTACCTCGTCGCTCATTCCTTTGTCGTGCGGCTGATGTAAAAGCTGCTCTTTATGCAGATAAAAACAGTATTGACAGTCCAGGTTGCAGGTGGAGCCGCTGGGTTTCGCCATCATGTGATAGCGGCGTTTATAGGCGGGCAGATAGCGCCCCTGATTCTGTAATGGCGTTAATGGAATGGTGGTGCTTTTTTTCATCGACCAGAACCTATATCTAGAATGCTCAAAACAGCAAAAGGCCCGGACATCTCGCCCGGGCCAACGTCATTTTAATTACCGGTCGGCATCGCCAACTGGAACCCTTCTTTTTGTAACTGCTCGCGGATATTACTAAAGCGTTGATACTGCGACAGGGTAATCGGCCCACTGTAGGCTTCGCTCTGCGGCTTACGCGGCGGATACTCGACGTAGGTTTTCATCAACTTAGTGATGGCTTCATTGAAGGTCACCAGCGTCCAGGTATGCTCGGTATAGTTGTTCATAAAGATATCGTAGCGTTCCTGCGGATCCTGCCAGAGGTCGAAAATCTGCGGCACCGTTGCGACATACGACTCCGGCCCTTTCCAGCCGAGGTTGGAATCCACCGCCAGGCCGCCGGTTTTCGCGCCGTTATCGCCGCGCAGGTTAAACACCGCCTTATAGTGACCGACGCGCGCCGCCCCCGGGGTCAGCTCATTTTCAGTGAAGTAGAACCAGGAGGTACGCGGATCTTTACCGGTGCCAAACAGTACCGGTGAAATATCGTAGCTATCGAAGATAATCGGCTGCCCGGCACGATCTTTGGTGGGTAATTTAATCCCGGCCACCGAAGCAAAGGTCGCCATTAGATCGAGGCCGCCAACGATATCGTGGTTACGGCTATGCTCTTTAATCTTGCCCGGCCACCAGGCGATAGCCGGAACGCGGCTGCCGCCCTCGCGGTCGGTGCCTTTGGTGCCGCGGAATGGCGTATAGCCGGCATCCGGATAGACGTCCTGCCAGGCGCCGTTATCGGTGGTCCATACCACAAGGGTGTTTTTATCGATCCCCAACTCGCGCAGCTTATCCATGATATGGCCAACGCGGGCATCCATTTCCACCATCGAGTCGGCGTATTTGCTCTTCGACATCGACTTGCCGACGTAATCCGGATCCGGCATGTTCGGCTGGTGGTTCTTCATAAAGTTGATGCTCATGAAGAACGGTTCGGAAGATTTTGCGTTTGCTTCGAGATAGTCCAGCGAGGCCTTCTCGACGTAGCGGTCGAAGAATGGGATCCCGACCACGCCCTCTTTGCCATCAACGACCGGGGTATTCACATACTGGCCGTTAATTTTGAACTCTTCCTTCGGCGCTTCGCCCGCCTTGCCGGAGAGCGCGCCGCGGGTGACACGGGTAAACATTTCACGCAGTTGCGGATCCATATCCGGGAACCAGGTCGGGTCGGCATAGGTATAGGCGTTCAGGTGGTAGAGGCCGACGTATTTCATTTCGTCGTAGCCCTGAGCATTAGGTAACGCGTAATCGGCTTCGCCGAGGTGCCACTTACCGGTAAAGAAGGTTTTATAGCCGCCGGTTTTCAGTACCGAGGCCAGCGTCCACTCTTCTTTCGGTAAACCGCCGCCCTGCCCCTGGAAAGCCACGGTGGTCATACCGCTGCGGTTGGGAATGCGCCCGGTCTGCATCGCCGCGCGGCCCGGCGTACTGCTCGGCTGGCCGTAGAAGTCGAAAAAGGTCATCCCCTCATCGGCCATTCTGTCGAGGTTTGGCGTCGGCATACCGCGGCCTTCGCCGCCGCCGTAGACGCCGAGGTCGCCATAGCCGGTATCGTCAGAGACGATCAGGATAATATTGGGCTTCTTTGCCGCACCATCGCTGGGGCCAGCCGCATTTTGATCGGCGGCATTGGCCGTCGCGCCGGGTAATAACGAACCGGCGGCAAAAGCCAGCACGCCGATACCCTTGTATTTTTTATTCATCTTCAAACCTCATTGCTCAGCATGCGCCTGATTTAACTTACGATTTGGCTAATATCAGGCAGGCATTGTCAGATTAGATAAGTCTCAATATGAGATGAGCGACATCGGCAAATGTTGTTGTCGCTACTGAGGCGATTCCGCTTAAGTGAAGTAGAGAAAGCAATAAAAATCCACAGGTTCTGGTTTTATTTTTTAATTAATGCAAAGCGAATCACTATCACCGTTTCGCTAAAGAAACCCGCCGCAAAAGCAATATTATCATTCAATATTTAAGTGGATTCTTAGTTACTAAAAAAAGAAGCCCAACTACCCACTAAAACAGTCTAAGTGAGTGTTTTAAAAAGAGCGATAGATCAGTCCGTTAACGGACTCTAAAAGTGTCGCCTGCTATCTGGCGCCAGCATTTAAATTTAGATATTTTGTATCAGGCGTAATTTCGCGCCATCAAAATATAAAGTATCGCCACTGCAAAATAGCAAAGAGTAATAAAGCGGTAGAGTTAAGCCCGGAGAGAAGATGAGTCGTATTCAAACGCCCTATTCCCACATCATCGATGAATATAATAAGATGATTTCAAAGAATATAAAGGCGATAGACTCATTAAGTCATAGCAGTAATATACGCCAGATTGCCGATGATACGTCTTTCACCCTGAGTACAGGCGAGATTATTATTGTTCTTGAGGGCGTTATTGCCGTTGAGATGCAGGAGCACAACTTTATTCTCGCCCCAGGAAAAGCGAAAACCCAGGCGAAAAAGTTGTTTCAGGTCGGCAAAGGCATCAAAGGAATGTTTTTTGGTATTGTCGAAAGTTATGGCCCGGGTATTCAGCTGCACTATACCGCCAAAAAAAATGTCAAAGTGTTCAGCTGTAATCTCGAATACTTTGAGAAACATTTTACTCAGCCCGATAAATTCACCTTCCTGATGAACATGATGGCCATCACGCTGGCGTTTTTGCTCGATGCGCATGACGAAAGAGCTATTGGCACCCGCTATTTTGTCATTCGCTCCATGATTTATCGCTATCTCAAGCAGAAAAATGAGGGTGTATTACACGACCCGAGCCTGGCGAACTTTATCCTGCGACGCACAAAAATGTCGCGTAGCTATCTGTTTCAGGTACTTTCCGATCTGAAAAACGGCGGCTATATCACGATGAAAAACGGCGAGCTCGTCGATATTGTCAACGAGCTGCCGGAAAAATATTAACGCCGTTGGCTTAACTCTTATCCTGCCCCCGGCGCTTAAACTGCCCGGCGTCGATATCGTACTGCTTCATCTTGCGCCACAGCGTGGTACGGCCAATATTCAGCAACTGCGACATCTCCTGTACCCGGCCGTTGGTCACTCGCGCCGCCTGGATAATCGCCTCTTTCTCGATGGCGCTGAAAGACAGGCTCGACGGCAGTAGCGATGAGGCCGTTTCGCTACCAGGCCGGGTAGAGAAGAGATGTTCGGGGAGATTGCTTAAGCGGATATGCCCGTTATCGCTGCTCATCGCGATATTCTCAATAATGCTATTAAGCTCAAAATCGTTGCCCGGCCACGGGTAGGCGGTCAGTTGGGCCAGCGCGTCGTCATCGACCTTCAGCCGCGATGAAAAGCGTTTCTCCAGCCGACGCAGACGGCTATGCACCAGCGAAGGAATGCTGCCGCGCCGCGCCCGCAGCGGCGGAATGACTATCTCAAACGAATGCAGCGCATAGTACAGCTGGCGGCTAAAGCGGTTCTGCTCCACCAGGTTGGCGAGGTCGACGGTGGTTGTGGCGATCACTTTCACATCTACCGGAATCAGCCGTCGGGCATCAAGACGCGTCAGCACGCCCTGTTTTATCACCTGCAGCAGCGCCGACTGCAGTTCGGGGGCAAGATACTCTATTTTTTCCAGGAACAGCGTGCCGCCGTTAGCCAGTTCGAGTCGGCTGAGGCGGCCATTTTCATCGTCGGTTGGCGCGCTGCCCATAAAATCCTGTCCCAGTACGCTGTCGGCGTACAGCTGGCAGTTAACCGAAATATACGGGCCCGGCGCCCGCTCGCTTTCGTTATGGATAGCCTGGCTCAGTAATTCTTTACCCACCCCTTCCTCGCCGCACAGCAGCACCGGGAAAGCGCCGCGCGCCGCCTGGCGGCCAAAGTGGATCAGCCTGCGGGTTTCCGGGTCATCCGCCGACATCTGTTCGAAGGTATGGCTCACTTTGCCCAATTGGCTGGTCATTAATTGACGCATCTGCTCCACCGGGTGGAGCAGTAAAATAAAGCTATTGCCCTGCTCCTCCACGATAGGCTTCAGGGTGATCACCGCGTCGATAAACTGATGCTGGCTCTCGAAGGTCACTTCCACATGATTAAGGCCGCGGGCCTGTTTAATCGCGCGGCGCAGCAACGCCGGCAGGGTCAGCAACTCATTGATATTTCGCCCCTGGCTGGCCTGGGTATCGAGATGCAGCAGCGTGGCTGCCTGCACGTTGAGAAACTGCAGCACTCCCTGCTCGTTCCACGCCATCACCCCGTCATCCATACTTTCCAGCAGGCCGTACATTTGATTAAGGTGGCGGTTAGATTCCGCCAGCAGGCTGTCGGTAAGCAGCGAGTTACCCACTTCGCGGGCGATGGCCAAGGTCAGCGACAGATCCGCCGGAGCCCACTCTTCGCGCAGGCAGCATAGCGAAATCGATCCAAACAGGCGGCCATGGTTATCGAACACCGGCGTCGAACTGAACGACCAGCGCCGCAGCGCCTGCTTAAAGTGCTCGCCGCCCGCGGTGTTGACCGGCTGCCCGAGCATCGAGGCCAGCGACAGCGCGCAGGTGCCGATAATGCTCTCCGCGCAGTAGCTGCCGTCGCGAAATCCCAGTTCCGCCAGCTGTTCCAGGGTCTGCGGATTACCACAGCGGCTCAGAATACAGGCCGACTCATCAAGGATGAACAGCGCGCAGGAACGGTTGGCCATAAACTCCCACGCATCTTCCAGCGCCGCCTGGCCGATGGTCAGCAGCGCGGTTTTGCGACGGCAGATCGATTCAAAGGTCAGCCCCTGCGCCTGATGCGGCGCCTGCCAGGTTTCACGCTGCATAAATTTGCTGCAGCGATGCCACGACTGGCTGATAACGGCTGAAACTTCATTTTCCGCACCCTGAGTCTGAGCTGTCATATCCCTTTTCCGCTGGAGTTAACACAGTTAAAACGACAAAACCCTCCGGCAGCGGCTGCCGGAGGGAGGAGTTGATGCCGCAATGCGCCGCGGCATAGGACCTTGTGAAAGACTTAACGCGCCAGCCACTGCTGCCCAAGCAGGTCCGCGGTAAGGATGGCGGCGTAGACGCTATCCGCGGTGACCGGGAACGGCATATTGTGGATGGTTTCGCCTTCCGCGCAGGTGGCTTTCGCCACCGCGTGGATTTTGCTTTCGATACCCTCTTTCACGCCCATCTGGGCAAGGGTGATCGGCAGGCCGACTTTTTCACAGAAGCCCATCACGGTTTCGATCTCTTCCAGCGGGCTATTTTGCAGTACCAGCTGCGCCAGGGTGCCGAAAGCGACTTTTTCGCCGTGATATAGATGGTGGCACTCTTCAAGGATGGTGAAACCGTTGTGAATCGCGTGCGCGCCGGCCAGGCCGCTGCTCTCAAAACCGATACCGCTCAGATAGGTGTTGGCTTCGACAATACGCTCCAGCGCATCGGTCACCACTCCAGCCTGAGCCGCCAGGCGTGCTTTTTCGCCTTCCGCCAGCAGCGTATCATAGCACAGGCGCGCCAGGCTCAAGGCCGCCGCCGTGGACTGCCCGCCCGCCATGCTGGTGGCTCGCGCATCGAAGCAGGCCTTGGCTTCAAACCAGGTGGAGAGCGCATCGCCCATCCCGGCCACCAGCAAGCGTACCGGCGCTTTGGCGATAATCGCCGTGTCCATCACCACCATATCCGGGTTTTTCGGGTAGATCAGATACTCTTCAAACTCACCTGCCTCGGTGTAGATAACCGACAGCGCGCTGGTCGGCGCATCGGTTGAAGCAATTGTCGGGATCACCACCACCGGCAGCTTCTGGTAATAGCCGATCGCCTTCGCGGTATCGAGGGTTTTCCCGCCGCCGATACCCACCACGCCGCGGCAGCCGTGCTGCTTAAGAATGGCGATCAGGCGGTTGATTTCCGCATGGCTGCACTCGCCGTTAAACCGTTCCGCATGGCAGCTAATATTGTGGCTATGCAGGCCGTTCAATACTTTGTCGCCCGCCAGCTTCATCACGAAGTCATCGGCGATAACAAAAAAGCTGTCGGCCAGGTTTTTAGCGTATTCGCCAAACAGCATGGCGGCATCAGGTCCCTGGAGATATTTGGCTGGAGATTGAATAACTTTTAGCATTCCTTTCACCCTCAAATAAGTGCGTATGTTGACACGTGAGCCCAGGCCGTCATGCCGCGGCGCCTGATATCAATGGCGCTTACAGCCACGCTGCCGGAGCGATGCATCCACTGTAGGGCGAGCAGCGACGAAAAAAATTTTTCCCTTTTTTGTTCTGTTCTGAAACAGATAAAAAAATAATGCGTTTCACATTGAAACAATGTGACTGAGAAAGCGATGGGATTGCGATCGCGATCGGCTCATTTTGGCAAAAAAGCCGCTATCGTCTCCCCTCTTTAACGCAGAAAATCGCCTCAATGCGGCACAATGGCGAAAAAAATCATCCTTGCCCCATTTCTGATAGCAGAAAAAAACGGACAAATTATTAGCGCTGGCTCGCATTTCTCCTGTTTATCGGCAATTAATGTTCCATAAAGGAACAAAAACTCTTTTCTACGTTCCGTTATGGAACCAATTTTGACGGCATTTTATTTTGCGCCCGCTCAGCCAGAATCACTACATCGCCGGGCTACCCTTATAGACAGGCGACCTCCCCCTACCCTACGGAGCATAAACAATGAAAAAACTGATTAACCGTGTGGAAGATGTACTGAGTGAACAGCTTATCGGCCTGGCGAAGGCGCATCCTGAACTGACGCTGCACCAGGACCCGGTCTATGTCACCCGCGCTGATGCGCCGGTCGCCGGCAAAGTGGCGCTGCTCTCCGGCGGCGGCAGCGGACACGAACCGATGCACTGCGGCTACATCGGCCAGGGCATGCTCTCCGGCGCCTGTCCGGGGGAAATTTTCACCTCGCCGACGCCGGACAAAATGTTCGAATGCGCGATGCAGATTGACGGCGGCGAAGGCGTCCTGCTGATTATCAAAAACTATACCGGCGACATCCTGAATTTTGAGACCGCCACCGAGCTGCTGCACGAAAGCGGCGTTAAGGTCGCCACCGTCGTGGTGGATGACGACGTGGCGGTAAAAGACAGCCTCTATACCGCCGGACGCCGCGGCGTCGCCAATACCGTGCTGATTGAAAAACTGGTCGGCGCCGCCGCCGAACGCGGCGACTCGCTGGAAGCCTGCGCTGAACTGGGCCGCCGTTTAAATAACCTTGGTCACTCGATTGGCATCGCGCTGGGCGCCTGCACCGTACCGGCCGCCGGACAGCCCTCCTTTACCCTGAAAGATGATGAGATGGAGTTCGGCGTCGGCATCCATGGCGAGCCGGGTATCGACCGCCGCCGCTTCAGCTCGCTCGACCAAACCGTCGATGAGATGTTCGATACCCTGCTGGAAAACGGCGCATACAGCCGCACGCTGCGCCAGTGGGATAACGTCAAGGGAGCGTGGCAGGAAGTGAAACAGAGCAAAACCGCGCTGCAAAACGGCGATCGGGTTATCGCGCTGGTCAATAACCTCGGCGCCACGCCGCTTTCTGAACTGTACGGCGTTTACAACCGCCTCGCCCAGCGCTGCGAAGCCTCCGGCATTGTGATTGAACGCAACCTCATCGGCAGCTACTGCACCTCGCTGGATATGGCGGGTTTCTCCATCACCCTGCTGAAAGCGGATGATGACACGCTGGCGTTATGGGACGCCCCGGTCCACACCCCGGCGCTGAACTGGGGAAAATAAGGAGCACGACATGTCACTGAACAGAACGCAAATCGTCGACTGGCTGTACCGCTGCGGCGATATTTTCACCAAACAGAGCGATTTTCTCACCGGCCTTGATAAAGAGATCGGTGACGCCGACCACGGCCTCAATATGCATCGCGGCTTCAGCAAAGTGGTCGAAAAGCTGCCGTCGATCGCCGATAAAGACATCGGTTTTATTCTCAAGAATACCGGGATGACGCTGCTTTCCAACGTCGGCGGCGCCAGCGGCCCGCTGTTCGGCACCTTCTTTATCCGCGCCGCCCAGGTCACCCAGGCGCATCAGAGCCTGACCCTCGACGAGCTTTATCAGATGATCCGCGAAGGCGCGGACGGCGTCGTCAACCGTGGTAAAGCGGAGCCGGGCGATAAGACGATGTGCGACGTCTGGCTGCCGGTGGTGGAATCCCTGCGTCATTCCAGCGAGCAACATCTGTCTATCCCTGCCGCGCTGGATGCCGCCTGCGAAGTGGCCGAGCGCGCCGCCCACGCCACCATCACCATGCAGGCCCGTAAAGGCCGCGCCAGCTATCTCGGCGAGCGCAGCATCGGGCATCAGGATCCCGGCGCGACCTCGGTGCTGTTTATGGTTCAGATGCTGGCTGCCGCCGCCAAAGAGTAAGGAAATCGCGATGGTAAACCTGGTTATTGTTTCTCATAGCGCCCGGCTGGGCGAAGGTGTCGGAGAACTGGCCCGGCAGATGTTAATGAACGATGGCTGTAAGCTGGCGATCGCCGCCGGGATCGACGATCCCGACAACCCGATCGGCACCGATCCGATTAAAGTCATGGAGGCGATCGAATCCGTCGCCGATACCGACCATGTACTGGTGATGATGGATATCGGCAGCGCCCTGCTCAGCGCCGAAACCGCACTCGATCTGCTCGATCCGGCGATGGCGGCAAAAGTGCGGCTGTGCGCCGCGCCGCTGGTCGAAGGGACGCTGGCGGCCACCGTCAGCGCCGCCTCCGGCGCCGGAATCGACAAAGTTATCGCCGATGCCATGAACGCCCTGGAAGCCAAGCGGGTTCAGCTGGGTTTACCTTCGCACACGCCTGACGCCGCCGCCCCAACGCTTGCTGACGACGGCGATGCTAAATCGGTTTCAGTCATTATTAACAATCACAACGGCCTGCACGTGCGTCCGGCATCAAAGCTGGTCGCCGCGCTGGCGGGTTTTAACGCCGACCTGGTGCTGGAGAAAAACGGCAAATGCGTCACCCCGGACAGTCTGAATCAAATCGCTCTGCTGCAGGTGCGCCGCCACGATAAGCTGCGCCTGCTGGCCCGCGGTCCGGACGCCGATGCCGCGCTGGCGGCGTTTCAGGCGCTAGCCGCCGATAACTTCGGCGAGTCGCCGGAGGCGCAGCCGACAGCGGAACCCGCCATACCTGCGCGTGTTGAAGGCGCGGCGCTGCTTTATCCGCTGGCGCCGATCCAACCGGCGCTCCCCGCCGCCGCCGACGTTGCTCGCGAGCAGCAGCGCCTGCGCCAGGCGATCGACCAGACGCTGGCCGATCTCAATGCGCTCACCGAGCTGGCGGAAAACAAATTTAACGCCGATATCGCGGCGATCTTCGCCGGTCATCACACCTTGCTCGACGATGAAGATCTGTTTGATGCCGCCAACGATCGCCTGCTCACCGAACAGTGCTCGGCGGAATGGGCGTGGCATCAGGTGCTGATGGAGCTCAGCCAGCAGTATCGTCAGCTGGATGACGCCTATCTGCAGGCCCGTTATATCGATGTCGACGATATTCTGCAGCGCACGCTGCGCCATCTGCAGGGTATAAAGGAGACGCTGCCATTCGCCAGTGAGCCGACGATTATTATCGCCGACAATATTTATCCCTCGACCGTACTCCAACTGGATGCCAGCCAGGTCACCGGCCTGTGCCTGCGCGACGGCAGCGAACAGGCCCACGGCGCGATTATCGCCCGTGCGGCGGGGATCGCCTGGCTATGCCAGCAGGGCGAAGCGCTGAATGATATTCAGCCTGGCGAAGCCATCACGCTCGATATGCGTCAGCAACGCCTTATTCGTCGCTAAATCCACTTTGACCGTTACCACTCCGGAGGCCCGCCTCCGGAGGGTGAGTTTTCGCTTACTGATCAGGAACCACTATGTCTCAATTCTTTTTTAACCAGCGCGCCAGCCTCGTTAACGACGTGATCGAGGGTACCATTATTGCCAGCCCGTGGAACAACCTCGCCCGCCTGGAGAGCGACCCGGCGATCCGTGTAGTGGTGCGCCGCGATCTGAATAAAAACAACGTGGCGGTGATTTCCGGCGGCGGCTCCGGCCATGAACCGGCGCACGTCGGCTTTATTGGTAAAGGCATGCTGACCGCCGCGGTCTGCGGCGATCTGTTCGCCTCGCCGAGCGTCGATGCGGTACTCACCGCGATTCAGGCGGTGACCGGCGAGGCGGGCTGTCTGCTGATCGTTAAAAACTACACCGGCGATCGGCTTAACTTCGGCCTCGCGGCGGAGAAAGCGCGCCGTCTTGGCTACAACGTGGAGATGCTGATCGTCGGCGACGATATTTCGCTGCCGGATAACAAACAGCCGCGCGGCATCGCCGGGACCATTCTGGTGCATAAGGTGGCGGGCTATTTCGCCGAGCGCGGCTTCAACCTCGCCACCGTCCTGCGTGAAGCGCAATACGCCGCCAACCATACCGCCAGCATCGGGGTGGCGCTGGCCAGCTGTCACCTGCCGCAGGAAGCGGAAAGCGCGCCGCGCCATCAGCCCGGCCACGCCGAGCTGGGAATGGGCATCCACGGCGAGCCGGGAGCTTCGACGATCGCGACCCATAACAGCGCGGAAATCATGCAGATTATGGTAGAGAAGCTGACCGCCGTCCTACCCGAAACCGGCCGCCTGGCGGTGATGCTCAATAATCTCGGCGGCGTGTCGGTGGCCGAGATGGCGATTCTGACCCGCGAACTGGCCAATACCCCACTCCATGCGCGCGTTGACTGGTTGATTGGCCCGGCTTCGCTGGTAACGGCGCTGGATATGAAAGGCTTCTCGCTGACCACTATCGTGCTGGAAGAGAGCATCGAAAAGGCGCTGCTGTCGGATGTCGAAACCGCCAGTTGGCAGAAGCCGGTGCAGCCGCGGGCTGTTAATATTATGCCGTCCGCGCTCGCCAGCGCACGCGTCTCCTTTACGCCATCGGCCAACCCGCAGGTGGGCGATTACGTGGCGCAGGTGACCAGCACCCTCTCCGGCCTCGAAACCCATCTCAACGCGCTTGACGCCAAAGTGGGCGACGGCGATACCGGCTCCACTTTCGCCGCCGGCGCGCGTGAGATTGCCGCTCTATTGCAACGCCAGCAACTGCCGCTCAATGATTTACCCACGCTGTTCGCGCTAATTGGCGAACGCCTGACGGTGGTGATGGGCGGCTCAAGCGGCGTATTGATGTCGATTTTCTTCACCGCCGCCGGGCAGAAGCTGGAGCAAGGCGCCAGCATGGCGGAAGCGCTGAACGCCGGTCTGGGGCAGATGAAATTTTACGGCGGCGCCGATGAGGGAGACCGGACGATGATTGATGCTCTACAGCCGGCGCTGGCGGCGCTGTTGGCCGAACCGGATAATCTGCAGGCCGCTTTCGCCGCGGCGCAGGCCGGCGCGGATCGCACCTGCCAGTCGAGCAAAGCCGGCGCCGGACGCGCCTCCTATCTCAATAGCGAGAGCCTGCTCGGCAATATGGACCCCGGCGCCCACGCGGTGGCGATGGTGTTTAAGGCGCTGGCGGAACGCTAAGCCTCACCCGGTGGCGCTGCGCTTACCGGGGCGACATAACACCATTGAAAGGTAGCCCGGAGAAGGCGCAACGCGCCGCCATCCGGGTTTACCACACTGCCGATTATTTGCTATGCCAGTACGCCTGCGAACGCACCAGTTGCTGATCGATACTCGGCTCCTCAAAGCGCGCCAGCAGCGATTTCACCACGCCGCCTTCTCCGGTCAGCCAGATAAAATAATCTTCTGACGGTACCTTAACCTGCGCCAGCCGCTCGGCGACGAACGCCGGGTTGTGGCCTACCACCCATTCGATATTAAAGCCGTCGAGATCCGCCAGATAATCTTTATACGAAGCATCCGCGATGGTGACGATGGCCGTCACCTGCGGCGTCACCGGCAGCTGGCGTAATCCCAGCAGGCGACGGCGCAGCGCCGGCATTCCCGACTCGTCACAGACATAAAGCTGCCAGGCGTAATCTTCCGGCACCACCAGCGAGCCGCGCGGCCCGCCGATCACCAGCTTATCGCCGACGTTGGCTTCCAGCGCCCAGCGGCTGGCAATACCGCCATCGTGGATATAGAAATCGTAAGCCAGCTCGTGGCGTTCGGCATCGTACAGCGGCGTGTAGTCGCGGGTCGCCGGGCGCACGCCCTCGCCCCAGTTAATGCCTTCGTCGGTCACTTCCGGCGGTGTAAATACGCTGCCCGCCTGCGGGAAAAACAGTTTGGTGTGGTCGTCAAAACCTTGTGAAACAAAGCCATCCAGCGCCTCGCCCCCCAGCACGATCCGCTGGAACGCCTGGCCGATACGCTCAACGCGCAGCACGGTTAATTCGCGAAAACGTAGTTCGTTACGCACGCGCTGCGGGTATTTAGTTTGATTGATTATTGTCATCCGTCATCGCCTTGGTGAAGGGTAAATAGATATATCTAAACTCAGTGCAAATGATAATGATTGCCATTAATGAAAATGGCAAGTTTTTTTTGATATAAATTACAGGAAAGCTTCATCAAAGCTAAAAACAACAATAAAACAATTAATATCAATCAATTATAAATTACACATTGTCTTTTTTTACTATTTAGATATAAATTAGATATATCAAAAAATATGCAGGAGAACTGATGCGACATCATCATGAAGAAGGCCACGGCGAACAGGGCCGTCGCGGCGGCGGACGCCGCCAGCGTTTCTTTGGCCACGGCGAATTGCGCCTGGTGATCCTCGATATCCTTTCGCGCAACGCCAGCCACGGCTATGAGCTGATTAAAGAGATTGAGGCGCTGACGCAAGGCAATTACAGCCCCAGCCCAGGCGTTATCTACCCGACGCTCGACCTGCTGCAGGATCAGGGATTGATTAGCGTAGAAGAGGAAAATGGGCGTAAAAAAATCGCTATCACTGAAGAGGGACGCCGCCTGTGCGCCGAAAGCGGCGAGCAGTTAAGCCAAATTCAGACGCGCCTGCAGGAACGCATGATCGGCTGCGAATTGCGCAAAAATCCGCAGATGAAACGCGCGCTGGAAAACTTTAAAGCGGTCCTGGACCTGAAGGTCAACCAGCAGAGCATCAGCGACGCGCAGTTGAAACAGATCATCGGCGTGATTGACCGCGCGGCGATGGAAATCTCCCAACTCGATTAACCTCTCGCACCACAATGGTTCCCAGGCTGCTCCATCACGCAGCGGCCTGCACCACGCCACGTCATACCGCTTCACACCCCAACGGCAGTTTATCTTGCAGCCTCAGGAATAAAACGTGCCAATATTTAAGTTATGAGATTAAATTTCGCACAATTGCGCCTTAACTTTGCGTTTATCCCGATTTTCATCGTCGCTGCCAGGCTGGCGTAATCCCTGCAATACTTAATTCAGTATCATGTGATACGCCCCCCCAGGAGCACATTTTGAACAGGTTACCTTCCAGCGCATCGGCTCTGGCCTGCAGCGCGCACGCACTGAATCTCATTGAGAAGCAATCGCTCTCCCATGACGAAATGAAAGCACTGAACCAGGAGGTGAGAGAATACTTTAAAGAACATGTGAACCCGGGGTTTCTGGAGTATAGAAAATCGGTCACAGCCGGCGGGGATTACGGAGCCGTAGAGTGGCAAGCGGGAGGGTTAAATACGCTTGTCGACACCCAGGGACAGGAGTTTATCGACTGCCTTGGTGGGTTTGGCATCTTCAATGTAGGGCACCGTAATCCAGTTGTGGTATCCGCCGTCGAAAATCAACTCGCGAAACAACCGCTTCACAGCCAGGAGCTGCTGGACCCGCTGCGGGCGATGCTGGCGAAAACGCTGGCGGCCTTAACGCCCGGCAAGCTCAAATACAGTTTCTTCTGCAACAGCGGCACGGAATCGGTGGAAGCGGCGCTGAAGCTGGCAAAAGCCTATCAGTCTCCGCGCGGCAAATTTACCTTCGTCGCCACCAGCGGCGCGTTTCACGGTAAATCGCTGGGCGCGCTGTCGGCCACCGCGAAATCGACCTTCCGCAAACCGTTTATGCCGCTACTGCCGGGCTTCCGCCACGTGCCGTTCGGTGATATCAACGCCATGCGTTCCATACTGAGCGAGTGCAAAAAAACCGGCGATGACGTCGCGGCGGTGATCCTTGAGCCTATCCAGGGCGAAGGCGGCGTGATCCTGCCGCCGGCGGGTTACTTACCGGCGGTCCGTAAACTGTGCGACGAGTTTGGCGCGTTGCTGATCCTCGACGAAGTACAGACCGGCATGGGCCGCACCGGCAAGATGTTCGCCTGCGAGCATGAAAACGTGCAGCCGGATATTCTGTGTCTGGCTAAAGCGCTCGGCGGCGGCGTAATGCCGATCGGTGCAACGGTAGCGACGGAAGAGGTCTTCTCGGTGCTGTTCGATAACCCATTCCTGCACACCACCACCTTCGGCGGCAACCCGCTGGCCTGCGCGGCGGCGCTGGCGACGATCAACGTCTTGCTCTCACAGAACCTGCCGGCGCAGGCTGAGCAGAAAGGCGATCTGTTGCTGGACGGCTTCCGTCAACTGGCGCGCGAATATCCGGATCTGGTGAATGAAGTCCGCGGGAAAGGCATGTTGATGGCTATTGAGTTTGTCGATAACGAGATTGGCTACAACTTTGCCAGCGAGATGTTCAGACAGCGGGTGCTGGTCGCCGGGACGTTAAACAACGCCAAGACGATCCGCGTTGAACCGCCGCTGACGCTCACCCTCGAACAGTGCGAACAGGTGCTGAAGGCGGCGCGCAAAGCGCTGGCGGCACTGCGCATTTCGGTCGAAGAGACATAATTCACACCCGACCCTCTCCCGTCGGGAGAGGGTCTTTTCACGTTATACAATCCGCACGCCCGCCGGCATAACGCGTTCCGGCGTCAACAGCACGCTTTCGCTTTCATCCTCGGTTTCCGCGCATAACAGCATGCACTCAGAAGTTTCGCCACGCATTTTGGCTTTCGCCAGATTACACAGCACCACCACCGTTTTCCCCAGCAGCTCCTCTTCGCTGTAGTAGGGCACCAGGCTAGTGACCGTCTGCAGCGTACGGTCGCCGACATCAATTCGCGCGATGTACAGTTTGTCAGCATTGTCATGGCGCTTCACCTCGACAATCTTGCCGACGCGCATCTCCAGTTTGGCAAAATCAGCGTAAGCTACGGTATCCATCTCTCATCTCCAGTAAATTTTTACTAAAAGATAGCAAGTTTTTGCCGTTCGTCTGCATAATGCTGATAATAATGCTACTTCTGTCACGCTATCGCCGGGGAAAACAGCCCTCGCGCGCAGGCGTTTTTTACTGAAATAAGGTGCAGGACGCGACGCTTGCTTTACAATGGATGAGCAAACATGGGCAACGTCCGATAAAGGAAAAAGATGGCAACGCTAAAAGACATTGCGACCGAAGCGGGTGTTTCGCTGGCGACGGTTTCCCGGGTGTTAAACGACGATCCCACCCTGAACGTGAAAGAAGAGACCAAGCATCGCATTCTCGAGATTGCGGAGAAGCTGGAGTATAAAAGCAGCAGCGCGCGTAAAACGCAGGTCCTACCCGTCGGCCACCATCATATCCTGGCGCTGTATAGCTACCAGCAAGAGCTGGAAATTAACGACCCTTACTATCTCGCCATTCGCCACGGTATTGAAACCCAGTGCGAAAAGCTCGCCATCGAGCTCACCAACTGCTATCTCAATAACACCCTGCCCGAGCTGAAAAAGGTCACCGGCGTATTGATTATCGGCCAGCCGACGCGCGAGCTGCGCGAGACCGCCAGCGCGCTGACCGACAATATCTGCTTTATTGATTTTCACGAAGCCGGCAGCCCGTACGATGCGGTGGATATCGACCTGGTACGAATCGCTAAAGAGGTGGTCGACTTCTTTATCCAGCAGGGCGCGTCGCGCATTGGATTTATCGGCGGCCAGGATCAGCCCGGCAAGGCCGATATTCGCGAAGTGGCGTTTGTGGAGTACGGTCAGTTGAAGGGCGTGGTTTCAGCCGATGATATCTGGCGCGGCGGTTTTTCCAGCTCGTCCGGTTATGAGCTGGCGAAGCAGATGCTGGTGCAAGCGGAGTTTCCGCGGGCGCTGTTTGTCGCCTCGGACTCCATCGCCATCGGCGTGCTGCGCGCCATCCACGAACACGGGCTGGCGATCCCGGAAGATATTTCGCTGATTAGCGTCAACGATATCCCCACCGCGCGCTTTACCTTCCCGCCGCTGTCGACGGTGCGGATCCACTCCGAAATGATGGGCAGCCAGGGGGTGAACCTGCTAATCGAGAAGGCCCGCGATGGCCGCGCCCTGCCGCTTAACGTTTTTGTTCCCAGCGTGTTGAAGCTGCGCGGCACCACCCGTTGATCCAACCCCATCCCGGCGGCGCTACGCTTGGCCGGGCTACCGGTCCTGGCCGGAACGCCATTCCGTAGGTCGGGTAAGGCGAAGCCGCTACCCGCATCCAGTTCCCCGGCGGCGCTGCGCCTGGCCGGGCTACCGGTCCTGCCCGGAACGCCATTCTGTAGGTCGGGTAAGGCGAAGCCGCTACCCGACACAAAGCGGTTCATTTTGTGATCGAGTTAAAGTAAATCATCCCTGGCGATTTTATTTAGTAAAAGTTTTACTAAAATGAGTTTTATCTTATTAAGCCGTTCAGGGAGGCGATATGAATCGCTGGGAAAACCTTCAACTCACTCATGAAAACAGGCTGCCGCCGCGGGCGTATTTCTTCTCTTACGACTCACTGGCCCAGGCGCGGACCTTCGCCCGCGAAACCAGCAGCCGCTTCCTGTCCCTCAGCGGGCAGTGGAACTTCCGCTTCTTCACCAACCCGTTGCTGGTACCGGAGAGCTTTACCTCATGCTATCAGAACGAGTGGGGGCCGATTACCGTACCGGGCATGTGGCAGATGGAAGGCCACGGCCAGCTGCAGTACACCGACGAAGGTTTCCCCTTCCCCATCGACGTGCCCTATGTCCCGACCGATAACCCGACCGGCGCCTACCAGCGCCTGTTTACCCTCGGCGACGGCTGGCAGGGCAAACAAACCATCATTAAATTCGATGGCGTCGAAACCTATTTCGAAGTCTACGTTAACGGCCAGTACATCGGCTTTAGCAAAGGCAGCCGCCTGACCGCCGAGTTCGATATCAGCGCGGCGGTGAAAACCGGCGACAACCTGCTGTGCGTGCGCGTGATGCAGTGGGCGGACTCCACCTATATTGAAGATCAGGACATGTGGTGGTCAGCGGGCATTTTCCGCGACGTCTATCTGGTGGGGAAAAATCCGCTGCACGTACAGGACTTCACCGTGCGCACCGATTTTAACGATGACTACATCGACGCGACCCTCTCCTGCCAGCTGACGCTGGAAAACCTGGCTCCGCAGACGGCGGCGGCGACGCTGGAATATACCCTGTTCGACGGCGAAAAGGCGCTTTATTCGGGCAACGTCGGTCAACTGCAGGTCAGCCAGCAGCTAAACACCGGCTTCACGATTGATGTGAACGCGCCGCAGCAGTGGTCGGCGGAAAGCCCGTATCTCTATCATCTGGTGCTGACGTTAAAAAACGCCGCCGGCGAGGTGCTGGAAATCATCCCGCAGCGCGTCGGTTTCCGCGATATCAAAGTGCGTGACGGCTTGTTCTACATCAACAACCGCTACGTAATGCTGCACGGCGTGAACCGCCACGATAACGACCATCTGAAAGGCCGCGCGGTCGGCATGGATCGCGTGGAAAAAGATCTGCTGTTGATGAAGCAGCACAACATCAACTCGGTACGCACCGCCCACTATCCGAACGACCCGCGTTTCTATGAAATGTGCGATATCTACGGACTGTTCGTGATGGCGGAAACCGACGTGGAGTCCCACGGTTTCGCCAACGTCGGCAACCTCAGCGCCATCACCGACGATCCGGCCTGGGAACACATCTACGTTGAGCGCATCGTGCGCCACGTGCACGCGCAGAAAAACCATCCGTCGATCGTCATCTGGTCGCTGGGTAACGAATCCGGCTATGGCTGCAACATCCGCGCCATGTACCACGCCACCAAAGCGCTGGATGATACCCGGCTGGTGCACTACGAAGAGGATCGCGACGCCGAGGTGGTGGATATCATCTCCACCATGTACACCCGCGTGCCGCTGATGAACGAATTTGGCGAGCATCCGCATGAAAAACCACGCATTATCTGTGAGTACGCCCATGCGATGGGCAACGGTCCCGGCGGATTAACCGAATACCAGAACGTCTTCTACCAGCACGACTGCATCCAGGGCCACTACGTGTGGGAATGGTGCGACCACGGGATTCAGGCCAGCGACGAAAACGGCGCGGTGTGGTACAAATTCGGCGGCGATTACGGCGACTACCCGAACAACTACAACTTCTGTCTCGATGGGCTGATTTTCTCCGACCAGACGCCGGGGCCGGGCCTGCGCGAATACAAACAGGTCATCGCCCCGGTGAAAGTACAAGCACGGGATATCTGCCGCGGCGAACTGCGGGTGGAAAACAAACTGTGGTTCTCCACTCTCGATGACTACACCCTGCGCGTTGAAGTGCGCGCCGAAGGCGAAACGCTCTCCAGTCAGCTGCTGAAAGTGCAAGACCTGGCGCCGAACAGCGGCCGCGACCTGCAAATCGCCCTGCCGCAGCTCGACGAACGTGAAGCTTTCGTCAACATCATGGTGACCAAAGATTCGCGCACCCCGTATAGCGAAGCCAATCACGATATCGCCGTCTATCAGTTCCCGCTTAAAGCGCGAACAGCCGCGCGAACGCCGCTGTTAAACGCCAGCGCCACGCCGCTGCAGATTGCCGATGAACGCCTGAGCTACACCATCAGCGGCCATAACTTCCGGGTGGTGTTCAGCAAGGTTAGCGGCAAACTGAGCGAATGGCAGGTCAACGGCGTCGACCAGGTAACCCGCGAGCCGAAGATTAACTTCTTCAAACCAATGATTGATAACCATAAACAGGAATACGAAGGACTGTGGCAGCCGGCCCACCTGCAGATAATGCAGGAGCATCTGCGCGAATTCAGCGCTGAAATAGAGGGCGAAACGGTGGTGATCACCACCCGCAGCGTGATTGCGCCGCCGGTGTTCGACTTCGGTATGCGCTGTACCTATCGCTGGCAGATTACCCCGCAGGGCCACATCAACGTTGAGCTGGCCGGCGAGCGCTACGGCGACTATCCACACATTGTCCCGTGCATCGGCTTTATGCTGGGCATTAACGGTGAGTTCGACCAGGTGAACTACTATGGCCGCGGGCCGGGCGAGAACTACGCCGACAGCCAGCAAAGCAACATCATTGATATCTGGCATACCACTGTCGACGATATGTTCGTCAATTATCCATTCCCGCAGAACAACGGTAATCGTCAGCACGTGCGCTGGGCATCGTTCAGCGACCGCCACGGCAGCGGTCTGCTGGTCGTTCCGCGCAATCCGCTCAACGTCAGCGCATGGCACTTTACGGCAGAAAACCTGCACGCCGCCCAGCACTGCAACGAACTGCAGCGCAGCGATGACATCACCCTGAATATCGATGCACAACTGCTCGGCCTCGGCTCCAACTCCTGGGGCAGCGAAGTGCTGGATAGCTGGCGCGTCTGGCTCAACACCTTCAACTATGGCTTTACGCTGCTGCCGCTGGAGGGCGGATGCGGCACCTCGCAGGTACTGGCGAACCATAGCTTCGGCGCCGGTTTCTTTTCCCCCGTTGCACACAGCGAGGCTGAAAAATGAGAATTCTCGATAATTTAGAACAGTTTACGCAGGTTTATCATAGCGGCCGCAAATGGCAGCGCTGCGTGGAAGCCATCAATAACATCGACAACATCCGCCCGGGCGTGGCGCATTCCATTGGCGATTCGCTCTCCTATCGGGTGGAAACCGATAGTACGACCGACGCGCTATTTGTCGGCAACCGCCGCTACTTTGAGGTGCACTATTACCTGCAAGGGCAGCAGAAAATCGAGTTTGCCGCCAAAGAAAATCTGCAAACCGTGGCCTGCTACCGCGACGAAACCGATCGCGAATACCTGAAAGGGATCGGTGAAACGGTGAAGGTTCACGAAGGGCAGATGGTGATTTGCGATATCGACGAAGCCTACCGCTTTATTTGCGATGCGCCGGTAAAAAAAGTGGTGCTGCGAGTCACGGTTGAAGACGGATACTTCCTCAATAAGTAAACCCGCGTTAAGCGACAAGGGAGGTCAACGGGTACACCCGTTGGCCTTTCGGTTCCAGCCCGCTAAAGCGGGTAGATGAATGATTGGAGGACGTATGTCCGAGTCTGTACGTGCCAAAATCGGCAAGTTCGCGCTGCTATCGATGGCCTTTACCGCCGTCTTTAACGTGCGAAATATCGTCAATAATAACATTGAGTTAGGTCTCAGTTCCGCGCCTATCTTCTTATTCGCCACTATCGTTTACTTTATCCCGTTCGTGTTTATCATCGCCGAATTCGTCTCGGCCAACAAACACTCTGAATCCGGGATGTACGCGTGGCTGAAGCAGCCGCTGGGTACCCGCGCCGCCTATCTTGGTTCCTTCCTCTACTGGTTTGTGAACCTGTTCTTTTTCCTCTCGCTGTTGCCGAACGTAGTGGCCTACGCCTCATACGCGATCACCGGGTACGCGATCCCCTTCTCGCCGATGGTGACCTCGCTTATCTCCATCGTGCTGTTCGCCATGGCCACCCATATATCCACCAAAGGGGCGACCTGGCTGGGTAAAATTTCCGAATGCGTGGCCTACGGCGTGTTCGCTTTGTTCGCGATTTACGTCGTCGGCGCGCTGACCGCACTGGGTTCCGGTCACGTCCCGGCGCAGCCGATTACCCTGGCGGCGATGGAGCCGACCATCAACTGGGCGACGCTCGGTATCATGTGCTGGATTTTCCAGGCCGCGGGCGGCGCAGAAACCGTTGCCGCCTACCTCAACGACACCAAGGGCGGGCAGAAATCCTTTATTAAAGTCATCATCACCGCCGGGGTGCTGATTGGCGGCATGTACGCCTTAGGTTCGCTGCTGGTTAACGTCTTTGTCGCCCGTGAAAACCTGACCTACGCTGGCGGAATGGTGGAAATCTTTACCGGTCTCGGCGCCTACTTCCACATTTCTGAAGCGCTGATGGGCCGCTTCGTTGGCATCATTCTGTTTATCGCCATCTTCGGCAGCATGATGATGTGGACCGCCGCGCCGGTCAAAATCCACTTCTCGGAAATCCCGAAGGGTATCTACGGCCAGAAAACCACCGAGCTGAACGCCCACGGCGTGCCGGTACGCGCCGCCTGGTGGCAGTTCCTGTTCGTATTCCTGATGTTGATTGTTAACGGCTTCGGCTCCGCCAGCGTGCAGCAGATGATGAATACCGCCATTAATCTCACCGCCGGTACCGCCATGCTGCCGCCGCTGTTCATCATGGCCGCCTACTTCGTCTTCCGCTGGAAACACGATGACACGCCGCGCGACTTCCGTATGGGCTCGAGGAAAGTGGGCATGAGCGTGGTATCGATGCTGATAGTGATTTTCGTGGTTAGCATGACCGCTTCCGCCTTCCCGCCGGGCGTCGATCTGGTTAACGCTTTCTTTATCAACGTCTTTATGACCGCGGTCTTCTCCGGCCTGGCGTGGTGGTGGATCACCCGCTTTGAAAAAAAGCAGCAACGTCTGCGCGCCGCGGCGCCGGTTAACGCTGCCGCCGCCGGTAAATAACGTTCCTGTCGTCCCGTCAGCCCCTCATCGGCTGGCGGGATTTTTTTATCCCTCGCCTGATTACGTATTACTCAACCTTTTTCGTGATCGAGTTAAAGCTATTCGGTTTCTTTACTTCTATTTACTAAAACTTTTACTAAAATCGACATTAATTCTTAACTACCTCTACCCTATAAACAACACAACCCCCTTCAGCGACCCTCTGAAGGACAATGTGTGGAGATGTGTTATGTCTGATACTAAACGTAATACCATCGGCAAGTTCGGCCTGTTATCGCTGACCTTTGCCGCCGTTTACAGTTTCAATAACGTCATCAACAACAATATCGAACTGGGGCTGGCGTCGGCGCCGATGTTCTTCCTCGCTACCCTGTTCTACTTCATTCCGTTTTGCCTGATTATCGCCGAGTTTGTGTCACTGAATAAAAACTCCGAGGCCGGGGTTTACGCCTGGGTGAAGAGTTCGCTCGGCGGCCGTTGGGCGTTTATCACCGCCTATACCTACTGGTTCGTAAACCTGTTTTTCTTCACCTCGCTGCTGCCGCGCGTGATCGCCTATGCCTCTTACGCCTTCCTCGGCTACGAATACATTCTGACGCCGTTCGCCACTACCGTGCTGAGCATGGCGCTGTTCGCCTTCTCCACCTGGATCTCCACCAACGGCGCGAAAATGCTGGGGCCTATCACCTCCGTTACCTCATCGCTGATGCTGCTGCTGACGCTCTCCTATATTTTGCTGGCCGGTACCGCGCTGGTGGGCGGCGTGCAGCCAGCGGATCCGATCACCGTCGAGGCGATGATCCCTAACTTCAACTGGGCGTTCCTTGGTATTACCACGTGGATCTTTATGGCGGCGGGCGGCGCGGAATCGGTGGCGGTATACGTCAACGATGTGAAAGGCGGCTCGAAATCCTTCGTCAAAGTGATCATCCTCGCCGGGATCTTCATCGGCGTGCTGTACTCGATCTCCTCCGTACTGATTAACGTCTTCGTCAGCAGCAAAGAGCTGAAGTTTACCGGCGGATCGGTGCAGGTGTTCCACGGCCTGGCGGCTTACTTTGGCCTGCCGGAAATTCTGATGAACCGCTTCGTCGGCCTCGTTTCGTTTACCGCGATGTTTGGCTCGCTGCTGATGTGGACCGCCACCCCGGTTAAAATTTTCTTCTCGGAAATCCCCTCCGGCATCTTTGGTAAGAAAACCGTCGAGCTCAATGAGAACGGCGTCCCGGCGCGCGCGGCCTGGATCCAGTATCTGATCGTCATTCCGCTGATGATTATCCCGACGCTGGGATCCAACACCGTGCAGGATCTGATGAACACCATCATCAACATGACCGCCGCCGCTTCCATGCTGCCGCCGCTGTTCATCATGCTGGCCTACCTCAACCTGCGCCGCAAGCTCGACCATCTGCCGCGCGATTTCCGCATGGGCTCGCGTACCACCGGCATCGTGGTGGTATCCATGCTGATTGTGATTTTCGCCATCGGTTTCGTCGCCTCAACCTTCCCAACCGGTGGCAACATCCTGACCATCATTTTCTACAACGTCGGCGGGATCGTGATTTTCCTTGGCTTCGCGTGGTGGAAATACAGCAGATACGTCAAAGGATTAACCCAGGAACAACAACAAATAGAAGCGGCTCCGGCTTCCCATACCTCTTAAATACCTTAAAAAAATGAAAACTAACTCTTACTTATACGGGGCACTCGTTGCCCTGGCTTTTTGCGCCCCTGCGGCGGCCGCTGAGACTGTCCATCCGGCCGAGCACGACGATACCAAAACGCCGGAATTAACCACCACCTCCTATCGCTTTTACGGCGAGTTGGGGGTTGGCGGATACATGGATTTAGAAGGCGAGGACAAACATAAATACAGCGATGGCACCTATATCGAGGGCGGGCTGGAGGTCAAAAACGGCCACTGGTTCGGGCTGATCTACGGCGAAGCCTGGACGGTACAGGCCGATAGCCAGGGCAATGCCTGGACGCCGGGCCACAGCTGGGGCGGCGTGGAAGGCGGCCTTAACCGCCTCTATGGCGGCTATAAAACCGATAACAACACCGAGATCATGCTCAGCCTGCGCCAGGATTCGTCGCTGGACGACCTGCAGTGGTGGGGCGACTTTACCCCCGATCTGGGTTACGTGATCCCCAATACCCGCGACATCATGTACGCGCTGAAGGTACAAAACCGCAGCGGCGATTTCCGCTATAGCGTCACCGCCACGCCGGCCGGGCATCACGATGAAAGCAAGGCCTGGCTGCACTTCGGCAAATACGATCGCTATGACGATAAGTACACCTATCCGGCGATGATCAACGGCTACGTGCAGTACGACATCGTCAAAGATGTCACCTGGATGAACGGCCTTGAAGTGACCGACGGCACCGGGCAGCTATTCCTGACCGGCGTTCTGTCGCCCAATCTGGCCTTCCGCGCCTGGCACCATACCGGCCGCGCCAAAGGGCTGGATGTCCCCGGCAGCGAAACCGGCTTTATGGCCAGCGCCATGTATGAAGCCTTAAGCGGGCTCTACTTCTCCACCGCATACAGCTACGCCAAACACCGCCCGGACCACGCCGCTGATGAAACCACCGCATTTATGCAATTTGGCATCTGGTACGAATACGGCGGCGGGCGTTTCGCCACCGCCGCCGACAGCCGTTTCTATACCAGCAACGCCAGCGGCGACCCGAGCGACAAAATTTTCCTGATGCAATACTTCTACTGGTAACAAGGAGCCGAGATACCATGAACTTCACCACTACGCTGACGCCGCTGGCCTGCGCGCTGATGCTGAGTTTTTCCGCCCATGCCGTCACCGCGCAGGCGTTTAAAAACGTCATCGACCGCAGCGGCGCGCCGCAGTATATGCAGGATTTCGACGCCGATGACCACCAGCGCTTCAACCCCTTTTTCGACCTCGGGGCGTGGCACGGCCACCTGCTGCCCGACGGCCCGGCGACCATGGGCGGCTTCCCCGGCCCGGCGCTGCTGACCGAAGAGTACATCAACTTTATGGCCACCAACTTCGATCGCCTGACGGTGTATCAGAACGGCAAAAAGGTCGATTTCACCCTGCAGGCCTGGAGCCTGCCCGGCGCGCTGAAACAAACGCTGACCGCCCCCGGCGTGAAGGTGGAGATGACGCTGCGCTTCGCCAGCGCCCACACTTCACTGCTGGAGACCAAAATCACCAGCAACACTCCGCTAAAGCTGGTGTGGGATGGCGAACTGCTGGAAAAACTGGCCGCCAAAGAGGGTAAAGCGCTATCGGACAAAACCATTGATGAAGCCTTCCCGGACTATCAGCGCCGTCTGAGCGCCACGCCCGACGGCCTGACGGTCAGCTTTGGCAAGGTTCGCGCCGCCTCCGACCTGATGACCTCCGGCGAATCGCAGTATCAGATCCACCGTTCGCTGGTAACCAAGACCCGTATCGACGGTCACAGCTTCACCAGCAGCGCGGAGATCCGCGGCTCCACCACCCTCTACACCACCTATTCGCACCTGCTCACCGCGGAGCAAGCGCGGCGGGAAAAAGCGCAGATCCGCGATATTCTGGCGCGCCCGGCTTACTATCTCACCGCCTCCGAACAGCGCTGGGACGGCTATCTGCAAAAGGGGCTCAGCAACCCCGACGCTACCGCCGAACAGACCCGCGTGGCGGTGAAAGCCATTGAGACGCTCAACGGCAACTGGCGCGCGCCGGGCGGCGCGGTGCATTACCATACCGTCACCCCATCCGTGACCGGCCGCTGGTTCTCCGGCAACCAGACCTGGCCGTGGGATACCTGGAAACAGGCCTACGCCATGGCCCACTTCAACCCGGATATCGCCAAAGAGAATATCCGCGCCGTCTTCTCCTGGCAGATTAAAGCCAATGATAAGGTGCGCCCGCAGGATGCCGGATTTGTGCCCGACCTGATTGCCTGGAACCTGAGCCCCGAGCGCGGCGGCGACGGCGGCAACTGGAACGAACGCAACACCAAGCCAAGCCTCGCGGCCTGGTCGGTGATGGAGGTGTATAACGTCACCAAAGATAAAGCGTGGCTGGAAGAGATGTATCCGAAGCTGGTGGCCTATCACGACTGGTGGCTACGCAACCGCGACCATAACGGTAACGGCGTGCCGGAATATGGCGCGACCCGCGATAAGGCGCACAACACCGCCGACGGTGCCATGCTGTTCACGGTGAAAAAAGGGCAAACCGAGCAGACACTTTCCGGCCTTCGCGCCTACGAGCAGGTGACGGCCAAAGGCGATTACGACAGCCTCGAAATTCCGGCGCAGGTAGCGGCGTCGTGGGAGTCCGGGCGCGACGATGCGGCGGTATTTGGTTTTATCGATAAAGAACAGCTGGATAAATACGTCGCCAACGGCGGCAAACGCAGCGACTGGACGGTGAAATTCGCCGAAAACCGCGACCGTGACGGCAACCTGCTGGGGTATTCGCTGCTCCAGGAATCGGTCGATCAGGCCAGCTATATGTACAGCGATAACCACTATCTGGCGCAGATGGCGACCATTCTTGGCAAAGCGGAAGAGGCAAAGCGCTATCAGGCGCTGGCGACGAAGCTGGCGGATTATATCAATACCTGTATGTTCGACCCGCAGACTCGTTTCTATTACGATATTCGTATCGAAGAACAACCGCTGGCCAACGGCTGCGCCGGTAAACCGATCGTCGAGCGCGGCAAGGGGCCGGAAGGCTGGTCGCCGCTGTTTAACGGCGCGGCGACGCAGCAACATGCTGACGATGTGGTTTCGGTGATGCTCGACCCGAAAGAGTTCAACACCTTTGTGCCTCTGGGCACCGCCGCGCTGACCAACCCGGCCTTTGGCGCCGATATTTACTGGCGCGGACGGGTGTGGGTGGATCAGTTCTGGTTCGGCCTGAAGGGAATGGAGCGCTACGGTCATCGCGATGAGGCGCTGAAGCTGGCGGACGCCTTCTTCCAGCACGCCAAAGGCTTAACCGCCGATGGCCCGATTCAGGAGAACTACAATCCGCTGACCGGCGCCCAGCAGGGGGCGCCCAACTTCTCGTGGAGCGCGGCGCATTTATATATGTTGTATAACGAGTTTTTCCGTAAGCAGTAATTCCCCTCAGCTTGCCCCTCTCCCACAGGGAGAGGGAACCTCACATCTGCGGTAACAGGCCGATAAAGCTGCGCTTCTGCCGCGGCTGCGACATCATCTCCTCCAGCTTTTCGACGCAGGCTAAATAGTGCGGCGTCTTCTTATGCGCCAGCACCGCCTCATCGTCTTTATAGGCTTCGTAGATAAAAAAGCGGGTTTTCACCTCGGGATCCTGCAGGACATCAAAGCGCAGGTTGCCTGGTTCCCGCAGCGCGCCCTCGTGGTTGGCGCGAAACACTTCGAGAAACTCATCCACCCGCTCGGGTTTAATATTGATCTCTACCAGCGTCACGTTCATTTCAGCTCTCCCTGTTTCTCTTCCTGCCAGAACTGATACGCTTCGCGCGCGTTCAGATTCTCATGCACCACCTTTTTCACCGCCTTCAGCATCGCGCGCGGGGCGCTGGACTGGAAGATATTGCGCCCCATATCCACCCCGGAAGCCCCCTGGTCGATCGCCCGCCAGCACATCTCCAGCGCCTCATGCTCCGGCAGTTTTTTACCGCCGGCGATGACGATCGGCACCGGACAGCTGGCGGTCACTTTTTCAAAGCCTTCCTCAACGAAATAGGTCTTCACAAACTGCGCCCCCATTTCGGCGGCAATCCGGCTGGCCAGCGAGAAGTAGCGCGCGTCGCGGGTCATCTCTTTGCCGACGCCGGTAACCGCCAGTACCGGCATACCGTAGCGATTGCCGGCATCCACCAGTTTGATGATGTTATTGATCGACTGATGTTCGTATTCGCTGCCGATATAGACCTGCGCCGCCACCGCGCAAACGTTGAGACGAAGCGCGTCTTCCATCGCCACCGCCACGCATTCGTTGGAGAGTTCGCTCAAAATCGAATTGCCGCCGGAGGCGCGCAGCACCACCGGCTTATTGGTGGCCGCCGGTACCTGGCTGCGCAGTACGCCGCGGGTACACATCAGCACGTCGGTGTCGGCAAATAGCGGCGCAATCGACAGGTCGATACGCTCAAGCCCGGTCGTTGGCCCCTGGAAGTAACCGTGATCGAAGGCCAGCATCACCGTGCGGTTGCTGTGCGGATTAAAGATGCGCGCCAGCCGTGACTGCATGCCCCAATCCAGTGAACCACAGCCTTTCAGGGTATACAGCGTATTCTGCTGCGGGCGATCGATGCCGAAGTCCTTACCCTCTTTGATATCGTCTAAATCAGCCATCTTTTCCTCCGTCAGAAGTCGTAGTTGTTGATGTTCTCTTTGCTGAACACCACGCGCTCCGGCAGCAGCACGATACCGTTGCCCTTCGCCTCATACTGGTAGCCCTGCACGCTATTCGGTTCGACCTTCAGCGAGCCGATATCTTTCACCTCAACGCTGTCGCCGACGTTAAGATCGCCCTTTTTCAACAATCGATCGGCGACGTTAACCGCAATTTTGCCCTGCTGAACCACATCCCACAGGCCGAACGCTTTCACCGTGCCGCGCTCAACGTACGGGCGCATCACGTTCGGAGTACTAAAGCCGACGATCGCCACGCCCTGACGCTTGAGGTTCTCCGCCGCCTGCGCCGCCGCCGGCAGCGCATTGGCATCCGGCGCGATAATGGCGTCGAGATCCGGATACGCTTTTAAGATCCCCTCGGCGGTTTGCAGCGATTTGGTGGCATCGTTATAGCCAAACTGGGTGGTGACGATTTGCCACTGCGGATGCTCTTTTTCGATTTTGGCTTTGGCTTCCTTCACCCACTGGTTCTGGTCGGTCACCGTCGGGCTGGAGTAGAAAAACGCGACTTTGGCGGCAGGTTTGCTGACCTGCTTTTCCGCCATCTCGACCAGCAGGCCGCCGAGCTGCTGCGGCGTGCCCTGGTTGATATAGATGCTGCGGCACTCCGGCTTGGTATCGGAATCCCAGGTCAGGACTTTCACCCCGCGCTGCATCGCCCGCTTCAGCGCCGGACACAGGCCATCCGGCGAGACGGCGGAGACGATAATCGCGTTGTAGCCCTGGTTGACGAAGTTGTTGATAAGCTGCACCTGGCCGGAGACGCTGGGCTCGGTGGGACCGTCATAGGTGACATCCACGCCCAGCGCTTTCCCCGCCTCTTTCGCGCCGTTGCCGCCGCTGGTAAAGAAGCCGACGCCGACCAGCTTAGGAATAAAGGCGATGCGGTCCGCCGCCTGTGCGGTGACTACGCTCATCGCCAGCGCCAGCACGATCAGTTTTAATTTCATTTTATGCTCCGATTGTTTTATGCGAGAAAAGACGCCGCCAGGTCGCGCGCACCCATTCACGGTGCAGGCTCAGCGAACGCCCCATCACCACCACAACCAACAGCGCCCCTGACAGCGCGCTCGACACCTGGTTGGGGATGCCGACCATCTGTAAACCCTGTTGCAGATACCCCACCAGCAATGCCGCCAGCGCGGTACCCAGTATCGATCCCGAGCCGCCGTAAATATTGGCCCCGCCGAGCACCGCCGCGGTCAGCGCAGGCATCAGCAGGTCGCGGCCCAAATCCGAACGCGCCGAGCCGAAATAGGAGACCATCACCAGCGCCGCGACCGCCGAGGCGACGCCAACCAGGCCATACAGCACGTACGGGATGCCGTTCACCGACAGCGCGGCATAGCGCGCGGCGCGCGGGTTTTGCCCGAGTAAAAAGAGGTGGCGGCCAAAGCGCCCGCGATGGGCCAGTAGCCAGAAGAAAAAGGTGATAATCGCGAATAGCACCAGCGGCAGCGGCAGTCCGGCGAGGGTTAAATTGGCGAAGGCGGTGAAGCTATCGGGAAAACCGCCAATCCCCTCGTAACCGGTCGCGCCGGCCATCCCGGAAAGCAACAGCGCGCCGCCGCCGTACAGATATAGCGTACCAAGCGTGATCACCAGCGGGCTGATGCCGGTGTAGTGAATCAGCGCGGCGTTGAATAACCCGCATAGCAGCCCCAAGAGCAACGTCAGCGATACCGCGAGCCACAGCGGCCAGCCCGCCTGGGTCATCACCCCGAGGGCGATGGCGCACAGGCCGATGGTCGAGCCCAGCGAAATATCAATCCCGCCGCTGATGATCACCAGCGTCAGCGGCAGCGCGACGATGCCGATGCAGATAAAGTCGCTGGTGCTAAAGAGCAGCATATTGATATCCAGCATGCGCGGATTCAAAGCGCCGAATAGCAGGATTTCCGCGATCAGCAACGCCAGCAGCGCGCTTTCCCAGTTAAGCTTCAGCTTCATTTAAGCCACCTCTTTGCTTTTGCGTTCGGGAAAGCGGGCAACCTGTTTGCTTCCTTTGTTACCTGGCTGAAAACGGCTGTACTTCAGCGCCCGCTGATGGCGGGCCAGCGCCTGACGCAGGCGGCCATCGAGCACCAGCACACCGAGCAGCACCAGGCCGGCGATAAAGTCATTCCACCAGGCGGGAAGGCGGAACAGCACCAGTACGGTGTCAATTTGGGTGAGGAAAAAGGCGCCGAGAAACGCGCCAAGCAGCGTGCCGGTGCCGCCGAGCAGCGAGATCCCGCCCAATACGCAGGCGGCGATGGCTTTCATCTCCAGGCCGCTGCCGGTCTGATTAGGCACAAAACCAATCTGCGCGGCGAAGACGATCCCGGCGCAGGCCGCCAGCATACCGTTGAGAGTAAAGGCCAGCATCCGCGTGCGGTTGACCGCCACGCCCAGCTGACGCGCGGCGGCGAGGTTATCGCCAACGGCGTAAAAATCACGACCGAATGCGGTGCGCGACAGCAGCCAGCCGCCTGCCAGCAGCAGCGCCAGCACCAGCCAGCCCAGCGGCGACACGCCGATAAACGCGGGCTCCGAGAGCGATTTCAGGCTGTCGGGCAAACCCTCGATCCATTTCCCGCCGGTCCACAACAGCATCACCCCGCGATACAACCCCAGCGTTCCGAGCGTCGCGACGATCGCCGGGATGCGCAGCCCCACCACCAGCAGGCCGTTAAAAGCTCCGGCCAGCGCGCCAATCGCCAGCGCGAAGGCGATAGCCGTCGCCAGCCCGTAACCGTTGTTCAGCGCCACGCCGACGGCGATGGCACACAGCCCAACGGTCGAGCCTACCGACACATCAATATTGCGAGTCAGCATCACCAGCGTCGCGCCCAATGCCAGCAGGCAGAGGATCTGCGAGCTAGCGAAAATCATCGCCAGGGTCTGCAGGCTGAAATAGGCTGGATTGAGCGCCACCAGCACAACAAAGAGCGCTACGATGGCAAAGAAGGCGCTCAGTTCGCGATTCTTCAGTAACGTTTTCATGCCTGCCCTCCGAAGGCCAGGGTCATCATGCGATCGACGGTCACCGCCTGCCGCGCCAGCTCACCGCTGTAGCGGCCCTGATGCATCACCAGTACCCGGTCGGCCAGGCCAACGAACTCATCCAGATCGCTGGAGATCATCAGCACCGCCACGTTTTGCGCGGCAACGCTTTTTAGCAGTTGATAGATATCGGCGCGGGCGGAGACATCCACGCCGCGCGTCGGCTCATCGACAATCAGCAGTAACGGATTAGCTTCCAGACAGCGCGCCAGCAGCACCTTCTGCTGGTTACCGCCAGAGAGAGTGCGCACCGGCTGATCGCCATCGGCCAGCTTGATCCCCAGTGCCCGGTGATAGCGTTCAACCACCGCCGCCTCCCGTTTCCCCTGCTGCCACCACGACGGCTGATTGAACATCACCGTGTTCCAGCGCACCGGCGCATCGAGAAACAGCCCCGAGACCTGGCGGTCTTCCGGCAGATAGACCAGCCCGCTGGCCAACCTGGCGCGGGTGCTGTCGCGGCTAATCTCGCGGTTCTCCAGCCAGATCCGCCCGGCGCGCGGTGTACGCAGGCCGTATAAGGTTTCAGCAAATTCGGTGCGCCCGGATCCCACCAACCCGGCCAGACCGACGATCTCTCCGGCGCGGATCTCCAGATTGAGATCGATAAAGCCTTCGCCGGTAAGATCTTCCACCCGCAGCACGGGAAAGTCCTGCGGTTGCGTACGGCGGTTGCCCGGTAGCGACAGCCACAGCTTTTGCGTGTCGCTCAGCGTATGGTCACGGCTGACCGGCGTCATCGCGTTAATCAGTTGTTCGTCGCGGTATGCCGCGGTCTCGCCGCCCAGCACCACCGCGCCGTCGCGCATCACCGAAATATGGCTGGCAAGCTGGCGGATTTCGGGCAATTTGTGTGAGATAAAGACGATCCCAACGTCCAGCGCCTGTAACGCTCGGATCTGGCTAAAGAGCCTCTCGGTTTCACCCGGCGTTAAAGAGGCGGTGGGTTCATCCAGGATCAGGATCCTGGCCTCGCGCATCAGCCCGCGCAGGATCTCGACCATCTGTTGATCGGCTACCTCGAGCGTGCTGGCGCTGGCGTCGAGGTTGATCTGGCAGTTCAGCTGCCGCAGTTTGTCCTGCAACCGCGCGACGGTATCCGCCCGCTTCGGCAGGCGGAAAAGAATGTTCTCGCGCACGCTGAGGTTGGGAAACAGCATCGGCTCCTGCGGCACCAAATAGATGCCTAACTGATGAGCCAGCGCCGGATTGAGGCGCGCAAACGCGCGTTCGCCGATCGTCAGTTCACCGCTATCCGGCGTTTCTACGCCGGCGATGATCTTCATCAGCGTCGATTTACCCGCGCCGTTGCCGCCCATCAGCGCATGCACCTGGCCCGCGCCTAGCGTGAAATCAATGCCCTTGAGCACCGCAACGCCGGAGAACTGTTTGCAAATCTGGCGAGCTTCAAGCAGTGGCTTCATCATCGCGCCTCGATTGAACAAATGATTTTTAAATTTAATAATGTTCAAAAGCGTAGACGGTGAACTATATTTACAACCGTGCGAAGATCACACTTTGGTGCTTTAGATCGTCAGGAAAAAATGGGTCAGCGATGAAAGATCCGTTTTGCCAGTCGGCTCACACTTTCCGACCGCGCAATAGCGAACATATGATCTAAATTTTTATAAGAGTTCAATTTATGAGCGAAAAACGCATTACGGAAGAGAACCGCTACGCCGGGCTGGCGTTAGCCGAGGAAGAGCTGGTGGCGCGGGTGGCGTGGTGCTACTACCACGACGGCCTGACGCAAAATGACATCGGCGAGCGTTTGGGGCTGCCGCGGCTGAAGATTTCTCGCCTGCTGGAGAAAGGCCGCCAGTCCGGGGTGATCCGCGTGCAGATCAACTCGCGCTATGAGGGCTGTCTGGCGCTGGAAAGTGAACTCCAGCAGCGTTTTGGCCTCAAGATTGCCCGCGTTCTGCCGGCGCTCAACACCCCGCCGATGAATACCCGGCTGGGTATCGGCGCGGCGCAGTCTCTGATGGGCATTCTGCAACCGGGGCAATTATTGGCAGTCGGTTTCGGCGAAGCCACCATGAGCTGCCTGCAGCATCTCAGCGGCTTTATCGGCTCGCAGCAGGTGCGGCTGGTGACCCTCTCCGGCGGCGTCGGCCCCTATATGACCGGCATCGGCCAGCTTGATGCCGCCTGCAGCGTCAGCATTATTCCGGCGCCGCTGCGGGTCTCTTCGGCGGAGGTCGCCGAGATCCTGCGCCGCGAGTCGAGCGTGCGCGACGTGATGCTGGCGGCGACGGCGGCGGACGCGGCGGTGGTTGGCATTGGCGCCATCGATCAGCGGCGCGACGCCACTATTTTACGCTCCGGCTATATCAGCGAGGGCGAACAGCTGATGTACGCGCGCAAAGGCGCGGTCGGCGACATTTTAGGTTATTTCCTGCAGGCCGACGGCCGGCCGGTAGAAGGACTGGAGATCCATCGGGAACTGCTCGGCATAACCCTTGATGAGCTGGCGCAGCTGCCAACCATTGTCGGCATCGCCGGGGGAGAACAAAAAGCGCAGGCGATTCATGCCGCTCTGATTGGCAAGCGCATTAATGGCCTGGTAACGGAAGAGACAACAGCACGCGCGGTGCTCGCACTGGCCTCCTGACGGCCTGGCGCCGCGCGACAACAGCGAGGCGCATGTCATGAGTTACCTGTTAGCGTTAGATGCCGGGACCGGCAGCATTCGGGCGGTCATTTTCGATCTTAATGGGCGCCAGTTGGCGGTAGGCCAGGCCGAATGGAAACACCTGAGCGTCGATAACGTCCCCGGCTCGATGGAGTTCGACCTTACCACCAACTGGCAGCTGGCCTGCCAGTGCATTCGCCAGGCGCTCGATGCCGCCCGGCTCTCTGCCGCCGATATTCAGTCCGTCGCCTGCTGTTCGATGCGCGAAGGGATCGTCCTCTATGACCGCGACGGCGAGGCCATCTGGGCCTGCGCCAACGTCGATGCCCGCGCCAGCCGCGAAGTGGCGGAGCTTAAGGAGATCCACGACTATCGTTTTGAATCCGAGGTATACGAGGTCTCGGGACAAACCCTGGCGCTTAGCGCCATGCCGCGCCTGCTGTGGCTGGCGCACCACCGCCCCGATATCTACCGCAAAGCGGCAACCATCACCATGATCAGCGACTGGCTGGCGGCGAAGCTATCCGGCGAGCTGGCGGTCGACCCGTCAAACGCCGGCACCACCGGCATGCTCGACCTGTTCAGCCGCGACTGGCGCCCGGCGCTGCTGGATATGGCCGGGCTGCGCGCCGATATGCTGTCGCCGGTCAAAGAGACCGGTACCCTGCTGGGCGCCGTCACCGAAGCGGCGGCGCAGCAGAGCGGCCTGCGCGCCGGGACACCGGTGGTGATGGGCGGCGGCGACGTCCAGCTCGGCTGCCTGGGCCTTGGGGTGGTGCGCGCCGGGCAAACAGCGGTACTCGGCGGCACTTTCTGGCAGCAGGTGGTCAACCTGCCGCAGGTGCGTACCGATCCGCAGATGAATATTCGCGTTAATCCTCATGTCATTCCCGGCATGGCGCAGGCGGAATCGATCAGCTTCTTTACTGGCCTGACCATGCGCTGGTTCCGCGACGCCTTCTGCGCTGAAGAAAAACTGATTGCCGAGCGGCTCGGCGTTGATGCCTATTCACTACTGGAAGAGATGGCCAGCCGCGTGCCCGCCGGTTCCCATGGCGTGATGCCTATTTTTTCCGACGCCATGCACTTTAAGCAGTGGTACCACGCCGCGCCGTCGTTTATTAACCTCTCCATCGATCCGGAGAAGTGCAACAAAGCGACCCTGTTCCGCGCGCTGGAGGAGAACGCGGCGATTGTCTCCGCCTGCAACCTGGCCCAGATTTCGCAGTTCTCCGGCGTGACATTCGAGAGCCTGGTGTTTGCCGGCGGCGGCTCTAAAGGCGCGCTGTGGAGCCAAATCCTCAGCGACGTCACCGGCCTGCCGGTGCGGGTGCCGGTCGTCCGCGAAGCCACCGCTCTGGGCTGCGCCATCGCCGCCGGAACCGGCGCCGGACTGTATGGCGATATGGCCAGTACAGGAGAACGGTTAGTGAGCTGGCACCGCGAGTTCACCCCAAATCCGCAGCATCGCGAGCTGTATCAGGAGATGATGAGCAAGTGGCAGACGGTGTACGCCGATCAGCTTGGCCTTGTCGATAGCGGGCTGACAACATCGATGTGGCAGGCACCGGGCCTGGAGCGCCGCCAGCGCGTAGCGTCTTCCCCGTCACCCTAACCACCGGTACCGATCCGCCTTTCCCCCTCTCCCTTTGGGAGAGGGCCGGGGTGAGGGACAACGATTTCCGTTATTTGAATCCCATCACAATCACCGCACTCCCCTTTTCCCTTTTTCTCCGCGACGGCTAAATTAGTAACTCATCCGACCACATAACAATAATTTTACATTGGAAGCCACTATGAGCCGCTATCCGTCGCTTTTCGCCCCGCTTGAGCTGGGCTTCACAACGCTCAAAAACCGCGTGTTGATGGGCTCAATGCACACCGGGCTGGAAGAGCTGCCGGACGGCGCGCAGCGGCTGGCGGCCTTTTACGCCGAACGCGCCCGTCACGGCGTGGCGCTGATCGTCACCGGCGGCATCGCTCCGGCGCCCTCTGGCGTCACCATGGCCGGCGGCGCGGTACTCAACGATGCCAGCCATCTGGCGCACCATCGCCATATTACCGACGCGGTACATCAGGAAGGCGGCAAAATCGCCCTGCAGATCATGCACACCGGGCGCTACAGCTACCAGCCCGCGCTAGTGGCCCCTTCGGCGCTACAGGCGCCGATTAACCGTTTTACACCCCATGAACTGAGCCACGATGAGATCATGACGCTGATCGATGATTTTGCCCACTGCGCCCAACTGGCGCGTGAAGCGGGCTATGACGGCGTAGAAGTGATGGGCTCTGAGGGCTATCTGATTAACGAATTTCTCGCCGCTCGCACCAACCAGCGCGACGACCAATGGGGCGGCGATTATGCCAGGCGCATGCGTTTCGCCGTAGAAGTGGTTAAGGCGGTACGCCAGCGCGCCGGCCACGATTTCATTATCATCTACCGCCTGTCGATGCTCGATCTGGTCAACGACGGCAGCACGCTGGCGGAAGTCACCGAACTGGCCAAAGCGATTGAAGCGGCGGGGGCGACAATTATCAACACCGGGATTGGCTGGCACGAAGCGCGCATTCCGACCATCGCCACGCCGGTACCGCGCGGAGCTTTTAGTTGGGTCACCCGCAAGCTGAAAGGCGCGGTGTCGATCCCGTTGATCACCACCAACCGCATCAACGACCCGCAGGTCGCGGAGGATATTCTCGCCCGCGGCGATGCCGATATGGTATCGATGGCCCGCCCGTTCCTCGCCGACGCCGAATTTATGTCGAAAGCGCAGCGCGATCGCGCCAGGGAGATCAATACCTGCATCGGTTGCAACCAGGCGTGTCTCGATCGGATCTTCGCCGGCAAAGTCACCTCTTGTCTGGTCAACCCGCGCGCCTGTCATGAAACCCTGATGCCGGTCCTGCCTGCCAACGCGCCTAAACGGCTGGCGGTCGTCGGCGCCGGGCCGGCCGGTCTGGCCTTCTCCGTTAACGCCGCCGCCCGCGGTCATCATGTCACGTTGTTCGATGCGCTCCCGGAGATCGGCGGCCAGTTTAATATCGCCAAACAGATCCCCGGCAAAGAGGAGTTTCACGAGACGTTGCGTTACTACCGCACCATGCTCGATCTTCATGGTGTCGATCTACGCCTGAACACCCGCGTCACGACAGACGATCTGCTGGCGTTCGATGAGACGATCCTCGCCACCGGCATCGCCCCGCGCCTGCCGGAGATCGACGGGATCGATCATCCCAAAGTGCTGAGCTACCTTGATGTCTTGCGCGATAAAGCGCCGGTTGGCGCGAAGGTGGCGATTATCGGCTGCGGCGGCATCGGCTTCGACACCGCGATGTATTTAAGCCAGTCGGGCGCGGCCACCAGCCAGGATATCGGCGAGTTCTGCCGCGAATGGGGTATCGATACCAGCCTGCAAACGGCAGGAGGGCTGAGTGCTGAAGGCCCACAGCTGAGTAAAAGCCCGCGACAGATTGTGATGCTACAGCGCAAAGCCAGCAAACCGGGCGAAGGGCTCGGCAAAACCACCGGTTGGATCCACCGCGCGACGCTGCTGGCGCGCGGCGTGAAAATGATCCCGGCGGTCAGCTATGAAAAGATCGATGATGAAGGGTTACATGTCACTATCGGCGGCGAGCGCCAGCTGTTGGCGGTCGATCAGGTGGTGATCTGCGCCGGTCAGGAACCGCGCCGCGAGCTGGCGGATCCGCTGCGCGCGGCGGGGAAAACGGTGCATCTCATCGGCGGTTGCGACGTGGCGGCGGAGCTGGATGCGCGTCGGGCGATTGCCCAGGGCACAAAACTGGCGCTGGCGATTTAGCCGTGTCCCGGGGGCGGCGCGATGCGCCTTCCCCGGGCTACCACGATAATCCCGAACGGTTGCCCGGCTAAGGCGACAGTCGGTAGCCCGGCTAAGGCGACAGCCGCAAGCCGGGGGGAGACAACAACAAGAATCAGCGCTGCTTACGCACCTTCGTTGCTTTCAAAATGACAAACTTATTGTTCGTCGCAATCGTCGTGCAATTACCAAAAGCGCGCTTCAGCTTACGGAAGTAATCGAGGTGGCGGTTGCCGACGACGTACAGCTCGCCGCCGTATTTCAGGCTGCGGCGGGCATCGTTAAACATCTGCCAGGCGATATGGTCGGTAATAGCGTGTTGCTGATGGAACGGCGGATTACACAGAATCGCCGTAAAGCGGTCGGGCTCAATGCCGGAAAGCGAATTGTTGACCATAAATTCACAGCGTGCGATATCGTCCGGCAGGTTGCGCTCGACGTTCAAACGGCTGGAAGCCACCGCCATGTGCGACTCATCGGTGAACATCACGCTGGCGTTTGGATTTTGCGCCAGCGCCTGCAGGCCAATCACCCCATTGCCGCAGCCGAGATCGGCGATCTCGCCTTCTAAATCAGACGGTAAGTGCTGAAGGAAGAAACGCGCGCCGATGTCCAGGCCGCTGCGGGCAAAAACGTTGGCGTGGTTATGGATGGTCCACGGCGTACCGTCCAGCTTCCAGCTGTAGGTTTGCGGCGCATCGGCAAGCTTGGGGGCCGTGAAAACGCAGTGGATCAGACGCGCTTTTTTCCACGCCAGCGAGGTGGTGGTAGTGCCGAGGATTTTTTCAAACAGCGCCAGCGTCGAGTTGTGCACATCCCGGGCTTTCGCCGCGGCGATAATGCGGGTCTCCGGCGTCACCACTTCGCGCAGCGCGCGCAGTTGCTGTTCCAGCAGCGCCAGCTGTTTTGGCACCTTAATCAGCACCAGCGCCGGCGCGGCCGGCAGCGGGCTCAGGCTATCCTGAAAGCGCACGCTCTCTTCCTCGATACCGTTCATCCGCAGGTTGTGGCGGGTCGCCAGCTCGGAAATAAAGGAATCGTTGATGCTGACCGGGTTGCGCTCCGCCAACGCGCAGGAGAGCGCGCCGAAGCCGTCGTTGAAGATGAGCGTCAGGCCGTCGACGTCATTCACCTGTTGCAGCAGATATTCATCCGCCGCTTCCCATGCCTGAAGCGCTTCTTCTTCAGCGTTAGGTGGGAACCGCTCTAATGTGAATAACTCACCGTTTAACTCTACCTGGCTCATCGCCCCTCCGAAATGCTAAAATTCGCGCGTGTTATCGCTCAATTCTCCGGAGAAGTAAACTTTTTTCACCATGAACCCGCTACCTTACCTTCAGGGCTACCCCGAATCGCTGCTGTCGCAGGTGACCACCTTAATCGAGCAAGACCGTCTCGGCGAGGTGCTGCAAAAGCGCTATCCGCAGGGGCATGATGTCAACAGTGATAAGGCGTTATATCAATACACCCAGGATCTGAAGGCCCGCTATCTGCGCGGGGCGGCGCCAATCAATAAGGTGATGTACGACAGTAAAATCCACGTGCTGAAGAACGCGCTTGGTCTGCATACCGCCATTTCCCGCGTTCAGGGAGGCAAACTGAAAGCCAAAGCGGAAATCCGCGTAGCGACGGTGTTTCGCGACGCGCCGGAAGCGTTTCTGCGCATGATCGTGGTTCATGAACTGGCGCACTTAAAAGAGAAGGATCACAACAAAGCCTTCTATCAGCTGTGCTGTCATATGGAGCCGCAGTATCACCAGTTAGAGTTCGATACCCGCCTGTGGCTGACGCACCTTTCGTTAAACCGTTCTGCGTGATAGCGCACTCGTTTTGTCATCATGGCGTGCTAGAGTGACGAAAGGTCCCCTTTAACGGAGTTCGTCAACGTTTATGATACGTTTCGCAGTTGTTGGCACAAACTGGATTACTAAGCAGTTTGTCGATGCCGCCCATGAAACCGGTAAATTTAAACTCACCGCGATTTATTCCCGCAGCCTTGAACAGGCGCAAGCTTTCGCTAATGACTACCCGGTCGAGCATCTGTTTACCTCGCTCGATGAACTGGCGCAGAGCCCTGACGTTGACGCGGTCTATATTGCCAGCCCGAACTCGCTACACTTCCCGCAAACCCGCCTGTTCCTGAGCCATAAAAAGCACGTGATTTGCGAAAAGCCGCTGGCATCGAACCTGCAAGAGGTTGAAGCGGCGATTGCCGTGGCTAAAGAAAACAACGTGGTGCTGTTTGAAGCCTTCAAAACCGCCAGCCTGCCCAACTTCCTGCTGCTGCGCGAAGCGCTCGATAAAGTGGGCAAATTACGTAAAGCCTTCATCAACTACTGTCAGTACTCTTCGCGTTATCAGCGCTATCTCGACGGCGAAAACCCGAATACTTTCAACCCGGCCTTTTCCAATGGCTCGATTATGGATATCGGTTTTTACTGCCTCGCCTCGGCGGTCGCGCTGTGGGGCGAACCGCAAGCGGTCCATGCCAGCGCCAGCCTGCTGGCAAGCGGTGTTGATGGCCAGGGCACGGTAGTGCTGAGCTACGGCGATTTCGATGTCACCCTGCACCACTCGAAGGTCAGCGACTCCACTATCCCTAGCGAAATCCAGGGCGAAGAGGGCGCGCTGGTGATTGAGAAAATCTCCGAATGCCAGAAGGTAGCCTTTATTCCACGCGGCGGAAAAGCGCAGGATCTCACCCAGCCTCAGCACATCAATACTATGCTGTATGAAGCGGAAGCGTTCGTGCGGCTGGTGGAAGCCAACGATGTCGCTCATCCAGGGCTTGAAGTCAGCCGCATTACGGCAAAACTGCTTAGCGAAATCCGTCGCCAGACCGGCGTGGTCTTCCCTGCGGATACTCAACCTATACCCTAAATAATTCAAGTTGCAGGAAGGCGGCAAGTGCGCGAATCCCCAGGAGCATAGATAACTATGTGACTGGGGTGAACGCACGCAGCCAACGTACCTGCAGCTTGAAGTATGACGGGTATAGCGTAAAGGAGTGTAAATGGGCCCTCGACCTCAATTGACGCCCTTTATAACTTGTAATACTTTGTTACGTGCAAAGGGGAGTAACTTCCTGGCCGGTCGATCGTCATTACGATGCGTGCAAAACCGCATCCGGTCGCCGGGCAACAAGACCAAGGATCCATGTCCGCTCTTGTTGTAAGTGAGACCTTGCCGGAAGGCGAGGTCTATGCATAAAAGCGCAGCGGCTGCCGTCTTTCGACGACAGCCGTTTTGTTTTTATGTAAGGAATAACGCAATGAATAGTGTCGGCACGCCGTTGTTATGGGGCGGATTCGCTGTAGTCGTGGTCATCATGCTGGCGATCGATTTACTGCTTCAGGGAAGGCGCGGTGCGCATACCATGACCATGAAGCAGGCCGCCGGTTGGTCCATCCTGTGGGTCACCCTCTCCCTGCTGTTTAACGCCGCTTTCTGGTGGTATTTGGTGCAAACGCAGGGCCGCGCCGTCGCCGATCCGCAGGCGTTAGCCTTCCTCACCGGTTATCTGATCGAAAAATCACTGGCGGTCGATAACGTCTTCGTCTGGCTAATGCTCTTTAGCTACTTTGCCGTGCCGCCTGCGCTACAGCGCCGGGTACTGGTGTATGGCGTCCTCGGGGCGATTGTCCTGCGTACCATTATGATTTTCACCGGCAGCTGGCTGATTTCGCAGTTCGAATGGCTACTGTACGTGTTCGGCGCGTTCCTGCTGTTTACCGGGGTGAAAATGGCGCTGGCGAAAGAAGATGATTCCGGGATCGGCGATAAGCCGCTGGTGCGTTGGATCCGCAGCCATCTGCGGATGACGGATAAAATCGAGAGCGAGCGCTTCTTCACCCGTAAAAATGGCGTGCTGTTCGCCACGCCGCTGCTGCTGGTGCTGATCCTGGTTGAGCTGAGCGACGTGATTTTCGCCGTTGATAGCATCCCGGCGATTTTCGCGGTGACCACCGACCCGTTTATCGTGCTGACCTCTAACCTGTTTGCGATTCTCGGCCTGCGTGCGATGTACTTCCTGTTGGCGGGCGTGGCCGAACGCTTCTCGATGCTGAAATATGGTCTGTCAGTGATCCTGGTGTTTATCGGTATCAAGATGCTAATCGTCGATTTCTACCACATTCCGATCGCCGTTTCCCTCGGCGTGGTGGGCGGTATCCTGGCGGCGACGCTGCTGATTAACGCCTGGGTGAACAAACAGAACGATAAGAAGAAACAGCTGCAATAACCCCCTGTTCCCGGCCAGATATTGTGTATCTGGCCGGGATACGCTGCCCTGCGTTAGCTTTCCCGCGCATAATCTTTATCCATGTCACAAAAACGTTAATATATAGTTAAAAAATAAGATCGGCGTGCAAGAAACAGTAGAATACGCTTCCTCCCTCGCGTTCTTTCCGTATACTCGACCATGCAAACATTCATTTACATCCGGACATAAACGTAACAAATAATACGTCGCCGGGATGGACTGCTACATCACTGGAAGGAATGATTTATGACAACACAAACCCGCCCGTCGGGGCTGCTGCAGCGCCTGGCGCAGGGCAGTCTGGTGAAACAAATCCTGTTGGGACTGGTACTTGGCGTGGTACTGGCGCTGGTCTCGAAACCGGCCGCTATCGCGGTCGGGCTGCTGGGAACGCTGTTCGTCGGCGCGCTGAAAGCCGTCGCGCCGGTGCTGGTATTAATGCTGGTGATGGCGTCGATCGCAAACCATCAGCACGGACAAAAAACCAGTATCCGCCCGATTCTGTTTCTCTATCTGCTGGGGACCTTCAGCGCGGCGCTCACCGCGGTGCTGTTTAGCTTTGTTTTCCCTTCTACGCTGCATCTGACCAGCGCGGCGGACAGCATCACCCCGCCATCGGGGATTGTAGAGGTGCTACGCGGGCTGCTGATGAGCATGGTGGCTAACCCTATCGACGCGCTGCTGAACGCCAACTATATCGGCATTCTGGTGTGGGCGGTGGGGCTGGGCTTCGCGCTGCGCCACGGTAACGACAGCACTAAAAACCTGATTAACGACGTCTCGCACGCGGTGACCTTTATCGTCAAGCTGGTGATCCGCTTTGCGCCGCTGGGGATTTTTGGCCTGGTCTCCTCAACGCTGGCGACGACTGGTTTCGATACCCTGTGGGGCTACGCCCAGCTGCTGCTGGTGCTGATCGGCTGCATGCTACTGGTGGCGCTGGTGATTAACCCGCTGCTGGTATTCTGGAAAATCCGCCGTAACCCGTATCCGCTGGTGCTGACCTGCCTGCGTGAAAGCGGCGTCTACGCCTTCTTTACCCGCAGCTCCGCCGCCAACATTCCGGTGAATATGGCGCTGTGCGAGAAGCTGAATCTGGATCGCGATACCTATTCGGTATCTATTCCGCTGGGGGCGACCATCAATATGGCGGGCGCGGCGATTACTATCACCGTGCTGACGCTGGCGGCGGTGCATACGTTGAATATTCCGGTGGATCTACCGACGGCGCTGCTGCTGAGCGTAGTGGCCTCGCTGTGCGCCTGCGGCGCTTCCGGGGTGGCAGGCGGTTCGCTGCTGCTGATCCCGCTGGCCTGTAACATGTTCGGTATTCCGAACGATGTCGCCATGCAGGTTGTCGCCGTCGGCTTTATTATCGGCGTGCTGCAGGATTCCTGCGAAACGGCGCTCAACTCGTCAACCGATGCGCTGTTCACCGCCGCGGCCTGTATGGCCGAAGACGAACAGCTGGCGAAGAACGCCCTGCGTAGTTAGCGTATTGTCGGATGGCGCTACGCTTATCCGACCTACGGTACGTGCGGCCTGCCTTTAATTTATTCACCATGCTGGCTGAAACTGCCAGTGTTGGTGGCCTCAAAATCGCTGAGACGTTCCCGGAAGGCCGGGGCAGCCCGCATGGATGCGGGCTGAGGGCCGTGATTTGCAGGGACGCTGCCTCGGCCCGACCCGAAGCCTGCCGGGATAAGTCGAAGGTACCACGAAGTGGCGATTTTGGCGGCCAGAGCCCGGGAGTACAGAGGGCGGCGGCGACTGGCCGCCCTTTGTGCGCTCCCTGCGCCATGAGGGACATAACGCAGAAGAAATATCGGGAGCGCAATCTGCTCTGAAATAATAAAAAACAACTGTTTTTCCCGGACCAAAACAGTTGCAAATCGATAACAGTATCTACGGACCTATTCAGTTGGTAGCCCCGGTAAGCGTAAGCGCGACCGGGGGGAGTTTAATGTTGTCGGATGGCGCTATGCTTATCCGACCTTTCAAACACCGCGGTAGTCACCGTCGTTACAGCGTGACGCCGCTTTTAAAGATTGCCAGTTCGCGGAAATCATTGCGTTCGTTGCAGGTCTGCTTGCCGTTGGCGATATCGACGATCAGATCGACAAACTCCTCCAACACCTGCGGCATCGCTTTCCCGTGAATTAACTGCCCGGCATCGAAATCAATCCAGTGCTTTTTCTTCGCCGCCAGCTCGCTGTTGGTAGCGATTTTTACCGTCGGAACGAAACCGCCATAAGGGGTGCCGCGGCCGGTACTGAACAGCACCATATGGCAGCCGGCGCCCGCCAGCGCGCTGGTCGCCACCGCGTCGTTACCCGGCGCGCTCAACAGATTCAACCCGTGGACTTTCAAACGTTCACCGTAGCGCAGAACGTCAACCACCTGGCTGGAACCCGCTTTCTGCGTGCAGCCAAGCGACTTATCTTCCAGCGTCGTGATACCGCCCGCTTTGTTACCCGGCGACGGGTTCTCGTAGATAGGCTGGTCGTGGGCGATAAAATACTGTTTAAAATCATTGACCATGGTGACCAGTTTGCCGAAAGTCTCTTCGTCGCGACAGTGGCTCATCAGTAGTTGCTCAGCGCCGAACATTTCCGGCACTTCGGTCAACACCGTAGTGCCGCCGTTCGCAATCAGGTAGTCAGAAAAACGCCCCAGCATTGGGTTAGCGGTAATGCCGGACAGGCCGTCCGAGCCGCCACACTCAAGGCCAAACTTCAGTTCGCTCAGTTTACCCGCTTCGCGTTTATCATGGCGCATCACTTCATAGAGCTGATGAAGATGCTCAATTCCCGCTTCCACTTCATCTTCCTGATGTTGGCAAATCATGAAGTGCACGCGTTCCGGGTCAAAATCCCCCAGCGTTTCACGGAAGGCATCAACCTGGTTGTTCTCGCAGCCAAGACCAATCACCAACACCGCCCCGGCATTCGGGTGGCGGACCATGTTTTGCAGCATGGTACGGGTGTTGATATGGTCATCTCCCAACTGCGAGCAGCCGTAGGTGTGGCTGAAAAGGAAGACGCCGTCGGTGCCTTCCGCGTCGTTGGTCTCTTTCAGGAAACGATTCTGGATCTGCCGGGCGATGCCGTTAACACAGCCCACGGTCGGCAGGATCCATAATTCGTTACGCACGCCGACTTCACCGCTGGCGCGACGATAAATCTCGACGTCGCGATCCGCAGGTTGCGCCGGTTGTTCAACCCGGTCTGGTTGATAGCGATACGCGTCAAGATCGCTCAGATTGGTACGCGTATTGTGCGCATGAACATGCTCGCCCGGCGCGATATCCGCCAGCGCATGACCAATCGGCAACCCGTACTTAATGACGTTTTCACCTTTCGCAATGGCCCGCAGCGCGAACTTATGACCGCGGACAACATCCTGGCTAAGGGTGACGGTATCGTTATCACTCGTCACCACGCTGCCTGACGTCATATCCGCCAGCGCCACCGCGACGTTATCCTGCGAATGGATTTTGATGTATTGCATATCAACCGACCTCTGGCCTTAGTTCAATTCAATGGCGAAGTAATCACGCGCATTGTTAAAGCAGATGTTTTTCACCATCTCGCCCAGCAGCGCGATATCCGCAGGCGCTTCGCCAGCAGCCACCCAGCGGCCGATCATCTGGCACAGAATACGGCGGAAGTATTCGTGGCGGGTGTAGGAGAGGAAGCTGCGGCTGTCGGTCAGCATGCCGACAAAGCGGCTCAACAGGCCAAGCTGCGCCAGTTGGGTCATCTGACGTTCCATGCCGTCTTTCTGATCGTTGAACCACCAGCCGGAACCGAACTGCATCTTGCCCGGCATGCCTTCGCCCTGGAAGTTACCGATCATAGTGCCCAGCACTTCGTTATCGCGTGGGTTCAGGCAGTACAGAATAGTTTTCGGCAGCAGGTTTTCTTCGTTCTGCTTGCTCAGCAACTTCGATAACTCTTCGGCCATCGGACGGTCGTTGATGGAGTCGAAGCCAACATCCGGCCCTAACAGTTTGAACTGACGCAGGTTGTTATTACGCAGCGCGCCGATGTGGTACTGCTGTACCCAGCCGCGGCGCGCGTATTCCGCACCGAGGAACACCAGTACCGCCGTTTTGAACTGCGCGACTTCATGCTCGCTGAGCGTTTCGCCCGCCAGACGGCGCGCCAGGATGCTATCCAGTTCGTTATCGCTCGCTTCAGCGAACAGCACCACATCCAGCGCGTGGTCGGAAACTTTACAGCCGTGAGCGGCAAAGTGATCCAGACGCTTAGTCAGCGCGCTTTGCAGATCGGCAAAACGGCGAATTTCGGTATCGGAGACTTCGCCAAGCTTGCTCATGTAATCGTTAAAAGTGGCCTGCTCGATGTTGAACGCTTTATCCGGGCGCCAGCTCGGCAATACCTTGATATCAAAAGTACTATCTTTGGCGACCGCCGCATGATGCTCCAGTGAATCAATCGGATCGTCGGTCGTCCCCACCATCTTCACATTCATCTGCTTCATGATTCCACGGGCGGAGAACGACTCCTGAGCCAGCAACTCATTACACTGGTTCCAGATTTCATCCGCCGTGGCTGGCGACAACAACTTACCTGTAATACCAAAAGGACGGCGCAGCTCTAAATGCGTCCAGTGGTATAGCGGGTTACCGATGGTATGAGGAACGGTTGCCGCCCAGGCGTCAAATTTCTCGCGATCGGCAGCATCGCCGGTACACAGGCGCTCCGCCACGCCGTTGGTACGCATCGCGCGCCATTTGTAATGGTCGCCTTTCAGCCAGATGTCATACAGGTTCTTAAAACGATAATTTTCGGCAACCTGCTGCGGCGGAAGGTGGCAGTGGTAGTCGAAAATCGGCTGATCTTTGGCGTAATCGTGGTACAGGCGGCGGGCAAACTCGGTATCAAGCAGAAAATCTTCGGTCATAAACGGTGTCATTGTCGTGTCCTCTTCGCCCCATCAAGGAGCCCATCAGATGATTGACTCTAATGCTGACAAAGTTATCACACCAATTTCTACAGGCCGAAGTATTTTTCGTGAGTTAGATCAATAAACGTCGACAAAAAAAGCACCACCAAAGGAGTAAACATCGCTGCAAGCCGCGCCAGTACTGGCTTTAATTGACGCGATTAATGTCCCTACAAACTTTCCCACTTTTGTGACAGTACTCAACTTTTAAAGTTGTATGACAAGTTATCTTTCTGCCGTCGCAACATATAAACCGACGGAATGCATTACCGGTGTGAATAACATCGGCTTAAACGGTAGGGATGCCGGTTTCACTTTAACCACTGATGGCAAGGTTCAGTTCACGTCCTGAACCCTCCGTTTCCCCATCCTCCTTCCCTGGCGGGACGAAAGATGGCCGCAGACGCTGCGGAGAGACAACAACGATGAGGTTTTACATGCGTAAAATTAAAGGGTTACGTTGGTATATGATCGCACTGGTGACGCTGGGCACCGTGCTGGGTTATCTGACTCGTAACACCGTAGCGGCGGCTGCGCCGACGCTGATGGAAGAGTTGCACATTTCAACCCAACAATATTCTTATATCATCGCCGCCTACTCCGCTGCATATACCGTTATGCAGCCGGTTGCCGGCTATGTGCTCGATGTGCTTGGCACCAAAATTGGCTACGCCTTCTTTGCTATCGCCTGGGCGGTATTCTGCGGTTCAACGGCGCTGGCAGGCAGCTGGGGCGGCCTGGCGCTGGCCCGAGGCGCGGTCGGCGCAGCGGAAGCGGCGATGATCCCTGCCGGTCTGAAAGCCAGCTCCGAATGGTTCCCGGCGAAAGAGCGTTCCATCGCCGTCGGCTATTTCAACGTCGGCTCTTCTATCGGCGCGATGATAGCTCCGCCGCTGGTGGTATGGGCGATTGTCATGCATAGCTGGCAGATGGCATTTATTATTTCCGGGGTACTGAGCTTCGCCTGGGCAATGGCCTGGCTGATTTTCTACAAACACCCGCGCGATCAGAAAAAACTCACCGATGAAGAACGTGACTACATCATCGGCGGCCAGGAATCTCAGCATCAGACTAACAACGCGAAGAAAATGTCGCCGTGGCAGATCCTGCGTAACCGTCAGTTCTGGGGTATTGCGCTGCCGCGCTTCCTCGCAGAACCGGCCTGGGGTACCTTCAACGCCTGGATCCCGCTGTTCATGTTTAAGGTTTACGGCTTTAACCTGAAAGAGATTGCTATGTTCGCCTGGATGCCAATGCTGTTCGCCGACCTCGGCTGCATCGTCGGCGGCTACCTGCCACCGCTGTTCCAGCGTTGGTTTGGCGTGAATCTTATCGTCTCACGTAAAATGGTCGTGACGATGGGCGCCCTGCTGATGATTGGTCCTGGCATGATTGGCCTGTTCACCAGCCCGTATGTGGCGATTGCGCTGCTGTGCGTCGGCGGTTTTGCTCACCAGGCCTTGTCGGGTGCGCTGATCACCCTCTCTTCCGACGTCTTTGGTCGTAACGAAGTGGCGACCGCCAACGGTCTGACCGGGATGGCGGCATGGCTGGCCAGCACCCTATTCGCGCTGGTCGTCGGCGCGCTGGCGGATACCATCGGCTTCAGCCCGCTGTTCGCGGTGCTGGCGGTCTTCGACCTGCTGGGCGCGCTGGTTATCTGGACGGTACTGAAAAACAAATCGGCCGACGATGACTCGACGCCGCTCAATACCAGTAAACCGGCGACGCAAAGCTAAACTGCAAGATGATTTTGCACCGACTAAGCCGCCTTTTAAGGCGGCTTTTTTTGTGCCTTCCAGTGGTGGAAAGCGCGTAAAAGTGGTATAACAAATCGAATATTGTCGCCATCTTCCGGGAGCGAATATGGAAATCAGTGAACCGCGCCGTCTCTATCAGCAGCTTGCCGCTGAGCTAAAGACGCGTATCGAACAAGGCGTCTACCTTGTAGGGGATAAGCTGCCCGCAGAGCGCTTCATCGCCGATGAAAAAAGCGTCAGCCGCACCGTGGTTCGCGAAGCCATCATCATGCTGGAAGTCGAAGGCTATGTTGAAGTCCGCAAAGGCTCCGGCATCCACGTTATTTCCAACCACCCGAAATACCAACAGGTGGTGGATGAATCGCTGGAGTTCGCCAACTATGGTCCGTTTGAATTACTCCAGGCCCGTCAGTTGATTGAGAGCAATATCGCTGAATTCGCCGCAACTCAGGTGACCAAACAGGACATCATGAAGCTAATGGAAATTCAGGAGAAAGCCCGCAACGAGAAGTGCTTCCGTGATTCCGAATGGGACCTGCAGTTCCATGTCCAGGTCGCGCTGGCTACCCAGAACACCGCCCTTGCCGCCATCGTTGAAAAAATGTGGACCCAGCGGGTACACAACCCGTACTGGAAAAAACTGCACGACCACATCGACCTGCGCACCGTCGACAACTGGTGCGACGATCATGACCAAATCCTCAAGGCGTTAATTCGTAAAGACCCTCACGCGGCGAAGCTGGCGATGTGGCAGCATCTGGAAAATACCAAGCTGATGCTGTTTAACGAAACCAGCGATGACTTTGAATTCAATGCCGATCGCTACCTGTTTGCCGAAAATCCGGTGGTTCATCTCGATACCGCAGCGAACGGGGCAAAATAACGTATTATCCCCTCCACGGGCAGAACCCCTTTTTCTGCCCGCAAACCCGACAGGGTAAGCAAAGCATATATAGTGTCAGCCTGTGTAAATCCTCTCGCTACTCGTCCCCGCAACCCGCAAAATCAATCAGCAACAAACTGCAATTTCTCTGACGGAAAGTCAGCTAGTTTGTTACAATTAGATGCATTTTGTCGTTCTGCATGTAAGTGTTTACTTACTGTTTAATCAAGGATCCGATCAGAACGTCTCAACAGCGGCCATACTCTAAAAAATAATCTAGTCGCTATGTATAAGACGTACCGTTAACCGATGTACCAGGAATCGTGAATGGAACTACTAACCCAATTACTGAATGCCTTATGGGCCCAGGATTACGAAACGCTCGCTAATCCCTCCATGATTGGCATGCTCTATTTTGTCTTATTTATGATTTTGTTCCTTGAGAACGGTTTACTGCCGGCGGCGTTTTTACCGGGTGATAGCCTGCTGGTGCTGGTCGGTGTTTTGATCGCCAAAGGGGCGATGGGCTTCCCGGAAACGCTACTGCTTTTGACGGCGGCGGCCAGCCTCGGCTGCTGGGTGAGCTACATCCAGGGACGCTGGCTGGGCAATACGCGGATCGTGCAAAACTGGCTATCGCATTTACCGTCGCATTATCACCAGCGAGCCCATCACCTGTTCCACAAGCACGGGTTATCAGCGCTGCTAATTGGCCGCTTTATCGCCTTCGTACGTACCCTACTGCCAACGATTGCCGGTATCTCCGGTCTGAATAACGCGCGTTTCCAGTTCTTTAACTGGATGAGCGGTCTGCTGTGGGTGTTGATTCTTACCTCTCTCGGCTATCTGCTGGGTAAAACACCGGTATTCCTGAAGTATGAAGATCAGCTGATGTCGTGCCTGATGCTGCTGCCGGTTGCGCTGCTGGTCTTCGGTCTGATTGGCTCCCTGGTTGTACTGTGGAAGAAAAAACACAGCAGTCGGAGCTGAGCATGGTCATCAAACGTCCTTCCTGGCGCCAGCTGCGGTGGATGCTGGGCGGCTCACTGCTGCTTTGCGCCAGCGTCTGGCTGTGGCTGACCGTCAGTCAGCATGAGTCCACTCTGGCCATCCGTCCCGTCAGCCAGGGCGTCGCTATGCCGGACGGTTTTTCCGTCTGGCATCATCTTGACGCCAACGGCATCCGTTTTAAGAGCATCACCCCGCAAAAAGACGGCCTGCTGATCAAATTCGACTCCAACGCCCAAGGCGCCGCGGCAAAAGAAGTATTGGGCCGAGCTCTGCCTCACGGTTATATTATTGCTCTGGTGGATGAAGAAAATTCTGCCACCGCCTGGTTATCCCGCCTGCGCGATGCTCCGCGCCGTTTTGGATAACGCGTCAAAAATTCCGAATCTTTTCGTACGGTTTGGTGATGTCCCGCTTTCGTGTCTATTATTAAGACTGCGGGAACCGCCTGGCTCGTATTGTTGACTGGATTGGGTATATCACCGATATCCCCTCACACAATGGAAGGTAGAATCCATGAAATACCGCATCGCACTATTACTGGCACTGACCTCACTTAGCGCCAGCGCCTTCGCAGCCTCTCCTTGTCAGGAAAAAGAACAGAGTATCCAACGGGAGATCAGCTATGCCGAAAAACACCATAATCAGCATCGCATTGACGGCCTGAACAGAGCGCTGCAGGAAGTTCGCGCTAACTGCAGCGACAGTAAAGTCAGGGCCGATCATCAGCGGAAAATCGCTAAACAGAAGGCGGAAGTTGCCGAACGTCAGCGCGATCTGAGCGAGGCGAAGCAGAAAGGCGATGCAGACAAAATTAGCAAACGGGAACGCAAATTGGATGAAGCGCAGCAGGAACTGAAAGCGCTTGAGTCACGCGATTATTAATTGGTAAACGCTACAGGAGAACAAGATGGCTAAAGATAACGTTGCAGAAGATCTACGCGCTGAGCTGAAAAATCTGGCTGATACGCTGGAAGAAGTTCTGAACTCCTCAACCGATAAATCAAAAGAAGAACTCGGCAAACTGCGTAGCAAAGCGGAAAGCGTGCTGAAAGACAGCCGTGTGCGTCTCAGCGACACCAGCGATGCCATCGTTAAGCAGACGCGTGAAACCGCTGCTCGCGCCGATGAGTACGTTCGCGAGAATCCGTGGACCGGCGTGGGTATTGGCGCAGCTGTCGGGCTGGTGGTCGGCGTACTGCTGTCGCGCCGTTAATTATGGCAAACTCTCAACACACGCAGGGCCCGGGACAGAGCGTATTCGGCATCGGCCAGCGGATCATTACGCTGCTGGTCGAAATGGTGGAAACGCGTTTGCGCCTGGTCGTCGTGGAGCTGGAAGAGGAGAAAGCGAACCTCTTCCAGCTGTTGCTGATGCTCGGGCTAACGCTGCTATTCGCCGCTTTTGGGCTGATGAGCCTGCTGGTGCTGATCATCTGGGCCGTCGATCCGCAGTACCGCCTGCATGTGATGATCGCGACCACCAGCGTCCTGTTGCTCGCCTCATTGATAGGGGGAATTTGGACCCTCAGGAAAGCTCGCCGCTCAACGTTTTTACGTCATACCCGCGACGAGCTGGCGAACGATCGCGCGCTGCTTGAGGACGATCGTCGATGAGCGGCCAACAGGAACGCGACCAGCGAAAAGCGCTGCTGCTGCGCCAAATCCAGCAACAGCGGCTGGATTTGGCCGCCAGCCATCGTCACTGGCTGGAAGCCACCTCGCCTATCGATCGCGGCTGGCAAACGCTGAAACACCTGCGTTCATGGGCGATGGTCGGCAGCGGGGTAATGGCTATCTGGTCAGTACGCCATCCGCGCTTTTTAATCCGCTGGGGCAAACGCGGCCTCGGCATCTGGAGCACCTGGCGGATGGTCAAAGGGATTCTGCGCCAGTCCGCATCGCGTTAATTGCTCGCTCAGTGCGCCAGCGCGCTGAGCTCTTGTTCGCTTAAACCGGTGGTTTTACTGACCAGCGCGCTATCAACGCCGTTACGAAGCATCGCAAGAGCTATTTTACGCGTCGCCTGACGTTCGCCTTCTTCTCTACCTTCTTCACGCCCCTGTTTTCTTCCCTTTGTGCGCCCACGCTCTTCAAACCATTCTGCTAATGTCATCAGTTGCTCCTTATGCTCAGGCATTCCCTGCGCCAGTTGACGAAAAAATCTGCCAGGGCTGGTCAAATGGCCGGAACGGGCAAGGATAAGATGCCTCTGGTGATAAAACAACCGATAGCCACGCACGCTGCGAGGCGCCTCGGAAAATATTTTCACCGATCGCACCAATTGCTCAGAAACTTTGAAAAAGAACTACAGTTTTCCTTGCTAACAATCCCCTCTCAAGCTCGCTAATATCCTCTCCATCGACAGCAAGCCCGCGTAACCACGCAGGATTGCTCTAAAAAACGAAATCGCCGCCCTTTGGGTTTTCTGGAGTAAGAAATGAAAAAATTAGAAGATGTTGGTGTACTGGTAGCGCGTATTCTGATGCCGATTCTGTTCATTACCGCTGGTTGGGGAAAAATCACCGGGTATGCAGGTACGCAGCAGTATATGGAAGCAATGGGTGTTCCGGGAGCGCTGCTGCCGCTGACTATTCTGCTTGAGTTTGGCGGCGGTCTGGCGATTCTGTTCGGTTTCCTGACTCGCACTACTGCGCTGTTCACTGCAGGCTTTACCCTGCTGACCGCGTTCCTGTTCCACAGCAACTTTGCTGAAGGCGTGAACTCGCTGATGTTCATGAAAAACCTGACCATCGCTGGTGGTTATCTGCTGCTGGCCGTGACGGGTCCGGGCGCATTCAGCATCGACCGCGTGCTGAATAAAAAGTGGTAAGCACACTATACTGAGTAAAAATCTAAAAAAGCGAGGGGCTATCTCCTCGCTTTTGCTATCTGAAGGAGGAAGTAATGGGACAATTAGTCGACGGCGTCTGGCAAGATACCTGGTATGACACCAAATCCACCGGAGGACGGTTCAAGCGTTCCGTTTCAGCCTTCCGCAACTGGCTCACCGCCGATGGCGCGCCAGGCCCTGCGGGCGAAGGTGGCTTCGCCGCAGAGAAAGACCGCTATCATCTGTACGTTTCACTGGCCTGTCCGTGGGCCCATCGCACCCTGATTCTGCGCAAGTTGAAAGGATTAGAGCCCTTTATATCCGTCTCGGTTGTTCATCCGCTGATGCTGGAAAACGGCTGGACCTTCGCCGACGATTTCCCGGATGCGACCGGCGACCAGCTCTATCATCATCAGTTCCTCTATCAGCTTTATCTGCAGGCCGATCCGCATTACACCGGCCGGGTGACCGTTCCGGTGCTGTGGGATAAAAAACAACAGACCATCGTCAGCAATGAGTCGGCTGAAATTATCCGCATGTTCAATACCGCGTTTGATGGCCTGGGGGCGCGCGCGGGCGACTATTATCCGCCGGCGTTGCGAGAAAAGATCGACGATCTCAATAGCTGGATCTACGACAACGTTAACAACGGGGTGTATAAAGCCGGTTTCGCCACCAGTCAGCAGGCCTATGACGAAGCCGTAAACGCGCTGTTTACCTCGCTCGAACGCCTTGAGCAGATCCTCGGTCAGCACCGCTACCTGACCGGGAACCAGTTAACGGAAGCGGATATCCGCCTGTGGACAACGCTGGTTCGTTTCGACCCGGTCTATGTTACCCACTTTAAATGCGATAAGCGCCGTATCAGCGACTATCTCAACCTGTACGGTTTCCTGCGCGATATCTACCAGATGCCGGGGATTGCGGAAACGGTAAATTTCCCGCATATCCGCAATCACTATTATCGCAGCCACAAAACCATCAACCCGACGGGGATCATCTCCGTGGGCCCGCAGCAGGATCTCAACGAACCACATGGGCGGGATCGTTTTTCCCGCTGATCGATAAGGCGCCGAAGGGCGCCTTTTATTCGGATAACGGATATTTACCAGTTTGATTTTCACGCCTATGATTATTTTGATCGCTTTGAAAACAAGTGATTAATGGTTAACTAAGGCGTGAGAAAATGGACTGGTATCTAAAAGTATTACGAAACTATATTGGCTTTGGCGGCCGTGCCCGGCGCAAAGAGTACTGGATGTTTATTCTGGTCAACATCATTCTCACCGCAGTGCTAAGCATCATTGATAAGATGCTCGGCTGGCAACGTGCTGGGGGTGAAGGCATCCTGACGACCATTTACGGCGTGCTGGTTTTTTTACCCTGGTGGGCGGTGCAGTTTCGTCGCCTGCATGACACCGACCGCTCGGCGTGGTGGCTACTGCTGCTGCTGATCCCGGTCATCGGCTGGCTGGTGATTTTGATTTTCAATTGTCAGAACGGCACGCCCGGCAACAATCGCTTTGGGCCAAATCCAAAACCCTACTCCTACTGATTTACGCGCTCCTCGCGGCGGAGGAGCGCATCTTCCCGTTATCTGCCGGTAAACAGTTTCGGGATCTCCCGCAGACACCAGGATTTGGCTTCGCCCATGCTGTCGCGGCGCCAGGCCATAATGATATCGATTTCGTTGGTATATTCAGGGCTTACGACCCGCAAGCGCCCTTCGGCAATATCCTTCTCAACCAACGGATACGGCATGGTTGCCACGCCAAGCCCCGCCAGCAGCGCCTGGCGTTTATCTTCAATAGTGCTGACGGTTAAACGCGGCTGCTTATCCAGCAGCTGCACCGTCAGAACCGGACGCTCGCGCGCGGTATCCGCCACCGCGACGCCGCGATATTTCACCCGCGTCACCTCAGAAAGCGGTTCTGGCTCCTGATGAATCGGGTGATCCGGCGCGGCAACATAAACACTTAAAACCGAATAGAGCTTACGCGAGTTAATTTCTGACGATGAACGAAAATGCATATCCGGCGCGACGACAATATCAGCACGTCCCTGCTCCAGCCGTTCCCAGGCACCGGCCAGCACTTCGGTAATAATCGACAGCTGGGTATTGGATTTAGTCGCCAGTTTCTCAATCAGCGGAAACAGATCGGTGGTAGGAACCAACGCTTCGGTCACGATGGTCAGGTGAGTTTCCCAGCCGCGCGACAGCGCTTCGGCATCGGTGGTCAGCTTGTCCGCCGCTTCCAGCAGCACGCGGCCGCGTTCCAGCAGCATGCGGCCAACGTTCGTAAATTTTGTGCGATGGCCGGAACGGTCAAACAACACCACATCCAGTTCTTCTTCCAGTTTTTGCATGGTGTAGCTTAGGGCTGAAGGCACACGCCCCAGCTCGTCAGCCGCAGCGGCAAAGCTCCCGCGTCGGTCTATTGCATCCATTACGCGTAACGCTTCCAGCGTTAATGCTCTCTCTTTCGCCATTTCGCTCTCATTCAGGAATTTTGAACATACCGGGCAGAATATCTGGCTAACAATACAGCGTCCATACCTTTACCATTGATTTAGTGTAAAGAGAGGTCAAGAAAATGATTACAACCCGAACAGCCAAACAATGCGGTCAAGCAGACTTCGGCTGGCTGCAGGCCCGCTACACCTTTTCCTTTGGCCACTACTTCGACCCTAAATTGCTGGGTTACGCCTCGCTGCGTGTACTCAATCAAGAAGTGCTGGCGCCGGGCGCGTCATTTCAGCCACGTACCTACCCAAAGGTCGATATCCTGAATCTGATTCTGGAAGGTGAAGCGGAATACCGCGATAGCGACGGCAACCACATACAGGCAAAAGCTGGAGAAGCCCTGCTGCTCTCCACCCAACCGGGTGTCAGCTACAGCGAGCATAATCTCAGTAAAGAGCAGTCGTTGACGCGCATGCAGCTGTGGCTCGACGCCTGTCCGGAGCGCGAAAACCCGCTGGTACAGAAAATGACGGTTGGCGATTCGCCGATTCAGCTATTAGCCTCACCGGACGGCAGCGGCGACAGCTTACAGCTGCGTCAGCAGGTGTGGATCCATCATCTGCAGCTGGCGAAGGGCGAAGAGATCAACGTTCAACTGCACGGCCCGCGCGCCTATCTGCAGTCGATTCACGGGACGGTACATGCCGTGGCAAAAAAGGAAGAGAAACAGGCATTAACCTGCGGCGATGGCGCGTTTATTCGTGACGAAGCTAACATTACCCTCGTCGCCGATACGCCGCTGCGCGCTTTGCTGATAGATTTACCGGTGTAACAAGGAAGCCCGGGAGTTTGTGAGTGAGCAAGAAAAAAAGCAAAAAGGCAAAATCGTTGGACCAGCCAGTCGCTGTGGAAACCATGAGCCCAATCGGCTTTGGCTATGAAGAGATGCTGAGTGAACTGGAAGCCATCGTGGAAGATGCGCAAACGCGGTTGCAGGATGAAGATAACGCCGCCTGAAGAAATCGGCCCCATAGCGGGGCCGACTTTATTACTCGCTCAATGCCTGAGAGAGATCTTTTTTCACCTGAGTACGTTGTTCCGGTGTCAGTACCTGATTTACGCCGAAATAGTACTTCACGCGATAATAGCGCACCTGTTGCTCAACCTTGCTAAAGGCCGCCAGCTGATCTTTAACCGCTTTTTCATTCCACTTACCAGAATCGATCACGTCAAATAACACGCCATCTTTAATATCTTTCTGTGAAATCTGCTGGACGTTCTTTTCCATTTCCTGATGCAGGCTCTTAATTTTTGCGACCTGATCCTGGCTCAATTTTAAATGCTGAACGATAGGATCCTGAGCCGGCGCCGGCGCGGCGGTAACCTCAGCGGCCTGTGCCGCCATGGAGAACCCTGCGGCTACAGCCGTCATTAATACCATCCGAGAAAGTTTGTTCATCTTGTTATCCTGAATAAGTACGTAGTGATAAGACGACCTATTATTCCCTGAACAATAATGACGATGTGTAAAAAATCATGTTCACCAGTGTAAATATTCAGATAATATATTCAGCAAATGAATTGTATAAAATATAAAATTCTTCTTACTTATTGAACACGTGCTAAATCCGCTGATGTTAAATTAATATCCATGCGCGGTGCGGCCAGCAAGATATTATTTTCATCGAGCGCATTTTTGATATTTTCCAGAAAATCGAAATAGGTGTCCCAATACTCAGCATTTTTCACCCATACGCGAATGGTAAAGTTAAGCGAACCGGGCGCCAGCTCAATCAGGCGAACGGTGGTACCGCGAGAATGATCGATGCGCTTTTCATCATCGATGAGCGTCTGGATAACCTGTTTAACGTGCGATATTTGGCTATGACACGCTACGCCGAGCGTAAGATCGATGCGGCGATAGGGATGGCGGGAGTAGTTAACGATGCTATCGGCAATAATTTTACCGTTCGGGATAATGACTTCTTTATTATCTACAGTAAGCAGCGTCGTAGAAAAAACATGTACCGATTGCACCATCCCTGATACCGAACCAACCTGCACGAAATTACCCGCCCTGAATGGACGCAGAGTCACCAGCAGTACGCCAGCGGCAAAATTTGACAGCGAGCCCTGCAGCGCCAGGCCAATGGCCAGACCCGCCGCACCAATAACCGCGATGATGGAAGAAGTTTCAATCCCTACCCGGCCTAACGCGGCGATAATCGCAAAAGCCATGGTGATATAGCGCACCAGCGCGGCGAAGAAGTGGACGATTGTCACATCTACGTTGCGTCGCAGCAGAATTTTCTCGAAGGTTTTGGCGAGGACTTTTGCAAGCATTCTCCCGATAAAAAGAATAATCAGCGCCGCCACGATATTCCAGGCAAACTGCATAATCGTCTCGCCATGCCCAACCAGCCATGCTATTGCCGTTTTGAGTTGAGGGAATAACACTACATTTTTCACGTCCACCGCCCCTGTCTGGATAACACGTAAAACCTGCTATCCATTAAGCTGAATGATGACCGCTGCAAATGAGGGATTGAGATTAATGGATAGAAGATACATTTTCAAAGCGTGACAGTATCAACAAGCGCGGCCTGCAATGCAGCCAGAAAGCTGTTTAAAAGTGGACAGTCATTCATTTTTGTTCCAACCTCCAGATAGCAAAAACCCCGCCGGAGCGGCGGTTTTTACATTAAAGAGGTGAAACTGACCGATAAGCCGCTTTCTTTCTGGTATAGCGTCGTGGGCAGTCATTCATCTTTGTTCCACCCTCCGGATAGCAAAAACCCCGCCGGAGCGGGGTTTTTACATTGAAGAGGTGAAACTGACCGATAAGCCGCTTTCTTTCTGGTATAGCGTCGTGGACAGTCATTCATCTTTGTTCCAACCTCCAGATAGCAAAAACCCCGCCGAGGCGGGGTTTTCTAAGGAGTGAAGCTGACCGATAAGCCGGGTTCTGTCGTGGACAGTCATTCATCTAGGCCAGCAATCGCTCACTGGCTCAAGCAGCCTACCCGGGTTCAGTACGGGCCGTACCTTATGAACCCCTATTTGGCCTTGCTCCGGGTGGAGTTTACCGTGCCGCGGACTGTTACCAGCCGCGCGGTGCGCTCTTACCGCACCCTTTCACCCTTACCTGATCCCGCTTGCGCGGGCCATCGGCGGTTTGCTCTCTGTTGCACTGGTCGTGGGCTGTGACACCCCCCAGGCGTTACCTGGCACCTTGCCCTATGGAGCCCGGACTTTCCTCCCCTCCGCCCGTCTCCCCCTAAGAGGACGACGACGAAGCGGCGACTGTCTGGTCAGCTTCGGCGCGAAGTATAGAGGGTTCGCGCGCCTTTGTCACCCCGCACAACGCATTCCGATCGCCAGCGTCGCGGCAATATTTCGCGAAGCGCGATAAATATTGTCGAATGCGCCGCGGAATGCCTCTTCCAGCGAGCCGATGCTGGTCAGTACGCTGAACACCGCTTCGATGCCATATTGATGTACCACGCCGACATCGCGGGTCAGACTGCCGGCAATAGCAATCACCGGTTTATGGTATTTCTTCGCCACATTGGCTACGCCAACCGGTACTTTGCCGTTGATGCTCTGGCTATCGAGTCGCCCTTCGCCGGTTACCACCAGCGTGCAGTCGTGAATATGTTCTTCCAGATTAAGCGCCGTCGTCACAATCTCAATCCCGCTGCGCAGTTCAGCCCCCAGAAAAGCCATTAGCGCGGCCCCCATTCCCCCCGCCGCTCCGGCGCCGGGGACATCTTTCACCTCCACGCGCAGCGATTTTTTGATAACCGAGGCGTAGTGGGCAAGATTATTATCAAGCTCGACAATGAGCGCTTCGGTCGCCCCTTTTTGTGGGCCAAAAATGCGCGATGCCCCCTGTTCGCCAATCAACGGATTTGTCACGTCGCAAGCCACGCGAATAGCACAGTGTTTAAGACGTGGGTCCATGGACGAAACATCAATTGAATTCAGGCAGTTAAGGGAACCACCGCCATTACCGATGTCGCTGCCGTTGGCATCACAGAGCTTTGCGCCCAGCGCCTGCATCATCCCGGCGCCGCCGTCATTGGTCGCGCTACCGCCGATGCCGATAATGATGCTGGTCGCGCCGTGTTCCAGCGCCTGTAAAATCAGCTCGCCGGTACCGCGAGAAGTGGTGATCAGAGGATTACGTTTCTCAGGCGGCACCAGTGCCAGCCCGCTGGCCGCGGCCATCTCAATAAATGCGGTTTTGCCGTCCCCGGACATGCCCCAGCGGGCATTCACTTTTTCCCCCAGCGGCCCGGTGACCAGCGCCGTATGCGCCGTACCCTGCGTGGCGGCAATCATGGCTTCAACCGTTCCCTCGCCGCCATCGGCAAGCGGAACAGAAACATATTGCGCATCGGGGAAAATTTCCCGAAATCCTTTTTCTATCGCCTGAGCTACCTCGCTGGCAGAAAGGCTTTCTTTATAAGAGTCTGGGGCAATTACGATTTTCATAGTTATGTCGCCTGACTGTGCCGCGCAAGGCAAGAATGACAGGGCGCGGGAACACGCCCTTCTTGTTAACGAGTCACTTCCACTTTCGCCAGTTTTTCGTAGTAACACGCCAGAGCGCTATGGTCAGCGGTGCCCAGGCCATCCGCGCGCAGCGCCTGCATCATCTCCATCACCGCCGCCGTCAGCGGTAGCTGGGCGCCGACGCCGTGAGACGTATCCAGCGCATTGGCCAGATCTTTAATATGCAGATCGATACGGAAGCCCGGTTTGAAGTTGCGATCCATCACCATCGGCGCTTTAGCATCGAGCACGGTGCTACCTGCCAGGCCGCCACGAATCGCCTGATAAACCAGTTCCGGGTTAACGCCGGCTTTGGTGGCCAGAGTTAACGCCTCCGACATTGCCGCGATGTTCAGCGCCACAATCACCTGGTTGGCCAACTTGGTGACGTTGCCTGCGCCAATCTCGCCGGTATGCACCACGGATCCCGCCATCGCTTTCATCAGGTCGTAGTATTTATCGAAAATCGCCTTGTCGCCGCCAACCATCACCGACAGGGTGCCGTCGATCGCTTTGGGTTCGCCGCCGCTCACCGGCGCATCCAGCATATCGATGCCTTTGGCCTTCAGCGCTTCGCTGATTTCGCGACTCGCCAGCGGCGCAATGGAGCTCATATCAATCACCACGGTGCCCGGTTTCGCGCCTTCGATAATGCCGTTTTCACCCAACGCAACGTCTTTCACGTGCGGAGAGTTTGGCAGCATGGTGATAATTACATCGCACTGCTCAGCAATGGCCTTCGCCGTGCTCGCAGTCTCTGCGCCCGCGGCAATCACGTCAGCAATGGCTTCGGGGTTACGGTCGGATACCACCAGCGAATAACCCGCCTTCAGCAAATTTTTGCTCATCGGCTTGCCCATGATGCCAAGACCAATAAAACCCACTTTGATTGTCATAATGTTCTCTCTCTTCATCCTGGTGATTATTTTTTAAAAGAATCAGCAAGTTTCTGGGTTGCTGAACGGAAGACACCTAAATCGCTACCGACGGCGACGAAGGTCGCGCCCCACTCCAGATAACGGCGCGCATCGGCTTCCACCGGTGCAAGAATGCCGCTCGGCTTACCGTGTTTCTTCGCGCTGGCGAAGATATGCTGGATGGCGCGCTGGACGTCAGGATGTGCGGCATTGCCCAGATGGCCTAATGCTGCGGCCAGGTCGCTTGGCCCCACGAAAAGGCCATCAACGCCCTCGGTCGCGGCGATCGCGTCGACATTGTCCACCCCGGTCTGGCTCTCAATTTGCACCAGAATGACGATGTTGTTATTCGACTGAGTGAAGTAGTCCGCTACGGTGCCGAACATATTGCCGCGATGAGAAACGGAGACCCCGCGGATGCCTTCCGGCGGATAGCGGGTCGATGCTACCGCCTGCGCCGCCTGTTCAGCGGTTTCGACAAACGGCACGAGGAAGTTGTAGAAACCGATGTCCAGCATACGCTTGATGATAATCGGTTCATTGGTCGGCACGCGGACCACCGGCGCGCTGTGGCTGCCCTTCAACGCCATCAGTTGCGGGATAAGTGTGGTCACATCATTTGGCGCATGCTCCGCGTCAAGCACCAGCCAGTCGAAACCAGCAAGCCCTAATACCTCGGTGCTAATCGGATTCGCCAGAGCGCACCAGCAGCCGATTTGTACCTGGTGGGCCGCCAGCGCGGCCTTAAATTTGTTCGGGAAAATTGCGTTATCCATGATTTTACCTTGGGTTAATCGTTGCTTACTTCTGCTGTTCTATACGTTTAATCTCGCCAACCACAAATATAATTTGCAGAATTAAATAGCGAACCGATGCCTATTTTCTTTTACCCTTGAACATTTAGATATTTTTCTGAAAAAGAATACCTTTATTATTTTTTAAGCGGGCTATTTATTCTCATATCGAACACCGCAAAACATGACTCAGTATAATCATCCCACCGTGACCAGGCACTATGCATAATCACAATATAAGCGCTTTAATAATCATTTTCGTTATGCAAATGCCATAGGTTATGGGCGCTAATCCACAGTTCTTAGGATTGCCGTTCAATGCTGGCAACCGTCACCGCAAGCAGTGACCAAGATCACATTTTGCTGCTATAACTCCTGACATTCTGTATTTCATCATTCTGATAGGCACAAGCTGAATTAACGTTTTATTTTTATTATTAGCACCGTTCTGGAGAACACTGGACAATGGCTGAGATTGAGATTCGACAACAGTCGCCGACGGCGTTTTATATAAAAGTGCACCCTACCGATAATGTGGCGATTATTGTTAACGATCGCGGTTTACCCGCCGGAACGCGTTTTCCGGATGGCCTGACCCTCATTGAACATATCCCGCAAGGTCATAAAGTCGCCCTTGTCGATATTCCTGCCCATGGTGAAATCATCCGCTACGGCGAAGTGATTGGCTTCGCCGTTCGCGATATACCAAAGGGAAGCTGGATTGATGAGTCGTTGGTTGAGCTGCCGACCGCGCCGCCGCTCAACACCTTACCGCTGGCGACCAAAGTCCCGGAACCGCTGCCGCCGCTGGAAGGATACACTTTTGAAGGCTATCGCAATGCCGATGGCAGCGTGGGAACTAAGAATTTGCTGGGGATCAGCACCAGCGTGCACTGCGTCGCCGGTGTGGTGGATTATGTGGTCAAGATCATCGAACGCGATCTGCTCCCAAAATACCCCAACGTCGACGGCGTGGTCGGCCTAAACCATCTGTACGGCTGTGGCGTGGCGATTAACGCCCCGGCGGCGATCGTACCGATTCGCACCATCCACAATATCGCGCTGAACCCCAACTTTGGCGGTGAGGTGATGGTGATTGGTCTGGGCTGTGAAAAGCTGCAGCCGGAACGTCTGCTGCAGGGAACCGAAGACGTGCAGCCGATCGCCGTCGATAGCGCAAGCGTAGTGCGTTTGCAGGACGAACAGCATGTCGGCTTTAAATCGATGGTCGATGATATTCTGCAGGTTGCCGAGCGCCACCTGGCCAAACTCAATGCTCGTCAGCGTGAGACCTGCCCGGCTTCGGACTTAGTGGTCGGTATGCAGTGCGGCGGCAGCGACGCCTTCTCCGGCGTGACCGCCAACCCGGCGGTGGGCTATGCCTCAGATCTGCTGGTGCGCTGCGGCGCGACGGTAATGTTCTCGGAAGTGACCGAAGTGCGCGATGCTATCCATCTGTTAACCCCGCGCGCCATCAACGAAGAAGTTGGCAAGCGCCTGCTGGAAGAGATGGCCTGGTACGATAACTATCTGGAGCTGGGGAAAACCGACCGCAGCGCCAACCCGTCACCGGGTAATAAGAAAGGCGGTCTGGCCAACGTAGTGGAAAAAGCGCTGGGTTCGATTGCCAAATCAGGTAAAAGCGCCATCGTCGAAGTCCTTTCGCCGGGTCAGCGCCCGACGAAACGCGGGCTTATCTATGCGGCGACGCCGGCCAGCGATTTTGTCTGCGGTACTCAACAGGTAGCTTCCGGCATTACCGTTCAGGTGTTCACCACCGGGCGCGGCACCCCTTACGGGCTGATGGCGGTACCGGTGATTAAAATGGCGACCCGTACCGAGCTTGCCAACCGCTGGTATGACTTAATGGATATCAATGCCGGTACTATCGCGACCGGCGAAGAGACGATTGAGGAGGTTGGGCAGAAACTGTTCGAGTTCATTCTCGACGTCGCCAGCGGACGTAAGAAAACCTTCTCCGATCAATGGGGTCTGCATAACCAGCTGGCGGTGTTTAACCCGGCGCCGGTGACGTGACCCTAAAAGTCAGCGTCTATCGCCAGTCGGGTTATAGAGCATACCCCGGCTGGCAACTTACACCGAATTATGATTTGACGAGAATAACGTCAATCCCGCCCTTACGTAACCCCTCCAGACTTTCTTGCGGAATCCCGTCATCGACAATAATGATATCAATGCGCTGCGTATCGATGATTTTATGTAAACTGGAACGATTGAATTTACTGGAATCAGTCACAACGACGATACACTCCGCGACTTCGCACATTTTACGGTTCAGGCGGGCTTCATCCTCATTATGAGTGCTGATCCCACGTTCCAGATCTATCGCATCCACCCCGAGGAAAAGCATATCAAAGTGGTAGTTCTGCAAGGACTGCTCAGCCTGATCGCCATAGAATGACTGCGACTGGCGACGCAGGTGCCCCCCCGTCATCAGTAATTCTACGCCTTCAGCTTCTAACAACGCGTTGGCGACATTCATTCCATTAGTCATCGCGATAACATCGCTATGCTGTCGGAGCTGGCGCGCGATTTCACAGGTGGTAGTGCCTGAGTCGAGAATAATTCGGTGTCCCGGTTTTATCAGCTCAGCGGCGGCGCTGGCAATTTGGCGTTTGATGGCCGTATTAAGCGCGCTTTTATCTTCAACTGAAGGTTCAACGCCTGGAGTATGACTATCGCAAATCAGCGCGCCGCCGTATGCTCGCACCGCAATGCCCTGTTTTTCCAGAAACGCCAGATCGTTGCGTATCGTGACCGTCGATACACCATACGCCTCCGCCAGGTCATTAACCTGGACGCTTCCCTGCTGTCGCAACCGCTGGATGATCTGCTCACGCCTTTCACTTGTTCCCGCAATGCGCTTTTCGGCAGATGACTCGCTGCTGTTCATAACAATATCCTTGGCTGTATCTTTCGTTTCATTTCGTTTTGACTATTAACGCCTTTCTTTTAGCAGAATGCAAGCGCTATTGGCACGGCAAAAAAGGAACCACACCGTGCTGAAAGCTTTCATTATGTTTCTTTTGTGAAACAGATCGGAAAACTATTATCTTTCGTTTTATTTTTAAAGCACGCTGAAGCACTATAAAGCGAAACAAAACGAAAGATTAAATCGTTGATTTCTGACCTGGAGAGGAAAGTGAAACATCTTACACAATTGGTGGTGCGACACAAACAGGGTGAAGCGAATGGTATTTACGCGGTGTGCTCCGCGCATCCACTGGTACTGGAGTCCGCCATTCGTTTTGCCCAGGCAAACCATACGCCCCTGCTCGTTGAAGCGACCTCCAATCAGGTTGATCAGTTTGGCGGTTATACCGGTATGACCCCCGCTGATTTCTGCGGCTTTATCTATCATCTTACCGATACACTGGGGTTCCCCCGCGACGGGCTCATCCTCGGCGGCGATCATCTGGGGCCAAACCGCTGGCAACATCTTCCGGTCGCACAAGCCATGGCCCACGCCGACGATCTGATTAAAAGCTATGTCGCCGCCGGGTTTAAAAAAATCCACCTCGATTGCAGTATGTCATGCAAAGACGATCCCATTCCCTTAACCGATGACCTTGTCGCTGAACGCGCCGCAAGGCTGGCGAAAATCGCGGAAGAAACCTGTATTGCCCTGAAAGGCAAATCGGATCTCGTTTACGTTATCGGCACTGAGGTTCCCGTGCCCGGTGGCGCTCACGAAACCCTCAACACCCTACAAGTCACCACCCCGGATGCGGCTCGCGCCACTCTCGATGCACACAGGGTCGCCTTTACCAGTGTGGGGCTTGAGGGTATTTGGCCGCGAATTATCGCGCTCGTGGTACAGCCTGGCGTGGAATTCGATCATGCACAAGTCATTGATTACGAATCTGAAAAAGCAAAATCCCTCAGCGCTATGGTGGAAGACTATGCCACATTGCTCTTTGAAGCGCATTCCACGGATTATCAGACCCCGCATGCGCTACGCCAACTGGTAGTCGATCATTTCGCGATTTTGAAAGTCGGCCCGGCGTTGACTTTCGCGCTGCGTGAAGCGCTTTTCGCTTTAGCAGCGATTGAAGAAGAAATCGTACCGGCAAAATCCTGTTCGGGATTACGCATGGTACTGGAAAACGTCATGCTCGATCGTCCGGAATACTGGCAAAGCCACTACCACGGCGATGGCCACGCACGGCGGTTAGCACGCGGCTACAGCTATTCCGATCGCGTTCGCTACTACTGGCCGGACAGCCAGATAGACACCGCTTTAGCGCATCTGGTGCGCAATCTGGCCGATGAAGCCATTCCGCTTCCGCTCATTAGCCAGTATCTGCCTTTACAGTACGTAAAAGTTCGCGAGGGGGCGCTCAGCGCTACGCCGCATGAGCTCATCATTAGCCACGTCCAGGACATCTTGCAGCAATACCATGACGCCTGTCAGGGCATGACATCTCATAACGGATAACAACGAAGAGGAAACGGCGATGCCAAATATTGTGTTAAGTCGCATTGATGAACGTTTAATCCACGGCCAGGTTGGCGTGCAGTGGGTCGGGTTCGCGGGGGCGAATCTGGTCCTGGTTGCTAATGACGAGGTTGCTGAAGATCCCGTACAACAGAACCTGATGGAGATGGTGCTGGCAGAGGGGATTGCCGTGCGCTTCTGGTCGTTGCAAAAAGTCATCGACAACATTCATCGCGCCGCCGATCGGCAAAAAATATTGCTGGTATGTAAATCGCCCGCCGATTTTCTGACGCTGGTTTCCGGCGGGGTGCCGGTATCGCGCATCAACGTCGGCAATATGCACTACGCCGACGGGAAACGACAAATTGCCAAAACCGTCTCTGTCGACGGCAATGATATTGCCGCCTTTAACGGTCTGAAATCCGCCGGCGTTGAGTGCTTCATTCAAGGAGTTCCGACAGAACCGGCAATGGATCTTTATAAACTGCTCTAAGGGGCTCGCCATGGAAATTTCGCTTTTTCAAGCCATTGCATTGGGTATCCTTGCCTTTATCGCCGGTCTGGATATGTTCAACGGTTTAACCCATATGCATCGTCCGGTGGTCCTTGGCCCCTTAGTGGGCCTGATCCTCGGCGATCTTCATACCGGTATATTAACCGGCGGCACGCTGGAGCTGGTGTGGATGGGTCTGGCGCCACTGGCTGGCGCGCAACCGCCGAACGTCATTATCGGGACCATTGTCGGCACCACCTTCGCTATTACCACCGGCGTTAAACCCGACGTCGCCGTCGGCGTTGCGGTCCCCTTCGCCGTCGCGGTTCAGATGGGGATAACGTTCCTTTTCTCAGTGATGTCAGGGGTTATGTCGCGCTGTGATCGCATGGCGGCAAATGCCGATACCCGCGGTATTGAGCGTGTGAATTACCTGGCGTTGCTGGCATTAGGTACCTTTTATTTTCTCTGTGCTTTTCTGCCTATCTACTTCGGCGCAGAACACGCCAAAACCGCAATAGATGTGCTCCCTGAGCGCCTAATCGATGGCCTTGGCGTCGCTGGCGGCATCATGCCGGCAATCGGTTTTGCCGTACTGCTAAAAATCATGATGAAAAACGTCTATATCCCCTATTTCATCATCGGGTTCGTCGCGGCGGCCTGGCTCAAGCTCCCGGTGTTAGCCATTGCTGCCGCCGCGCTGGCCATGGCGCTTATCGACCTGCTACGCAAATCTCCCGAACCGACTCAACCTGCTGCGCCTAAAGAGGAATTCGAAGATGGCATCTAATCAACACACGCTGCCCAACGTGGCCGAAAGCGAAACGACGCTGCTCACTGGTGTTAATGAAAACGTTTATGAAGATCAAAGCATTGGGGCCGACCTGACAAGAAAAGACATTAATCGGGTGGCCTGGCGTTCAATGCTATTACAGGCGTCCTTCAACTACGAACGTATGCAGGCTTCCGGCTGGCTGTACGGACTATTGCCGGCATTAAAGAAAATCCACACTAATCCGCGCGATCTGGCACGGGCAATGAAAGGACATATGGGCTTCTTTAATACCCATCCGTTCCTCGTGACCTTTGTCATCGGCATAATTCTGGCGATGGAGCGCTCGAAGCAGGACGTTAACAGTATCCAGAACACCAAAATCGCCGTTGGCGCGCCGCTCGGCGGTATCGGCGATGCTATGTTCTGGTTAACGCTATTGCCGATTTGCGGCGGCATTGGCGCCAGCCTGGCGCTACAAGGGTCGATCCTCGGCGCGGTTGTTTTTATCGTTCTGTTCAACGTGGTCCATCTCGGCCTGCGCTTCGGTCTGGCGCACTATGCCTACCGGATGGGGGTAGCGGCGATTCCGCTCATTAAAGCCAATACCAAAAAAGTCGGCCATGCCGCCTCTATCGTCGGGATGACGGTGATTGGCGCGCTGGTAGCGACTTATGTTCGTTTAAGCACAACGCTTGAAATCACTGCCGGCGATGCCGTGGTTAAACTGCAAACGGATGTCATCGATAAGCTGATGCCCGCCTTTTTACCGCTAGTTTATACCCTGGTGATGTTCTGGCTGGTGCGCCGCGGCTGGAGCCCGCTCCGCCTTATCGGCATCACCGTCGCGCTGGGCATTGTAGGTAAATTCTGTCACTTCCTGTAACGCTAAGAGGTTTTCGATGTTAGGAATCATTTTGACCGGGCATGGCGGATTTGCCAGCGGCATGGAAAAGGCAATGAAACAGATCCTTGGCGAACAGTCGCAATTCATTGCGATAGATTTTCCTGAATCCTCCACGACCGCCCTGCTGACCGCACAGCTGGAGCAGGCGGTAAACGAGCTGGATGGCGAAGAAGATATTGTTTTTCTGACTGATTTACTTGGCGGCACGCCATTTCGCGTCGCCTCCACGCTGGCGATGCAAAAACGCGGACGAGAAGTCATTACCGGCACTAACCTGCAGCTACTGCTAGAGATGGTGCTGGAACGAGAAGGATTAACCAGCGAAGCCTTTCGTCTTCAGGCACTGGAATGCGGTCATCGCGGGTTAACATGTCTGGTCGATGAGCTGGGACGCTGCCGGGAAGATCATGCTGTTGAGGAAGGTATATGAGCCGCATACTGCGCGCCAGGCGCTTACTCACAGAGCAAGGCTGGCTTGATGACCATCAGCTACGGTTTGAAAATGACGTTATCGTGGCGCTGGAGCCGATCCCCGCGGGTGTTCTCACTCGCGACGCCGAGCTGCTGTGTCCCGCATATATCGATATTCATGTCCACGGCGGCGCAGGCGTAGATGTCATGGATGACGCACCGGATACGTTAGACCTCCTTGCGAAACATAAAGCGCGTGAGGGGGTCGCCAACTGGTTGCCGACCACCGTCACCGCGCCTTTAGCGGAAATCCATGCGGCGCTGGAACGTATTGCGCGACGCGTTCACGCAGGCGGTCCGGGAGCGCAAATTCTTGGCAGCTATCTTGAAGGCCCCTACTTCACGCCGCCGCATAAAGGCGCCCATCCGGCACAATGGTTCAGAGAACTGGATCTTGCCGAATTCGATCGGTTGATTGCGGTTTCTCGCGAGACGCTACGCGTCGTCGCCCTTGCCCCGGAAAAAGAGGGGGCACTGCAGGCGATCCGTCATCTCAAACGGCAAGGCGTGCGGGTGATGCTGGGGCATAGTGCGGCAACCTGGGAACAAACCTGTTCCGCCTTCGATGCCGGTGCAGATGGCCTGGTGCATTGTTACAACGGCATGAGCGGTTTACATCATCGCGAACCTGGCATGGTCGGCGCTGGATTAACCGATAACCGCGTCTGGCTTGAACTTATTGCCGACGGTCATCACGTACATCCTGCGGCAATGCAGCTATGTTGCCGTTGCGCTGGAGATCGTATCGTGCTGATAACCGACGCTATGCAGGCGGCGGGTATGCCTGACGGTAATTACACCTTATGTGGCGAAAGGGTAGAAATGCGTGATGGGATCGTTCGTACCCTCAGCGGTAGCCTGGCGGGGAGTACCCTGTCACTGGATTCCGCCGTGCGCACCATCAGTTCATTACCCGGGATGACGGCTGAACGGGCTATACATATGGCTTCTCTACACCCGGCGCGTCTATTAGGGCTGGATCGGCAATTAGGATCGTTACAGCCGGGAAAAATGGCCGACATGATTGCAGTTGATAACGAGCTGCGGGTGGAAAACATTTGGATCCGCGGCGAAGCGTTTTCGCTTTAAGTCCACTTATCTCTTCTGGTCTGCAGCTTACCTGCAGACCTTTCTTTTCCTTTCTTTTTAGTTCACGGCACATCCAAATAAAAACCATATAATTTCAATTTATTACGTAAAAAATAACGCCAAAGCATCGCTATTTTCGTTTTATTGTTAATCACATCATTGAGCTTTCGATTTCTTTCGTGTAAATTTTAACACATTAAAAGCAAGTCAAAGTGAAACGAAACGAAAGGCTTGCATTAGCCCACACCGAAAGCGGAAATCATCACCATAAGGATTGCGTTATGTCAGAAAGATACACCCCTGCGCCATCAACCACTGGTACCTGGACCGAAGAAGAGATCCGCCAGCAACCAGGCAGCTGGATCCAATCTTTAAAGCATATCGATCGTTTACGAGCGGAGATTGACGGCTTTCTCACGCCGCTACTACGAAAAAACGATCTCCGTATCGTCCTTACCGGCGCTGGAACTTCAGCATTTATTGGCGACATCATTGCGCCATGGTTATCCCGTCATAGCGGTAAAAATTTTAGCGCCGTTCCAACTACCGATCTGGTGACCAATCCGATGGATTATCTGGATCCCGCTCATCCACTGCTGCTGGTCTCATTCGCCCGTTCAGGTAATAGCCCAGAGAGCGTGGCCGCAGTGAAATTGGCGAATCAGTTTGTTACAGAGTGTTATCACTTACCCATTACCTGCAACGAAGCAGGTAGCCTGTATCAAACCGCGCTGGATAGCGACAACGCTCTGCCGCTATTAATGCCGCCAGAAACTCACGATCGCGGCTTTGCGATGACCAGCAGTATTACCACCATGATGGCCAGCTGCCTTGCAGTGTTCGCACCCAACCTCATTAATAGCCATACATTCAGCGATGTCGCTGACTGCTGCCAGACGATTCTTAACTCGCTGCTCGATGTTAACGCTGGGGTTTTCGGCAACGAAGCGTGGAAAAGGATCGTTTACCTCGGTAGTGGCGGGCTACAGGGCGCTGCGCGCGAATCCGCCCTGAAAGTACTTGAGCTCACGGCAGGTAAGCTAACCGCGTTTTATGACTCGCCTACCGGCTTCCGTCACGGCCCTAAATCACTGGTGAATAACGAAACATTGGTGGTGATGTTTATCTCCAACCACCCTTATACCCGCCAGTACGATCTGGATCTTCTCGCTGAGTTGCGTCGCGATCGCCAGGCCATGCGGATAGTGGCCATCGCCGCAGGAACCGATCCTGTTATCGAGGCAGGCCCGCATATCATCATCCCGCCATCACGCCGTTTCAGCGATGTCGAACTGGCTTTCTGCTTCCTGATGTATGCCCAGATCTTCGCGCTTAACCAATCTCTCGCCGTGGGTAACACCCCGGATACGCCTTCCGCCAGCGGTACCGTTAATCGCGTCGTACAAGGTGTTGTTATTCATCCCTGGCAGGCTTAAAAGGAGCGCGCCATGAGCATTATTTCCACCAAATATCTTCTGCAGGATGCCCAGTGTAAAGGTTATGCGGTTCCTGCATTTAACATTCATAACGCCGAGACGATCCAGGCGATCCTTGAAACATGCAGTGAAATGCGATCGCCGGTGATCCTTGCCGGCACGCCGGGAACCTTTAAGCATATCGCGCTGGAGGAAATTTACGCGCTCTGCCATGCCTACTCCGCCACCTACGCGATGCCAATTGCGCTACATCTCGACCATCATGAATCGCTGGCGGATATTCGTCGTAAGGTTAATGCCGGGGTCCGCAGCGCGATGATCGATGGCAGCCATTTTCCGTTTGCAGAGAATGTGAAGCTGGTGAAATCGGTCGTCGATTATTGCCACGCGCTGGATTGCAGCGTTGAGGCAGAACTGGGACGGCTTGGCGGGATGGAAGACGATCTTAACGTTGATGCGGAAAGCGCATTTCTCACCGACCCGCAAGAGGCGGAACGCTTTGTCGAATTGACCGGTATCGACAGCCTCGCCGTGGCGATCGGTACCGCTCATGGGCTATATCAAAAAACGCCTAAAATCGATTTCCAACGGCTGGCAGAAATTCGGGAAGTGGTTGATGTCCCCCTGGTGCTGCATGGCGCAAGCGATGTACCGGATGACTATGTCCGCCGCGCTATCACACTGGGAATTTGCAAGGTCAATGTCGCCACAGAACTCAAAATCGCCTTCGCCGCCGCGGTGAAAACATGGTTTGCTGAAAACCCGCAAGGGAACGATCCGCGTTATTACATGCGTGTTGGCATGGATGCGATGAAAGAAATCGTGAAAAGTAAAATTAACGTATGCGGTTCCGCTAACCGACTATTACAGGCCGCAGAAGCCTGAACATCATACGATATTAAAACGCGTTAGCCCGATAGGGCTAACGTTATTGACCTCTGATAGAACGACAACAAGGATCTCTCTTATGAAAAAAGCGCTCACTGTTTCGTTACTGGCCCTGCTGATTTCTCAAGGCGCCGCCGCCGCTGAATACACATTAAATAACGCGTCGATGGCGCTTTCATTTAACGATGCGAACTCAGCAACGATGGTAAAAGATGAAAAATCCGCCCATCAGCTTTCACCGCAGGAACTGTTTTTTCTCACACTACCTGATGAAACCATCATCCACACCGCTGATTTTAAAATAAAGCACGTCGAGAAACATAATGATTCTATTGTCGTCGACTACACCCGCCCGGATTTTAATGTCACGGTTAAGATGAACTTGATAAAGGGAAACTACGCGAGTATTGATTACACTATCGCGGCGGTGGGCCAATCGAGAGACGTAGCGAAAATAACCTTTTTCCCAACTAAAAAACAATCTCAGGCACCCTATGTCGATGGCGCTATTAATAGTTCACCGATCGTTGCTGATTCCTTTTTTATACTGCCCGATAAACCTATCGTAAATACCTGGGCTTATGAGGCAACCACGAATCTGAATGTAGAATTAAAAACCGCTATCGACCCTGCCACACCGCTCAGCTATACGGCCTACTTCGGCACCTTTCCAGAAACCAATCAGCTTCGTCGCAGCGTAAACCTCTTTATTAATGCCGTGCGTCCCCGCCCCTATAAACCCTATCTGCACTATAACAGCTGGATGGATATCGGCTTCTTCACCACCTATAGCGAGCAGGATGTTCTACGCCGGATGGATGAGTGGAATAAGGAATTTATCACCGGACGCGGCGTCACATTAGATGCCTTTCTTCTGGATGATGGTTGGGACGATCGTACTGGCAGATGGCTCTTCGGCCCCGCTTTCAGCCAGGGGTTCAGTAAGGTTCGGGAAAAAGCAGCCAGCATGCAAAGTTCAGTGGGGCTGTGGCTTTCACCATGGGGTGGTTATAATAAGCCCAGAGATATCCGCGTCTCTCACGCCAAAGAGTATGGTTTTGAAACGGTTGATGGCAAATTCGCCCTATCCGGGCGACACTATTTCAATAACTTCAATCAACAGATTATTAAGCTGATTAAAGACGAACATATTACCTCTTTTAAGCTTGATGGTATGGGCAACGCGAATTCACATATTCCGGGTAGCCAGTTTGCTTCCGATTTTGATGCATCGATTGCCTTACTGCATAACATGCGCAGCGCCAATCCCGACCAATTTATTAATTTAACCACCGGGACCAATGCCAGTCCTTCCTGGCTTTTTTATGCCGACGCGATATGGCGCCAGGGCGACGATATCAATCTTTACGGGCCGGGGACGCCGGTGCAGCAATGGATGACCTATCGGGATGCCGAGACTTATCGTTCGATTGTGCGTAAAGGGCCGCTCTTCCCGCTTAACTCACTGATGTATCATGGTATTGTCAGTGCTGAAAATGCCTATTACGGGCTGGAAAAACCGCAAACCGATAGCGATTTTGCCGATCAGGTCTGGAGCTATTTCGCGACAGGTACGCAATTACAGGAGCTGTACATCACGCCGTCGCTACTTAACAAAGTGAAGTGGGACACCCTGGCGCAGGCGGCAAAATGGTCGAGAGCAAATGCCGACGTGCTGGTGGATACCCATTGGGTCGGCGGCGATCCTACCGCACTGGAAGTTTACGGCTGGGCCTCATGGAATAAAGATAAGGCGATATTAGGCCTGCGTAACCCATCAGATAAACCACAGCAATTTTATCTCGATCTCGCTAAAGCCTTCGAGATACCGCAGGGAGAGACGTCTCGCTTTACGTTAAAAAGCGTTTACGGCAGTAACGCGACATTCCCTGCTGACTATCAGCAAGCGGCTATTGTTACGCTACAACCCTTACAAACGCTGGTTTTCGAAGCGACGCCGGTAAAATAGCCAGCCGCGCCCGGTTACCCCCGGGCGCAGTGATTATCCCTGCTGCTCCAGCGCGTATTTATACAGCGCATTCTTTTTCACGCCGTGGATTTCCGCGGCCAGCGCGGCGGCTTTCTTCAGCGGCAGTTCCGCCTGCAGCAGCGCCAGAGTCCGCAGCGCGGCTGCCGGCAGCGCCTCTTCCTGGGCCTTAAAACCTTCGACGATCAGCACCATCTCGCCTTTGCGGCGATTTTCGTCTTCCTTCACCCATGCCACCAACTCGCTAATCGGCGCGCCGTGGATAGACTCCCAGGTTTTGGTCAGCTCGCGCGCCAACACCACGTAGCGGGATTCGCCCAGAACCGCGCAGATATCTTCCAGGCTCTCCACCAGGCGGTGCGTTGACTCATAGAAGATGAGAGTGCGCGGTTCTTCTTCCAGCGCCTTCAGGGTATCGCGGCGGCCTTTCGATTTCGCCGGCAGGAAACCTTCATAGCAGAAACGATCGGACGGCAAACCGGCGGCGCTCAGAGCGGCAATCGCTGCACAAGGACCCGGCAGCGGCACGACGCGGATATTGGCTTCACGGCAGGTGCGCACCAGATGGTAGCCGGGATCGTTAATCAGCGGCGTGCCGGCATCGGACACCAGCGCGATGTTCTGCCCCTCTTTTAATTTCGCTAAAAGTGTTTCGGCCTTTTGCTGCTCGTTATGGTCGTGAAGGGCAAATAAACGGGCGTTAATCGCAAAATGCTGCAGCAGCAAACCGGTATGACGGGTATCCTCAGCAGCAATTAAATCAACAGCTTGCAACACTTCCAGTGCGCGCTGCGTGATATCAGACAGATTCCCTATCGGAGTGGGCACAATATACAGTTGCCCCTGAGAATTATCCGCTGATTCGTGTTGTTTCATTGTCTCGTCCGTATTGCCGATTTAATATTGAGCATTGAGCCAAAAAAATATCACTGGATACATATGGTACCGTCAACATTTCTTCGTTCTAAGCCCGCGCGCTGTCTGCCCGTATTGCTGGCGACTCTTCTTTTTGCTGGCTGCGGCACCCACACGCAGGATCAAAGCACGGCGTTTATGCAGGGTACGTCGCAGGCCAACTCCAGTTTCTACCTACAGCAGATGCAGCAAAGCACGAATGATAGCAAGACCAACTGGCAATTACTCGCCATTCGTGCACTGCTGCAGGAAGGTAAGAAGCAGCAGGCTATCGACCTGTACAACCAACTGCCGTCGAACCTGAACAGCACGCAGGCCCGCGAACAGTCGCTGCTGGCGGTGGAAGTCAAACTGGCGCAAGGCGATTACCAGGGCGCGAAGGCATTGCTGAGCAAACTCGATCCTCTCAGTTTTGAAAAAAATCAGCAGCCGCGCTACTGGCAGGCGCAAATTGACGCCAGCCAGGGGCAGCCCTCTCTGTCCCTGCTGCGCGCGCTGATTGCCCAGCAGCCCCTACTAAGCCAGGCGAAGCAAAAACAACAAAATATCGACGCCACGTGGAAAGCGCTGACGGCGATGACTCCGCAGCAGGCCAACGCACTGGTGATTAATGCCGACGAAAACGTGCTGCAGGGCTGGTTGGATCTGCAGCGGATGTGGTTCGACAACCGTAACGATCCGGCAATGCTGAAAGCGGGCGTCAAAGACTGGCAAATCCGTTATCCGCAGAACCCGGGGGCGCAGATGCTGCCCACTGCGCTGGTGAATATGCAAAACTATAAACCGGCCTCGACCAATAAAATCGCCCTGCTGCTGCCTCTGAACGGCCAGGCGGCGATTTTCGGCCGCACTATCCAGCAGGGTTTTGAAGCGGCGAAGAATGGCGCCCCAGCGGTCCAGGGCAGCGCAGTGCCGGCGCAGGTCGCCCAGGCGGCGAATGTTGCCGGCAATAATGATGTGGTGAGCCCTTCGCAGGCGGAAGTCGGCGATCTCGCCGCCACCGGCAGCCAGGCCGATCCGGTGCAGGCGCCAGCGGAAACGCAGGCCGCGCCTGCCGCAAAACCAGCAGCCGCTCCGCTACCCGCCCCGGTTGCCGCAACGCCGGCAGCACAACCGGCAGCACAACCGGTGAACGCGCCAGCCGTGCAGCCGCAGCCCGAGGTAGCGACCACCAATCCTGCTGCTGAGCTGAAAATTTACGATACCACCAGCCAGCCGATGAGCCAGCTTCTGGCGCAGGTACAGCAGGACGGCGCCACCATCGTGGTTGGCCCGCTGTTGAAAGAAAACGTCGAAGAGGTGATGAAAAGCAACACCTCGCTGAACGTGCTCGCCCTTAACCAGCCGGGCAAAGTCGAGAACCGTCCGAACCTGTGCTACTTCGCGCTCTCCCCGGAAGATGAAGCCCGCGACGCAGCGCGTCATATTCACGATCAGGGCAAGCAAACGCCGTTACTACTGGTGCCGCGCGGCGCGCTTGGCGACCGCGTGGTCAGCGCTTTCGCCGACGAGTGGCTGAAACTGGGCGGCGGTACGGTGCTGCAGCAACGTCTGGGATCGACGGCGGAGCTGAAATCCGGCGTCAACGGCGGCGGCATCTCGCTGACCGGCAGCCCGGTATCGACGCTGCCCTCATCTGTAGATAGCTCGCTCGGCAGCCCAAGCGACGTTCCGGTCAGCAGCGGCGGCAGCATCGATGCCGCCTATATCGTCGCCACCCCGGAACAAATTGGTTATATCAAGCCGCTGATCGCGATGCGCAACGGCAGCCAGAGCAACGTCACCCTGTACGCCAGTTCCCGTAGCGCCCAGGGCACCTCCGGCCCGGATTTCCGTCTGGAGATGGAAGGCCTGCAATATAGCGAAATCCCGATGCTGGCCGGCAGTAACCCGGCGCTGATGCAGCAGGCGCTCTCCGCGGTGCGTAACGACTACTCGCTGGCGCGGCTGTACGCAATGGGCGCCGACGCCTGGTCGCTGGCGAATCATTTCGCGCAAATGCGCCAGAGCCCAGGTTACGAGCTGAACGGCAATACGGGCGATCTGACGGCTACGCCGGACTGCGTGATTAACAGGAAGTTATCATGGCTCAAGTACCAACAGGGACAAATCGTCGCAGCCAACTAAGTAAACAGACCGGCGACGCCTGGGAAAGCCAGGCGCGTCGGTGGTTAGAACGGCATGGACTGCGTTTTATCGCCGCCAACGCCCGCGAGCGCGGCGGCGAGATCGACCTTATTATGCGCGACGGCGCGGTTATCGTGTTCGTCGAAGTGCGCTACCGGCGCAACGCCAGCTACGGCGATGCCGCCGCCAGCGTCACGCCGCAAAAGCAACAACGCCTTCTCAAGGCCGCTCGCCTGTGGCTCTCCCGACAGAATGGGAGTTTTGATACTGTGGATTGCCGTTTCGATGTGGTAGCCTTCACCGGCAACGACATCCAATGGCTGAAAAACGCCTTTGGCGAATAGCGTATTATCAGATTTAAGGGATCCCGTGCTCGACAGAATTAAAGCCTGCTTTACCGAAAGCATTCAAACCCAAATCGCCGCCGCGGAAGCGCTCCCGGACGCCATCTCGCGCGCGGCTATGACGCTCGTTCAGTCGCTGCTTAACGGCAACAAAATCCTCTGTTGTGGTAATGGCACCTCCGCCGCCAACGCACAGCATTTTGCTGCCAGCATGATCAATCGTTTCGAAACAGAGCGCCCTGGTTTACCCGCCATTGCACTAAATACCGATAATGTGGTCTTAACCGCAATCGCCAACGATCGCCTGCATGATGAAATCTATGCTAAACAGGTGCGCGCGCTGGGACACGCCGGCGACGTACTGCTGGCGATTTCTACGCGCGGCAATAGCCGGGATATCGTGAAAGCCGTGGAAGCGGCGGTCACCCGCGATATGACTATCGTGGCGTTAACCGGTTACGACGGCGGCGAGCTGGCTGGCCTGTTAGGTCAGCAGGACGTTGAAATCCGCATTCCTTCACACCGCAGCGCGCGGATCCAGGAAATGCACATGCTCACCGTCAATTGTCTGTGCGATTTGATTGATAACACGCTTTTTCCACACCAGGACGAATAAGGAGAACACATGAAGGCTCTCTCGCCCCTCGCCATCCTGCTTTCTGCGCTACTGCTACAGGGCTGCGTCGCCGCAGCGGTAGTCGGTACGGCAGCCGTCGGCACCAAAGCGGCAACGGACCCACGTACGGTCGGTACGCAGGTTGATGACAGCACCCTGGAGCTACGCGTTAACAGCGCCTTAGGGAAAGATGAACAGATTAAGAAAGAAGCGCGTATTAACGTCACCGCTTATCAGGGCAAGGTCCTGCTGACCGGCCAGTCGCCGACCGCCGATCTCTCCTCACGCGCCAAACAAATCGCGATGGGGGTTGAAGGGACTACCGAAGTCTTCAATGAAGTGCGTCAAGGCCAGCCGATTGGCTTAGGCACCGCGTCGTCGGATACCTGGATCACCACCAAAGTTCGTTCCCAACTGCTGGGCAGCGATCAGGTGAAGTCTTCCAATGTGAAAGTGACGACCGAAAATAGCGAAGTGTTCCTGATGGGCCTTGTCACCGACCGCGAAGGCCGCGCGGCGGCGGATATCGCCAGCCGGGTTAGCGGCGTGAGCCGCGTCACCACCGCGTTTACCTATATTAAATAAACGCCCTGTATCCGTTGTAGATACTGTTATCGGTTGGCAACTTTTTTAAGGGGTTTTCCCGGACGCGGCGCGTTGCGCCTTCTCCGGGCTACCAAATCGCAAAGCGCTGTAGCCCCGGTAAGCGACAGCGCCACCGGGGGGATTTTGAGGCCACCAACACCGGCAGTATAAATTAACGACAGTCCGCACGGACCGTAGGCCGGGTAAGGCGTAGCCGCCACCCGGCACAAAATCCGGCGCCGGGGCCACAGCCCCGCTCCGGATAAATTACACCAGCGCCAGCGCGCCGACGATCGCCCCGCACAACGCCACCAGCCCGCCGGTTAGCCACAGCGCTTTAGCCGGAAACGCCTTACGCAACATAACCAGCGACGGCACGCTCACCGCCGGCAACGTAATCAGCAGCGCCAGCGCCGGCGCGGTGCCCATCCCAGCCAGCATCATCGTCTGCACAATCGGGATTTCCGCCGCCGTCGGGATAACGAACAGGCAACCGGCTATCGCCATTGCGATCACCCAGAACAGCGTGTTATCGACCGCGCCCTCGGCGTGCGGGAACAGCCAGACCCGCGCCGCGCCCAGTACCAGCACCGCGAGGATGTAAACCGGGATCGTACTCCAGAACAGCGACCACAGCGCGCGTAGCCAGCGGCTGATAAAACTGCCCTCATCGCGCTGCAGTTGGCTAACGTCTTCTCCCGCTACCGGCTGCGTCGCCGCCTCTTTTACCCATTTTTGCACCAGCGTCGCCACCACCAGCACCGTCGCCAGCCCGGCCACCAGCCGGATCAGAGCAAACTGCCAGCCGAGCACGAAACCCATAAAGACCAGCGTTGCCGGGTTCAGCAGCGGGTTGCCCATCCAGAACGCCAGCGCTCCGCCCATCGACACCTGCTGTTTACGCATACCGGCGGCGACCGGCGCGGCGCAGCAGGTACACATCATCCCCGGCAGCGAAAAAATCGCTCCCAGCAACGTGCCCTGAAAACGAGATTGCCCAAGCGTCCTCTGCAGCCAGTCGCGTGGGATCAACACCTGAATAAGCGAACCAAGCAGCACGCCGAGCACCGCCGCTTTCCAGACCGCGAGGAAATAAACCATCGCGTAATCCCATGCCGCCTGCAACGGGTTTACATCAGCCTGCGCGAGAATAGATTTACCGATACTGTGGGTTTCGGCGGCCGTAAAGGCTTTACCGTAATACGGCTGCCATTTGACGTACCACAGACCAACGATAACGACGAGAAAGAACAGCGCGGGTTTCCACCATTGAAATGGTGATGCCGCCTGAGATGAAGACTGACCAGCCATAGCATTCCCCAGGGAGAAGTGATAACAAATAAGGAGGTGAATACTACGCCTGCCGTCCAAATTTGAAAATGGTTAATCCGCCTGCCGGGCAGCGCGCTCCCGTAGCTGAGACGAGGTCAGGATTTGGACGCCTTCATGGCTCGGCGCCAGCGCCTCCGCGAGCAGGGCAGTCGCTACATCGCGGGCCTGAATAGCTTTCCAGTCTCCAGGCAGAAAACGAAATAGCGGTGCAAAGAGCGTTTCATTGGCGCGTTTATGCTCCCGATCCCCCAGCAACATCGAAGGACGGGCAATGGTCAGCCGCGGCCAGTCCTGCGCCATCAGCGCCTCTTCCATTTCTCCTTTCACGCGGTTATAGAAGAAGGGCGAATGCGCATTAGCGCCCATCGCGCTGACCACCAGCATATGTTGCGCTCCGAGACGCTTCCCGACCAGCGCCGTATCTACCACCAGCGTATAGTCAGCATGCACAAACGCTTCTTTACTCCCCGCTTCCCGGCGCGTGGTGCCCAGGCAGCAGAAAACGATATCGACAGGATCAACCACCTGCGCCAGTGCATCGGTCAACTGCGGATCGTGTGGATTGAATACCCCCTCCGCCACAGCAAGGGGACGGCGCGTTGGCGCAGTAATCGCGCTAATGCCCGGCTCATTCTGTAGCAGGCGAAGTAAGTGCCCACCAACCAAACCAGTCGCGCCGGTTAGTAATACCTGACTCATCGAATCTCCTTTGCAGAATTGTCTGCCTTGCACTTTGCCCCACATATTCCAGGCTTAATAGCTTACGAGGTAAGTATCCACCATCATCATGGAAATGCCTCATTCACTGCCAAAAGATCGGAGGAAGAATGAGTAAAAAGATTGCCGTACTAATCACCGACGACTTCGAAGATTCTGAATTCACCTCACCTGCCGAGGCCTTTAAACTTGCCGGGCATCAGGTCGTGACGATTGAGAAGCAGGCTGGAAAAACGGTAAGAGGGAAACAAGGCGAGGCTGAAGTGGCGATCGATAAAGCGATTGATGACGTGACGCCGGCGCAGTTTGACGCCCTGTTGCTGCCTGGTGGCTATTCACCGGACCAGTTGCGGGGTGATGAGCGCTTCGTCACTTTTACTCGCGACTTCGTGAATAGCGGTAAGCCGGTCTTTGCCATCTGCCACGGCCCGCAGCTACTCATCAGCGCAGATGTCATTCGCGGGCGTAAACTCACGGCGGTTAAACCTATCGTGGTCGACGTGAAAAACGCCGGCGGTGAGTTTTACGATCAGGAAGTGGTGCTGGATAACGATCAGTTAGTCACCAGCCGAACCCCAGACGATCTGCCGGCGTTCAATCGCGAGGCGCTACGCCTGCTCGGGGCTTGAGTCGCGCAGCCAATATAGCTTTTTGCCAAAACCTAGCGTGTTGTCGGTAAATTTAAGTTCGTCGGGACGGATCTCCCACACCGGCGCCGACAGCATGCGGGCGACCGGGAAGCGCTTGACGTAGCGCTTGCGCATCTCAGCCTCTTCGTCACCGTGAAGGCGGCGGATCTCACCCTTAAACTGCACGCCGCGGATCAAGGCAACGGTCTTTGGCTGGCCGTTAACCGTCCCGGCGACCTTCGCGTGTTCGCCGGTCATCTGGCCGTGGCGGGTTTTTTCGTCGCTCAGCAGATAAAAGGCGACGTTATCCGGGTCGTAAACGTAAAACGCATTGGCGCACCACAGCTCGTCATCACGCGCGACGCACCAGGTGATGACGTGCTGTTTACCCAGCCAGCGGCTAATCGCGGCAAGCGTATCCATCTTTATTCTCCATTATGCTATGGTGCACACACCCTAACAGACTGACGTTATTACCGTGTGCTGGTTTCTCTATCTTATTCGAACCGCTGATAACCGCCTGTATACCGGCATTACCACCGATGTTCCGCGCCGCTTTCTTCAGCATCAGGAAGGCAAAGGAGCGAAAGCGCTGCGCGGCAAAGGCGAACTGGCGCTGGCGTTTAGTCAGAAAGTTGGTGACCACTCACTCGCTCTGCGGCTGGAGTATCGCATCAAGCAGCTAACGAAGCGCCAGAAAGAGCGCCTCGTTGCCGGGGATGGTTCGTTCGAGACCCTGCTGGAGGGGCTCAGAAGCGATTGAAATGATCGCTGTACTCGACCAGACCGTGTACGCCCTGCAGCGCGTCATCCGCCAGACGGTGCACCTGGAAGGCTTCAGCGGTGTCCGGCCAACGGCAGCGTAAATCGAACGCGGCGGCGGGTTCAAAGCCCAAACGGCCATACAGCGCCGGTTCGCCCAGCGTAACCACCGCGGCGTAGCCAAATTCATTTAATGAATCCAGCCCTTCGTAGACCAGCTGTCGGCCAATACCCTGGCCGCGATAGCTTTCATCTACCGCCAATGGCGCCAGACCGACCCACTGCAGCTCTTCGCCTTCGACGGTGACCGGGCTAAAGGCAACGTAGCCCACCACCTGGCCTTCATCGTCAGTGGCGACTAAGCCCAGCGTGATCAAACCATCTTCACGCAGATCGTGCACCAGCTTCGCTTCCGCGTCGCTGCCGAACGTACGGCGCAGCAGCGCGTCGATACCCGGTGCATCAATCCCAATTTCCACTCGAATCAGCATGCCTCACCTACCGATGTCTGTTCAGGTTTCTGCGGGCTCTTCAGGCCTGCTTCGACAAAATCCGCCATCTGCAGCAGCATGACGCGCAGTGCTTTCGGCATCTGCTCCAGCTCGATGGCATCCATCAGGTTCTTCACGTATAGACCCAGCTCGGTATCACCTTCAATCACCAGACGACGCTGGAAGAATAGCGTATCCGGATCCTGTTTACGCGCGGCAATCATCAACAGATCGCTGGCATCGGCGCTAAAGCTGACGTCGGCGTCAGCCTGCTGGCTGACCACCAGGCGACCGTCGACTACCGAGGTATACCACAGCAGGCCAATATCGCGCACATTAATACTTAACCAGCGACCTTCGAGAAACTCCAGTTCTCCATCCGCCAGCGCCTGGCGAAATTGCCAGCTCAATACTTGTTCCAGCACCTGGCGCTTGAGGGCAAAAGGCGCCAGCTTAACCGGCACGCTCATTAAAGACGGGCCAAAACGGACCAGCCGGGAACGCAGTTCATCCAACACAAGCTTCACTCCATGCATGCAATAGTTTCGCTATTGTGCCATATCAAATAAACGACATAGCGGCGTAAATCAACAAAATCGCGATGATGGCCGCCAGCTATTGAGCCCACCAATACGCTTTTAACTGCCTCAAATCAAAAATTGTCACCAGAAGGTTAACTAAAATCCCAGCTCGTTAACCATTTTGCGTCCCTGACCGGCCGCGTTTTTCAGGAAAAATTATGGAGCTGCTCTGCCCCGCCGGTAACCTCCCGGCACTTAAGGCGGCCATCGAAAACGGCGCCGATGCCGTCTATATCGGGCTGAAAGATGACACCAATGCCCGCCACTTTGCCGGCCTTAATTTCACCGAAAAGAAATTACAGGAAGCCGTCAGCTTTGTGCACCAGCATCGCCGCAAGCTACATATCGCGATTAACACCTTCGCCCATCCCGACGGTTATGCCCGTTGGCAGCGTGCTGTGGATATGGCCGCGCAATTGGGCGCCGACGCGCTGATCCTCGCCGATATCGCCATGCTGGAGTACGCTGCGGAACGCTATCCGCACATTGAACGTCACGTTTCAGTGCAGGCGTCCGCCACTAACGAAGAGGCGATACGTTTTTATCACCGTAACTTTGACGTCGCCCGCGTCGTACTACCGCGGGTGTTATCCATTCACCAGGTGAAACAGTTAGCGCGCGCCACGCCGGTTCCACTTGAAGTCTTCGCCTTCGGTAGCTTATGCATCATGGCGGAAGGCCGCTGCTATCTCTCGTCGTATCTCACCGGCGAATCGCCAAATACCGTCGGCGCCTGTTCGCCCGCGCGCTTCGTCCGCTGGCAGCAAACGCCGCAGGGGCTGGAGTCACGCCTTAACGAAGTGCTGATCGATCGCTATCAGGATGGCGAGAATGCCGGTTATCCGACGCTGTGCAAAGGCCGCTACCTGGTCGACGGCGAGCGCTACCACGCGCTGGAAGAACCCACCAGCCTCAACACCCTGGAACTGTTGCCAGAACTGATGGCCGCCAATATCGCTTCGGTAAAAATTGAAGGCCGCCAGCGCAGCCCGGCATACGTCACCCAGGTAGCGAAAGTCTGGCGTCAGGCGATCGATCGCTGTAAAGCCGATCCGCAGAACTTCGTGCCGCAATCTGCATGGATGGAAGCCCTTGGTTCGATGTCCGAAGGAACGCAAACCACCCTTGGCGCCTATCACCGTAAATGGCAGTGAGAAACATGAAATATTCATTAGGGCCGGTGCTGTACTACTGGCCAAAAGAGACGCTGGCAGATTTTTACCAGCAGGCGGCAAATTGTAGCGCTGACACCATTTATCTGGGCGAAGCGGTATGCAGCAAACGCCGTGCCACTAAAGTCGGCGATTGGATCGAAATGGCGAAAGCGCTGGCCGGCAGCGGCAAGCAGGTGGTGCTCTCCACCCTCGCGCTGGTGCAGGCCTCATCCGAACTGGGCGAGCTGAAGCGCTATGTCGAGAACGGCGAATTCCTGATTGAAGCCAGCGACCTCGGCGTGGTCAATCTCTGTGCCGAACGCAAGTTGCCCTTCGTCGCGGGTCATGCGCTGAACTGCTACAACGCCGTCACCCTGCGCCTGCTGCTGAAACAGGGCATGGTGCGCTGGTGTATGCCGGTTGAACTCTCCCGCGACTGGCTGGCTAATTTGCTGACCCAGTGCGAAGAGCTGGGTATTCGCAACCAGTTTGAAGTCGAAGTGCTGAGCTACGGCCATCTGCCGCTGGCCTATTCCGCGCGCTGCTTTACCGCCCGCTCGGAAGACCGGCCAAAAGACGAATGCGAAACCTGCTGCATCAAGTACCCAACCGGGCGCAGCATGCTGTCGCAGGAGAACCAGCAGGTGTTTGTGCTTAACGGCATTCAGACGATGAGCGGCTACGTCTATAACCTTGGCAACGAGTTAACCTCGATGCACGGTCTGGTGGATATGGTGCGCCTGTCGCCGATGGGTAGCGAGACCTTCGCCATGCTCGACGCCTTCCGCGCCAATGAAAATGGCGCTGCGCCGCTGGATCTCACCGCTAACAGCGATTGCAATGGCTACTGGAAACGGCTGGCCGGGCTGGAGCTGCAGGCGTAAGGTGAAGTGTAAAAGCTCACTTTGTTAACAACGGTTATTAATTTTTAATGCACTATTAAAAGATTCACCGTCGACAAAGTGAGCTGTTATGACTGATAAAACCATTCCGTTCTCGGTGCTCGATCTGGCGCCGATCCCGCAGGGTTCTTCTGCTAAAGAAGCCTTTTCCCATTCTCTCGCTCTCGCCCAACTGGCGGAATCCCGCGGCTACCACCGTTATTGGCTGGCTGAGCACCATAATATGGTGGGTATTGCCAGCGCGGCGACCTCGGTGTTGATTGGCTATCTTGCCGCCAATACCACCACCCTGCATCTGGGATCCGGTGGCGTAATGTTGCCAAACCATTCGCCGCTGGTGATCGCCGAACAGTTCGGCACCCTGAATACGCTGTATCCCGGACGTATCGATCTCGGCCTTGGCCGCGCGCCGGGCAGCGATCAGCCGACCATGCGCGCGCTGCGTCGCCATATGAGCGGCGATGTCGATAATTTCCCGCGCGATGTGGCGGAGTTGGTGGACTGGTTTGATGCCCGAGAGGCTAATCCGCAGGTGCGCCCGGTTCCCGGCTATGGCGAACGAATTCCGGTGTGGCTGCTGGGCTCAAGCCTGTACAGCGCGCAGCTGGCGGCGCAGCTTGGTCTGCCGTTTGCCTTCGCCTCTCACTTCGCGCCGGACATGCTATTCCAGGCGCTGCATCTGTACCGCAGCAACTTCAAACCTTCGGCGCGGCTGGAAAAACCGTACGCGATGGTATGTATCAATATTATCGCCGCCGATAGTAATCGCGATGCGGAGTTCCTCTTTACCTCGATGCAGCAGGCCTTCGTTAAACTGCGCCGCGGTGAAACCGGGCAGTTGCCGCCGCCGGTGGAAAATATGCATCAACTGTGGTCAGCGTCCGAGCAGTATGGTGTACAGCAGGCATTGAGCATGTCGCTGGTTGGCGATAAGACCAAAGTTCGCCATGGGTTAGCGTCGATTCTTCGCGAAACGGAAGCGGACGAAATCATGGTCAACGGCCAGATCTTCGACCACCAGGCACGCCTGCATTCGTTTGATTTAGCGATGCAGGTGAAAGAGGAATTGTTAGGTTAGCGACGTGGTAAGCCCGGTGCGCGTCACGCCACCGGGCAATGCGGTTATTGATAAACCGGCAACAGATTAAAGCTCGACAGGAAATGCACCACCGCGTTGCCGAGCCCGAACAGCAGGATCAGCGCAATCATCGGTTTTCCGCCCCAAACACGGAACTGTGGGCTGCCGAAGCGTTTACGCGAAGCGCGAGCCAGCAGCGCCGGCACAATCGCCGCCCATACCGTCGCCGCCAGGCCGGCATAGCCGATGGCGTAAAGGAAACCATCTGGTTTCACCAGCCCACCGATCATCGGCGGGATAAAGGTCAACAGCGCGGTTTTAAAGCGTCCCATCGCGCTATCGTCAAAGCCAAACAGATCAGCGAGATAATCGAACAGCCCCAGCGTTACGCCGAGGAAGGAACTGGCGACGGCAAAGTTGGAGAACACCACCAGCAGCAGATCCAGACCGCGGCTATTCAGCACGCCGCTCAGCGCCTGCACCAGCACATCAATGTTACCGCCCTTCTGGGCGATACCGATAAACTGCGGACGAGGGATATTCCCCATCGTCACCAGCAGCCAGACCACATACAGACCCAGCGCCAGTAGCGTACCGTAAATCAGACAGCGGGTAATGGTGCGCGGATCCTTACCATAATATTTCATCAGGCTCGGCACGTTACCGTGATAGCCAAACGAGGCCAGGCAGAACGGCAGCGTCATCAGCAGGTATGGCGCATAGGAGGCATTCTTCTCCACGACGTTAAACAGCGTCGTCGGCTCAACGTGCCCCAACAGGCTGCCGAAGGTCAGGAAGAAGGTAATCACCTTAGCGCCCAGTACGATAGCCGTCATGCGGCTCACCGCTTTCGTGCTCATCCAGACGATAAAGGCCACCAGCAGCGCAAAGCCGAAGCCCGCAGCGCGCGCCGGTACGTTCAGCGACATTTCACTGAAGGTGTGGTGCAGGATCGAACCGCTCGCCGAAATATAGGCGTAGGTCAGGATATACAGCACAAAGGCGATCGACACGCCGTTCACCAGATTCCAGCCTTTGCCGAGCAGGTCTTTGGTAATGGTGTCGAAGCTGGAGCCAATCCGGTAGTTAAGGTTGGCTTCCAGAATCATCAAACCGGAGTGCAGCATGCAGAACCAGGTAAAAACCAGCGCCGCCAGCGACCAGAAAAACCACGCGCCGGACATGACCACCGGCAGCGAGAACATGCCCGCGCCAATAATTGTGCCGCCGATAATCACCACGCCGCCAAATAAAGACGGTCGGGTGGCCGTAGTGGTTAGTGTCGCCATTTGCCGAAATCTCCAGTCGAAAATACTTCGCTCACGTTAAGCATGACGCACTGTACCAGTACACGAGTACAAAAGAAATAAAAAAAGCCCCAATCATGACGATCGGGGCTGTATTATTTACTTTACGCTAACGGATTGCGCTTATTACGCATCGCCACCGAAACGACGACGACCCGCGGAATCATCACGGCGCGGCGCGGAAGCATCGTCACGACGCGGCGCGCGGCCGCCTTCACGACGTTCGCCGCTGAAACGACGACCTTCACCACGACCGCCTTCACGACGTTCGCCACCGAAGCTACGACCGCCTTCACGACGCTCGCCGCCGAAGCCACGACCGCCTTCACGACGCTCGCCGCCGCCACGACGTTCGGTGCGCGGCTGCGCATCGCCCAGCAGCTGCATGTTCATCGGCTTGTTCAGGATGCGGGTACGAGTAAAGTGCTGCAGCACTTCGCCCGGCATACCTTTCGGCAGTTCGATGGTAGAGTGAGAACCGAACAGCTTGATGTTGCCGATGTAGCGGCTGCTGATGTCGCCTTCGTTAGCGATCGCGCCAACGATATGACGAACTTCAACGCCGTCATCACGGCCCACTTCAATGCGGTACAGTTCCATTTCACCCACGTCACGACGCTCACGCTTCGGACGATCTTCACGATCGCCGCGCGGGCCGCGGTCATTACGGTCGCCACGACGTTCGAAACGGTCATCACGATCGCGGAATTCACGACGCGGACGCATCGGCGCATCCGGCGGAACGATCAGAGAACGTTCGCCCTGGGCCATTTTCAGCAGCGCAGCGGCCAGCGTTTCCACGTCCAGCTCTTCGCCTTCCGCGGTCGGCTGGATTTTAGCCAGCAGCGCACGGTACTGGTCCAGATCGCTGCTTTCCAGCTGCTGCTGAACTTTAGCGGCGAATTTCTCCAGACGACGTTTGCCCAGCAGTTCTGCGTTCGGCAGTTCTACTTCAGGGATCGTCAACTTCATCGTACGTTCGATGTTACGCAGCAGGCGACGCTCACGGTTCTCAACGAACAGCAGCGCGCGACCCGCACGACCCGCACGACCGGTACGGCCGATACGGTGAACGTAAGATTCGGAATCCATCGGGATGTCATAGTTAACAACCAGGCTGATACGCTCAACGTCCAGGCCACGGGCCGCAACGTCGGTGGCGATCAAGATATCCAGACGACCGTCTTTCAGGCGCTCCAGAGTCTGCTCACGCAGCGCCTGGTTCATATCGCCGTTCAGCGCGGCGCTGTTATAGCCGCTACGCTCCAGCGCTTCTGCCACTTCCAGGGTCGCGTTTTTGGTACGCACGAAGATAATCGCCGCATCAAAGTCTTCCGCTTCCAGGAAACGCACCAGCGCTTCGTTTTTACGCATGCCGTAAGCAGTCCAGTAGCTCTGGCTGATGTCCGGGCGCGTGGTGACGCTGGACTGAATGCGCACTTCCTGCGGCTCTTTCATGAAGCGGCGGGTAATGCGACGAATCGCTTCCGGCATCGTGGCGGAGAACAGAGCGGTCTGATGACCTTCCGGGATCTGCGCCATGATAGTTTCTACGTCTTCGATAAAGCCCATGCGCAGCATTTCATCTGCTTCGTCCAGTACCAGACCGCTCAGTTTAGAGAGATCCAGCGTACCGCGCTTCAGGTGGTCCAGCAGACGACCCGGGGTACCGACAACGATCTGCGGCCCCTGACGCAGGGCGCGCAGCTGCACGTCATAACGCTGGCCGCCGTACAGGGCAACCACGTTTACGCCGCGCATATGTTTAGAGAATTCCGTCATTGCTTCAGCAACCTGTACCGCCAGTTCGCGGGTCGGCGCCAGCACCAGAATCTGCGGTGCTCTCAGCTCAGGATCGATGTTGTTCAGCAGCGGTAAAGAGAACGCTGCGGTCTTACCACTACCGGTCTGGGCCATACCCAGAACGTCGCGGCCGTCCAGCAGATGCGGAATGCACTCAGCCTGGATCGGAGATGGTTTTTCGTAACCCAGATCGTTAAGCGCTTCAAGGATAGGAGCCTTCAGGCCCAGATCTGCAAAAGTGGTTTCGAATTCAGCCATGTAGTACGTGTGCCTCAAAATTAATGGCGGCCAGTCTACATAACTCATCGTGAAAATTTAGAGTAATTTTCATTGAAAAGTGTGAACCGGCTCAAAGTAGGTGTATTAACGAACAACAACGCCCTCACCCGCGAAGGTGATGGCAATCAAAAAAAGGGCTGATGAGTGTTCGTCAGCTATTGCTGGTCCGATTCTGCCAGGTCATCTTGCTCCTGGCCCAAGAGCGATAATTCCAACAATGCGTATCGGTGCTCAACGTAGTTATGAACGTTGTTAGCGACCGCCAGTTTGAACAGTGCCGTAGCGCTGTCCTTGTCCCCCAGACTTAGGTAGTACTTACCTAAATAGAAGTTGGTTTCACTGAGATGCTCAGCGAGCGAGGTGTTATCCGTTGCGTCTGCCTTCAGACGGGTCATCAGCTCTTTTTCGCTAATGTCGCCAAGGTAGAACTCGACAATGTTCCATCCCCATTGCTCTTTGTCCGACTTGTTGAAGCGCTGTTTCAGTGCTTCAAGCGCCTGCTTCTCATCAAGCTTACGCTCGGCGAGGTATAACCACAGACTGCGGAAAGGATCATTGGGATCGTCTTGATAAAACGCCAGCAGATCATCTTGCGCTAACTTAGCACGGCCACCGTAATACAGAGCGATGCCGCGATTTAAGTGCGCGTAGTTGTAAGTTGGATCAAGCTCAAGTACAGAATCAAACGCTTCATAGGCAGCATCAAAATTGCCTGCCTGCGTTAAATAAATGCCTAAGTAATTGAATACTTCAGGCATATCGGGTCGGATTGCCAGCGCTTGTGAAAAATCATTTCGCGCTAATGCCCTCAGACCGAGACTATCATACAACACTCCGCGCTCATATAAAAGCTGTGCGCGTTCGTCATCGGTTAAAGCCCGACTGGCAAGAATTTGTTCCATGCGCGCCAGAATCACTTCTTGCTGCAAAGTCGGTTGCAATGGTACCGCGAGGACGGCGTCCTTACGCCAGGCAGAGTTGCTGCATCCTGCCAGCGTGAGAGCTGTCGCCACGAAACACCAGCGCAGAAAAGGCTTCATTTCCCACTCCCGAAGACAACGATTGGATGAACGTCCAGTTCCCCGGCTGCAAAAAGGCATCCTGCCCGGAATAGACCCTCCGCCGAAGCGGAGGGCAATCGGCAACCTTACTCGCCCTGCTCTGCGGCCGGAGCTTCCGGCGCGTTAGCTGGCTGAGCCTGCTCAGTTGCTTCTTTAATGCTCAGACGTACGCGGCCCTGACGGTCAACTTCCAGAACCTTAACCGGTACTTCCTGACCCATCTGCAGGTAATCAGTCACTTTCTCAACGCGCTTGTCAGCGATCTGAGAGATGTGAACCAGACCTTCTTTACCGCCGCCGATGGCAACGAATGCGCCAAAGTCAACGATACGGGTCACTTTACCATTGTAGATACGGCCAACTTCGATCTCAGCGGTGATCTCTTCGATACGGCGGATAGCGTGCTGCGCTTTGTCACCGTCGGTCGCTGCGATCTTCACGGTACCGTCATCTTCGATTTCGATGGTGGTGCCGGTTTCTTCGGTCAGGGCACGGATAACAGAACCGCCTTTACCGATAACGTCTTTGATCTTGTCCGGGTTGATCTTGATGGTGTGGATACGCGGTGCGAATTCGGAGATATCGCCGCGCGGCGCGTTAATCGCCTGTTCCATCACGCCCAGGATGTGCAGACGCGCACCTTTAGCCTGGTTCAGAGCAACCTGCATGATTTCTTTGGTGATACCTTCAATTTTAATATCCATCTGCAGCGCAGAGATACCGTCGCGAGAACCCGCAACTTTGAAGTCCATATCGCCAAGGTGGTCTTCGTCACCCAGAATGTCGGACAGTACGACGAAGTTATCGCCTTCTTTCACCAGACCCATTGCGATACCCGCAACGGCGGCTTTCACCGGCACGCCAGCGTCCATCAGCGCCAGAGATGCGCCACAGACGGAAGCCATGGAAGAAGAACCGTTGGATTCGGTGATTTCAGATACCACGCGAACGGTGTACGGGAATTCGTCGATTGTCGGCATTACGGCCAGAACGCCGCGCTTAGCCAGACGACCGTGACCGATTTCACGACGCTTCGGAGAACCAACCATGCCAGTTTCACCTACGGAGTACGGAGGGAAGTTGTAGTGGAACAGGAAGGAGTCCGTGCGCTCGCCCATCAGTTCGTCGATGTTCTGCGCGTCGCGTGCGGTACCCAGAGTCGCGGTAACCAGCGCCTGAGTTTCGCCACGGGTAAACAGTGCGGAACCGTGAGTACGCGGCAGTACGCCGGTACGAACGTCCAGACCACGGATCATGTCTTTTTCGCGGCCATCGATACGCGGCTCGCCTGCCAGTACGCGGCTACGAACGACGTTTTTCTCGATAGCGTGCAGGATTTCACCCAGTTCGTTGGCGTCCAGGGTTTCATCTTCGGCAACCAGCGTCGCGATGGTTTCAGATTTGATGACGTCAACCTGAGCGTAACGCTCTTGTTTGTCGGTGATACGGTAAGCATCGCTCAGGCGGGATTCAGCCAGCGCAGCAACGCGCGCGTTCAGGGCGGCGTCAACCACTTCCGGCTGCCAGTCCCAACGCGGTTTACCGGCTTCTTTCACCAGGTCGTTGATGTTCTGAATAACAACCTGCTGCTGCTCGTGGCCAAAGACCACCGCGCCCAGCATCTGGTCTTCGCTCAGCAGTTCAGCTTCGGATTCAACCATCAGTACGGCCGCTTCGGTACCGGCAACCACCAGATCCAGTTTGCTGGACTTCAGCTCTTCCTGGGTTGGGTTCAGTACGTACTGGTCGTTGATGTAACCCACGCGAGCGGCGCCGATTGGGCCATTGAACGGAATACCGGACAGCGACAGCGCTGCGGAAGCGCCGATCATCGCGACGATATCCGGGTTAACCTGCGGGTTAACGGAAACAACGGTAGCGATAACCTGGACTTCATTAACGAAGCCTTCCGGGAACAGCGGACGAACCGGGCGGTCAATCAGACGCGCGATCAGGGTTTCGCCTTCGCTTGGACGGCCTTCACGACGGAAGAAGCCACCTGGGATTTTACCGGCAGCGTAGGTACGCTCCTGGTAGTTAACAGTCAGCGGGAAGAAGTCCTGGCCCGGCTTCGCTTTTTTCTGACCCACAACGGTAACGAATACCGCGGTGTCATCCATGCTAACCATCACAGCGGCCGTTGCCTGGCGCGCCATCATGCCGGTTTCCAGGGTTACGGTGTGCTGGCCGTACTGGAATTTACGAACGATCGGATTAAGCAAAATTCTATCCTTTTATCTAAAAATGACGCCATATCTACGATATCGCGCCTGATGACCCGATCCTCTGCATCCTCGCGACTAATGACAACCTTTACCCGCCCCTGCGGATGAAGCCTCTCATTAGCCGCGCGAACCTCTGCATGAAGATCATTAATAGCAACAATACATGAGTTTTTAATGAATTGCTGCCGCCTGGTCGAAAAAAGGGGCCGTGAGGCCCCTTTTTCTGAAACTCGCAGAATTAGCGACGCAGACCCAGACGCTCGATCAGCGAAGAGTAACGTGCAACATCTTTACGTTTCAGGTAGTCGAGCAGTTTACGACGCTGAGAAACCATGCGCAGCAGACCACGACGGCTGTGGTGATCTTTTTTGTGCTCTGCAAAGTGACCCTGCAGGTGGTTGATCTGTGCAGTCAGCAGTGCAACCTGAACTTCAGTAGAACCGCTGTCGTTTGCGCCACGACCGAACTCAGAAACGATTTGTGCTTTAGCTTCAACGCTTAGAGACATTTTCAAACTCCAAAATTATAAGTAAAGAAAGGGTGCCGATCTCTAATTCAGCAACCCCTGATGCAACGCCCGAAAATGTTAAAACACTTTAGCGGACGTTAAGCGGCGATATTCTACTCGTAGCAGGCTTTTATCGCAACAAAAGCGCTTACTGTGGGTATTCCACCACCAGACGACGAGGCGCGACGCGGCCTTCATCGTCGATTTCGCCCATACCGAGGAACTTGCCGGACTCGCTTTCCATCACTCGCACCAGCCCGTTCAGCGGCGCGCCTGACTGACGAACCGGGTTACCGTTTTTAAAGTAGACCGCGGAAGTTTCCGGAATATGAACCAGCGGGTAATCCGACGCTGGGCTATCCATCGGCATCAGCAGCTGGTCAAGCAGTTGAGCGGCGGGAATATCCTCTGCCGCCGCCTGTTCGACCAGCGCCTGCAGTTGCTCCAGGGTCACCATCCGCTCGACCGGGTATTTGCTCACCGCCAGGCGACGCAGGAAAATCACGTGCGCCCCGCAGCCAAGCTTCTCGCCCAAATCATCGATAATCGTACGGATGTAGGTACCTTTCGAACAGTGGATCTCAAGCTCCAGTTCATCGCCTTCATGGCGAATAAACAGCAGCTCATAGACCGTAATCGGCCGGGCTTCACGCGGAACCTCAATGCCCTGACGAGCGTATTCGTACAGCTTTTTACCCTGATATTTCAGCGCCGAGTACATCGACGGCACCTGCTGAGTCTCGCCGCGGAAGCTATCCAGCGCCGCCGCCAGCTGTTCTTCGTTAAAGGTTAGCGGGCGTTCCTCCACCACCTGGCCATCGGCGTCGGAGGTATCCGTACGCTGACCAAGTTTGGCGATCACGCGATAACGCTTATCAGAATCCAGCAGATACTGGGAAAACTTAGTCGCTTCGCCAAGGCAGACCGGCAGCATACCGGTCGCCAGCGGATCCAGCGCGCCGGTATGGCCAGCGCGGTTGGCATTATAAATACGTTTTACTTTCTGCAGCACATCGTTGCTGGAGGCGCCCTGAGGCTTATCCAGCAGCAATACGCCGTGCACGTCGCGGCCGCGACGACGAGGACGACTCATTAGTCCTCCTTGCTGTCGTCCGGGTTCACACGACGCTCATCGTCGTGTTTCACCACGCTGGTAACCAGATTGGACATGCGCATCCCTTCGACCAGCGAGTTGTCGTAGAAGAAAGTCAGTTCCGGCACGATGCGCAGGCGCATCGCTTTGCCCAGCAGAGAGCGGATAAAACCAGACGCTTCCTGCAACGCTTTGATGCCCGCTTTCACCGCGGCTTCATCTTTGTCGTTAAGGAAAGTGACATACACTTTGGCATAGGCCAGGTCACGGGACATTTCTACGCCGGAAACGGTGGTCATCATGCCCAGACGCGGGTCTTTGATTTCACGCTGCAGGATGATGGCAATTTCTTTTTGCATCTCCTGGGCCACGCGCTGCGGGCGACCGAATTCTTTCGCCATAATAAATTCTCCAGAATAAAGACAAAAAAGGGGCCAAAAGCCCCTTTTTAAAATTATTGCCGGGTGGCGCTTCGCTTACCCGGCCTACGCTTAGCTATCTGACGATTAATCGATGCTACGCTGGATTTCGATGATTTCGAACACTTCGATCATATCGCCAACGCGAACGTCGTTGTAGTTCTTCACGCCGATACCACATTCCATACCGTTACGAACTTCGTTAACGTCATCTTTGAAGCGGCGCAGGGATTCCAGCTCGCCTTCATAGATAACCACGTTGTCGCGCAGTACGCGAATTGGGTTGTGACGTTTAATCGTACCTTCGGTAACCATACAGCCCGCGATGGCGCCGAATTTCGGCGATTTGAAGACATCACGCACTTCAGCCAGACCAATGATCTGCTGTTTCAGTTCCGGAGACAGCATACCGCTCATCGCCGCTTTCACTTCGTCGATCAGGTTATAGATGACGGAGTAGTAACGCAGATCCAGGCTTTCTGACTCGATAACTTTACGTGCGGAAGCATCGGCACGAACGTTGAAGCCAACCAGAATCGCGTTGGAAGCGGCAGCCAGGGTCGCGTCGGTTTCGGTGATACCACCTACGCCGGAACCGATGATCTTCACTTTCACTTCGTCGGTAGACAGTTTCAGCAAGGAATCGGAAATCGCTTCGACAGAACCCTGCACGTCCGCTTTCAGCACGATGTTCACTTCGTGAACTTCGCCTTCGGTCATGTTAGCGAACATGTTTTCCAGTTTAGATTTCTGCTGGCGAGCCAGTTTAACTTCACGGAATTTGCCCTGACGATACAGCGCAACCTCACGCGCTTTTTTCTCGTCACGAACGACGGTAACTTCATCACCCGCAGCCGGAACGCCGGACAGACCGAGGATTTCCACCGGAATGGACGGACCCGCTTCCAGCACTTCGCGACCCAGTTCGTCACGCATCGCACGTACGCGGCCATATTCAAAGCCACACAGTACGATATCGCCCTTGTGCAGAGTACCTTCGCGAACCAGAACGGTAGCTACCGGACCACGACCTTTATCCAGGAAGGATTCGATAACCGCACCGCTCGCCATACCGTTACGTACCGCTTTCAGTTCGAGAACTTCAGCCTGCAGCAGGATAGCGTTCAGCAGGTCGTCGATACCGGTACCAACTTTCGCCGATACTGGGATGAACTGCGCTTCGCCGCCCCACTCTTCCGGCATCACGCCGTACTGGGAGAGTTCGTTCTTCACGCGATCCATATCCGCTTCCGGCTTATCGATCTTGTTCACTGCAACCACTACCGGCACCTGCGCCGCTTTGGCGTGCTGGATAGCTTCCACAGTCTGCGGCATCACGCCGTCGTCTGCCGCCACCACCAGAACCACGATATCCGTCGCCTGCGCACCACGAGCACGCATGGAGGTAAACGCGGCGTGGCCCGGGGTGTCCAGGAAGGTGATCATGCCGTTGTCAGTTTCTACGTGGTATGCGCCGATGTGCTGGGTAATACCACCCGCTTCGCCGGAGGCGACCTTAGTAGAACGAATGTAGTCCAGCAGAGAGGTTTTACCGTGGTCAACGTGACCCATGATGGTCACTACCGGTGCGCGCGGTTCTGCCGCAGCGCCGGTGTCACGGTCGCTCATTACTGCTTCTTCCAGCTCGTTTTCACGACGCAGGATAACTTTGTGGCCCATCTCTTCGGCAACCAGCTGAGCGGTTTCCTGGTCGATGACCTGGTTGATGGTCGCCATCGCGCCCAGTTTCATCATCGCTTTGATGACCTGAGAACCTTTGACCGCCATTTTGTTGGCCAGCTCGCCAACGGTGATGGTTTCGCCGATCACAACATCGCGGTTAACGGCCTGAGCCGGCTTCTGGAAGCCCTGCTGCAGAGAAGAACCTTTGCGATGTTTGCCGCCTTTACCGCCGCGAACGGCCGCACGGGCTTCTTCACGGTCAGCTTTCGATTCAGCGTGTTTGTTGCCTTTCTTCGCCGGGCGAGCAGCTTTGCTGTTACGGCCACGGCCGCGACCGCCTTCAACTTCACGATCGTTATCATCTTCAGCCTGACGCGCATGCTGAGACGTGGTTACGTGATAGTCGGTCGTTTCTTCTGGGGTTTCCGGAGTTTCACTCCAGTTTTTTTCATTTTCTTCAGCCATACGGCGTGCTTCTTCCGCTACACGGCGCGCTTCTTCTTCAAGTTTGCGGCGTGCTTCTTCTTCCGATTTGCGCTTCAGCTCCGCTGCTTCGTTCTCACGGCGGGTCTTTTCAGCCTGGGCGGTCTTGGTCATTTCGTCGGTATGTTGATTGCTCACTTTGTCTTTTTCCGCGGCTTCACGTTTCGCTTTTTCAGCGACTTCACGTTTAGCTTGTTCTGCGGCCTCACGTTCAGCTTTTAATTGCGCCTCGCGCTTAGCTGCTTCTTCAGCTTCACGACGGGCTTGCTCTTCCGCTTCACGCTGCGCCTGCTCTTCCGCGGCCAGGCGTTCAGCCTCTTGCGGATCGCGTTTCACAAAGGTGCGTTTCTTGCGGACTTCGATTTGTACCGATTTACTCTTTCCACCGGTACCTGGAATATTCAACGTGCTGCGCGTTTTACGCTGCAACGTCAGCTTGTCAGGCGCCGAGCCGTGTTCACGGTTCAGGTGCGTTAACAAGGTTTGCTTCTCTTGCGCGGTCACAGAATCATCAGCCGATTTGCGAATACCTGCATCAGCAAATTGCTGTATCAGGCGATCCACAGAGGTCTGAATTTCTGAGGCCAGCGCTTTAATAGTCACATCTGTCATGCTGTTCCTTCCTGCTACAGTTTATTACGCTTCGTCGCCGAACCAACAAATGTTGCGAGCAGCCATGATGAGTTCACCAGCTTTCTCGTCGGTCATACCTTCGATATCAGCCAGGTCATCAACGCCCTGTTCGGCGAGATCTTCCAGCGTACAAACACCACGGGCAGCCAGCTTAAACGCCAGAGCACGGTCCAAACCTTCCAGATTCAGTAAATCGTCGGCAGGTTTGTTGTCTCCCAGGCTTTCTTCCTGAGCCAGCGCCAGTGTAGTCAGTGCGTTTTTCGCACGCTCACGAAGTGCTTCAACGGTCGCTTCGTCAAGGCCGTCGATTTCCAGCAGTTCTTTCATCGGCACATAGGCCAGTTCTTCCAGCGAGGAGAAGCCCTCTTCAACCAGTACGGTTGCGAAATCTTCATCAATATCGAGATATTTGGTGAAGGTATCGATAGCGGCATGGGCTTCAGCCTGGTGCTTAGCCTGCAGGTCATCAACGGTCATGACGTTGAGTTCCCAGCCGCTGAGCTGTGATGCCAGGCGGACGTTCTGGCCGTTACGGCCGATCGCCTGCGCCAGGTTGCCCGCTTCTACCGCGATGTCCATGGTGTGTTTATCTTCATCCACCACGATGGACGCGACGTCAGCCGGCGCCATGGCGTTAATCACGAACTGCGCCGGGTTATCATCCCACAAGACGATATCGATGCGCTCGCCGCCAAGCTCGGTAGAAACCGCCTGAACGCGCGCACCGCGCATACCTACGCAAGCGCCAACCGGGTCGATACGCTTGTCATTGGTTTTCACGGCGATTTTCGCACGAGAACCCGGATCGCGGGCCGCGGCTTTGATTTCCAGCACTTCTTCGCCAATTTCCGGCACTTCAATGCGGAACAGTTCGACCAGCATCTCCGGTTTGGAGCGAGTCACGAACAGTTGCGCGCCGCGCGCTTCCGGACGAACGGCGTACAGTACGCCGCGAATACGGTCGCCCGGACGGAAGTTTTCACGCGGCAGCATATCTTCACGCAGGATCACGGCTTCAGCGTTGCTGCCCAGATCCAGAGTGATGTTGTCACGGTTTACTTTTTTCACCACGCCGGTGATGATCTCGCCTTCGTGCTCGCGGAACTGATCGACAACCATCGCGCGCTCAGCTTCACGTACTTTCTGTACGATAACCTGTTTAGCGGTCTGCGTGGTGATACGGTCGAAGGTGACAGATTCAATCTGATCTTCAACGTAGTCGCCGACGTTCATGCTTTCATCTTCGTAACGCGCGGCTTCCAGCGTGATCTCGCGAGTCGGTTGAGTGACCTCTTCAACCACCAGCCAGCGACGGAAGGTGTCGAAATCACCGCTTTTACGGTCGATTTCTACGCGAACGTCGATCTCTTGTTCGTATTTTTTCTTGGTCGCCGTTGCCAGAGCGCTTTCCAACGCTTCGAAAATCTTCTCGCGCGGCAGCGCTTTTTCGTTGGAAACGGCTTCAACAACAGCCAAAATTTCTTTGTTCATCGGGGCCTTTCACCTCAATCCAGACTGTTAAAAGTGGGGAACCAGGTTCGCCTTCTGGATGTTACTCAGCGCGAACACTTCATCTTTGCCTTCGACGGTTACCGTGATCATCTCACCGTCTACCGCTTTGATAATGCCCTGCCATTTACGACGGTTCTGTACCGCCATACGCAGCACCAGCGAAACTTCTTCACCGGTGAAACGTTGATAGTGTTCAGCAGTAAACATCGGACGGTCGAGACCAGGCGAAGAGACTTCCAGGTTGTAAGCGACGGTGATTGGATCTTCGACATCCATGACAGCACTGACCTGGTGGCTCACATCAGCACAATCATCAACATTGATGCCATCTTCACTATCAATATAGATGCGCAGTGTGGATGTGCGACCGCGAATAAATTCGATGCCGACCAGCTCAAAGCCAAGCGCTTCAACTGGCGCAGTGAGCATCTCTGTTAATTTTTGCTCTAATGTGGACAAACCCACCCCCAAGACATAAAAAAAGGGCGTATAGCCCAGTTATTCTGAAGTCAGATAACAAAAAACCCCGATAAATCGGGGCTTTAGATAACTGAACCCTGAGACCGCAATTGCGATCTGGAACACCTTCCAGAAGAATTCTTTCAAATCCGGCTACGAAGGACCTAGTCCTCACAGTATATTTGAAAAAGTACTTAATGGGAAAGTGGTTGCGGGGGCCGGATTTGAACCGACGACCTTCGGGTTATGAGCCCGACGAGCTACCAGGCTGCTCCACCCCGCGCCTGAAACGTGGCATATTTTACTCTTTCTGAGTAAAAGACGCAAATACTGCTGGGATTTGGTACCGAGGACGGGACATAAAATCGTGGTGAATTGTATCGATAAATCATATATTTTGTCAACATCCATTTTACACCACCCGCTTGCCGTTTATGCTGGCATTTCAGGCTTTTTTAGCAAAATCACCATCAGGCTCTTCCTGTCGCCAGCAAAAGATGATTAAATGAAAACTCACAATTAGTGCATAAAAATGCAAATTTGTTGTTGAGTCGAACTCACCACAGTCTATCTAGCAGGGTTTTATTTTATGACGACGATTCTTAAGCATCTCCCGGTTGGTCAACGTATTGGTATTGCTTTCTCCGGTGGGCTGGATACCAGCGCCGCCCTGCTGTGGATGCGTAAAAAAGGCGCGGTTCCTTATGCATATACCGCGAACCTGGGCCAGCCTGACGAAGACGACTACGAGGCCATTCCGCGTCGTGCGAAAGAGTATGGCGCAGAAGGCGCTCGTCTGATTGATTGCCGTAAACAACTGGTGGCGGAAGGCATCGCAGCGATTCAGTGCGGCGCATTCCATAACACCACCGGCGGCTTAACCTATTTCAACACCACGCCGCTGGGCCGAGCCGTGACCGGCACCATGCTGGTTGCCGCAATGAAAGAAGATGGCGTCAACATCTGGGGCGACGGTAGCACCTATAAAGGCAACGATATCGAGCGTTTTTATCGCTACGGCCTGCTGACCAATGCGGAACTTCAGATCTACAAGCCGTGGCTGGATAGCGATTTCATTGATGAACTGGGCGGCCGTCATGAAATGTCCGAGTTTATGATAGCCTGCGGATTCGACTACAAAATGTCTGTCGAGAAAGCCTATTCCACCGATTCCAACATGCTGGGCGCGACGCACGAAGCAAAAGATCTCGAATTCCTTAATTCCAGCGTGAAAATCGTCAACCCGATTATGGGTGTGAAGTTCTGGGATGAAAGCGTAAAAATCGCCGCTGAAGAAGTGACCGTGCGTTTTGAACAGGGTCATCCGGTTGCGCTGAATGGCAAAACGTTCAGCGATGACGTCGAACTGATGCTGGAAGCTAACCGCATCGGCGGTCGCCACGGTCTGGGCATGAGCGATCAGATTGAAAACCGCATCATCGAAGCGAAAAGCCGTGGCATCTATGAAGCTCCGGGGATGGCACTGCTGCATATCGCCTACGAGCGCCTGCTGACTGGTATCCACAACGAAGATACCATTGAGCAATATCATGCTCATGGCCGTCAGTTGGGTCGCCTGCTCTATCAGGGTCGCTGGTTCGATTCCCAGGCGCTGATGCTGCGCGATTCGCTGCAGCGTTGGGTCGCCAGTCAGATCACCGGCGAAGTGACTCTGGAACTGCGTCGCGGCAACGACTACTCAATCCTGAATACCGTGTCAGACAACCTGACCTATAAAGCAGAGCGTCTGACCATGGAAAAAGGCGATTCCATGTTTACCGCTGAAGATCGTATCGGCCAGCTGACCATGCGCAACCTGGACATTACCGATACCCGTGAGAAGCTATTCGGCTATGCCCAATCCGGGCTACTCAGCGCGTCTTCCGCCACCGGTCTGCCACAGGTTGAAAACCTGGAAAATCGCGATAAATAAACCGCGAAGCCAAACTCTCCAGCCGGCGCTAACCCGCCGGCTTTTTTATTTCCGCAATAAATCCTAAATAACAACTCTGCTTTATCGTTATAGTTTATGACATCACTATTTTTAATAATCACCATCTATAATTTATCGAATACCTGTACTCTTATACCGAGAGGATCGCAATGAATATTAAACCTCCCGTTCGGCCGCAAGACGCGATCAATCGTCTGATGTCGTTGCTGGAACCGCATGCCACGCCAATAAATATGGTCGCAAGGAAAAGGCTTAGCTGGGAATATAAAGGCAAAATCCAGCTCTATCTGTTTAAGAAAGGTGAGCTATCCATTTTTCGCTCATCGGACAGATTACTCATGGTCACCGTCTATGAGCCGCACCTGTTTGGCGTAGCCGAAATGCTGCAGCCCAGCCGTAGCCACGGCCTTCGTGCGGAAGTCGATACGGAGATCCTGCGGATTGACAGCGATAAAGCCATGCAACTCTTCAGTGAGCATAACATGTGGGAAGAGGTCACCCGGCTGCTGGCTTACCACACCTCTTATTTGGTGTATCGCGACGATTTAGTATTACAACAGCGGACTTATTCGGTCATTCGTAATCATTTAATGGAAATGTTACTGCTTCCTGAAGAGACCCGCTCGCGGGTATCCATGCTGGAATATATTCAGGACCGCACACATTTGTCGCGCAGCAGTATTCTGAATGTGTTATCAGCGTTGAAAAAGGGCGGCTATATCGAGTTTGCCCGCGGTGGTTATTTACAGAGTATCACCTCCCTGCCTGAGAAGTTTTAGTCCCCGCTTGACCAGCAACTTATCGCCCTTGGCCATTGTTTAAAATTAAACATATAAACGGTAACGGCGGGCGATAAATGCTTCTATTCTGCACATAACTATTAAACCAGAAACCCGTTAATTTTGCCCGAGCGCTCGTATCGGGCATTTTTTTACCCGAAGGAATATGAATAATGAGCATGTTCAGATTGAAATCCATCCTGCTTATCGCGACCCTGAGCGCCAGCAGCGCCGCCTTCGCTTCCGTTAATCTTCACGGTGAAGCCGGTTCAGAATTCACCAATTTATCAGCCAGCTTTAACCCGCAGGCTCCCGGAATGACCTTTAACGGTAACTGGGCGCATAGCGATAACGATGGCGATACAGTGGGATTGGGCATGGGTTATAACTTTGATCTCGGTCCGTTCCTGCTGACGGCCGGCGGTAAAGCGGTATATCTGAATCCGAACGATGGCGATGAAGGCTATGCGATTGCCCTCGGCGGCGGCGCTCAACTACCGCTTGGCGATTTCTTTACCTTGTTCGGTGAGGCTTATTATTCCCCGGATTCCATGTCCAGCGGCGTTGATGAATACCTCGAAGCCAATGCCGGCTTACGCGTCAATATCATCAAATCCATGAGCATCGAAGCGGGCTATCGCTACATTGATATGGCGGGGAAACATGACCACCGCGATAACGTCCTGGCGGATGGCGCCTATGCAGGTTTCAATTTCCGTTTCTAAGCGCGGCAAACGGGATTGCCTGCCGGCAATCCCTCTTTTTATGCAAGAGATGGTATGGTTTTCAGCAGTTTATTAATTTCCTGCAAGCCCGCAATATTGTTCTCTTTACGGTAGACGTCGTTCATCGAAGCCATTTGCTCAAGTTTGGTTAACGCCCCGTAAACCTGATACGCCTCGCTATCTTTATCAAAGACATCCCGTTTATCTACATCCTGTAAATAGTTGCTTTTGAGTGACTGGCTTAACTTGCTGATAAGCAGGCTGTTATCCTGAAAATAGTTAACGACCGTTGATGATTCCGGCGCGGCCGCGGAATTATTTATAACCGGCACCTGCAGGGTATTCAATGTGTCTACTGTTTCTGGCGACGAATGACTGCTGCATCCGGCCAGGCCCAATATACCGGCAATGATAACTACTTTTAAAGTACGCATGGCGTCACTGAACCTCGTCAAAATTGATGAGGGCGACTTTAGCGATTTCTCGGGGATCAAAACCAGCGGAGTGTTGTTTATAAATAAACAACGCATAGAGGGAACAAAAACAAAAAAAGACGCTTTTCAGCGTCTTTTCTCTGGAAAATTGGTACCGAGGATGGGACTCGAACCCACAAGCCCGTTAGGGCACTACCACCTCAAGGTAGCGTGTCTACCAATTCCACCACCTCGGTACAGAATACTTAGTGCGGGATATCGCTGGCCGGCTGAGCCGGTGCGGTTGGCTGAGTCTGCTCAGACTTCGGCGCACTCAGATTATCCCACTCGCTTCCTTTATTGGTCTTGTTACTGTTGATATTACCCAGCGCCAGACTGATGATGAAGAACAGCGCGGCCAGAATGCCGGTCATACGGGTCATGAAGTTACCAGAACCGCTAGAACCAAACAACGTGCCAGAAGCGCCTGCTCCGAAGGAGGCTCCCATGTCAGCGCCTTTACCTTGCTGCAGCATGATCAGGCCAACAAGGGCAATCGCTACAATAAGGAAAATTACTAAAAGAGCTTCGTACATAATCAACCTGTTCCTTGCGGATTCGCCGCATACCAAGTGCTTCACCAATAAAGCGGGACGTTTTAATATTTCCCACTGAAGCGGGTGTGAATACTAACCAAAGCGAATAACCTTCGCAAGGGCAATTTTGGCGTATTGTATCAACTGCGGAAAAAAACAGCAAAAAGCGTTTTTATATGCTTAAAAAGGCAGCAAGAGCCGCCTTTTTAATCACTTAGCTGCGATAGTTATACGCTTTTAACCGCATCGGCGATACGGTGGGCAAATTCCTTCACCTGCGCTTCATGCTCGCCTTCAACCATCACGCGGATCAGCGGTTCAGTACCGGATTTACGCAGCAACACGCGTCCACGATTCCCCAGCGCAGCTTCTACTTCGGCAGTCACCGCTTTCACACTTTCATGCTCCAGCGGATTGCCGCTGCCTTCGGTAAAGCGCACGTTGACCAGAATCTGCGGGAACATTTTCATTCCGCTGCACAGATCGTGCAGGCTCATATGATTGCGCACCATCGCCGCCACGACCTGCAGGCTGGCGACAATGCCATCGCCGGTGGTGGTTTTGTCCAGCAGAATCACATGGCCGGAGTTTTCCGCGCCAATGCGCCAGCCTTTTTCCTGCAGTTTTTCCAGCACGTAACGGTCACCCACTTTCGCGCGGGTAAACGGAATGCCAAGCTGCTTCAGCGCCAGCTCAAGCCCCATGTTGCTCATCAGCGTGCCGACTGCGCCGCCGCGCAGCTGGCCCTGGCGCAGGCCTTCACGGGCGATAATATAGAGGATCTGATCGCCATCGACTTTGTTGCCTTCATGGTCAACCATAATGACGCGATCGCCATCACCGTCATAGGCAATACCCAGATCGGCTTTTTCCGCCAGCACGCGAGCCTGCAGCGCGCGTACGTCGGTTGCGCCGACCTCTTCGTTAATGTTCAGCCCATCAGGTTCACAGCCCATCGCGATAACCTGCGCGCCCAATTCGCGGAATACATTTGGCGCAATGTGGTAAGTCGCGCCGTGGGCGCAATCCACCACCACCTTCAGCGAGCCGAGGCTCAGCTCATTCGGGAAGGTGCCTTTGCAAAACTCAATATAACGGCCGGCGGCATCGACGATACGGCTGGCTTTCCCAAGCTCAGCGGAATCAACGCAGGTCAGCTCTTTTTCCATCTCTGCTTCAATCGCTTCTTCGACGTCATCCGGAAGCTTAGTGCCTTCGATAGAGAAGAATTTAATACCGTTGTCATAGAAAGGGTTATGAGAGGCAGAGATGACGATTCCCGCTTCAGCGCGGAAGGCGCGGGTCAGATAGGCGATTGCCGGCGTCGGCATAGGGCCGGTAAACGAGGCGGACAACCCCGCAGCCGCCAGGCCAGCTTCCAGCGCGGATTCCAGCATATAGCCAGAAATTCGCGTGTCTTTGCCGATAATGATTTTACGTGAACCATGGCGCGCCAGCACTTTACCTGCCGCCCAACCCAGCTTCAGCACGAACTCAGGCGTAATAGGCGCGTCGCCAACGCGGCCACGAATACCATCGGTGCCAAAATATTTGCGGTTACTCATAACGTTTATTTTCCTTAGCGGCCAGGGTGGCTTCCACCACGCGCAGCGCTTCTACCGTTTCTTTGACATCATGGACGCGAATTATCTGCGCGCCCTGCATTGCAGCAATGACTGCGCAGGACAAGCTGCCGCTCAGCCGTTCCGACGGCCCCACGTTCAACAGCTGACCCACCATCGACTTACGCGACATCCCCACCAGCAGCGGGAGGCCAAAATGATGGAACCCCCCAAGTCGGGCAAGCAGTTCATAGTTATGGGAAAGATTTTTACCGAATCCGAATCCCGGGTCGAGCAACAATTTTTCTTTTGCGATCCCCGCCTGTTCGCAGCGCACAATGTGTTCAGCAAAAAAACGGTCAACCTCGGCAAAAACATCGTCGTACTTCGGCGCTTCCTGCATTGTTTTCGGCTGCCCCTGCATATGCATCAGGCACACCGGTAGCCCGGTTTGCGCGGCGGCCTGCAGGGCGCCGGGCTCGGTTAATGAGCGAATATCGTTAATGATATGCGCGCCAGCGCGCGCGGACTCGCGGATGACTTCGGCTTTCGAGGTATCAACCGAGATCCAGACTTCAAAACGCTGTGCAATCGCTTCTACCACCGGGATCACCCGCGCCAGCTCTTCCTCGACGCTGACATCCCCCGCCCCAGGACGGGTTGATTCACCACCGATATCAATAATAGTCGCCCCGGCGTTAATCATCAGATTGGCGTGCTTAACCGCCTCTATCAACGAATTATGACTGCCGCCATCGGAGAAGGAATCTGGCGTGACGTTAAGGATCCCCATCACATGCGGATGGGAGAGATCGAGCGTTGACCCCTGGGCGTGTAATTGCATGTTTTCTTTCCGCTATGGTTTTGTACAGTTGTAGTACGGACAGGGCTCGGCCCGCACCATCTTAGAGATTCTGGCGGTGACATCATTCAATTCCTCAACAGGATAATGAAGCCCCGGCGTTTAAATATTCAAAAAATGAATATTATCAGACAGACGGCGCATCCGCGCGTGTTGAAGCCGCCACCATCCCGAAAACATTTTACGCGATGGACGATAGCACGCCATCGTCATAGCTATGTTCCGAAAGAGGATCTCATAGCCAACCGCTGCAAACGGACGCATAAAAACAAAAGGGCCGCAGCGGATTAGGCTGCGGCCCTTATTAGTCAGAGCGCTTTAGCAAAGCGTGGAGACTTATTTGTCGCCCAGCTGTTCCGACATGGTATTGCCCGGGTTAGGCGTACGCGGCTCATCAACCGGACGCGGCGCCGTCGGGGTGCCATTGTTGCCTGAGTTGTTAGAAGAACCTGGTTCTTCCCAACCCGCCGGCGGACGAACATCACGACGAGCCATCAGGTCGTCAATCTGCGGCGCATCGATGGTCTCATATTTCATGAGCGCATCTTTCATCGCGTGCAGAATATCCATGTTGTCGTTCAGCAGTTGGCGAGCACGACCGTAGTTACGCTCAATCAGCGATTTCACTTCCTGGTCGATAATACGCGCGGTTTCATCAGACATATGCTTCGCTTTCGCGACGCTACGTCCGAGGAACACTTCGCCCTCTTCTTCGGCATACAGCAGCGGGCCGAGTTTGTCGGAGAAGCCCCACTGGGTGACCATGTTACGCGCCAGGTTAGTCGCAACTTTAATATCGTTGGACGCGCCGGTAGAAACATGTTCAGCACCGTAGATAATCTCTTCCGCTAGACGACCGCCGTACAGAGTGGAGATCTGACTTTCCAGTTTCTGACGGCTGGCGCTGATAGCATCGCCTTCCGGCAGGAAGAAGGTCACACCCAGCGCACGGCCGCGCGGGATAATCGTCACTTTGTGTACCGGATCGTGTTCTGGAACCAGACGACCGATAATCGCGTGGCCCGCTTCGTGGTACGCGGTCGATTCTTTCTGCGCTTCCGTCATCACCATGGAGCGACGTTCCGCACCCATCATGATTTTGTCTTTCGCTTTTTCGAACTCAACCATCGAAACGACGCGTTTGTTACCACGGGCAGCAAACAGGGCAGCTTCGTTCACCAGGTTCGCGAGGTCAGCACCGGAGAAGCCAGGAGTACCACGGGCAATGATTGCCGCATCAATATCCGGCGCCAGCGGTACGCGACGCATATGAACTTTCAGGATCTGCTCACGACCACGAACATCCGGCAGACCAACGACAACCTGACGGTCGAAGCGGCCTGGACGCAGCAATGCCGGGTCCAGAACGTCCGGACGGTTAGTCGCGGCGATAACGATGATACCTTCGTTACCTTCGAAACCATCCATCTCAACCAGCATCTGGTTCAGGGTCTGCTCACGCTCATCGTGACCACCGCCAAGACCGGCACCACGCTGACGACCGACGGCGTCGATTTCATCGATGAAGATGATGCAAGGCGCTGCTTTCTTAGCTTGTTCGAACATGTCGCGTACACGAGACGCGCCGACACCGACGAACATTTCTACGAAGTCAGAACCGGAAATAGTAAAGAACGGCACTTTTGCTTCGCCGGCGATAGCTTTCGCCAGCAGCGTTTTACCGGTACCCGGAGGGCCGACCATCAGGACGCCTTTCGGGATTTTACCGCCCAGCTTCTGGAAACGGCTCGGTTCGCGCAGATATTCAACCAGCTCGCCCACTTCCTCTTTCGCTTCGTCGCAACCGGCAACGTCAGCAAAGGTGGTTTTGATCTGGTCTTCGGTCAGCATTCGGGCCTTGCTCTTGCCGAAGGACATCGCGCCCTTTCCGCCGCCGCCCTGCATCTGACGCATAAAGAATATCCAGACGCCGATCAGTAGAAGCATCGGGAACCAGGAAATGAAGATGGAAGCCAGCAGGCTCGGTTCTTCCGGCGGTTCGCCAACCACTTTGACGTTTTTAGTCAACAGGTTGTCGAGCAGCTTCGGATCGTTAACCGGAATGTAAGTCGTGTAACGGTTACTATCTTTCTTGGTAACGTTGATCTCACGTCCGTTGATACGCGCTTCGCGAACCTGGTCCTGATTGACCTCTTGCAGGAAGGTAGAATAATCCACCTTGCGGCCATTCGACTCGCTGGGCCCAAAGCTCTGGAATACTGACATCAGCACAACGGCAATGACCAGCCAGAGTATTAGGTTTTTCGCCATGTCACTCAAGGGATTAACCTCTTATTACAACTGTGTTAAAAACAGCGTCAGGATACTCTATATCCAGCGTCTTTCAAACTTTCGTTTGAAATCTACCGGTTATGGTTTACGCCCGGTCGCTACAATATACACTTCACGCGAACGAGCGCGGGAAGAGTCCGGCTTACGAACTTTGACCTTCGTAAACAGGGAGCGAATTTCTCTAAGATACTCATCGAAGCCTTCGCCCTGGAACACCTTCACTACAAAACTACCACCTGGCGCTAATACATCACGAGACATTTCAAGCGCCAGTTCTACCAGATACATGGCCCGGGGAATATCCACCGCCGGTGTTCCGCACATATTCGGCGCCATATCGGACATGACAACTTGTACTTTACTGTCGCCTACTCGCTCAAGTAACGCTTTCAGGACTAATTCATCACGAAAATCGCCCTGAAGGAAGTCCACACCGACGATTGGATCCATTGGTAAAAGATCGCAAGCGATGATGCGGCCGCTGTTTCCGATCTGCGTAACCGCGTACTGCGACCAGCCACCGGGAGCAGCGCCGAGATCGACTATCGTCATTCCCGGCTTAAAAATCTTGTCACTTTGCTGTATTTCATCAAGTTTAAACCAGGCACGGGAACGTAACCCCTTTTTCTGTGCCTGTTGAACATATTTATCGCTAAAGTGTTCCTGAAGCCAGCGGCTTGAGCTGGCAGAACGCTTTTTACCTGTCATTTAACATTCCCATTCGGGTTCATCGTACTTTACTGCGTAAAAATCGACGCGGTAGTTTGGCGATATATGGGAGATGGCGGTAGAATGACCCGTTTTCAATCCCAACGTAAGCAAAAAAATACGATGAATCTGAGTACTAAACAAAAACAGCACCTGAAAGGTCTGGCACATCCGCTCAAGCCGGTAGTTATGCTTGGCAATAATGGTTTGACCGAAGGGGTACTGGCCGAGATCGAACAAGCGTTAGGGCACCATGAGCTCATCAAGGTGAAGATCGCCTCAGAAGATCGCGAAACTAAAGCCTTGATCGTGGAAGCCATCGTGCGTGAAACCGGCGCCTGTAACGTACAGGTCATCGGTAAAACGCTGGTTCTGTACCGCCCAACGCCAGAGCGTAAAATCTCGCTGCCACGCTAAGAATATCCTGAATCCCGACACAACATTGTGTAAAACGAGGGATTTCTGTGGCCAGGCGAGCAAAATGCCATGCTCCTGACGTTGATAAAAGGCCGCTATGCGGCCTTTTTCCTTTCTTTACAATCTATAAACATCGTAGCGGGAAATACGCCTTACAGGTATTCAACCTTGATAATTTCGTATTCCACTTCACCACCCGGGGTACGGATAGTGACGACGTCATCCTGCTCTTTGCCGATCAGGCCGCGGGCGATCGGTGAATTCACAGAGATGAGATTCTGTTTAAAATCAGCTTCATCATCGCCCACGATGCGGTAAGTCTGCTCTTCGTCGTTATCCAGGTTCAGAACGCTGACCGTGGCACCAAAAATCACGCGGCCATTATTCGGCATCTTAGTGATATCGATAACCTGCGCGTTCGACAGTTTTGCTTCGATATCCTTGATACGACCTTCGCAGAAGCCCTGCTGTTCGCGGGCCGCGTGGTATTCCGCGTTCTCTTTCAGATCGCCGTGCTCACGCGCTTCAGCGATAGCAGCAATAATTTCTGGACGACGTACGGACTTCAGGAAATCCAGTTCTTCGCGCAGTTTTTCTGCGCCACGTAAGGTCATCGGAATAGCTTGCATTTGTTATACCTCTTTATCATTCCTTCATGGAACGGACGGAGTCGTTCCGCCATCGGTCACGTCTTAGCCATGGCCGAAGCAAAAAGAAAACCGACCCGGGAAACACTCCCCAGGTCAGCAGCAATTTTCAATTTGATACGCATTTTACCCTGAAGTTCACTATGGGTCATCGTTTACTTTACAGGGTGATGCACCGTAGTATGACGGCTTGGTTTCAGGTTGTTAGCGCGAGATTATGCGATTTCCCAGATTTATCATCGGATTGACTGCCGGTATAGCGCTTAGCGCTCAGGCCGCGAATATTGACGAGTACATCAGCCAGCTTCCTGCCGGCGCGAACCTTGCCTTTATGGCACAGAAGGTTGGCTCCCCGACGCCGGAGATAGACTTTCACAGCCAGCAGATGGCGCTGCCTGCCAGTACCCAGAAGGTGATCACCGCGCTGGCCGCGTTGCTGCAGTTGGGGCCGGATTTCCGCTTCACCACGACGCTGGAAACCAAAGGCTCCCTTGACGGCGGTGTGCTGAAAGGCGACCTGATTGCCCGCTTCGGCGGCGATCCGACGCTAAAGCGTCAGGATATCCGCAACATGGTGGCGTCGCTGAAAAAAGCCGGCGTGCAGCGTATTGAAGGCAATGTGCTTATCGATACCTCGGTTTTCGCCAGCCACGATAAGGCTCCCGGCTGGCCGTGGAACGATATGACGCAGTGCTTCAGCGCCCCGCCAGCGGCGGCGATCGTTGATCGCAACTGTTTCTCCGTCTCGCTCTATAGCGCACAGAAAGCGGGCGATTTGGCCTTCATCCGCGTGGCGTCTTACTATCCGGTCACCATGTTCAGCCAGGTGCGGACGCTGGCGCGCGGCTCCGCAGAAGCGCAGTACTGCGAGCTGGACGTTGTGCCGGGCGATCTCAACCGCTATACCCTCACCGGCTGCCTGCCGCAGCGCAGCGAGCCGCTGCCGCTGGCGTTCGCCATTCAGGATGGCGCAGGCTATGCAGGCGCGATCCTGAAAGCCGAGCTCGCCGATGCGGGGATCACCTACAGCGGTACTCTTCTGCGCCAGACGCTGGCCAACGATCCGGGTACCGTGCTGGCGACGACTCAATCGGCGCCGTTGCACGATCTTCTGCGCATCATGTTGAAGAAATCCGACAACATGATTGCTGATACGGTGTTCCGTACTATCGGCCACGCGCGAATGGGCGTACCGGGAACCTGGCGCGCCGGCTCCGACGCGGTACGGCAAATCCTGCGCCAGCAGGCGGGTATTGACCTCGGTAACACGATTATCGCCGATGGCTCAGGCCTGTCCCGGCACAACCTGATCGCGCCGGCAACGATGATGCAGGTATTGCAGTACATCGCTCAGCACGACAATGAACTCAACTTTATCTCGATGTTGCCGCTTGCCGGGCACGATGGTTCGCTGCAGTATCGTGCCGGTCTTCATCAGGCGGGCGTTGACGGTAAGGTTTCGGCGAAGACCGGTTCGCTGCAGGGGGTATATAACCTGGCAGGTTTCATTACCACCGCCAGCGGCCAAAAGATGGCCTTCGTACAGTACCTCTCCGGCTATGCGGTGCCGCCGGGCGACCAGCGCAACCGCCGCATACCATTGGTGCGCTTCGAAAGTCGACTGTATAAAGATTTGTACCAGAACAACTAAAACAAAAGGGCCGCATCAGATGATGCGGCCCTTTTTACTCAGGATTAACGTTTGTAGATGAATTCGACGCCTTCTTCGTCGTCTTCGTCCCAGTCGTCATCCCAGTCTTCGTCATCTTCTTCCAGTTCGGCTTCTTCAAGCTGCTGACGGTGATAGTCGTCCCACATGAACTCGACTTTCTCCGGCTTCTGCTCTTCTTCCGCCTGCACGATTGGATTTTCGATGATAAAGGTCATCACGTCCCAGCACAGCTCTTTAACGCCCTGCTGGCTGGCCGCGGAGATCAGATAGAACTTATCTTCCCAACCCAGCGCTTCGGCGATGGCCTTCGCTTTGGCTTCAGCCTCCGCTTTGTCCATCAGGTCAATCTTGTTGAAGACCAACCAGCGCGGTTTAGAGGCCAGCTTCTCGCTGTATTTCTCCAGTTCGCCGATGATAATGCGCGCATTCTCAACCGGATCGGAACCGTCGATAGGCTCGATGTCGATGAGGTGCAGCAGCACGCGGCAGCGCTCGAGGTGCTTAAGGAAGCGAATACCAAGGCCAGCGCCTTCGGCCGCGCCTTCAATCAGCCCCGGAATATCGGCGACCACAAAGCTCTTCTCGTTATCCATACGCACCACGCCCAGGCTCGGCACCAGAGTGGTAAATGGATAGTCGGCCACTTTCGGCTTCGCCGCGGAGACCGCGCGAATGAAGGTGGATTTACCGGCATTCGGCATCCCCAGCATCCCCACGTCGGCCAGCAGCATCAGTTCGAGCTGCAGATCGCGCTTATCGCCCGGCGTCCCCATAGTTTTCTGACGCGGGGTACGGTTAACGGATGATTTGAAGCGCGTGTTGCCAAGACCGTGCCATCCGCCTTTCGCGACCATTAAACGCTGACCGTGCTTGGTCATATCGCCCATGGTCTCGCCGGTTCCCTGGTCGATGACGCGGGTCCCTACAGGCACTTTCACCGTGACATCTTTACCGCGTTTACCGGTGCAGTCGCGGCTCTGACCGTTCTGTCCGCGTTCTGCGCGGAAAGATTTTTCGAATCGATAGTCGATCAGGGTGTTGAGGTTCTCGTCAGCTTCCAGCCAAACGTCACCGCCGTCACCGCCATCGCCGCCGTCCGGGCCGCCTCGCGGAATATATTTTTCGCGGCGGAAGCTAACGCAACCATTGCCGCCGTCACCTGCTACGACCAGGATCGTTGCTTCATCTACAAACTTCATTTTACTCTCCGTAAATCATTCGCCTGAGCGGGGCAGCGGTACAACCGCTTCTCGCTTGCGCCAGCGTCCCCAAAGACGATGGCCAATGGCGGAATACATCGCGCCCGCAACCACGACAAACGCACCGAGATAACCAATCAGGTTTAACATCGGTCTGGCGAAAACATCGGGCCAGGCCATTGATAATAAATCAGAAAACAGTAGCGTAAACAGTGGCGTTAAGGTAATTAACGCGCTGACCTGCGCCGCCTGCCAGCGCGCCATGGCTTCCGCCAGCGCCCCGTAGCCGACCAGGGTATTCAGCCCGCAAAAAATCAGGCAAGCCAGTTGCCAGTCGCTCAGTTGGGATATTACCCCCGGTTTAGCGAGTGGCAGTAATGCGATAGTACATAAAGTGTACAGCAAAAATAGTATCTGCTGTGATGCCAGGCGCCGCAATAACACCTTTTGCGCGACCCCGTAGCTTACCCACACCGTTGCCGCTGCGACACCAAAAATTACCCCCCACGTGTAGTCCGTGAGACGGGTAAAGATTTCAATCAGGCTGGTGTTGAAAAACATCACCAGCCCGCTGAGCAACATCAGCGCCCCTACAACCTGGGTACCGCGCATGCGCTCTTTCAGAATCACAACGCTTGCCACCATCATGCCGACCGGCGATAGCTGGCCGATGACCTGGGAGGCCGTTGGACTGAGATATTGCAGGGAAGAGCTGAACAGAATGAAGTTACCGAACAGACCGCCGGTAGCAATCGCTAATAAAACCAACCAGCGCGGCTTGCGAAAAATTCGCAGCGGCGGCAGTTTGCCTTTGATGGCGAGGATCGCGCCAAGACCAATACTGGCCATCAAAAAGCGATAAAAGACCACCGTTGGCGGCTCCATCACTTCAAGAACCTGCTTCATTGCAATTGGCAGTGCTCCCCAACACATCGCGGTGGTTAGCGCCAAAAGAATGCCAATGCCGGCCTGCTGCTTCATGATGCCCGTTTTCCCTGCAGAAATTTTTTCCGGGATTCTAATGTAAAAAGCCCCGCAACGTGTTGCGGGGCTTTCATCCGTCACCAGGACGCGAAAAACTTATTCAGCAACGATGCTGATGAATTTACGGTTTTTCGGGCCTTTAACTTCGAACTTGACTTTACCGTCAGTCAAAGCGAACAGAGTGTGGTCACGGCCGCAACCAACGTTGGTGCCAGCGTGGAATTTAGTACCACGTTGACGAACGATGATGCTACCTGCCAGAACTGCTTCACCGCCGAAACGTTTTACGCCCAGACGTTTAGCTTCTGAATCGCGACCGTTACGAGTCGAGCCGCCAGCCTTTTTATGTGCCATTTAAATCTACTCCCTCAAGTCTTAGGCGCTGATGCCAGTGATTTTCACATCAGTGAACCACTGACGGTGGCCTGCTTGCTTACGATAGTGTTTACGACGACGAAACTTAACGATTTTAACTTTCTCGCCACGACCGTGAGCAACAACTTCAGCTTTGATTACGCCGCCCTCAACGAAAGGAACGCCGATCTTGATTTCTTCACCGTTTGCGATCATCAGAACTTCAGCGAACTCAACAGCTTCGCCAGTTGCGATGTCCAGCTTTTCCAGGCGAACGGTCTGACCTTCGCTTACTCGGTGTTGTTTACCACCACTTTGGAAAACCGCGTACATATAAAACTCCGCTTCCGCGCACCTCTTCGTGTGATTCAGAGTGCGCTATAAATATTCACAATAGGGCGCGAATATTACGCAAAACGCGACCCTTTGACAAGAGCGATCATCGATCAACGCAGAAAAAAAACACAACTTTCACGCTAACGTTTATCTGCGCTGATTTTTCAGTACAATCATATCTTCTTTTAATTCTATCTTAATCCTTCTGTGATCCCACCTGGATTCGCGGTAACAGGACATTTGGCCCGGCTTTTGCGATGAATTTAGAAAAAATCAATGAGTTAACCGCGCAGGATATGGCGGGTGTCAATGCGGCAATCCTCGAGCAGCTCAACTCAGATGTACAGCTTATCAATCAGTTAGGCTACTACATCGTCAGCGGAGGCGGTAAACGTATTCGTCCGATGATCGCCGTGCTTGCAGCTCGCGCGGTCGGCTATCAGGGGAATGCGCACGTCAACATTGCCGCACTGATCGAATTTATTCATACCGCGACCCTACTGCATGACGACGTCGTCGACGAGTCCGATATGCGCCGCGGCAAAGCGACGGCCAACGCCGCGTTCGGTAACGCCGCCAGCGTACTGGTGGGCGACTTTATCTACACCCGCGCCTTCCAGATGATGACTCGTCTCGGTTCGCTGAAGGTGCTGGAGGTGATGTCGGAAGCCGTAAACGTCATTGCCGAAGGCGAAGTCCTGCAGTTGATGAACGTCAACGACCCGGATATCACGGAAGAGAATTATATGCGGGTCATCTACAGTAAGACCGCCCGTCTGTTTGAAGCCGCTTCGCAGTGTTCCGGTATCCTGGCTGGTTGCAGCGCCGAAGAAGAACAGGCGCTGCAGGATTACGGCCGTTACCTCGGCACCGCGTTCCAGCTGATTGACGATCTGCTGGATTACAGTTCCGATGGCGAACGCCTTGGCAAAAACGTCGGTGATGACCTGAACGAAGGCAAACCAACGCTGCCTCTGCTACACGCTATGCATCACGGTACCCCGGATCAGGCGGCAATGATTCGCGGCGCTATCGAGCAGGGTAACGGGCGTCATCTGCTTGACGCGGTACTTGAAACCATGGCGGCCTGCGGTTCGCTGGAGTGGACGCAGAAACGTGCGGAAGAAGAAGCTGATAAAGCTATCGCCGCACTGCAGGTTCTGCCGAATACGCCATGGCGCGATGCCCTCATCGGCCTTGCGCATATCGCCGTTCAGCGCGACCACTAATCCTCTCCTTCTCTCCCGTGCTCACCGCGCGGGAGAGTTCCAATAAAATCCAATATTCTTCAAATAATGCCAGAAACCTTAATATATTCTGAATGTACAAGAACAATACTGGAACTTGTTAAAACCATATAAGAACCAGGGTATAGTATTTCGGCCGTCCGTATTGACGCGCAGACAGTTATCACCGGGAGAATTTATGGATAAGTTCATCGACTGGCATTCAGCGGATATTATTGCCGGCCTTCGCAAAAAGGGGACGTCCCTCGCAGCTGAGTCACGACGTCACGGATTAAGCTCTTCTACGCTTGCCAACGCGCTAACCCGTCCGTGGCCTAAAGGCGAATTGATTATCGCAAACGCGCTGGGAACCGATCCGTGGGTTATCTGGCCATCGCGTTACCACGACCCCATTACCCATCAGTTCATCGACAGAACGCAGATGATGCGTCAGAAGAGACATAAGACCTAACGTGAGGGAGAGATCGATAGCAGCCCCCGGACGGACGTCAGAGGGCTGCTACCGCAGCAGAATTACTCGCCTTTGACGCGTTCGATATTCGCGCCCAGAGCCTGCAGTTTATCTTCGATGCGCTCATAGCCGCGATCGATATGATAGATACGGTCGACGATGGTCGTCCCTTCCGCAATACAACCCGCCAGCACCAGGCTTGCAGATGCACGCAGGTCGGTCGCCATGACCTGTGCGCCGGACAGCTTCGCGACACCATGGCAAATCGCGGTATTACTTTCGATTTCCGCGTGCGCGCCCATACGGATCAGTTCCGGAATGTGCATGAAGCGGTTCTCGAAGATGGTTTCAGTGATAACGCCCGTTCCTTCAGCCACCAGGTTCAGCAAGGTGAACTGCGCCTGCATGTCGGTTGGGAAACCCGGGTGCGGCGCGGTACGCACGTTGACCGCTTTCGGACGGTTGCCATGCATATCGAGGCTAATCCAGTCTTCACCGACTTCAATGTCCGCGCCAGCCTCACGCAGCTTAGCCAGTACCGCATCCAGGGTATCAGGCTGCGCATGACGGCACATAATTTTACCGCCGGAGATCGCCGCAGCGACCAGGAAGGTACCGGTTTCGATACGGTCCGGCAGCACGCGATAAACGCCGCCGCCCAGACGCGCAACGCCCTCAATGGTGATACGGTCGGAACCCTGACCCGTAATCTTCGCGCCCAGCGCGTTAAGGAAGTTAGCGGTATCGACGATTTCCGGCTCGCGCGCGGCGTTTTCAATCACGGTCGTGCCTTCAGCCAGCGTCGCCGCGCTCATGATAGTCACGGTCGCGCCTACGCTGACCTTATCCATCACGATATGCGCGCCTTTCAGACGCCCGTTAACCGACGCCTTCACATAGCCTTCTTCCAGTTTGATTTCCGCGCCCAGCTGTTCCAGGCCGGTAATGTGCAGGTCGACCGGACGCGCGCCGATAGCGCAGCCGCCCGGCAGAGAAACCTGGCCCTGGCCGAAACGCGCCACCAGCGGCCCCAGCGCCCAGATGGAAGCGCGCATGGTTTTCACTAAATCGTACGGAGCACAGAAAACATTTACCGGGCCAGCATCGATCCATACGGAACCGTTACGCTCGACCTTCGCGCCCAGCTGGCTCAGCAGCTTCATGGTGGTATCGATATCTTTCAGCTTCGGTACGTTCTGGATTTCAATCGGCTCTTCGGCTAACAGCGCGGCAAAGAGGATTGGCAGGGCAGCGTTTTTAGCGCCGGAAATGGTGACCTCGCCCTGCAGGCGAGTCGGCCCCTGAACACGGAATTTATCCATTGATTCTGTTCTCGGTTAAAAATTCATCAACGCTGTAGGGAACATCCCTACAGCTTAAAAGCCATTAAGTTTGCGATCGCGTGCCCATTCTTGCGGGGTAAACGCTTTGATCGACAGCGCATGAATGCGATTGTCGGCAATATATTCCATCAGCGGCGCATAGATAGCCTGCTGTTTTTTTACCCGGCTCATGCCGTCAAACATCTCACCCACAGCGATAACCTGAAAGTGGCTGCCATCGCCAGAGACGTGGACTTCCTGAAGGGAGAGTGCGTTCATCAGCACGGTCTGAATTTCATGATTTTCCATGGGATCACATTTTTCTGAGTGTGAAAACAGCCCAACATCTTAGAGGAAAGTGGCGCTGTCTTAAACAAGCAAAAAGCCCCATCGAACAGATTGATGGGGCTTTCAGAATAGCTTCAGCATTAACCTACTGAAAAATTTACGGGATCATGTCCGCCGGAAGGTTGTAAAGACTAACCAGCGTTTGCAGGTTTTCGCTTTTCCCTACCACTTGCGCCGTTTTGCCCTGCCGACGTACCAGCGCGACAAAATGAACCAGCAACGCTACCCCGGCGCTATCGACCCGTGAAACGTCGCTGAGGTCGATAGTGGATACGCCGTCGGTCGCCTGCGCGCGTGCATTCCACAGCGGCAGTATAAATTCCTGATCCAGTTCGCCGCGCAACGCCAGGCGTTCACCGTCGCGGTTCCAGCTCAGTTGTTCGCTCATTATTTCTTCTGATCCAGAGTGATAGGCTGGGCAGAAATAGCTTTCAGCTGCGCGGTCAGACCATCAACACCTTTCGTGCGCAGCAGGTCGCTCCACTCGTTTTGTTTGGTGGTGATCATGCTGACGCCTTCGGCGATCATGTCATAAGCCTGCCAGTTGCCGGTCTGGGTATTTTTACGCCATTGGAAGTCCAGACGTACCGGAGGACGGCCATTCGGGTCGAGGATGGTGACGCGAATCGGCACGATGGTTGCGCTGCCCAGCGGCTGCTCAGGCGCAATTTGGTAAGTCTGGCCGTGGTACATCGCCAGCGCCTGACCGTAAGCCTGTTTCAGATACTCGCGGAAGGCGGCGAAATAGGCTTCACGCTGTGCAGGCGTCGCCTCTTTGTAGTAACGGCCCAGCACCAGCGCGCCGGCATATTTCACCTGCACGTAAGGCAGCAGTTCCTGATCGACGATATCACGCAGATAGTTCGGGTTGGCTTTGATCTTCGGCTGTTCGTTCTTCAGACGATCGAAGGTCTTCTGCGCCGCTTCGTCCATCAACTTATACGGGTTAGTTTGATCCGCGGCATGCGCGGCTGTTAGTGGAGCAATCACCAGCATGGCGACCATGAGTAAGCGTTTAAACATATCTTGTCTCTCCTGAAATTAATGCGTCATGCCGGCCTGCGGCGTAGCGTCAGTATGACCCTCAGCCGCCGCCTTATCATTGTCAGAATTCTGATTATCGCTGCCCTTGCTGTTATAGAGGAACTGGCCTATCAGATCTTCCAACACCATGGCGGACTTGGTGTCCTGAATCGTACCGCCGTCTTTAAGAATCGCGGTGCCCAGTTCCGGGTCTTCAAAACCGACGTTCAGCGCCAGGTACTGCTCCCCGAGCAAACCAGAAGTACGAATCGCCAGCGAGCTGGTATCCGGAATGTGGTTGTAGCTTTCGTCGATATCGATGGCAACGCGCGGCAGATAGGTTTTTGGATCGAGGGTGATATCCGCGACGCGACCAACCACCACACCGCCGATGCGCACCGGTGAACGCGCTTTCAGGCCGCCGATGTTATCGAAGGTCGCATAAAGACGGTAAGTCGGTTCGGTACGCAACGAGGTGACGTTCGCCGCCTTCAGACAGACAAACAGCGCCGCCAGCAGCGCCGCCAGTAAGAACACACCTACCCAGATCTCATTTTTTTTCGTTTGCATGAACTTAATTCCCAAACATCAGCGCAGTCAGCACAAAATCCAGCCCCAGAACCGCCAGCGACGAATGCACCACGGTGCGCGTCGTTGCCCGGCTAATTCCAGCGGAAGTGGGGATAGCGTCATAACCATTGAATAACGCAATCCAGGTTACCGTAACGGCAAAAACCAGACTTTTAATCAGGCAGTTAACCAGATCCATTCGCCAGTCGACGGCATTTTGCATCGCGGTCCAGAAGAACCCCGCGTCGATGCCTTTCCAGCTGACGCCAACCAGCGAACCGCCCCAGACGCCCACGGCGACGAATATGATCGTCAACAGCGGAAGCGAGATAACCCCGGCCCAGAAGCGCGGCGAAATCACCCGGCGCAGCGGATCCACCGCCATCATTTCCATGCTGGAGAGCTGCTCGGTCGCCCGCATCAGGCCAATCTCGGCGGTTAACGCCGAACCGGCTCGCCCGGCGAAAAGCAGCGCGGCTACCACCGGCCCCAGCTCGCGCAGCAGCGACAGCGCCACCAGCATACCCAGGCTGGTCTCTGCGCTATAGGTCGTTAATACCAGATAGCCCTGCAGCCCCAGTACCATACCGATGAACAGCCCCGAGACGATAATAATCAGCATCGATAACACGCCGACGTTATACAGCTGGCGCACCAGCAGCGGAGCATGTTTGCGAAATTCCGGCTTGCCCACCACGGCATTAAACAGCATTAATCCGGCGCGCCCGAAGGTCGCGGTGGTTTTGATGCCGCGGTGTCCGAGCGCTGCCAACGCATTGAATAGCATGAGTCGTTTAGCTCCCTTTGCCTAATAAATCATGGTGGTAATCGCCCGCAGGATAGCGGAACGGCACCGGGCCGTCAGCGATGCCATCAATGAACTGGCGCACGCGCGGATCGCTATTTTCACGCAGCGATTGCGCGCTGCCGTGGGCAACGATTTTCTTATCCGCCACGATGTAGGCGTAATCCGCAATGCTCAGCACTTCCGGTACGTCGTGCGATACCACAATGCAGGTCACTCCCAGGGTACTATTCAGCTCTGAGATAAGTTTAACCAATACGCCCATGGTGATGGGATCCTGTCCGACGAAAGGTTCATCAAACATGATCAGATCCGGCTCAAGGGCAATCGCCCGCGCCAACGCCGCGCGCCGCGCCATCCCGCCGGAGAGTTCCGAAGGCATCAGTTTCGCCGCGCCGCGTAGCCCAACCGCCTCCAGCTTCATCATGACGGTGGTGTGCAGTAGCGCATCCGGCAACTGAGTATGTTCGCGCAGCGGGTAAGCTACGTTATCAAACACGTTCATATCGGTGAATAGCGCGCCGGACTGAAACAGCATGCTCATGCGTTTACGCACGGTATACAGCCGCGAGCGCGTCATTTGCGGCACGTTTTCGCCGTCAAACAGGATCTCGCCGCTGTCGGGCGGGATCTGGCCGCCGATCAAACGCAGCAGGGTCGTCTTGCCGATCCCCGATGGCCCCATAATGGCGGTAATCTTGCCGCGAGGCACCGATAGCGAGATATCATCGAAGATGACGCGGTCGCCCCGAGAGAAACGAATACCGCGAACCTCGACTAAATTCGCCAGAGTTTGGCTCATAAAATCATCCTTACTAAACCTTCGGGCTAAGCATGGCGCTTTCTTTCACCACAAACCCAACATTTTTACAGAATCTTACCTGCCCGGGTTAGCGAAAGCTGGCATTTGTTTTACTTTTGCCACACATAAAGTCAAAATTAAGAATTCGTTACGCTGCGTACGGACGGCCAGCGAGGCGACGATTATACCTGAAGAAAGGACTTTAGATGCTCTTAGCAACGGCTCTGTTAATAATTGGTTTACTGCTGGTAGTTTACAGCGCCGATCGTCTGGTATACGCCGCTTCAATACTGTGTCGCATGATGGGGATCCCGCCGCTCATCATCGGCATGACGGTCGTGAGCATCGGTACCAGCCTGCCGGAGATCATCGTTTCCACCGCCGCCTCCCTTCACGGGCAAACCGATCTGGCGATCGGTACGGCGTTGGGATCCAATATTACGAATATTCTATTAATTCTCGGTCTTGCCGCCCTGCTCCATCCATTTACCGTGCATTCTGATATCCTGCGCCGCGAATTGCCGCTAATGTTGCTGGTCAGTTTACTGGCGGGATTTGTGCTCTACGATGGCCAGCTCTCGCGTCTGGACGGGCTGTTTTTACTGGCGCTGGCCATACTGTGGCTGGTGTTTACCCTAAAAATAGCGCGCCTGGCGGAACGTCAGGGTAGCGATAGCCTGACCCGGGAACAGCTGGCGGAGCTACCGCGCGGCGGTTCGCTACCCGTCGCCCTGCTGTGGCTTGGGGTGGCGATGATCGTCATGCCGATGGCCACCCGTATGGTGGTGGATAATGCCACGGTGTTGGCGAACTATTTCGCCATTAGCGAACTGACGGTGGGCTTAACGGTCATTGCTATCGGCACCAGCCTGCCGGAACTGGCCACCGCTATCGCCGGCGCACGAAAAGGGGAAGACGATATCGCCATCGGGAATATCATTGGCGCCAATATCCTTAATCTCGTGCTGGTGCTCGGGCTGCCGGCGTTAATCGCCCCTGGCGCCTTCCCTGCTGAAGCTTTTACGCGCGACTACAGCGTGATGCTGCTGGTCAGCGCGATCTTCGCGCTGCTGTGCTGGCGGCGTAAACGGCAGCCGGGGCGCGTAGCGGGCGCCTTGCTGGTCGGCGGCTTTATGGTTTGGTTGGCGGTGCTGTTCTGTTCAGCGCCGTACTTCGTTGAATGAATTGGGGTAACATCATGTCGCAAATAGATTTGCCAACGGATTTTGACTTTCAACAGGCAGGACGTCAGGTTCTGGAAATTGAACGTGAAGGTCTGGCCCAGCTCGATCAGTATATTAATGAAGATTTCACCCGCGCCTGTGAGACGATTTTCCGCTGCGGCGGTAAGGTCGTAGTGATGGGTATGGGCAAATCCGGGCATATCGGGCGCAAAATGGCGGCGACCTTCGCCAGTACCGGCACCTCGGCTTTTTTTGTCCATCCCGGTGAAGCCGCTCACGGCGATTTGGGGATGGTGACGCCGCAGGATGTGGTCATCGCGTTATCTAATTCCGGTGAATCTAATGAAATCCTGGCGTTGATTCCGGTGCTTAAACGCCAGCAGGTGCCGCTTATCTGCGTCACCAGCCGTCCGGATAGCAGCATGGCGCGCGCCGCCGATATTCATCTGTGTGTGAAAGTGCCGAAAGAGGCCTGTCCACTAGGTCTGGCGCCGACCTCCAGCACCACCGCCGCGCTGGTGATGGGTGACGCCCTCGCCGTGGCGCTGCTCGAAGCGCGCGGCTTTACCGCCGAAGATTTCGCCCTGTCGCACCCCGGCGGCGCACTCGGTCGTAAGCTGCTGCTGCGGGTCAATGATATTATGCATACTGGCGACGAGATCCCCCACGTCGGCCTGCAGGCTACCCTGCGCGACGCGCTGCTGGAAATCACCCGCAAAAATCTGGGCATGACGGCCATCTGCGATGACGAGATGAATATCATCGGCATCTTCACCGATGGCGACCTGCGCCGCGTCTTCGATACCGGCGTCGATATGCGCAACGCCAGCATCGCTGAAGTCATGACCCCAGGCGGGATCCGCATTCGTCCAGGCATGCTGGCGGTAGATGCGCTCAACCTGATGCAGTCCCGCCATATCACCTGCGTGCTGGTTGCCGATGGCGACCGGCTGCTAGGTGTGGTACATATGCACGATCTGCTGCGCGCTGGCGTAGTGTAAGTAAGGATAAAATAATGAATAATGCTGATGCCCAGGTCGACACCTGCTACGGGCCGGTAAGCCAGGAATTTATCGACCGGGCGGCGAAGATCCGTTTACTGATCCTCGACGTCGACGGCGTGCTTTCCGACGGTCTTATCTATATGGGCAACAACGGCGAAGAGCTGAAAGCGTTTAACGTCCGCGATGGCTACGGGATCCGCTGCGCGCTGACTTCCGGTATTGAAGTCGCGATTATTACCGGGCGAAAAGCTAAACTGGTAGAAGATCGCTGCCAGACGTTGGGCATTACGCATCTGTATCAAGGTCAGTCCGATAAGCTGTTGGCGTTTCGTGAATTATTAAGCAAACTGGCGGTTCGCCCGGATGAAGTCGCTTATATTGGCGACGATCTGATCGACTGGCCGGTAATGGCGGAAGTCGGTTTAAGCGTCGCCGTCGCCGATGCGCATCCGCTGCTGCTCCCGCGGGCGAATTACGTCACGCGAATTAACGGCGGACGCGGCGCGGTACGCGAAGTCTGCGATTTGTTACTATTGGCGCAGGGCAAGCTTGATGAGGCCAAAGGGCAATCAATATGAGTAAAACCAGACGTTGGGTTATCATCTTACTATCGCTGGTCGCGTTGATCCTGATCGGCCTGAACCTGGCAAGTACGGACGACACCGCGACCGTCGCGGTCAATCCTAACGATCCGACGTATAAAAGCGAGCATACCGATACCGTGGTGTACAGCCCGGAAGGCGCGCTGAGCTATCGTCTGATAGCCGAGCATGTCGAATACTTTTCCGAACAAGAAGTATCGTGGTTCACCAATCCGGTGATGACCACCTTTGATACCAATAAGGTTCCGACCTGGTCAATCAGAGCGGATAAAGCCAAGTTAACCAACGACCGTATGCTGTATCTTTACGGCCATGTTGAGGTCGACGCGTTGAGCCCCGACTCTCAACTGCGCAAAATTACCACCGATAACGCGCAGGTAAACCTGGTGACCCAGGATGTAACCTCTGACGATATGGTGACGTTGTACGGAACAACATTTAATTCCAGCGGCCTGAAAATGCGCGGGAACCTACGCAGCAAAAATGCCGAGCTGATTGAAAAGGTTAGAACCTCTTATGAAATTCAGAACAAACAAACTCAGCCTTAACATTGCGCTCGCAAGCGCGCTTCTGGCCGCCAGCCTGCCGGCTCTGGCAAAAACCGGCGATACCGATCAGCCGATTCACATCGAGTCCGATCAGCAGTCGTTGGATATGCAGGGCAACGTCGTGACCTTCACCGGCAACGTGGTCGTCACCCAGGGGACCATTAAAATCAATGCCGACAAAGTCGTGGTTACCCGCCCTGGCGGTGAAAAAGGCAAAGAGGTGATCGACGGTTTCGGCAATCCGGCCACCTTCTATCAGATGCAGGACAACGGCAAGCCGGTGAAAGGCCGCGCGTCGAAAATGCATTATGAACTGCAGAACGATTTCGTGGTGCTGACCGGCAACGCGCATCTGGAACAGCTGGATAGCAATATTCAGGGCGACAAAATCACCTATCTGGTGAAAGAGCAGAAAATGCAGGCCTTCAGCAACAAAGGCGGTCGCGTGACTACGGTGCTGGTACCTTCGCAGTTGCAGGACAAAAGCGGCGATCAGCAGAAGAAAGGTAAGTAATCCGTTATGGCAACATTAACTGCAAAAAATCTCGCCAAAGCCTACAAAGGCCGCCGCGTGGTGGAAGACGTCAGCCTGACCGTCAACTCCGGTGAAATCGTCGGCCTGCTGGGCCCGAACGGCGCCGGTAAGACCACCACCTTTTATATGGTGGTGGGCATCGTGCCGCGCGACGCCGGCAACATCATCATTGACGATGAAGATATCAGCCTGCTGCCGCTACATGCCCGCGCGCGGCGCGGCATCGGTTACCTGCCGCAGGAAGCCTCTATTTTCCGCCGCCTGAGCGTCTACGATAATCTGATGGCGGTGCTACAGATCCGCGACGATCTCAGCAGCGAGCAGCGTGAAGATCGCGCTAAAGAGCTGATGGAAGAGTTCCACATTGAACACCTGCGCGATAGCCTGGGCCAGGCGCTCTCCGGCGGTGAACGCCGCCGCGTCGAAATCGCCCGCGCGCTGGCGGCGAACCCGAAATTCATCCTGCTGGATGAACCGTTCGCCGGGGTTGACCCTATCTCTGTTATCGATATTAAACGCATCATCGAACACCTGCGCGACAGCGGGCTGGGCGTACTCATTACTGACCATAACGTCAGGGAGACGCTGGCGGTCTGTGAACGAGCTTATATCGTGAGCCAGGGCCATCTCATCGCCCACGGCACCCCGCAGCAAATCCTTGAAGACGAGCAGGTTAAACGCGTGTACCTTGGGGAAGACTTCAGACTCTGATAGGGTAGAGGTTATAGACGTTTTAGCCGGAGATATTGACCCTGAACATGAAGCAAGGTTTGCAATTAAGGCTAAGCCAACAGCTTGCCATGACGCCCCAACTGCAGCAGGCCATCCGCTTGTTGCAGCTGTCCACGTTAGAACTCCAGCAAGAACTCCAGCAGGCGCTGGAGAGTAACCCGTTGCTTGAGCAAACCGATCTTCACGAAGAGGTTGAAACCACAGAAGCCGAGGACCGCGAGTCTCTGGATACCGTCGACGCGCTCGAACAAAAAGAGATGCCGGACGAGCTCCCGCTGGACGCCAGCTGGGATGAAATCTACACCGCCGGCACGCCGTCGGGTAATGGCGTCGACTACCAGGACGATGAACTGCCGATCTATCAGGGTGAGACCACCCAAAGCCTGCAGGATTATATGATGTGGCAGGTCGAGCTCACGCCATTCACCGATACCGACCGCGCGATAGCCACCTCCATCGTCGATGCCGTTGACGAGACCGGCTACCTCACTATTTCCATTCAGGACATTGTCGACAGTATCGAAGATGATGAAATTGGTCTTGAGGAAGTTGAAGCGGTACTCAAGCGCGTACAGCGTTTCGATCCGGTCGGCGTCGCCGCCAGGGATCTCCGTGACTGCCTGCTGATCCAGCTTTCACAATTTGCCAAAGAGACGCCGTGGCTGGAAGAAGCCCGGTTGATTATCAGCGAGCATCTTGATCTCCTGGCCAACCACGATTTCCGTAGCCTGATGCGCGTCACTCGCTTGAAAGAAGACGTTCTGAAAGAGGCGGTTTGCCTGATCCAGTCGCTGGATCCGCGCCCGGGTCAGTCCATTCAAACCAGCGAGCCGGAATACGTGATCCCGGATGTACTGGTGCGCAAGGTTAACGGCCGCTGGGTCGTCGAGCTCAATTCCGACAGCATTCCGCGGCTGAAGATTAATCAGCAATACGCGGCGATGGGCAATAATGCGCGCAACGACGCCGACAGCCAGTTTATCCGCAGCAACCTGCAAGAAGCCCGCTGGCTGATTAAGAGCCTTGAGAGCCGTAACGATACCCTGCTGCGCGTCAGCCGCTGCATCGTCGAACAGCAGCAGGCCTTCTTTGAGCAGGGTGAAGAATTTATGAAACCGATGGTGCTGGCGGATATCGCCCAGGCCGTCGAGATGCATGAATCAACCATTTCACGCGTTACCACGCAAAAATATCTGCACAGTCCACGCGGTATTTTTGAGTTGAAGTATTTCTTCTCCAGCCACGTCAATACCGAAGGCGGCGGCGAAGCCTCGTCTACCGCCATTCGTGCGCTGGTGAAGAAGTTAATCGCCGCGGAGAACCCCGCGAAGCCGTTGAGCGACAGCAAGCTCACCACCATGCTCTCCGATCAGGGTATTATGGTGGCGCGGCGCACTGTTGCTAAGTACCGAGAGTCTTTATCCATTCCGCCGTCAAACCAGCGCAAACAACTGGTCTGACACAACCGATAAGGAAGACACTATGCAGCTCAACATTACAGGACACAACGTCGAGATCACTCCCGCCATGCGCGACTTCGTCACTACGAAGTTCAGCAAACTGGAGCAGTTTTTCGATAGGATCAACCAGGTCTATATTGTGTTAAAAGTAGAGAAGGTGACGCAAATCGCGGACGCCAATTTGCATGTCAACGGTGGCGAAATCCATGCCAGTGCGGAAGGGCAGGATATGTATGCTGCTATCGATGGTCTTATCGATAAGCTGGCAAGACAGTTAACAAAACATAAAGATAAACTGAAACAACACTAATTGTCCGGGCGATCGCCCTTATCCGCAGCCCGCGGATAAGGGCAGCTCAGGTGAAATTATGATGAACAACGATTCCGCTCTACAACTGAGCAATGTCCTTAACCAGGATTGTACCCGTAGCCAGGTTCACTGCCAGAGCAAGAAACGCGCGCTGGAAATCATCAGCGAACTGGCGGCGAAGCAGCTAGGTTTACCGCCGCAGGTGGTCTTTGAAGCGATCCTGACCCGTGAAAAAATGGGCAGTACCGGGATCGGCAACGGCATTGCGATCCCTCACGGCAAGCTTGAAGAGGATACCCTGCGCGCCGTTGGCGTATTTGTGCAGTTGGAAACGCCGATCGCCTTCGATGCGATCGACAATCAGCCGGTCGATCTGCTGTTTGCGCTACTGGTGCCGGCCGATCAAACCAAAACCCATCTGCATACGCTCTCGCTGGTCGCCAAACGTCTGGCGGACAAAACCATCTGCCGCCGCCTGCGCGCTGCGGTGAGCGATGAAGAGTTGTATGAGATCATCACCGAAGCAGGAAGCAGCGATGACGCTTAACGTGAGTCGCGTTTTAACCTTTATCGTACTGAGGAGAAACGGTACATGGTACTGATGATCGTCAGCGGCCGCTCTGGCTCGGGGAAATCCGTCGCCCTGCGAGCGCTGGAAGATATGGGCTTCTACTGTGTGGATAACCTGCCGGTAGTGCTGTTGCCTGAGCTGGCGCGAACGCTGGCCGACCGCGATATCTCCGCGGCCGTCAGCATTGACGTGCGCAATATGCCGGAATCACCGGAAATCTTTGAACAAGCGATGCAGAATCTGCCGGAATCCTTCTCCCCGCAGCTGCTGTTCCTTGATGCCGACCGTAACACCCTGATCCGCCGCTACAGCGATACCCGTCGCTTACATCCGCTCTCCAGCAAGAATCTGTCGCTTGAAAGCGCGATCGACGAAGAGAGCGATCTGCTTGAGCCGCTGCGCTCCCGTGCGGATCTGATCGTCGATACTTCCGAAATGTCGGTGCATGAACTGGCCGAGATGCTGCGTACCCGCCTGTTAGGTAAACGCGAGCGTGAATTGACGATGGTCTTTGAATCATTCGGCTTCAAACACGGTATCCCTATCGATGCCGATTACGTATTTGACGTCCGCTTCCTGCCAAACCCGCACTGGGATCCGAAGCTGCGCCCCATGACCGGCCTCGATAAACCGGTCGCCGCCTTCCTCGATCGCCATACGGAAGTGCATAACTTTATTTACCAGACGCGTAGCTATCTGGAGCTATGGTTGCCGATGCTGGAAACCAATAACCGCAGCTATCTGACGGTGGCCATTGGTTGTACCGGCGGTAAGCATCGCTCGGTCTATATTGCCGAACAGCTGGCTGACTACTTCCGTTCGCGCGGTAAGAACGTGCAATCTCGTCACCGGACGCTGGAAAAACGTAAATCATGACCGTCAAGCAAACCGTTGAAATCACCAACAAGCTGGGCATGCACGCGCGCCCGGCAATGAAGCTTTTCGAGCTGATGCAGAATTTCGATGCGGAAGTGTTGCTACGCAACGACGAAGGCACCGAAGCGGAAGCCAACAGCGTTATCGCCCTGCTGATGCTGGATTCCGCCAAAGGACGCCAAATTGAAGTTGAGGCCAGCGGCCCGCAGGAAGTCGAAGCGCTGGCGGCGGTGATTGCGCTGTTCAACGCCGGGTTTGATGAAGACTAAGCATCTCCCGGCGGGATTGCGGTTAATGCAGCTTATTGGCCTGCATAAAGCCTTCGCCGCCTAACTGACGCATCTGGCGCAGGATCCATGCCTGTCGGCTGCGAACATAACCTGATGGCGCATCGGCGCGAAACCGAATCGGGTTCGGTAATACCGCCGCCAGCAGCGCGGCCTCTGCAGGGGTTAAACGGCTGGCCGGCTTATGAAAATAGCGCTGAGCCGCCGCTTCTACGCCGAAAATACCGTCGCCAAACTCGGCAATATTCAAGTACACGGTAAGAATGCGCTTCTTGCTCCAGACCGTTTCAATGCCGACCGTCAGCCCCACTTCCAGCCCCTTGCGCAACCAGCTACGGCCATCCCATAAAAACAGGTTTTTTGCCGTCTGCTGCGACAGCGTCGACGCGCCGCGAATTCGATTTTCATTCCGTTCGTTGTGCGCCAGCGCTTTTTCGATTGCCGGCACGTCAAAACCCCAGTGGTCGGGGAATTTCTGATCTTCAGCAGCAATCACCGCCAGCCCCATCCAGGGGGAAATCTCGTCCATGCCAACCCAGTCAGAATGGGCGACATAATGGAAATCACCGGAGAACCAGGCGCTAACCTGGCGCTCCAGCATCACCGCTGAGAACGGCACCGGCAGGACGCTGAATACGGCGATACCGCCGCCCCAGAACACCACACAGACCAGCAGCAGGCGTAACAGCAGGCGCTTAATCATCGCCAGCGGCGCAACACGCTTACTCATTCAGCGAGAACCAGTACGCGATCGACCAGTTTCTCAATACCGCTGGCGGCCTCGGCAATATTCTGCGCCAGCATATAAGCAGGCGTGGTCACCACTTTGTTGTCTTCATCGACCACGATGTCGTCAACCGGGCACGGCACGTGCTCCGCGCCCATCTCTTCCAGCACCTCGGCAGTATCCGGATCGGTACCGATGGTTATCCGCAGCGGCGTCGGGAAAATCTTCGGCAACAGCGCCGGCGCGATACACATAAAGCCCAGCGGCTTACCCGCTTCGTGCATCGCCAGCGTTAACGCCTGCAGATCGCGATCAACAACGCATTCACTTCCCTGGGCGGCAAAATTACTCAGGTTTTTCGCCGCGCCAAAGCCACCTGGCACAACCAGCGCATCCAGCTCGTCCGCGCGGGCGCTGGCCAAAGGCTGAATAGCGCCGCGCGCCAGGCGCGCCGCTTCAATCAGCACATTGCGGCTTTCCGCCATCGTTTCGCCGGTCAGATGGTTGATCACGTCGGTTTGCGCCTTATCCGGCGCAAAGCAAACCGCCTGCGCGCCGCGACGCGCAATGGCCAACAGGGTAATGACCGCTTCATGGATTTCTGCGCCGTCGTAAACACCACAGCCGCTTAGTACCACGCCAATCTTCTTCATCTTGCTAACCCCTTAGCGCAACTCTATGAAACAAGTAAATAATTTTGATTTACTCGCTATGCTTCACATATTTTACCGATTCACGTAACAAAATATTTATGGTTTGCTATCTTAATGAGCGAGCAAGCCAAATCCTCAGGTTGCGCCGTGTAAAAAAATCACTCGAACAATCCTGGCTCAACAACCAGTTCCCTGGTGTTGGCGCAGTATTCGCGCACCCCGGTTTATCCGGGGTCATTTTTTATCCGCCGCCGCAATCCAGGCCTTCAGTACCGCAACATCGTTTTGCCACTCGGATTTCATCTCTTCTACCCACTCGCCGACGTTGTCTTCCCAGGCGGGTAAATCTGGCGTTTGGATCTGCTGCCCTAATTGCTGGATATGGCGCAAGCCTATCGACCCCGCCGCGCCCTTAATTTTATGGCCTTCATCGACGATACCTTTCTGGTCGCGCGCGGTGAGATTCGATTCCAGCACGGACATGTAGCCCGGCATCATCTTCTCGAACACCGCCAGCCCGTCGGTAATCAGCTTCGGTCCCACCAGCTCAATATATTGTTCCAGCATGTCGGTATCCAGTACCGATGCCGATTTCGCCACATCCACCGCAGGCGCCTCATGGCCATCGTCTTCCGGCGCATCCCAGAATTTCTTGATGATCGCGGTTAACGCCGGTACCGACAGCGGCTTGCTCAGTACATCATCCATGCCGGCATCAAGGTACTCTTTTTTGTCCTTCAGGACGTTGGCGGTCAGCGCCACCAGCGGCGGCAACTCATCGGCGGCATAGCGTTGTTTTAGCTGTCGCGAGATATCGAGGCCGGTCATGTCCGGTAGCTGAATGTCCAGCAGCACCAGGTCGTATTCGCCGGGTTCGAACATCTCCAGCGCGGCTTTACCTGTCATCGCCACGTCCACGCTGTTGCCCAATTTTTCCAGCACCGAACGGGCGACAATCACGTTCAGTTCGATATCTTCCACCAGCAGCACATTCAGCGCCGGCAGCGGCATATCGTCTTCGGCCAGCGTATCTTCAACTTCATCAGCTACCGCCTGCGCGTGTACGGTCAAGGTAAACGTCGCCCCCTGCCCCGGCTGGCTGGTCACGCTGATATCGCCACCCATATTGCGCGCCAGCCGGCGCGATACCGCCAGCCCGATACCGGTACCGGTTGCCGGTTTACCGCCGTGGCTGTCTTTCACCTGATAATACATGGCGAAAATTTTGTCCTGCTCCGCCTGCGGGATACCGATACCGGAGTCCTCGACTTCGAAGTGCAGCATATCGCCTTCGTCATAGCGGACGCGCACGGTGACATTGCCCTGTTGGGTAAACTTCACCGCATTGCTGATCAGGTTCCACAGGATCTGCCGCAGACGCGTGCCATCGGTTATCACCTTATGCGGCAGCGGCTGGGTTGGCTCCATCACAAAGCGCAAACCTTTCTGCTGCGCCTGCAGGCCTGAGAGGTTCTCCAGATCGGCAAGGAAGCTGGTAAAATCCACCTCCTGATTATCAAGCTGAACTTTGCGCCGCTCCATCTTATCCATATCGATAATATCGTTGAAGATATTCCCCAGCGTCACCGCTGAAACATGGATAGTTTTCAGATATTTTTCCTGCTCGTTGGTCAATTCAGTATCCAGCAGGATGCGGCTGAGCCCAACGATGCCATTGAGCGGCGTACGCAGCTCGTGGCTGATGGTTGAGATAAAGGTGGTCTTGTCCCGGCTGGCGCGCTCCAACGCGTCCTGATAGCGCTTACGCTCGGTAATATCGCGGCCAAAGCCCATCAGGCCACGGCGCTTGCCCACGCGGTCATAGTAGGGGACCTTGCGGATCTCAAAGCAGGCTTTACGCCCATCGGGATAATCGAGCCATTGTTCGTAGGTCAGCGAGACATTATGGCGGAAGACTTTCTCATCGGTCTCCAGCACTTTCACCGCGGCTTCTTCGCTATAGACATCCTGCGGCTTGAGGTGAATCAACTGCTTTTCGCTTTTACCGGTCAACAGCTCCATCGCCCGGTTACAGCCGGAGAACTCTTTATCTTCGTTACGATAGAAAACCAGATCCGGTGAGGCATCAAGGAAAGAGCGCAGGAAAGAGGATTGTTGCTCTAGCTGAATTTGCGTCTCTTCGCGCTCTTTCATCTCTATTTTCAGCTGTTCCAGCGTGGTTTCGCGCTCCGCTTCCGCTTTTTCACGTTCGCCAATTTCCTGGTTCAACTGGGCGATATTATCCTTGAGCTGTACGTTAAGCTTAAGATCGCGCTCGCGCATCTCTTCCAGCTTTTCCACCAGCCGCGAGAGGCGCTGACGCGACTCTTCCAGCTGTTCGACCACCACTGACAGAAAATAGACCGCCCAGGGGGTAATCAGCAGCCCGAAGAAGATAGAGCGGATGACATCAATACTCTCCACCTGTCCATGCAGCACCATCGTGACGGCCATCTGCACCACGATAGCCAGCACCACCAGCGCCAGAGCCAACAGCATTGAAAAGCGCACCAGACCTAACTTCATCATCAGGTCGACATAGTACTGCGCCAGCATACGAATTTGCTTCATGAGGGATTCCTTATCGCCAACTCCGCACAATAATACCCAATTCTGAACATTACGCTGTAAGTTGTGCAAAAAATGCGGAGGTAATCAGCCGTTAAGGAAGTGGAACATCAGGCAGGCTGGATCCACGGCGTCCCCAATGCCGACCCCTGAACGCCATGGGTATTAAGGTATTTGTCCAACTCGACCATACCGGTCCAGCGGTTTTCGCACCACAGCGGCGCCAGTAGCGTCGGGCGGCGGGCGCTGGCCGAGATGCGATGGTAAATCACCTCCGGCGGGGTATGGCGAATCATCTCACCGGCGGTGATCGTATAATCATCCAGCGCAATACCGTTCAGGCGACCCGCCTGCCAGGCTTTCGCCATGATGCTGCCGGTCACGATGTGCAGCGGGTGCAGTTTGATGCCATCGACGCCGGTGTCGACCACCCGTTGCAGGGTGTGCAGGCACTGCTGCTGGGTTTCACCCGGCAGGCCGACGATAAGATGCGCGCAGACCTTTAATCCGCGCTCGCGCGCCAGTCGGGTGGTGCGCTGGTAGCAGGCAAAGTCATGGCCGCGATTGATACGATGCAGCGTTTTATCATGCGCGGTCTGCAATCCCAGCTCCAGCCAGATTTCATAGCCCTGCTCCCGATATTCGCTGAGCAGGTCCAGCACCGCATCGGGAACGCAGTCGGGGCGGGTGCCGACGCACAGCCCCACGATATTCGCCTGGTTCACCGCCTGCTGATACATTGAACGCAGCAACTGTACTTCGGCAAAGGTGCTGGTATAAGCCTGAAAATAGGCGAGATAACGTTTCGCGCGGTTGACCAACTGCGCCTGGTGCGCCAGCTGATCGGCAATCGAACGGTACTGCTGGGCCTCGTCGGCGAAGGAGGCGACATTACAAAATGTGCAGCCGCCGCGGCCAATTGTGCCATCCCGGTTCGGGCAGCTAAATCCACCATGCAGCGTCAGTTTATGAACCTTTTCGCCGTAGCGGCGCGTAAGATCCCCACCAAACATGTTGACTAATTTTTGTAACTGCATAATCTGATAGACCGGCCTCAAGAAAGGGGCCAAGCCTGCCATTTTTAGCCTCCGACGGCGATGACCTGGATCAATCGTCAGCGCGGCCGCTTACCTCATTGCATATTAAATCAAAATAAACGCGGTTTCATTCACACCCGCGGTAATAACATTTACTTATACTTCAATGCTGAGTTTCAATTATCTTTGTCGCAGCAAAAAACAGTTTTATTTCCTGCCATTAAGACAACCAGCAGTCAAATATTCCGCCATAAAAATACAATTCAGCACAGAAAGGTAATCTTAGGCTACGGATATAGTGAGACAGATCACACTAGATTACGCATCCCTGAGAGTTTATATGCCTTTAAAAAAACAACAATTCTTTTTAAAATCATAAAATTAAACACCTCTTAGCACACTTTTGTATAAATAAGATTGCCATTTGACGTAAGTGTGGATTCTCGCTAAGTTGGGAATCCGCTGGAAGCTTTCTGGATGAGCGCTCTGCTCATCATATTTATGCAGTAATTGAGATTCCCTCTTAATAGCAAGTCCTCAAACTTGTGTACCGATGCGAAAAGGATTTAAAGAGGGCGAATGCGAGGTAGGCAAAGATGCCCTTACCCCGTCGCCATGCTCTTGCTGTGCCTTGCGCGCAATCGATTAAGGGGGCGTCCCGTAGAGCCTGGGGAGGTTCACTGATATGTTGTACGACAAATCCCTTGAGCGGGATAACTGTGGTTTCGGCCTGATCGCCCACATAGAAGGCGAACCTAGCCACAAGGTAGTGCGCACCGCTATACACGCACTGGCCCGAATGCAGCACCGCGGCGCGATCCTGGCCGATGGTAAAACCGGCGACGGTTGCGGCCTGCTGTTACAAAAACCCGATCGTTTCTTCCGGATTGTGGCGGAAGAGCGCGGCTGGCGCTTAGCCAAAAACTACGCCGTCGGGATGCTGTTCCTGAATAAAGACCCCGAGCTGGCAAGCGCTGCGCGCCGTATCGTTGAAGAAGAGCTGCAACGCGAAACATTGTCTATCGTTGGCTGGCGCGATGTGCCAACCAATGAAGGCGTGCTCGGTGAAATCGCCCTCTCCTCGCTGCCTCGTATTGAACAAATTTTTGTTAACGCGCCGGCAGGCTGGCGTCCGCGCGATATGGAACGCCGTCTGTTCATCGCGCGCCGCCGCATTGAAAAGCGCCTGCAGGAAGACAAAGATTTCTACGTTTGTAGCCTGTCGAACCTGGTTAATATCTATAAAGGTCTATGTATGCCGGCGGATTTGCCGCGCTTCTACCTGGACCTCGCGGACCTGCGTCTGGAATCCGCCATCTGCCTGTTCCACCAGCGCTTCTCCACCAATACCGTGCCGCGCTGGCCGCTGGCGCAGCCTTTCCGCTATCTGGCGCACAATGGTGAAATCAATACCATCACCGGTAACCGCCAGTGGGCCCGCGCCCGTACCTATAAATTCCAGACTCCGCTGATCCCCGATCTGCATGACGCCGCGCCGTTCGTCAACGAAACCGGCTCTGATTCAAGCTCGATGGATAATATGCTGGAACTGCTGCTGGCAGGCGGGATGGATATCGTCCGCGCGATGCGCCTGCTGGTACCGCCAGCCTGGCAGAATAACCCGGACATGGATCCGGAATTGCGCGCGTTCTTCGATTTTAACTCCATGCATATGGAGCCGTGGGACGGCCCGGCGGGCATCGTCATGTCCGACGGTCGCTACGCCGCCTGTAACCTCGACCGTAACGGTCTGCGTCCGGCGCGCTACGTCATCACCAAAGACAAACTCATCACCTGCGCGTCTGAAGTCGGTATCTGGGACTACCAGCCTGATGAGGTGATGGAAAAAGGCCGCGTTGGGCCTGGCGAGCTGATGGTCATCGATACCCGCAGCGGGCGCATTCTGCACTCGGCGGAAACCGATAACGATCTAAAAAGCCGCCATCCGTACAAAGAGTGGATGGAGAAAAACGTCCGCCGTCTGGTGCCGTTCGAAGACCTGCCGGAAGAAGAAGTCGGCAGCCGTCAGTTGGATGATGACACGCTCGCCAGCTACCAGAAACAGTTTAACTACAGCGCCGAAGAGCTGGACTCCGTACTGCGCGTCCTGGGGGAAAACGGCCAGGAAGCGGTCGGTTCGATGGGCGATGATACCCCATTCGCCGTGCTCTCCAGCCAGCCGCGTATCATTTATGATTATTTCCGCCAGCAGTTCGCCCAGGTGACAAACCCGCCGATCGATCCGCTGCGTGAAGCGCACGTGATGTCGCTGGCCACCAGCATCGGCCGTGAAATGAACGTCTTCTGCGAAGCGGAAGGCCAGGCGCACCGCCTGAGCTTCAAATCGCCGATCCTGCTGTACTCCGACTTTAAACAGCTGACCACCATGGAAGAGGAGCATTATCGCGCCGACACCCTGGATATTACCTTTGATGCCAACGAAACCACGCTGGCCGAGACGGTAAAAGCGCTGTGCGATAAAGCGGAACAGATGGTACGTAACGGCACCGTACTGCTGGTGCTGTCCGACCGCAACATCGCGAAAGACCGTCTGCCGGTACCGGCGCCGATGGCCGTTGGCGCCATCCAGACGCGCCTCGTCGATAAGAGCCTGCGCTGCGACGCTAACATCATCGTCGAAACCGCCAGCGCCCGCGATCCGCACCACTTTGCGGTGCTGCTGGGCTTTGGCGCGACGGCTATCTATCCATATCTTGCCTATGAAACCCTGGCGAAGCTGGTGGATAGCAAAGCTATCGATAAAGAATACCGTACGGTGATGCTGAACTACCGTAACGGCATCAACAAAGGCCTGTACAAAATCATGTCGAAGATGGGGATCTCGACCATCGCCTCCTACCGCTGCTCGAAGCTGTTCGAAGCGGTCGGTCTGCATCGCGACGTGGCCGACCTCTGCTTCCAGGGCGTAGTGAGCCGCATCGGCGGCGCCGGTTTCGATGACTTCCAGCAGGACCTGCTGAATCTGTCGAAACGCGCATGGCTGGCGCGTAAACCGCTGGCTCAGGGCGGTTTGCTGAAATATGTCCACGGCGGCGAATATCACGCCTACAACCCGGACGTCGTTCGCACCCTGCAGCAGGCGGTTCAGAGCGGCGAATACCGTGATTATCAGGAATACGCGAAGCTGGTTAACGAACGCCCGGCAGCCACGCTGCGCGATCTGCTGGCGCTCAACCCAGGCGATGAAGCCATAAGCATCAATGAAGTGGAATCAGCGAAAGAGCTGTTTAAACGCTTCGATACCGCGGCCATGTCGATCGGCGCGCTGAGCCCGGAAGCGCACGAATCACTGGCGGAAGCGATGAACAGCATCGGCGGCTTCTCCAACTCCGGTGAAGGCGGTGAAGACCCGGCGCGCTACGGCACCAACAAAGTCTCGCGTATTAAGCAGGTGGCTTCAGGTCGGTTCGGCGTTACCCCAGCCTACCTGGTGAATGCCGACGTAATCCAGATTAAAGTCGCCCAGGGCGCGAAACCCGGTGAAGGCGGACAGTTGCCGGGTGACAAAGTGACGCCTTATATCGCCAAACTGCGTTATTCGGTACCTGGCGTGACGCTGATCTCCCCGCCGCCGCACCACGATATTTACTCTATCGAGGATCTGGCGCAGCTGATTTTCGACCTCAAGCAGGTCAATCCGAAGGCGATGATTTCCGTCAAACTGGTTTCCGAGCCGGGTGTCGGCACCATCGCCACCGGCGTGGCGAAAGCCTACGCAGACCTAATCACTATCGCCGGCTACGATGGCGGTACCGGGGCGAGCCCGCTTTCATCGGTGAAATATGCCGGCTGTCCGTGGGAACTTGGCCTGGTGGAAACCCAGCAGGCGCTGGTCGCCAACGGCCTGCGTCATAAAATTCGCCTGCAGGTAGACGGCGGCCTGAAAACCGGCCTCGATATCATCAAAGCGGCGATCCTTGGCGCGGAAAGCTTCGGCTTCGGCACCGGCCCGATGGTCGCGCTGGGCTGTAAATACCTGCGTATCTGTCACCTGAACAACTGCGCCACCGGCGTGGCGACCCAGGATGACAAACTGCGTAAGAACCACTACCACGGCCTGCCATTCAAAGTGACCAACTACTTTGAATTCATCGCCCGCGAAACCCGCGAGCTGATGGCGCAGCTGGGCGTGAAGCGTCTGGTGGACCTGATCGGCCGCACCGACCTGCTGAAAGAACTGGAAGGCTTTACGGCGAAACAGCAGAAACTGGAGCTCGGCAAACTGCTGGAAACCGCTGAGCCGCTGCCGGGCAAAGCGCTGTACTGCACCGAGAGCAACCCGCCGTTCGATAACGGCGTGCTCAACGCGCAGCTGCTGCAGCAGGCGAAGCCGTATGTGGATAACAAACAGAGCAAAACGTTCTGGTTCGATATTCGCAACACCGACCGTTCCGTTGGCGCGTCGTTGTCCGGTTATATCGCCCAGACTCACGGCGACCAGGGGCTGGCCGCCGACCCGATTACCGCCCACTTTAGCGGTACCGCGGGCCAGAGCTTCGGCGTCTGGAACGCCGGCGGCGTTGAGCTGCACCTGACCGGCGACGCCAACGACTACGTGGGGAAAGGGATGGCGGGCGGTCTGCTGTCGATTCGTCCTCCGGTCGGCTCCGCCTTCCGTAGCCATGAAGCAAGTATCATTGGCAACACCTGTCTGTATGGCGCGACCGGCGGTCGTCTGTACGCGGCAGGACGCGCGGGCGAACGCTTTGCGGTACGTAACTCCGGCGCCATCACCGTGGTGGAAGGCATCGGCGACAACGGCTGTGAATACATGACCGGCGGCATCGTCTGTATCCTGGGGAAAACCGGCGTGAACTTCGGCGCAGGTATGACCGGCGGCTTTGCTTACGTCCTGGATGAAGATGGCGACTTCCGTAAACGCGTTAACCCTGAACTGGTGGAAGTTCTGGACGTGGACACGCTGGCTATCCATGAGGAGCACCTGCGTGGCTTAATTACCGAACACGTTCAGCTTACCGGTTCGCAGCGCGGCGAAGAGATCCTCGCCAACTGGCCGGCCTTCGCGGCGAAGTTTGCGCTGGTTAAACCGAAGTCCAGCGATGTTAAAGCACTGTTGGGTCACCGTAGTCGTTCCGCAGCTGAGCTGCGGGTGCAGGCGCAGTAAGGGGTTAAGATGAGTCAGAACGTATACCAATTTATCGACCTGCAGCGCGTTGATCCGCCAAAGAAACCGCTGAAGATCCGTAAAATTGAATTTGTAGAAATTTACGAGCCGTTTTCAGAAGGCCAGGCCAAGGCGCAGGCAGATCGCTGCCTCTCCTGCGGCAACCCGTACTGCGAATGGAAATGTCCGGTGCACAACTACATCCCTAACTGGCTGAAACTGGCCAACGAGGGGCGTATTTTTGAAGCGGCCGAACTGTCGCATCAGACCAACACCCTGCCGGAAGTCTGCGGACGTGTCTGCCCGCAGGACCGGCTGTGCGAAGGTTCCTGTACCCTGAACGATGAGTTCGGCGCGGTAACCATCGGCAACATTGAGCGCTATATCAATGATAAGGCGTTTGAGATGGGCTGGCGTCCGGACTTGTCCGGCGTGAAGCAAACCGGTAAAACCGTCGCCATTATCGGCGCCGGTCCGGCAGGCCTGGCCTGCGCGGATGTGCTGACCCGTAACGGCGTAAAGGCGATCGTTTTCGATCGTCATCCGGAAATCGGCGGTCTGCTGACCTTCGGCATCCCGGCGTTTAAGCTGGAAAAAGAGGTGATGACCCGCCGCCGTGAGATCTTCACCGGCATGGGGATTGAGTTCCGGCTCAATACCGAAGTGGGCCGTGACGTCCAACTCGACGATCTGCTGAAAGAGTACGATGCCGTATTTCTGGGCGTGGGCACCTACCAGTCCATGCGCGGCGGACTGGAAAACGAAGATGCCAACGGCGTGTATGACGCACTGCCGTTCCTTATCGCCAACACCAAACAGATCATGGGCTTTGGCGAAACGGCGCACGAACCGTTCGTCAGTATGGAAGGCAAACGCGTGGTGGTTCTCGGCGGCGGCGACACCGCGATGGACTGCGTGCGGACCTCGGTTCGTCAGGGGGCGGCGCACGTTATCTGCGCCTATCGTCGTGACGAAGAAAACATGCCGGGTTCCAAACGCGAAGTGAAAAACGCGCGTGAAGAGGGTGTCGAATTCCAGTTCAACGTCCAGCCGCTGGGCGTGGAAGTGAATGCCAACGGCAAAGTGTGCGGCGTGAAAATGGCGCGTACCGAAATGGGCCAGCCGGATGCGAAAGGCCGCCGTCGCGCGGAAATCGTCGCCGGTTCCGAGCACGTGGTGCCGGCAGACGCGGTGGTGATGGCGTTTGGTTTCCGTCCACACAGCATGGAATGGCTGGCGAAACATAGCGTCGAGCTGGATTCTCAGGGCCGCATCATCGCCCCGGAAGGCAGCGACAACGCGTTCCAGACCAGCAACCCGAAAATCTTTGCCGGCGGCGATATCGTTCGCGGCTCAGACCTGGTGGTAACGGCGATTGCCGAAGGCCGTAAAGCGGCGGACGGGATCCTCAACTATCTTGAAGTCTGATTAGACCCTGAGTCTCAACGCAGAAAAGCCCGATGGTTAACGCTATCGGGCTTTTTTTATGCTTGATCGTGGTTAAGCAGGAGCAAAAAAAACAGGCCCCGGAGGGCCTGTCAGGCATTACTTCACAACGCGCAGCGCCGGACGACCACCGCGCGGCGGCGGCGGCGTGTCGTCAGGATCGTCATCGTGATTATCCGGCTTATCGCCATCAATCACCGACATCACCGTTTCGTTTTCGCTCTCAGACACGACGTCATCATCGTTGAGGCTGCTGACATCTTCGTCATAGGCCGCTTCAGGTTCAAACATCGTTCCTGCGCCGTTCTCACGGGCATAGATAGCGAGTACCGCAGCCAGCGGCACGGAAACGTTGCGCGGTACGCCGCCGAAGCGAGCATTAAAGCGCACTTCGTCATTCGCCAGTTCCAGATTGCCCACCGCACGCGGCGCAATATTCAGAACGATTTGGCCGTCGCGAGCGTACTCCATCGGCACGAGAACGCCTGGCAGCGTCACATCGACGACCAGGTGCGGAGTCAGCTGGTTATCCAGCAGCCACTCATAGAACGCCCGCAGCAGGTACGGGCGACGCGGCGTCAGCTGTGAGACATCCATTATTTAGCCCCGGCCGAGGCGCATTTCACGCTCGGCTTCAGTTAAAGAAGCGAGGAAAGAATCACGTTCGAAGACGCGAGTCATATAGCCCTTAAGCTCTTTCGCGCCAGCACCCACCAGTTCTACGCCGAGAACCGGCAAACGCCACAGCAGCGGAGCCAGGTAGCAATCGACCAGGCTGAATTCGTCGCTCAGGAAGTAAGGCTTCTGAGTAAAGACCGGCGCAATCGCCTGCAGTTCTTCACGCAGTTGCTTACGAGCGGCATCAGCCTGGGCCGCGGTACCGGTCTGGATGGTATTCATCAGCGAATACCAGTCTTTCTCGATACGTTGCATGTACAGACGGCTTTCACCACGCGCCACCGGGTAAACCGGCATTAGCGGCGGATGCGGGAAACGCTCATCCAGGTATTCCATAATGATGCGGGATTCCCACAGAGTGAGCTCACGATCCACCAGCGTCGGGACGCTTTGATTCGGGTTGAGGTCAATCAGATCCTGAGGCGGGTTATCCTTCTCCACGTGCTCTATCTCAAAACTGACACCTTTTTCGGCCAGCACGATGCGGACCTGATGGCTATAGATGTCAGTAGGACCAGAAAACAGCGTCATTACCGAACGTTTGTTGGCAGCGACAGCCATGAAAACCTCCAGGTATATTCAGAATTTTTACTGCTGCCGACCACGCATGGCCAGCCAGATGTATAAACCCCATTCGCACGGCGACGATATGTTCATTGATTAACTAAAAAATGAACAACCACCAGCATTTGGGCAGAAAATTGGATGATAGTTTACCAGATTTTGCGGACGTTGTGGTGAGGGTATTCTGGAAATGCTGAAAAAGTGGTAAGAACAGACCATTTCTTTGTGGATAACAGCCGTTTTATCCATAAAAAAACCCGCCGAAGCGGGTTTTTTCGCAAATTGTTCTGCGTGAGCAGAAAACAATTAACGTTTGGAGAACTGCGGACGACGACGTGCTTTACGCAGACCGACTTTCTTACGTTCAACCTGACGAGCGTCACGAGTAACGAAGCCAGCTTTACGCAGTTCAGAACGCAGGGACTCGTCGTACTCCATCAGAGCGCGGGTGATACCGTGACGGATCGCACCAGCCTGACCAGAGATACCACCACCTTTAACAGTGATGTACAGATCCAGTTTCTCAACCATGTCGACCAGTTCCAGCGGCTGACGAACTACCATGCGGGCAGTTTCACGACCGAAGTACTGTTCCAGCGAACGCTGGTTGATTACGATTTTGCCGTTGCCCGGTTTGATGAAAACGCGAGCTGCGGAACTTTTGCGGCGACCAGTGCCGTAGTATTGATTTTCAGCCATTGCCTATAATCCCGATTAGATGTCAAGAACTTGCGGTTGCTGTGCCGCGTGGTTGTGCTCGTTACCAGCGTAAACTTTCAGTTTACGGTACATAGCACGACCCAGCGGGCCTTTTGGCAGCATGCCTTTAACCGCGATTTCAATCACACGCTCAGGACGGCGGGCAATCATCTCTTCAAAGGTCGCTTCTTTGATACCACCGATGTGGCCGGTGTGGTGGTAGTACATTTTGTCTTCGCGCTTGTTGCCGGTTACAGCAACTTTTTCTGCGTTCAGAACGATGATGTAATCACCAGTATCAACGTGCGGAGTGTATTCCGCTTTGTGCTTACCGCGCAGGCGACGAGCCAGTTCAGTAGCCAGACGGCCCAGAGTTTTACCGGTCGCGTCAACAACATACCAGTCGCGTTTTACGGTTTCTGGTTTAGCTGTAAAAGTTTTCATTAAAAGCTTACCCAAATAAATAAGTTACACGTTGGTGAACACCCAAACGTTTAGTCAGTTGAGGTTCACACGACAAAGTCCGGCAAACCTACCCCTTCGAATAGCCTATGCCAGCACATAGAAGATTTCGGGAAAAAAAACCTTCTCGTAACGTGGGGTCGCAAGATTATAGAGAAGTAGGGGCCAAAGATCGACCCCTTTATGTGATTTGCAGCAGGTTTTTCTCAATGTGAGAAGAAGGCTGGATTCAGGGCATGTGCGGTTGTTTCAGATACTCTTCGCTTTGCATTTCCTGCAGGCGCGATAAACAGCGCTGGAACTCAAACTTCAAGCGTTCGCCCTGATAGATCTCATACAGCGGCACCGCCGCGCTAACCACCAGTTTTACGTGACGTTCGTAGAATTCATCCACCAGCGCGATAAAGCGCCGCGCTTCGCTCTCAAGATGCGTCGTCATCACCGGCACATCGAACAACATCACGGTATGGAACAGGCGTGACAGCGCGATGTAATCATGCTGGCTGCGCGCATCCACGCACAGCGTGTCGAACGACGCCGCCAAAGTCTGGTTTTCCACGCCTAACGTCGGCAGCGGCCGGTGGTTAATTTCCAGCGTCGGCATCTGCTCGCGTTTGGCTCCCGCCAGCGCCAGCCAGAGTTTATCCATTTGCTGGCTGGTCTCGCCATTGAGCGGCGACAGCCACAGATGCGCCTGGGTTAATGTGCGCAGGCGGTAATCAATCCCCGCATCGACGTTCATAATGTCGCAATGCTGTTTGATGGCGTCTATCGCCGGCAGGAAACGCGCACGCTGCAGACCATTGCGGTAGAGCTCGTCCGGCGGGATGTTTGAGGTAGCAACCAGCGTAATCCCACGCGAGAACAGCGCTTTCATTAAGCCGCCGAGCAGCATGGCATCGGTGATGTCGGAGACAAAAAACTCGTCAAAGCACAACACATCGGTTTGCGCTTTAAAGCGATCGGCAACGATCTCCAGCGGGTCGCTATGCCCCTGCAAGGTAGTTAACTCTTCGTGTACGCGCAGCATAAAGCGATGGAAATGCAGGCGCTGTTTACGCTCGCCCGGCAGGCTTTGATAAAACATATCCATCAGCCAGGTTTTGCCGCGCCCAACGCCGCCCCACATATACAGGCCGCGTACGGCGGTCGCTTCCGCCGCCGGTTCGCGTTTGCCGAGCAGTTTGCTGAATTTCGCCCGCAGCCCGCCGCCAGCAGGCGCTGCGGCTACAGGTTTTTCCTGCAGTTCACGATAGATGGTATCGAGGCGACTGACCGCTTCTTGTTGCACGTCGTCGGGTTGATGGCTGCCCTCTTTGAGAGCTAAAAGGTAACGCGATGTTGGGGACAGGCTTTGCATGATCTTATTGTTATTCCTTGAAAACCGTGGCGCCGTGGCCCACGATTGACGAAAAAAAGGCGGTTCTACAGTACGCGATGATACGCCAGGATTCCACTTCTGTGGAATTAGCGGTTATAGTGGCACTATCGGGCGCAGGCGGAGAGCCTAACAGCCACCCTACGGAACCACAAAACAACGGGAGATGTTCATGACCTGGGAATACGCGCTAATTGGATTAGTCGTCGGTATCATCATCGGTGCCGTCGCCATGCGTTTTGGTAACCGCAAATTGCGTCAGCAACAAGCGCTGCAGTTCGAACTGGAAAAGAATAAAGCAGAGCTTGAAGAGTATCGCGAAGAGCTGGTCAGCCATTTTGCGCGCAGCGCAGAACTGCTGGACAACATGGCGGATGACTACCGTCAGCTGTATCAGCACATGGCAAAAAGCTCCAGCAGCCTGCTGCCGGACGCGATGGCGGAAGCCAATCCGTTCCGCAATCGCCTGGCGGAGTCCGAAGCCAGCAACGATCAGGCGCCGGTACAGATGCCGCGCGATTATTCTGAAGGTGCATCCGGCCTACTGCGCGGTGGCGCGAAACGCGACTGATCCCGCTGTCTGCGTAAAAATATTTACCGGGCGCGCCTTCCGCGCCCGTCTTCCCCCTGCATCCCAGCTACAATTTAAGCACGGACCGCATTGTTAGCCGGTCGAAAATTCAATAACATCAAACCATTCAGACGTATTTTCCATACACCTCAGGTTACGAGAGCCAGCATCTAATGAAGAAACAGACTTTGCTGTTGAGTGCGTTAGCGTTAAGCATTGGATTATCGTTGTCGGTCCTGCCTCCGGCGGCGGCATCGCTGCCGACCCAGGTTCCAGGCCAGGGCGCGCTACCGAGCCTCGCGCCGATGCTGGAAAAAGTATTGCCTGCGGTGGTCAGCGTGCAGGTAGAAGGCACCGCCTCGCCGGTGCAGAATATGCCGGAAGAGCTGAAAAAATACTTCGGCGACAACGCGCCGCAAGAGCAGGCGCAGCCGTTTGAAGGCCTCGGTTCAGGGGTGATTATCGACGCCGCCAAAGGCTATGTGCTGACCAACAACCACGTAATAAGCCAGGCGCAGAAAATCAGCATTCAGTTGAACGATGGCCGCGAGTTCGATGCCAAACTGGTCGGCAGCGATGAACAGAGCGATATAGCCCTGCTGCAGGTTTTAAAACCCAGCAATTTAACGCAAATCGCCATCGCGGATTCCGACAAGCTGCGCGTCGGCGATTTCGCCGTTGCCGTCGGCAACCCCTTCGGCCTCGGGCAAACCGCTACTTCCGGCATCATCTCCGCGCTGGGTCGTAGCGGCCTTAATCTCGAAGGGCTGGAAAACTTTATTCAGACCGATGCCTCAATTAACCGCGGCAACTCCGGCGGCGCGTTGCTGAATCTCAACGGCGAGCTTATCGGCATCAATACCGCCATTCTGGCGCCGGGCGGCGGCAGCATCGGTATCGGCTTCGCCATCCCGAGCAACATGGCGAAGACCCTCGCCGATCAGCTTATTCAATACGGCGAAATCAAACGCGGCCTGCTGGGCATTAAAGGCATGGAAATGAGCGCGGATATCGCCAAAGCGATGAATATCAACGCTCAGCGTGGCGCCTTTGTAAGCGAAGTCCTGGCCAATTCAGGCTCCGCAAAAGCTGGGATTAAATCCGGTGATGTTATCGTCAGCATGAACGGCAAGCCGCTAAGCAGCTTCGCCGAGCTGCGCTCGCGTATCGCCACTACCGCCCCTGGCACAAAAGTAAAACTGGGGCTACTGCGCGACGGCAAACCGTTGGACGTCGAGGTCACGCTGGATAAGAGCACCTCCTCCACCGCCAGCGCCGAGCTGATTATCCCGGCCCTGCAGGGAGCGGCGCTAAGCGATGGCCAGTTAAAAGACGGCACTAAGGGCGTGAACATCGATAACGTCGATAAAGGCAGCGCGGCGGCTCAGGTTGGCCTGCATAAAGACGATCTCATTATCGGCCTCAACCGCCAGCGCGTGCGTTCCATCGCCGAGCTACGTAAAGTGCTGGAAACCAAACCGGCCGTCATCGCGCTGAATGTGCTGCGCGGTAACGAAAGCATTTATCTGCTGCTACGCTGACGGCTGCATCCGGACATCGCACGTCGTGCGATGTCCGGATAAGTCATGCTATGCTGCGCCTGCCCATTAATTAACGATATTCGCATCATGCCAGGAAAGCTTTTACGTTCAGTCCTTATCGGTTTAATCGTCGGCGGCATCCTGCTGGCGGCGATGCCTTCGCTGCGCCAGTGGCAGCTCTCGTCGGCGACGCCGGGCGATACCGCTGACGAATCGCCCGCCAGCTATAATGCTGCGGTAAGACGCGCCGCGCCGGCGGTGGTCAACGTCTATAACCGCGCGCTGAACAGCACCAGCCATAACCAGCTGACGCTCGGCTCCGGCGTTATCATGGACCAACGCGGATATATCCTCACCAACAAGCACGTCATCAACGATGCCGATCAGATAATCATCGCCTTGCAGGATGGACGGGTATTTGAAGCCCTGTTGGTCGGTTCCGATACCCTGACTGACCTGGCGGTGCTCAAAATAAACGCCAGCGGCGGCCTGCCGGTTATCCCGATTAACCCGAAACGCGTTCCACATATCGGCGATGTGGTACTGGCGATAGGCAACCCGTATAACCTTGGGCAAACCATCACCCAGGGTATCATCAGCGCGACCGGTCGTATCGGCCTGAACCCCACCGGGCGACAGAATTTCCTGCAAACCGACGCCTCTATCAACCACGGCAACTCCGGCGGCGCGCTGGTCAACTCGCTGGGTGAATTGATGGGTATTAACACCCTGTCGTTTGATAAGAGCAATGACGGCGAAACGCCGGAAGGGATCGGCTTTGCCATCCCGTTCCAGCTGGCGACCAAAATCATGGATAAACTGATCCGCGACGGCCGGGTGATCCGCGGTTACATCGGGATCAGCGGCCGCGAGATCGCGCCGATGCATGCGCAGAGCGGCGGCATGGATCAGATCCAGGGGATCGTCGTTAATGACGTCGCACCTGACGGCCCGGCGGCGCAGGCGGGGATCCGCGCCAATGATGTGATCATCTCGGTGAACGATAAACCGGCGATCTCGGCGCTGGAAACCATGGATCAGGTCGCGGAAATTCGCCCGGGTTCAGAAATTCCGGTAGTCATCATGCGTGATGATAAGAAAATCACCCTGCACGTGGCGGTACAGGAATATCCGGCGACAAATTAACGATTAGCGCTCCGTTATCGGAGCGCGATTAATCGGCAAACAGAGGTCCGGCCGGGAATCTGGCCAGAAACCCGGTCACCGCCAGTAACGACCACATCGATGGCCAGCGGACCTGCCGCTCCCGCAGTTCATCATCCAGCGTCAGTAACGCGAATTCCCCTCTCTCGCCGAGAACCCCGCCCTGCCACAGCAGCCGTTGCGCCTGCTGCCGCGCCCACGGCGATTCACTCTTCCAGGCCAGCAAATGCAGCAGCGACTGCTGTAAGCAAACGCTGTGCGAATGGTTGTCCCGCAGCAATCGTCGATACACCGGCAGCGAGATACTGCGTACGCTGTAGAAACCGCTGCGCGATTCACTATCAGCCTGCGCCACGCTGGCGCACATCTGCCCGGCGAGATCGCTTAAACGATTATGCGTCAGCGGCTGGCGCAGCGCATCCAGATGCCCGGCGGCGGCGCAAAGCAGGCCGCTCCTTTGCCGCTCATGCGTCAGCGAACCCAGTAACGCCGCTACCGTTTCAGACTCCCCGGTCTGCGCATGCTGAATACCTGCGTCATAACAACAGACAAAGAAATCATGGCTGCCACGGACGACTGGCGGGCGCGCCAGCAGATTCAGCGCCGGATGCAGTTGTTCAAGCTCCTCCAGCGACGCCAGAGTGTCATCAATGACTTCCTCTTTTGCCGATGACCTGCTGCCAGGACGTAATGCTACCGTTTCATTCATCAAAGCCTCCTCAGGGAAAATTCCCGGTTCGCGCGGCGCCCAGCCGGGCTACGGGATCACCGGTAGCCCGGATAAGGCGCAAGCCGCTATCCGGGAACCTCTCCCCGGTGGCGCTGCGCTTACCGGGGCTACAAACCGGAGCGGACTGGTAGCCCGGATAAGGCGCCAGTCGCCATCCGGGAAGGATGCCGGTTTACATCGCCAGCACGTACTTGAGCATCACCCCGGCGGCGATCGCCGAGCCGATCACCCCGGCCACGTTCGCCCCATCGCGTGCATCAGCAGGAAGTTCTGCCCGTCCGCTTCCAGACCCACCTTATTGGACACGCGCGCCGCCATCGGCAACGCCGATACCCCGGCGGAACCAATCAGCGGGTTGATCTTGTGTTTACTGATTTAGCCGCCAGGCGGCGCATTCGGCAGGGATATGAGGCGATAAAAAAGCCGGAACGACGGTTCCGGCTTTTCTGCTAAGTAGACATTACTTATTCACGAAATCTTCGCCGAGGGCGATATCTTTCTTCAGCGTATCCAGCATGCCTTCCAGCGCCTGCTGTTCAAAAGCGCTGAGTTTACCGATGGACTGGCGCTCTTCCACGCCATTTTTGCCCAGCAGCAGCGGCTGCGAGAAGAAACGAGCATACTGCCCGTCACCTTCGACATAGGCACATTCAACAACGCCTTTTTCACCCTGCATTGCACGCACCAGAGAGAGCCCGAAACGCGCAGCGGCCTGGCCCATCGACAGCGTCGCCGATCCGCCGCCCGCTTTCGCTTCCACGACTTCCGTCCCGGCGTTTTGAATACGTTTGGTGAGATCCGCGACTTCCTGCTCGCTAAAGCTGACGCCAGGGATCTGCGACAGTAAAGGCAGGATAGTGACGCCAGAGTGGCCGCCAATGACCGGAACTTCAACCTCTGTTGCCGATTTACCTTTAAGTTCGGCGACAAAAGTATTAGAACGAATGATATCGAGGGTGGTAACGCCAAACAGTTTGTTTTTATCGTACACACCGGCTTTTTTCAGCACTTCGGCGGCGATAGCGACGGTGGTATTTACCGGGTTGGTGATAATACCGATGCAGGCCTGCGGACAGGTTTTTGCGATCTGCTGCACCAGGTTTTTAACGATACCGGCATTAACATTAAATAAGTCGGAACGATCCATGCCGGGCTTACGCGCGACGCCGGCGGAAATCAGCACCACATCAGCGCCTTCCAGCGCCGGGGTGGCATCTTCACCGGAGAAACCTTTGATTTTTACATCTGTGGGAATATGACTTAGATCTACCGCCACGCCCGGCGTAACCGGAGCGATGTCGTACAACGAGAGCTCTGAACCTGAAGGCAGTTGGGTCTTAAGTAGTAGGGCAAGCGCCTGGCCGATTCCACCAGCGGCGCCGAGGACTGCAACTTTCATCCTAAACTCCTTATTATGGTTAATATAGTCTTTCGTTATTCCGTCGCCTGGACCTTAATTCACAAGATGAACAATTACAATAATTATGGCTGAAGAATGCGGGGTACGCGCAATGATGCAGCAAATTCGCATTTTTCTTCCTGAGACTGGCCATCCAGCAAAGCCGTAGTACCGGATCGACTATTGGTTACAATACACCCAGCTCGCTCGGCAAAACAATATCAATTTCATAACATTTATTTCACTTTTACAGCAATTTACCCGCTGTGATGCAGGCATGTTCCTCATCAGGGTTATTTGCTAAAATATGCGCCTTTCATAACATTATTTACGCTATTCCTTTGCGGATTATTTGCATAAAAATGCACTTGTATGCATAATGATGTTGTTTTTACCACCATAATCTGGGTGACTTATGCGTAGTTCGGCAAAACAAGAAGAACTGGTTAAAGCGTTTAAATCGCTGCTTAAAGAAGAAAAATTCAGCTCGCAAGGCGAAATCGTTCAGGCGCTGCAGGAAGAAGGTTTCGAGAACATCAACCAATCGAAAGTTTCCCGCATGTTGACAAAGTTTGGCGCCGTTCGCACGCGTAACGCCAAAATGGAAATGGTCTACTGTTTGCCTGCCGAACTCGGCGTGCCGACAACCTCCAGCCCGCTGAAAAATCTGGTGCTGGACATCGATTATAACGATGCGGTGGTGGTGATTCACACCAGCCCCGGCGCGGCGCAGCTGATCGCACGCCTGCTGGATTCCTTAGGCAAAGCCGAAGGTATTCTGGGTAGTATCGCGGGGGATGACACTATCTTTACCACCCCTGCCCGCGGTTTTTCCGTTAAAGATCTCTACGACGCGATTCTGGTCCTGTTCGAACAGGAACTCTAAGCGCTCCCCCTCTGGTTCCTGCCAGAGGGTTCTTCCCCGCAAAATGCTATCCCCCAAACCTTCAAATAAAGCAGCATTTTTTTAACATTTAGTGTGGTTTTCCACCTCTATACATTCCTTTACCGAATGATAACGGCTAAAGCGCACAAAAGATCAAAGCGCAATATCTATTTGATTTAAATATAAATAATCATGACATTCACCCCATGAATGACATTTCTAATTCTTATACGTTATAAAAACGACATTTCTTGGAAATTATTTACACTGAAAACAATTAGCATGGTATTAATATTTTTGGTGATTAGTGTATACTTGATTTTGTGATAAGGGTCACGAAACAAAGCCCCCTAATAATAAAATTCGACGAGGTGAACATCATGAAAATCAAAACCACTGTAGCCGCACTCAGCATGCTATCCGTACTGTCCTTTGGCGCTTTCGCCGCTGATTCAATCAACAGCACTCAAGCGGAAAGCCGCCAGTCACTGGGCACCGTATCTATCGGCGCGGTAGGTTCTTCCCCGATGGATATGCATGAAATGCTGAACAAAAAAGCACAAGAAGAAGGAGCTTCTTCTTATCGCATTATCGAAGCTCGCACCGGCGACCATTGGCACGCCACTGCTGAACTTTATAAATAAGCTTTAACGATTGTCGGTCATTAACTGAAACAGTATCTCTTCAGCGGCCTGGGTTCATACGAAATCTCCCGCCGCTGCACATAAGGTTGGAGTCAAGATTATGAAAAGCGCAATTATCATCGCATCCCTGGGTCTGGCATCAGTTCTCTCTTTCGGCGCAAGCGCAGCCGTACAGCAAGTGAATGCCGATCAAGCACAAAACCTGCAACCAATGGGCACTATCTCTGTATCGCAAGTAGGTAGCGCGCCAATGGATATGCGCCAGGAACTCGCGGCTAAAGCCGAGAAAGAAGGCGCCAGCAGCTACCGCATTATTGAAGCTCGTACCGGCGACAGCTGGCACGCGACTGCTGAGTTGTACAAATAAACCCTCGTCGTCTTATCCGACGACTTGCCCCCGCCTGCCGGGGGCTTTTTTATGCCCAACGGGCATTGAAACGTAGTTGTCCTTCCAGCTCCTCTTCCGCTTCATCGAACAGCAAAATTAACGCGCCAAAGCGACGACGCTGTTTTTCATCCAGATGGACAAATTCAATCTCCAGCGGGAACGGTAAGCGCCCTCCCGTCACCGCGCTCCACAGCGCGTCAAGGTTATCCACCTGCTTATCCGGTAGCGCGAAGGCGCGGGAAAACTCACGATAGAAATCCTGTTGCTCAGCTATTTCATCAAAATCAAAGGTATAAATAGTCATTGCCCGCCGCCCCTTCCGCTCTGTCCCTCTACACCAAATAAGTATAGCGATAAAAAAACCGACGCCGGGGCGCCGGTTCGCAGGTTAGCTATTGGTGAGCACGTGTTGATATTTTTTCAGCATATCCACCAACCGTCGCACCGGCTCAGTAACCTGGGGCGACGCCTGCCAGTGAAGGAGTTTTTCCTGATAAACATCAAGCTCTTCCAGCAGACGGGTAAAGTAACGGCGGCGCTTATCGTCGCTGCCGGCAGAGATAACGTGATCGGCGGTTCGCCGCAGCTGGCGGTGGAAGGCCGACAGATCCTCGTTTACCGGTACCGGGGCATCGCGTAGACGCTGGTGCGCGATAATCAGCGTCAACGCTAACCGAAAGCGGGCGATATCGCCGGGAAACTTGTTCAGCAGTAAAAACAGCTGTTGATACAGCGCCGGCAAATGGTTCTCTTTTCGCCTTGCGCTGTTAGTAGTGAGCGAAGAGACCGCCGCCGAGACGAACTGGTTCAATAACACCCGTCCGGTGCGTGCCTGCGAGTTATCACGCACTAACAGAATCACCATCAGCGCGAGGAAACAGCCGACAATCTGCCCCAGGGCGCTATCGAGGAACTGGCTAAACTGGAACTGCATCGGGTTATCCAGCACCAAAATGTTGATGGTGCTCGCTAAAGCCCCCAGCGATCCCAACCGCCGCTTTTGTACCTCAATGCCGATAAAGAACGCCATCGCGGCAAGGCTGATACACAATAGCAGCATGCTCTGTTGCGTCGCAGGCATGACGACAAGGAAGAACAGCGCGCCAAGGGGTAAAGCGGCAAGGGTGCCATAGAGGAAGTCTAAGGCCACCATCCGCGGGTTAGGCAGACGCATCGCCAGCGCGGTCACCACGGCAATCATGACCATCGCCCCGCTACCGGATGTCCAGCCGGTCCATAGCCAGAACAGGGTGCCGAGAATACAGGAAATGGAGGTTCGCCAGAAGTTAACCATCGCGTGGTGACGTTCGGCGGACTCAACCTTCACCACCGTCTCGCCGCGTAGAACTTCATCTTCAATACGGCTGATTTTGGTGTTGCCAACCACGCCGCGCTTGAGCAGCAGGTAACGCGTCGCCGCGCCGACCCAGCTATAAATAGTGACCGGCGTATTGTGTTCACCTTTCCAGGTCAGGAAGCGGCGCATACGCTTAAGCTGTTGATGCACATCCTGTACCGTTTCCACTGGCTCAGCGAACAGCTCGCGGTAGTCGTCAGTCACCATCTCCGGGCGTGAGTTCTGAATCAGATAGGTTTCGCAGGCCTGAGTAATCAGCGTCAGCGATAGCGTGTTGATCGCCTTTAGCCGCTGGTTTACCTTCGACCAGCGCGAAGATTCCATGATCAGATTGCCGCGCATTCCTTCCAGCGCGGCAGTACGGCGCACCAGCGCTCCCCAGGCTTTGTCCACCACCTCGCTATCGCCATGGGCGACACAAAGCTGCATCAGGCGATACTGATCCAATAGCAGGTTATCCAGTTCGAGGTCGATCTCTTTTTTGATGGAGCGCGGGGAAAATAGCAGATCAGCAACGATGGCGCTGACGATCCCGATGACGATTTCGCTACAGCGCTCAACCGCAAACTGCGGCGCCAGCATCGGGTCGGTATGAATGGTGATGATGATAATCAGCGCCGTATAACCCGCCAGCCCCCAGGCGTAGGAGTTTTCCACCTTCACCAGCGAGGAGATCCAGGTGCAGAAACCGGCCCAGAGACAGCAGACCAGCATCATCAACAGCGGCGCGCGGATCATGAGGATAATGATCGCCAGCGCGGCAATACAGCCGATAAACGTCCCGGCAATACGCAACATTCCACGGTAACGAATCGCCCCGGAATAGGGTTCACCGCCGGCGGCAAATGCCGGGCCGGCGGTCACGATAGCCGCGGTCAGTACGGCCCAGCGCGGCGTCTCAAGCTGAAAATGAAAGCCGACAAACAGCGCCAGCACCACCGCGCATGCAAGCTTAATGGCAAAGCGGAGATGCCGGGGAGCAATGGTATAGGTCCCCATGGCGATTAACCAAACTCACGTAAGCGCATGGCGACTTTCTGGAAGAAGTTGGCCTGGCTAGCGTCGCGATCTTCTTTACCGGTAATGACGACGGTTGCGGTGGTGCCCGACGGCCAGAGGTTGCCCTGCTGCTGGTCAAGACGAATACGTACCGGCACGCGCTGCGCCAGACGCACCCACTCAAGGTTGGAGTCAACAGAGGCCATCCCTTTTGTATCGCTGCTGCTGCTGGCGTTAGTCACGCCCGCGGCAACGCTGTCAACGGTACCTTTTATCACCTTACTACTGCCGAGCGGAGTGATTTCGGCGCGATAGCCCGGACGCACGCCTTCCAGCTTAGTCTCTTCCAGGTATGCCATCACGTAGAAGGTATTTTGTTTCACCAAAGCGACCGCGGTCGAACCGCGGGTGATGAATTCGCCGGCGTAGACGTTCAGGTTGGTCACCCAGCCGTCGGCCGGCGCACGAATCACCGTGCGTTCGAGATCCAGTTTGGCTAAATCGCGGCTGGCCACCGCTTTTGCCAGCTGATGCTCTACGGTTTGCAGCACGTTGTTGGCCTGGTCAATCTCTTCGCGCGACATCGCCTGCACGCCGAGCTTGTTACGGCGCCCGGCTTCAACGCGTTTTTCCTGAGCCAGCGTCTGGTAATAGGAGACATCGGCTTGCGCCTCCGCCAGCGCTTTTTGGTAACGAGGTTGGTCAATAACGAACAATACCTGGTCTTTCTTAACCAGTTGGTTATCCTTGACATTCACCTGTGAAATGAGCCCAGACACATCCGGGGCGATGGCGACGATATCGGCACTAAAGCGCGCATCGCGCGTCCACGGCGACGCGGTGTAGTACACCCATGCGCGAAAAATAGCGATAAACGCCAGAATAACCAGTATCACAGTGATGGCAGTACGCAGGATATTTCTTGTTAGTGTTTTCACATCGACCTCAAACGAACAAGCGCGATATCAGATAAAACAGACAGCAATACAGCGCAGTATTAAACAGTGCAGGGTGCCAGACAAAATCATAAATACCGGTCGGAACCAGCAAACGGTGCACCAGCCAGAAGATAGCTAGCGACAATAGCAGCTCAAAGAAGATCGGCGGAAACGATAAGCCGAAAATCACTATGACAGGAAACAGACTCATGATGACCTTGATAAGAAGCGTACAGGTGGTAGCGTGATGCGTTTATTATGTAGCTAACTATATATTAACGTAACAATTGCAGCCTTATCTATAATATGTGATCTAAATCACTTTTAAGCCAGAGTGAATAATGGAACGACTAAAACGCATGTCGGTGTTCGCCAAAGTGGTTGAGCTGGGCTCTTTCACCGCCGCCGCACGCCAGCTCCAGATGAGCGTTTCATCTATCAGCCAGACCGTTGCTAAACTGGAAGACGAGCTACAGGTAAAGCTGCTCAACCGCAGCACCCGCAGCCTGGGCTTAACAGAAGCGGGTAAAATTTATTACCAGGGCTGCCGAAGAATGCTCTTTGAAGCGCAGGACGTCCATGAACAGCTGTATGCCTTCAACAATACTCCAATCGGCACGCTGCGCATCGGTAGCTCTTCAACTATGGCACAGAATGTGCTGGCGCGCATAACCGCCGAAATGCTCAAAGAATATCCGGGTTTATCGATTAATCTGGTGACCGGCATCCCTGCGCCAGACCTGATTGCCGATGGCCTCGACGTGGTAATACGCGTCGGCGCATTGCAGGATTCCAGCCTCTTCTCACGGCGGCTGGGCTCGATGCCGATGGTGCTCTGCGCGGCGAAAAGCTATCTTCAGCACGCGGGATGCCCGGAAAAACCGGCGGATCTCGCCAGCCACTCGTGGCTGGAATATAGCGTACGGCCAGATAATGAGTTCGAAATTATCGCCCCGGAAGGGATCTCAACGCGCCTGATCCCACAAGGGCGTTTCGTCACTAACGATCCGATGACGCTGATCCGCTGGCTGACTGCCGGCGTTGGCGTGGCCTACGTTCCGCTGATGTGGGCGATCGACGAGATCAATCGCGGTGAACTGGAGATCCTGCTGCCGAGCTATCAATCGGATCCGCGGCCGGTCTATGCGCTGTATACCGAAAAAGACAAACTGCCGCTGAAGGTGCAGGTATGTATTAACTATCTGACGGATTATTTTGTCGAGGTGGCGAAGATCTATCAGGGAATGCACGGGCGCGGGATGACCCGTTAATTGACATCCCGGCAGCGGCTTCGCGCCGCCGGGACCAGCCGTTATCAGGCGGTGCCGCCAACGGTAAGGTTGTCGACTTTCAGCGTCGGCTGGCCGACGCCGACCGGCACGCTCTGCCCTTCTTTACCGCACACGCCAACGCCGCTATCCAGCTTCAGGTCGTTACCAACCATAGAAATCTGCTGCATCGCTTCGATACCGGAACCGATTAGCGTCGCGCCTTTGACTGCCTTGGTCACTTTGCCTTTTTCAATCAGGTAAGCTTCCGAGGTCGAGAAGACAAATTTACCGGAGGTGATATCCACCTGGCCGCCGCCGAAGTTCGGCGCGTAGATACCGTAATCGACCGATTCGATAATCTCCTGCGGCGTCGACTTACCGGCCAGCATATAGGTGTTGGTCATCCGCGGCATCGGCAGATGCGCATAGGATTCACGGCGACCATTACCGGTCGGCGCAACGCCCATTAAACGCGCGTTGAGCTTATCCTGCATATAACCTTTCAGGACACCGTTTTCGATAAGCACATTGTATTGACCCGGCGTACCTTCGTCATCAATCGCGACCGAACCACGGCGATCGGCCATGGTGCCGTCATCCACGACGGTGCACAGTTCAGAGGCGACTAATTCGCCCATGTGACCGCTGAAGACCGAGGTGCCGCGACGGTTAAAGTCACCTTCCAGACCGTGGCCAACGGCTTCATGCAGCAGCACGCCAGGCCAGCCCGCGCCAAGAACCACCGGCAGCATTCCGGCTGGCGCGGCAACCGCGGACAGATTGACTAATGCCATACGTACCGCTTCACGCGCCCAAACATCCGCCCGTACGTCGCCATCCAGCGGCGCAAGGAAATAATCATAGCCAAATCGCCCGCCGCCACCGCTGGCGCCGCGCTCGCGTTTGCCGTCTTCCTCCACCAGCACGCTTACGGAGAGGCGAACCAGAGGACGGACATCAGCGGCCAGCGTCCCGTCCGTTGCCGCCACCAGGATAAGCTCGTAGACGCCGCTCAGGCTGGCGGAAACTTCCTGCACGCGCTTATCGGCAGCACGCGCCACCTTATCAACGCGGCGCAGGATATCCAGTTTCTCTTCGCGGCTCATGCTCTGTAGCGGATCGACGCTGGTATAGAGAGTGCTGTATTCCACCGCGCCGAGCGTCTGCACTTTGCCGTCGCCATGGTCGCGGACGATAGTACGCGCCGCCTGGGCACTCTGTTCAAGCGCCAGTTTGCTGATTTGGTCCGCATAGGCAAAACCGGTTTTCTCGCCGCTTACCGCCCGGACGCCTACGCCCTGGTCAATATTGTACGACCCATCTTTAATGATGCTGTCTTCCAGAACCCAGGATTCGTGATAGCTCGACTGAAAATAAAGATCGCCGTAATCGAGACGGCGCTCAGCCAGTTGGCCAAGAATGGCAAACAGGTCCTGATGGTTCAGGCCATTTGCCGACAGTAATTGTTCACTTACCAGGTTCAAACTCATCGTTACGCTACTCGTTTGTTGCCGCCTGACACAGGGGAATGCCATGCGGCGAAAAAGATGACGGGGAGAAAATGCCCTCTATTGAGAGTGCGATAATTCCCCGTACTCGTCAAATCATTGCTTTTTGTTGCTGCGCGCCTGGCGCAGCACTTCATTGATTTCCGGCTGATCGATTGGACCCGTAATGCGATAGCGCAGAATCGACACTTTGTTCCACAGCGGCCCAAGCACCTTGCTGGCGGCAAACACCGCCGCGCCGACGATCGGGTTGACGGCGAATGCCGCCGCTACGCCGACGGTGGCCGATATTTCCGGCGCCACCACCGCTTGTAAATCTAAACGACGACGCACCAGATCGACCGAACCTTTCATCGCGATGTCGGCTTCGAGCCCATCCACCAGCGTATCATCCGTATTCAGCACGCCGTCTTTAATCCACGCCGTACTGCGAATCGAATCAAACCAGAACCCTTCCTGGAAGGTGTCGCTGAAATCGAAGCGTAGCTTACGCAGCAGCGCGTCAACGCTCAATAGCCTTAACAACTGACCGGCATGACCGGTGCTCAGGTCAGTAAACTCGCCTTTGCCGAGGCGGCTTTTGAGGATCCCGTTCAGCGAAGCGACATCAGGCTGCCATGGCGGCGCGCGCCAGTGCAGATCGTAATCGACATCAAACGACGACCCTTTCACCGGCGTCGAGACACCGAAGAAGTTGACGAAGTCGTCCGTTTTATTGCCGTGAAGCTTGCCTTTCAGCGAGGTACGTACGCCGCCCGGCGCATTTACCCAGACGCCATCGGTAGTGAGTCGGCCAAAGCCGGTATCCACCAGGCCATTACTGAGAGTGAGCGTATCGCCCTTGATATCGAAGTCACCGTCGATTCGTCCATATTTTTGCCCCCACAGCCAGCACTCTTTACAGCGCAGCTGTAAATCCGGCCAGCCGCGGAAATCCAGACGGGTATCAGCCAGCGGGCCGCTCTCTTTTTTCGCCGTACCGCTGTTATCGCTGGAAGGGTTGTAATAGAGGTAGCGAATAGCCGCCAGCCAGGGGGCATTCTTATGCATCGTCAACGTGGCATTGATTTCACGCCCCTGCGCCTCCACCTTCGAGCCGCTACCGTCAGGCTGAGAGACCAGACTGACGTTATTCCAGTTCTGCCCGGCGAAGGCCAGCGACGGTGTACGCAGCGTCACGCGCTCCGGGAAGGCCATATTACTGCTCACTTCGTTGACGGCGCCTTGCTGGAACAACGCCAGCCATTGCGCGCCATCCATCGCCGGCATGTTGAGCTCGACGCCTGATGCTTCAGGCAGCGACGGAATCGCTTTGCTGTCGGAGGTCAGAATCGCCCGATCGAGCGTCAGCTTGTTATTCAGTAACCAGCGGCTATTGACGTGGTTCTTGCTGCCGATGTTGCCGGTCAAATCGAAGCTGCTTAAGCCGCCGGTCACGTTGATTTTCACCGGCAACGGCTCACCCGCCGATTTATTCACCGGCGCAGGTAAGTGACTACTCACATTTTTCAGATCGCCGTTGATATCGACTTTGTAGCTCGCGCTACCGCGATAGGGTAACTCAATGGCCACTTTGCCATCCCAGGGGACGCTGCCGCTGAGTTCATCGTTGACCGCTTTCGGCAGCAGGCCGGTACGCGTCGGCTGCCAGTTAGCGTTCATGCCGACGTCAACAAGGAAGGCTTTCGCCCCTTCAGTGGTGGTGAAATTGAGGTTCAGCGGTTGATTAAACCAGGTCGCGCTTAGCGGCCCGCTTTTTAAATCTCCGTTCTCAAAGCTGAACTGACCATTGAGATTCTTCAGCGTCGCGTCAATCGGCTTGATAAACAGATCGTTATTTTTCAGCCGTACATCGCCTTTGGCGGTGGTCATCTCGCCATCAAGCGGGATAGCAAGATGTAAGCGAGCGCTCACATTACCATCAAGCTGCAGTTCATCCAGCGCTGAGCCGAGCGTATCCTTCAGCGGGGTCTGTTTGAAATAAGGGCCGACCTCTTTACCAGGGCCGTTAACATCGGCATCGATAAACAGTTTTTCATGGGAATAGTTGGGGATCACCGCGTCAAGGTTGCTGGCAGTAACGTTGCCCAGCATCGCTTTATCCGCCTTCATCCACAGGCCGTTATTGACGAAGTTAAGGTTGATATCCAGTCCGGTCAGCGCCGGCCAGTCCGGCTGGAAGGCGAAAGTCGCGTTCTTCAGCGGTACCGAGACCTGGAATTGGCCTTCGTTATGCTCATAGGGGAACTGATGTGGGTTGCCGCCGTAAACCAGGGTGGCATTGCTTGCCTGGCCGCCCTTAATTGCGCCGCTCAGGTAATCCACCAGCGCTTTGCCCATCAGATTTTCCGGGAAATAGCGCCACGCCTGGCCACCATCGTTGGTACTGATACCCGCCAGGATGCCTAACCACGGCTCATCGCCTGCTGGCTGCAGATAGCGGAAGCCGCCGCGCGCGCGAACGCCGGTCGCCTGCACGTCGATATCGCGGCCATCCAGCATAAAGCCCTTGCTGTTCTTCTCCCAGCTTAGAGTTGCATCGCCCTGGGCTATCTCCAGCGGTGCGCGAAATACCGTTTCATAAGGCATTTTCGCCTGGGTCATATGCGCGCGCAGTTCGCCGTTTTCCACGCTGCCGCTCAGGCTGCCGGAGAAGTGCTCGGCTCCCGGCAACAGCTTCCACTGCTTCCACGCCAGATCGCTCCAGTCGGCCTGGAAACGGGTCTTTTCCGTTGCCTGCAGCGGGATATCCAATGCCAACAGGTTGATTTTGCCGCTCGGCTGGGTGGTTCGCCACACTTCGCCAAAGCTCGGCGCCAGCTTATCGGCCATCGGTTGCAGACCAGTTAGCCCGCCAAGCTCGAGATTGCTGGCGCGGATGCGTAGCTCATCGCTGCGCTGATTGTTATTGCCACCCACTTCCTGCGCCGGAATCCACGCCATCGCCAGCTCGCCGCGCGGCCAGGCTTTGCCGTCTATCGAGATCCGCGTATCGGGGATGTGAAATGCCCAGCTTTGATTTTCACGCGTGATATGCCCCGTCAGGTTATCCACCGACAGCTGATGCAGATGCTTATCGCCCTGCCAGCTGGCGCCGCCTTTTTTCAGCCACACATCGCCGCTGGCGACATCGCCTTTATCGATGGTCATCCAGCCTTCGAGACTAAAGCGCGCGCTCTGCAGGGCGATGTTGTCCTGCATCCAGCGCCCGAGCCAGGGTTTAACGTCGATGTCGTCGGCCTGTAACCAGAGGCGCCCCTTGTTGAGCAGGCCGTTCTCATCACGTAAATCCATCCGCACCTGCATGACGCCGTGCTGGCCGGTGAGGCTCGAAAGGCTCAGCTGCCCCTCGGCGCGGTGGCGATTTTTACCGTTAAGCCAGGTCAGCTGTGGGATCGCCAGTTCAGCACGCTGGCCGGAAATCGTCAGGAAGCTCAAATGGCTATCACGGAGAATAAAGTGGTCAAACTGGCGCAGGAACAGATCGCTGATGCGATCGGTCTTCAGGCTGGCGCCGTCGTCGTTAGTCTGGATGGGGGTATTGGTGTGAATTTGCAGTTGCCAGAAGGTCAGGTCGCGGAACTGCCAGCGCATATGTAAAAGGCTTTGCCAGACGTCGAGGGCAAGGGTAACCCGTTTGATCGTCATTTCGCCACCGTCTTTCAAGGTAGCTTTAATATCGCGAACGTCCAGCGTCGGGCCGAAGTTTTCCCAGTTGGCGTTGATCTGTGAGGCATCAACCGCGACCCCGGATACCGCGGTAATTTTCTCCAGCAGTTGGGGACGCCAGTTATTTAGCTGCGGCAATGCCAGACGCAGGCCACTCACCAGTAGCGCAACAATCACCACCACGGTTGCCACGGTGAGCAGTAATATCCCGGGCCATCGCCTCAACGCATCTCTCCTTGTCAGCCTGTTACGCTTTATCCTTCAGCCCGCCTGTTTACCGCCCCCGACGCCATCGGGAGCGACAGGCTGAATGATTACATCATTACCACATCGAACTGCTCTTGATTATAGAGCGGCTCAATTTGCACTTTGACCTGCTTGCCGACAAAGATTTCGACTTCCGCCAGCGCGTGGGACTCTTCCCCTTTCAGCGCTTCCGCGACGGCAGGTGAAGCATAGACCAGGAAGCGGTCTGAGTCATACGCATGATGCACGCGAACTATTTCGCGCATGATCTCATAGCAGACCGTTTCGACCGACTTTACCGTGCCGCGCCCATGACAGGTAGGACACTCGTTACACAGCACATGTTCCACGCTTTCGCGGGTGCGTTTACGGGTCATCTCGACCAGCCCCAGTTGCGAGAAGCCGTTAATGCTGGTTTTCACCCGGTCTTTACTCAGCGCCTGCTCCAGGGAATGCAGTACCCGACGACGATGATCTTCATTATTCATATCGATAAAATCAATGATGATAATGCCGCCCAGGTTACGCAGACGCAGCTGGCGCGCGATTGCCTGCGTGGCTTCAATATTGGTATTGAAGATGGTGTCGTCGAGATTACGGTGGCCGACAAACGCCCCGGTATTGATATCGATGGTGGTCATCGCTTCGGTCTGATCGATGATCAGATAGCCGCCTGACTTCAGCTCGACTTTGCGCTCCAGCGCGCGTTGGATTTCGTTCTCAACGTCAAAGAGATCGAAAATCGGCTGGCGGCCGCTGTAATGTTCCAGCTTGCTGGTCATTTCCGGGATGTATTCCGCGGTGAACTCCAGCAGCGCCTCGTAGGTCAGGCGCGAATCCACGCGAATGCGGTCAAGCTGAGCGTCGGCGAAATCGCGCAGCACGCGCTGGGCCAGCGCCAGCTCGCCGTACATCTGATAGCGGGTCTGGTTGCGCTTTTTGCGCTCCATGACTTTGGTCCAGACGCGCTTAAGGTAGGCCGCATCCGCCGCCATCTCTTGCTCATGCACGCCTTCCGCCGCGGTGCGGATAATAAACCCGCCCTGCTCGTCGCAATATTCGGTAACCACGCTTTTCAGACGTTCGCGCTCGGCCTCGCTTTCAATACGCTGCGATACGCCGACGTGCGAAGCGCCCGGCATAAAGACCAGATAGCGGGAAGGTATGGTAATGTCGGTGGTCAGACGCGCGCCTTTGGTACCCAGCGGGTCTTTCACCACCTGCACCATCAGGTCCTGGCCCTGGCGCACCAGCTCGGAAATATCGCGAACGGTAAACTGCTTCTGCTCTTCACCCGCCACGCACTCGGTGTGCGGCATGATATCGGAAGCATGCAGAAAGGCGGCCTTATCCAGGCCAATATCTACAAAAGCCGCCTGCATTCCAGGCAACACACGACTGACACGACCTTTGTAGATATTGCCTACGATTCCGCGCCGCGCTTCTCTCTCAATATGAATTTCCTGCAGGATCCCGCCATCGATATACGCGACGCGCGTCTCGGATGGCGTTACGTTAACTAATAATTCAGCCGTCATCTTTATCCCTTTTCTTCACGCAGTGAGTTAAAGTTACTCAGCAACTCATACGTTTCCACCAGCGGTAAGCCGACTACGGCGTGATAGCTGCCATTTATCTTCCTGACAAAACAACCACCCAACCCTTGAATACCGTATGCGCCTGCTTTATCTAAAGGTTCGCTACTGGCTACGTAGGTAGCGATATCCCGCTCGGAGAGCAGACGGAAGGTCACTTCCGTCACCACCAGGCAATCCAGCGTTTGCTGCTTATCCGCCAACGCCACCGCGGTCATCACCTGGTGGGTTTTTCCGGAAAGCATGCGAAGCATTTCTGCGGCGTGCCCGGCGTCGCGCGGCTTTTCCAGCACTTCGCCGTTAAGAATGACAATCGTATCCGCGCCCAACACCGGCAGATCGCGCGGCGCCATCGCCACGCCCGCCAGCGCTTTTTCGCGCGCCAGACGCGCAACGTAATGCGCAGCGCTCTCCTGCGGGCCGCGTCGTTCCTCAATACCCGGAACCAGACGTTCGAAAGAGAGACCAAGCTGAGTTAACAGTTCCTGCCGACGCGGGGAACCAGAAGCCAGATACAGAGTTGTCATATCAACCTTTATTGAACCGCAAATTGCTGACGCACTTTACGCATTAGCAGGAATAGCCACGGCCAGAGCACACCGTTTACTACACTACTCCAGAACACTTCCGGACGGAAAGAGACGTTGATCACTAAAAACTCTGCCCAGAAAACAATGATATCAACGGCAAGAGACAACAGCATGACCACCAGCGCCTGTTGCCAGAGCGCCAGATTACGGAACAGCTGATATTTTAAAGCGACCAGATAGGCAACAATACTTAACGACAGCGCGCGTACGCCGAGGGTCGAACCGCTGATGAGGTCGAGAATCGCCCCCATCACAAATCCGGTACCGACGTTAACCCGGTGCGGCAGCGCGAGGATCCAGTACAACAGAATCAACAACACCCAGTTTGGCCGGAAGACGGTGATGTCCTGCGGCCAGGGCATAATCTGCAGCAATAGCGCAATAAGAAACGAGAGCCAGATAACCCAGCGTCCCTGGCTACGATAACTTGCCACTATTGCCCCCCTGCTGGCAGAGGTTGCGCAGACGGCGGCGGCGTCAGGCCTGTCGCCGGCGCCGGCATCTGCGGCCCCATCGCATCAGGCGCAGGCAGCACCTGCGGCATCATTTGCATCAGGCGCTCATTGGCAACGCGGTGCACCTCTTCCGGAGTCATCGGGTTAGCGCCGTTGCGATCGGCGCCCCACAGCAGCAGCAGATAACGCAAACGCTGCAGTCCGGCGGTTGGACGGGCCTGGATCACCGTGTATGCACGCTGAGTATCCAGACGTACCGAGGAGACTACCCCAACCGGATACCCTTCCGGGAAGCGTCCGCCGAGCCCGGAGGTCACCAGCACATCGCCGACGCGAATATCGGTATTCGCCGGCAGATGTTCAAGCTGTAAATCATCAGTACAACCGTTACCGGCAGCAATGACGCGGATATCATTACGCAGCACCTGGATCGGCAAGGCATGGGTCGCATCGCAAATGAGCAGCACGCGGCTGGTCATTTTCGCTACCGCCACCACCTGGCCGACAACGCCCTTGTCGCTAATGACCGGTTGGCCTTCATAAACGCCATTGACGCTGCCCTTGTCGATAACGACCTGATCGCTGTAGGGATCGTTAACCGTCGAGATAACCTGGGTCACCATCTTCTGCTCATCCTGACGCAGCGGCGAGCCTAACAGCTCACGTAGACGGGCGTTTTCTTGTTTGTATTGACCCAGCATCAGCAGATCGCTGTTTTTCAACAGCAGTTCCTGACGCAGCGCGCGGTTTTCCAGTTCGAGCTGATCGCGGGTCGCCAGCGATTGCGATACGCTGTCGAGCAGTTCCCGGGGACCATTTGAGATAAAGTAGAAAGGACTGACGGCTGTATCCATGTACGTTCGAATCTGGCTGAACGTACCCAAGCGGCTGTCGGCGATAATGACGCCAAGCGCCACCAAAACCGCCAGAATAAGGCGAATCTGTAGCGACGGGCCACGGCTAAAAATTGGCTTCATAGGCTATGCGTATTCTCGTGTCAGTAAAGACCAGAGGCAGCCCTTAAGCTGCCCCAGACCTTCAGGCTGACTACTCTTCGCTGAACAAGTCGCCGCCGTGCATATCGATCATTTCCAGCGCCTTACCGCCGCCACGAGCGACGCAGGTCAGTGGATCTTCTGCAACTACGACAGGGATCCCTGTCTCTTCCATTAACAGACGGTCAAGGTTACGCAGCAGCGCGCCGCCGCCGGTCAGGACCATACCGCGCTCGGAGATATCGGATGCCAGCTCCGGCGGGCACTGTTCCAGCGCGACCATAACGGCGCTGACGATGCCGGTCAGCGGCTCCTGCAGCGCTTCGAGGATTTCGTTGGAATTGAGGGTGAAGCCGCGTGGAACGCCTTCAGCCAGGTTACGGCCGCGCACTTCGATTTCGCGTACTTCATCACCCGGGTAAGCGGAACCGATTTCGTGTTTGATACGCTCAGCGGTTGCTTCGCCGATCAGGGAACCGTAGTTACGGCGCACGTAATTGATCACGGCTTCGTCGAAACGGTCGCCGCCGATACGTACGGAAGAAGAGTAGACCACGCCGTTCAGGGAGATAACTGCGACTTCGGTAGTACCGCCGCCGATATCAACAACCATAGAACCGGTCGCTTCAGAAACCGGCAAGCCTGCGCCGATCGCGGCCGCCATCGGCTCTTCGATCAGGAAGACTTCACGAGCGCCAGCGCCCTGCGCGGATTCGCGGATAGCACGACGCTCAACCTGGGTCGCGCCAACCGGCACGCACACCAGCACGCGTGGGCTCGGACGCATAAAGCTGTTGCTATGCACCTGTTTAATAAAGTGTTGCAGCATCTTTTCAGTCACGAAGAAGTCGGCGATAACGCCGTCTTTCATCGGGCGAATCGCCGCGATATTGCCCGGCGTACGGCCCAGCATCTGCTTCGCTTCATGACCTACAGCGGCAACGCTTTTCGGCGAACCGGCACGATCCTGACGAATGGCCACAACGGAAGGCTCATTCAATACGATGCCTTGTCCTTTTACATAAATAAGGGTATTCGCGGTACCCAGGTCAATGGACAGGTCATTGGAAAACATGCCACGAAATTTTTTTAACATACTAAGGGATAATCCTGAAAGCTGGGGCGGAAAACAAAATCCGCTTACTTTACCAACCACACGCAGCAGCGACAAGGCGCAAAAATCATCTGCTACGGTGAAAATTAGTGCAGTTCATTTCCTTTGTTACAAACATTTACGAAGTCCCTTCGGCGCTGAATAAATCAGCTGCGCTCCGTGCTCTGTTTGTACCTGTCAAAGGTCAGTCTTGCGTAAGTTGCGACATTCCGGCGGGTAGACAAGCACACCCCCTTTACTATGGCGCGCGTTATTCTACGTGAAATCACGCCAAACGGCAGATCAAACCGAGTATCTTTGCGAATATTTTTTCACATTTGTGTCAAGTGGCTGTGAGGCGGCAAAAAATTCCCCCTGACCGCCGGTCACGCCGCATTGCGACAGCACCTGCCACTCGCTGCGACTGCGTACTCCCGTCGCAAAAACCTGTACCGGCATCCCTTTACAGGCTTCCACCAGACTTTGAACCAGTAACTGGTTCTCGCTGCGTTTTTCAATATTGCGCGATAGCCCTTGATGCAGCTTGATCACTTCTACGTCCAGCTGCTTGATCCAACTGGTGCCAACCAGCGTCAACCCGGCCTGAACCACGGCGACGCGAATGCCCAGCGCGTTTATCAACCGCATAACGGGGTGTAAACGGCCGATATATTGACAAACATCCGCCTCTGCAAGTTCAAAAATAATCCGCCGACGTTGTGATTTTTCGCACTGCATCATGGTATCGCGCAGCCAGCGCTGGAAACGCGGGCGAATCAGCGACTCCACGGTCACCTGCAGGGCCAGCGTTTGATCAGGCCAATAACTTAATAACGGCAGCAAACGCGTAATCTGTAGGCGATCGTACTCTTCCGCTAAACCAAACTGCTGCACCATTGGCATATACTCGGCGGCAATCACCTCTTCTTTACCGTCATAGATGCGGCACATTAGCTCGCGGTGATGTACCCGCCCATCGCGCATGACCGCCGGTTTCTGATACAAGCGCGGGCCGCCGCGGCTGAGCATCTGCTCGATAAGCGTCCGCCAGCGCACGTTGCCGCGCCCCTTTTCCGGCAGCGAATCATCGTAAACCGCCCAGCTATTACTCCCCTGCAGCACGGCGTTGCGGGTGGCGGCTTCGGCGTGTTCCATCACTTGAGAAGTGGACTGGCCGCTGCGGAAGGCGCAGATGCCGATATGCATCGTGTCGTCTTTATCCAGCACCCGCGTTGACGGCAGCGCATCCATCGCCTTCAGTAACTGCCCGGCGATACTATCGGCCTCTTTAAGAGTGCGATGCGGCAATAAGACGGCGAAATCGCTACGGTGATAGCGCGCCAGTAGCGAGCCGGGATAACGCATAATAAAAGTAGACAGCAGATTAATTAGCGTGAAGTAATGCTCTTCCGCCGCCGCCCGTCCCCAGTTGTCGCGCAGCAGATCAAACTCCGGCAGGCGAATCATCATCACAATACCGTGCGCCCCCACCTTTTCCTGATCGTCCAGCAGCGTCGCCAGTTGATTATCAAAGAACAGGCGGTTGTTAAGACCGGTTTTGGAATCCTGGGCGGCGTAGGAGCGAATCAGGGTATCCATGCGGCTGCGCTGATCGCTGGCGAACTGCAGCTCCGAGAGCAGCATATCCAGCGCGCTGCTGGTACTGGCCGGCCATTCATGAACCGAACCGCGCACCTGCGGCCCGCGCTCGCCGCTGAGAATGCGCCGCGCGCGCAGCTCCAGTAGTTCTTGCCCCGCCAGCTGGCGGCGGATCCAGCGAATCGAAAAGAAGATAATCAGCACCATGAAGCCGATGGCGAAAGAGAGCGGCGCGGTGACGTGAAGCGAGCGGAAGTAATTGACCATCGGGTCCATGTAGACCAGACGAATCGAGATTCCGGGATGTTTGAGCGAGGGTACCGTCATTTCACGATACTGATTGTTACTGCCCAGCGGACGGTAACTATCACCGCGGGTATGGCTGTAAAGCGATTTGCCGTTGAGCAGAAAATCAATATGTTCGACTTCTACCGGCGTGAGCAGCTCATCCATTTGCGGTTCGAGCTTCTCAAAAGAGGTGGTCACCAGGCGGCTATCCAGCATCGTCGCCACCGCCTGTACGCGATTCTCAACCTTAATCTGAATGCCGTTGTAAAAGCTCAGCGACGCGCCGATCAGCGTGACAAAAATCGTCAGGCTGGTGAGCAGCGTAACAAATGCTGAGAATTTCGTCGTTAATCGCATCCCTGTGTTAACTCCGCGTGTGAATAACTACCCGATGGGCATTCGGGCCCCTTTTGAGACTTTTTCTTAAGTAAGTACTAACTTTCTGAAGCGACGCATACTACCAAAGCTGGCGTATCTGGCAATTTATTGCGTTACATCCACGTAATAATGCCGTTAGCGAGTATAGTCTGCAGAATTATTTTTCCAATCTTCAAACCGCGAGGAACCACATATGCAGGCATTAATTTTAGAACAGCAGGATGGCAAAACCCTTTCCTCGGTGCAAAACATCGATGCCAACCTGTTGCCGCCAGGCGATGTGACTGTCGATATTCACTGGTCGAGCCTCAATTATAAAGATGCGTTGGCCATTACCGGCAAAGGAAAAATTATCCGCAACTTTCCGATGATTCCTGGTATCGATTTTGCCGGTACCGTCCACGCCAGCGAAGATCCGCGTTTTCACGTTGGCCAGCAGGTATTACTCACCGGTTGGGGCGTGGGAGAAAATCACTGGGGCGGCCTGGCCGAGCGCGCCCGCGTCAAAGGCGAATGGCTGGTGGCCATGCCTGAAGGTCTCGACGGACGCAAAGCGATGGCGATCGGTACCGCAGGTTTTACCGCCATGCTATGCGTGATGGCGCTGGAAGACGCCGGCGTGCGTCCGCAGGATGGCGAGATCGTCGTAACAGGCGCCAGCGGCGGCGTCGGCAGCACGGCAGTCGCTCTGCTGCATCATCTGGGTTATCAGGTGGCGGCGGTTTCCGGGCGCGAAAGTACCCATGACTATCTGAAAAGCCTCGGCGCGCAGCGTATTTTGGGCCGCGACGAGTTCGCTGAGAGCCGTCCGCTGGAAAAACAAATCTGGGCGGGTGCTATCGATACCGTCGGCGATAAAGTGCTGGCTAAAGTACTGGCACAAATGAACTACGGCGGCTGCGTCGCGGCCTGCGGCCTGGCGGGCGGTTTCGCGCTGCCGACCACCGTGATGCCGTTTATCCTGCGCAACGTACGCCTGCAGGGCGTCGATTCGGTAATGACCCCGCCCGCGCGCCGCGCAGAAGCCTGGCGTCGGCTGGTGCGCGATCTGCCGGAGTCTTTTTACGCGCAAAGCGCGACCGAAATCACCCTGGCCGATGCCCCGGCCTTCGCCGACAAAATCATGAACAACCAGATCCAGGGGCGTACGCTGGTCAAAATCGGCTAATCTGCAATTTTTCGTGACATATTCGCGATCGCGCTGCGCCTCCGTCATGCTTAGGAAAAAGTATGACGGAGGACGCCATGAAAACCAGAAAACTGACGGAAGCCGACGTAACGGCGGAATCGGTATTTAACCTACAGCGCCGCCAGGTGCTGAAAATGCTCGGTATCGGCGCGACGGCGATGTCGCTCTCAACGAAGGCCCATGCCGACCTGCTCGATTGGTTTAAAGGCCACGATCGCCCGCCGGCGCCTGCCGGAAAGGCGCTGACCTTTGATAAACCCGCAGCATGGCAAAGTAAGCTCGCCCTCACCCCGGAAGATAAAGTCGCCGGCTACAACAACTTTTATGAATTCGGCCTCGATAAAGCCGATCCGGCCGCTAACGCAGGCAGCCTGCGCACTGACCCCTGGACGCTTACCATCGGCGGCGAAGTCGCCAAACCCCTGACGCTCGATCACGACGACCTGACCCGTCGTTTCCCGCTGGAAGAGCGTATTTATCGGATGCGCTGCGTGGAGGCCTGGTCGATGGTCGTGCCGTGGGTCGGCTTCCCGCTGCATAAACTACTCGCGCTGGTGGAGCCCACCAGCAACGCCCGCTACGTCGCTTTCAAAACGCTGTATGCGCCGGAACAGATGCCGGGACAAAAAGATCGCTTCATCGGCGGCGGCCTGGCCTATCCCTATGTCGAAGGGTTGCGCCTTGATGAAGCGATGCACCCGCTCACGCTGATGAGCGTTGGCGTCTATGGGAAAGCGTTGCCGCCGCAAAACGGCGCCCCCATCCGCCTGACCGTGCCGTGGAAGTACGGCTTTAAAGGGATTAAATCTATCGTGAGCATCGAATTAACCCGCGAGCGGCCGCCGACCACCTGGAATCTGGCGGCGCCGGATGAATACGGTTTCTATGCCAATGTGAACCCGCACGTCGATCATCCGCGCTGGTCGCAGGCCAGCGAGCGGTTTATCGGCGCCGGCGGCGTACTTGACGTAAAACGCCAGCCAACGTTGCTGTTTAATGGCTATGCCGAGGAAGTCGCCTCGCTGTATCGCGGGCTTAACTTACGGGAGAATTTCTAGTGCGTCTGAGCGTTAAACAGATAGGTTGGCTGAAAGTTGCGCTGCATTTAGCCGGTTTTTTACCGCTTGTCTGGCTGTTCTGGGCCGGACATCAGGGCTATTTCAGCGCCGATCCGGCAAAGGATATCCAGCATTTTACCGGACGGATGGCGCTGAAGTTTTTGCTCGCCACCTTGCTTATTACGCCGCTGGCGCGCTACGCTAAACAGCCATTATTGATACGCACCCGCCGGTTATTAGGGTTATGGTGCTTTGCCTGGGCCACGTTGCACCTCACCAGCTATACGCTGCTGGAGCTCGGCATTAACAATCTGGCGCTACTCGGTTCCGAGATAATCAACCGTCCGTATCTCACGCTTGGTTTAATCAGTTGGTTGGTTTTACTGGCGCTGGCGGCGACGTCAACCCAGTACATGCAACGAAAATTAGGCCGTCGTTGGCAAACATTGCACAACTTCGTCTATCTGGTGGCGATCCTCGCCCCTATACATTATCTGTGGTCGGTGAAGATTATATCGCCGCAGCCGCTGATTTATGCCGGGCTGGCAACGGTACTTTTAGCCAGCCGCTACAAGAAGTTTCGCCAGTGGTGGCGCTAATCTCCGGATATGTGCAGTTCCCCGCATAACGTTTATCAACCGCGACTCTTTTTACGATAGCGGTTGATAATCTTCCCTGATAAGACCAGTATTTAGCTGCCAATTGCTACGAAATCGTTATAATGTGCGACTTTGGTTTTCCTGAAGGGGTTTTCGAACCCTGAAAAGGTGACAAGCGCGTATCGAAGGTATATTTTGTTTTTTACCCGAGGTTAGCAGGAGATAGCTGCACAATGGCTGACAAGTTTCGCATTTTGCTTTTGAACGGACCAAACCTTAATATGCTCGGCAGCCGTGAACCCGAGAAGTATGGTTCGCTAACGCTGGCAGAAATTGTTAACCGTTTAACCGCAGAAGCGGAAGCGCTAAACGTGACGCTCGACCACCTGCAATCCAATGCGGAGTTCGCGCTCATCGACCGAATTCATCAGGCTAAAGACTCTGTGGACTATATCCTGATCAATCCGGCCGCGTTTACGCATACCAGCGTGGCCATCCGCGACGCGCTGCTTGCCGTGAGTATCCCGTTTATCGAGATCCACCTGAGCAACGTGCATGCGCGCGAGCCGTTCCGTCACCACTCGTATCTGTCTGATGTCGCCTCGGGCGTGATCTGCGGATTAGGTGCGGACGGCTATTCATACGCTTTACAGACGGCGGTAAAACGCCTGTCACAAACACACTAAACAAAGAGTACGGAACCCACTCATGGATATTCGTAAGATTAAAAAACTGATCGAGCTGGTTGAAGAATCAGGCATCTCCGAACTGGAAATTTCTGAAGGCGAAGAGTCTGTACGCATCAGCCGTGCAGCGCCGGCTGCTAGCTATCCGGTAATGCAGCAAGCCTATGCTGCGCCAATCGCCCAGCCTCAGGCGCCAGCCGCCGCAGCGCCGGCAGCAGCACCTGCCGCTGAAGCGAAAGCGGAAATCAGTGGTCACATCGTACGTTCCCCGATGGTCGGTACTTTCTACCGCACCCCGAGCCCGGACGCGAAAGCCTTTGTGGAAGTCGGTCAGAAAGTTAACGTGGGCGACACCCTGTGCATCGTAGAAGCGATGAAAATGATGAACCAGATCGAAGCCGACAAAGCCGGCGTGGTTAAAGCCATTCTGATCGAAAGCGGCCAACCTGTAGAATTCGACGAGCCGCTGGTTGTCATCGAGTAACGAGGCGAACATGCTGGATAAAATTGTCATCGCTAACCGTGGCGAGATCGCACTGCGCATCCTGCGTGCCTGTAAAGAACTGGGCATCAAGACCGTTGCTGTGCACTCCACCGCGGATCGCGATTTAAAACACGTATTATTAGCGGATGAGACGGTCTGCATCGGCCCGGCTCCGTCCGTAAAAAGCTATCTGAACATCCCGGCTATCATCAGCGCGGCGGAAATCACCGGCGCGGTAGCGATTCACCCGGGTTACGGTTTCCTTTCCGAGAACGCTAACTTTGCCGAGCAGGTTGAGCGCTCCGGTTTCATCTTCATCGGCCCGAAAGCCGACACTATCCGCCTGATGGGCGACAAAGTGTCCGCCATCACCGCAATGAAGAAAGCTGGCGTTCCGACCGTTCCAGGTTCTGATGGCCCGCTGGGCGACGACATGGACGCTAACCGCGCGCATGCCAAACGCATCGGCTACCCGGTTATCATCAAAGCCTCCGGCGGCGGCGGCGGTCGCGGCATGCGCGTCGTGCGCAGCGACGCTGAACTGGCGCAATCCATCTCCATGACCAAAGCGGAAGCGAAAGCGGCTTTCAACAACGACATGGTCTATATGGAGAAGTACCTGGAAAATCCTCGTCACATCGAGATTCAGGTGCTGGCGGACGGCCAGGGCAACGCTATCTATCTGGCGGAACGCGACTGCTCCATGCAGCGTCGTCACCAGAAAGTCGTCGAAGAAGCGCCGGCGCCAGGCATTACCCCGGAACTGCGTCGCTACATCGGCGAACGTTGCGCGAAAGCCTGTGTGGATATCGGCTATCGCGGAGCGGGTACCTTTGAGTTCCTGTTTGAAAACGGCGAGTTCTACTTCATTGAGATGAACACCCGTATTCAGGTAGAACATCCGGTTACCGAAATGATCACCGGCGTTGACCTGATCAAAGAACAGCTGCGCATCGCGGCGGGTCAGCCGCTGTCTATCAAGCAAGAAGAAGTGCAGGTTCGCGGTCATGCGGTGGAATGCCGTATCAACGCTGAAGACCCGAATACCTTCCTGCCGAGCCCGGGTAAAATTACCCGCTTCCACGCGCCGGGCGGTTTTGGCGTGCGCTGGGAGTCTCATATCTACGCCGGTTACACCGTACCGCCGTACTATGACTCAATGATCGGTAAACTGATCTGCTACGGCGAAAGCCGTGATGTGGCGATTGCCCGCATGAAGAACGCGCTGCAGGAATTGATCATCGATGGCATCAAAACCAACGTTGAGCTGCAGATGCGCATTATGAGCGACGAGAACTTCCAGCATGGTGGCACCAATATCCACTATCTGGAGAAAAAACTCGGACTGCAGGAAAAATAATCCTGTACTCGCTGCAAAAGGCCGGATAATCCGGCCTTTTTTCTTTTTCTCTCCCCTCGACTTTTCCATGCGGTACAATCCCCGCTTTCTTCATCCTCAAGGGACAAAAAATGGACAAAAGATTTGTTCAGGCCCATAAAGAAGCGCGCTGGGCGCTGTGGCTGACCCTTCTCTATCTTGCCGCCTGGCTGGCTGCGGCGTATCTACCTGGCGTCGGTATCGGCTTTACCGGCCTGCCGCACTGGTTCGAACTGGCCTGCCTGCTGGTGCCGCTGCTGTTCGTCCTGCTGTGCTGGGCGATGGTGCGCTTTATCTTCCGCGATATCTCTCTGGAGGATAACGATGCAGCTTGAGATTATCGTGGTGCTGATCGCTTATCTGTTTGTCGTTTTCGGGCTGTCTCTTTACGCGATGCGTAAACGCAGTACCGGGAACTTTCTGAGCGAGTATTTCCTCGGCAGCCGATCGATGGGCGGCTTTGTATTAGCCATGACCCTCACCGCCACCTATATTAGCGCCAGCTCGTTTATCGGCGGCCCTGGCGCCGCCTACAAATATGGGCTGGGCTGGGTTCTGCTGGCGATGATCCAGGTACCGACGATCTGGCTCTCTCTCGGGATCCTCGGCAAGAAGTTCGCGATCCTGGCGCGCCGCTACAATGCCATTACCCTTAACGATATGCTGCAGGCGCGCTACCAAAGCCGCGCGGTAGTATGGATTGCCAGCGTCAGCTTGCTGGTGGCCTTTGTTGGGGCCATCGCGGTGCAGTTTATCGGCGGCGCGCGCCTGCTGGAAACCGCCGCCGGGATCAAGTACGAAACAGGACTATTGATATTTGGTATCACAATTGCGCTCTACACCGCTTTTGGCGGTTTCCGCGCCAGCGTACTCAACGATACCATGCAAGGGATGGTGATGTTGATCGGAACGATCGTCCTGCTGGTTGGTGTAGTGCATGCAGCCGGCGGCCTGCATCAGGCGGTAGAAACACTGCAGCAAATCGACCCGCAGCTGGTGTCGCCCCACGGCGCCGATGATATCCTCACGCCAACCTTTATGACCTCGTTCTGGGTGCTGGTCTGTTTCGGCGTCATCGGCTTGCCGCATACCGCCGTACGCTGTATCTCCTATAAAGACAGCAAGGCCGTACACCGCGGGATCGTTATTGGCACCATCGTCGTGGCGATTCTGATGTTCGGTATGCATCTCGCCGGCGCTCTTGGCCGCGCCGTCCTGCCGGGCCTCACCGTGCCCGATCAGGTGATCCCGACGTTGATGGTTCAGGTGCTGCCGCCGTGGGCCGCAGGGCTGTTTTTAGCGGCGCCGATGGCCGCGATTATGTCTAACGTTAACGCCCATTTACTGCAGGCATCGGCTACGATCATTAAAGATCTGTGGCTCAGCGCTCAGCCGACGAAAAAGCGTAACGAGCAGAAGCTGAAGCGGATCTCAACGATCGCCACCTTAGTGCTCGGCATACTTATGATGCTGGCCGCCTGGCGGCCGCCGGAAATGATTATCTGGCTTAATCTGCTGGCCTTTGGCGGCCTGGAAGCCGTGTTCTTATGGCCGCTGGTATTGGGCCTTTACTGGGAGCGGGCAAACGCTGCCGGCGCGCTCAGCGCGATGTTAGTGGGCGGCATACTGTATGCCGTGCTCGCGACGTTTAACATTCAGTACCTGGGCTTCCACCCTATCGTGCCCTCGCTGCTGCTAAGTTTGTTGGCTTTTGTCGTCGGGAACCGCTTCGGTCAACCCGTACCACCAGCCCCTATTATGACTACTGATAAATAAAGAGTTTTGCCATGCCTTGGATCCAACTAAAACTGAATACGACCGGCGCTCACGCGGAAGAACTGAGCGACGCGCTGATGGAGGCCGGCGCGGTCTCGATTACCTTCCAGGACACCCACGACACGCCGGTGTTCGAACCGCTGCCGGGTGAAACCCGTTTGTGGGGCGATACCGACGTTATCGGTCTGTTCGACGCAGAAAGCGACATGAACGAAGCGGTTGCTATCCTTGAGCAGCATCCGCTGCTCGGCGCCGGCTTCGCGCATAAAATTGAACAACTGGAAGATAAAGACTGGGAACGCGAGTGGATGGATAACTTCCACCCGATGCGTTTCGGCGAACGCCTGTGGATTTGCCCGAGCTGGCGCGATGTTCCTGATGAGAATGCAGTCAATGTGATGCTTGATCCAGGACTGGCCTTTGGTACCGGCACTCACCCAACGACCGCGATGTGTCTGCAATGGCTCGACGGCCTTGACCTGCAGGGCAAAACGGTTATCGATTTTGGCTGCGGTTCCGGCATCCTGGCGATCGCCGCGCTGAAGCTGGGCGCCGCCAAAGCTATCGGTATTGATATCGATCCGCAGGCCATTCAGGCCAGCCGTGATAACGCCCAGCGTAACGGCGTCTCCGAACGCCTTGAACTGTATTTGCCGCAGGATCAGCCAGAAGCCATGAAAGCCGATGTGGTGGTCGCAAACATCCTGGCAGGCCCGTTGCGTGAGCTGGCCCCTTTAATCAGCGTCCTGCCGGTTACAGGCGGCCTGCTTGGCCTTTCCGGAATCCTGGCAAGCCAGGCGGAAAGCGTCTGCGAAGCCTACGCCCCGCTCTTCACCCTCGACCCGGTGGTGGAGAAAGAGGAGTGGTGCCGAATTACCGGACAGAAGAACTAAGTAAGCTGCGGCCTACGGGCCGCATTTTTGTTTCCAGTAACCGCCGAATATTGCCAGGAAATGAGAGCCGGATCGCATTACGATGCCCTTTTTTGGCTACAAAAACAGCGTTTTATCCCGTCTCGTATCGCCTTCGTCTCAGAAAAATCGAGAAGTTTTGTGATTTTATAATTGGACACAAATTATCCCATTGCTAATAACACAATGATTAATATGATAATTTATTCATGGCTATTACGTTACTCCTGGATTCATTGATCTGTAACAGAGGATTGGTCAAAGTTTGGCCTTTCATCTCGCGCAAAAAATGCGTAATATACGCCGCCTTGCAGTCACAGTATGGTCATTTCTTAACTCATGCGCATCGGACACCACCAGCTCAGAAATCGCCTGATCGCAGCACCTATGGCTGGCATCACTGACAGACCATTCAGGACGCTGTGTTACGAGATGGGAGCAGGTTTAACCGTCTCCGAGATGATGTCCTCCAACCCGCAGGTATGGGAGAGTGACAAGTCCCGGTTACGGATGGTGCACATTGATGAGCCCGGTATTCGTACCGTGCAAATCGCCGGTAGCGTACCGGAAGAGATGGCCGCGGCCGCCCGTATTAACGTGGAAAGCGGCGCCCAGATTATTGATATCAATATGGGGTGCCCGGCTAAAAAGGTGAATCGTAAGCTCGCTGGTTCAGCCCTCTTGCAGTATCCCGATCAGGTGAAATCAATCCTGACCGCGGTCGTCAAGGCAGTGGACGTTCCGGTGACTCTCAAGATTCGCACCGGTTGGGAACCGGAACACCGTAACTGTGTAGAGATTGCCCAACTGGCTGAAGAATGTGGCATTCAGGCTCTGACTATTCACGGACGCACTCGCGCCTGCTTGTTTAACGGAGAAGCTGAATACGACAGTATTCGGGCAGTTAAGCAGAAAGTTTCCATTCCGATTATCGCGAATGGCGACATTACTGACCCGCTTAAAGCCAGAGCCGTGCTCGACTACACGGGGGCTGACGCTCTCATGATAGGCCGTGCGGCTCAGGGAAGACCCTGGATCTTTCGGGAAATCCAGCATTATCTGGACACTGGGGAGTTGCTGCCCCCCCTGCCGTTGGCAGAGGTTAAGCGCTTGCTTTGCGCGCACGTTCGGGAACTGCATGACTTTTACGGTCAGGCAAAAGGGTACCGAATCGCGCGTAAACACGTCTCCTGGTATCTCCAGGAGCATGCTCCAAATGACCAGTTTCGGCGCACATTCAACGCCATTGAGGATGCCAGCGAACAGCTGGAGGCGTTGGAGGCATACTTCGAAAATTTTGCGTAATAGAAATAAAGAGCTGACAGAACTATGTTCGAACAACGCGTAAATTCTGACGTACTGACCGTTTCTACCGTTAACTCTCAGGATCAGGTAACTCAAAAGCCCCTGCGTGACTCGGTTAAACAGGCACTGAAGAACTATTTTGCTCAACTGAATGGTCAGGATGTTAATGATCTGTATGAGCTGGTATTGGCTGAAGTTGAACAGCCACTGTTGGACATGGTGATGCAATACACCCGTGGTAACCAGACCCGCGCTGCCCTGATGATGGGTATCAACCGCGGTACTCTGCGTAAGAAACTGAAAAAATACGGCATGAACTGATATTAATCAGTAAATTGCTGAATTAAAAAGGCGCTCTTCGGCATGGGGAAGCGCCTTTTTTTATACCTGATTTTTATACTGAACTACTGCCCCACGGCAGCCATTGACCACACGCTATGGTCAGGTTGTTGCAGCGATAACGCCGACATAATATTGTCTACCAGCACGGGCGCCTGCTGATAGAGATTGAATTGTTCAGGATCCATTAACCAGTTTTTGATAATTCCTGTAAAAGCGCCGTGTAATATTATCAACGTAATTTCGATATTTGTTTCCGCCGGCAATAATCTATTTCTTACGCAACACTGCAGGACGTCACGGATTATGGCGTAATTGAAGCCAATTCGTTTGCGGATTTCGCTTTCCGGCAGCATGTCACTGGTAAACTCGCATTTATGATAAAGAATTTGTAGCAGTGCCTGCTGTCGGGAATTCTCAGCGATATATTGTAATCCGGTAATAAATTTTTTACGTAACCCTGTTAACGGATTTTGGTTATCCAGCTCCCACTGTTGATGGGGCAGTAGCTCTCTGAGCGGCGGCTGCTGCTGCCACATCTCATTAAATAACTCCGCCTTGCTGGAAAAATGCCAGTACACCGCTCCACGCGTGACGCCCGCGGCGTCAGCGATATCGGTCAGCGTGGTATTGGTAACGCCGCGCTGCGCGAACTGCTGAATGGCGGACTCAATCAGGAGTTGACGCGTTCTTAAGGCGTCCTCTTTGGTTTTTCTGGCCATAACCTTTTCCCACTCGCTACCTAACGGTGAATACAGAATTGACTGATACACCAGCCAATTTAGCATTCCATAAAAAATATTATTTAGCAAAAATGCAGATACTGACATTTAATTACACGAGAATTTAATACATGCGATAAATATAAAATAAGAATACATTCACAAAATAAATATTAAAGGAAGAGGAGCTAAATCAATCGCCTGTTTTTTGTTTTTGCGTGCCTTGTTCATTGCCCAAAAATAACTATTCCTTACATCCACCGGTGTTTATTTGTAGGATAACGAACCGCTTTAAAATTCATTATTTCTTCGCAGATTCGCCGCCCTATCCGGCCCGTAATCTATAAGGAACAGCAATGACGAGTCATGCCAGAGTTTCTCTTTTATCCAGCCTAATTATCTCCGCCGTATTGCTTACCGGTTGCGATAATTCAGGCAACCAGCAGGCACAACCGCAGGCGCCACAGGTTAGCGTACATGTAGTGCACAGCGAACCGCTTTCCGTCACCACTGAACTCCCAGGGCGAACGTCGGCCTTCCGTGTCGCTGAAGTTCGCCCTCAGGTCAGCGGTATTATCCTGAAACGCAACTTTGTCGAGGGCAGCGATATCAAGGCCGGTGAATCGCTCTATCAAATCGACCCCGCCACTTACCAGGCGGCCTGGAACAGCGCCAAAGGCGACGAGGCAAAAGCCGAAGCCGCAGCGGCTATCGCCCATCTGACGGTGAAACGTTATGTTCCTCTGCTTGGAACTCAGTACATCAGTCAGCAGGAATACGATCAGGCCGTCGCTACCGCGCGTCAGGCCGATGCCGATGTCGTGGCGGCTAAGGCCGCGGTCGAAAACGCCCGTATCAATCTGGCTTACACCAAGGTGACTTCACCCATCGACGGGCGGATTGGTAAATCCAGCGTGACCGAAGGCGCACTGGTGACCAACGGCCAGGCGGACGCCATGGCGACGGTGCAGCAACTCGATCCGATCTATGTCGACGTAACCGAATCCAGCAACGATTTTATGCGCCTGAAACAGGAAAGCCTGCAGCGCGGTGATGACAGTAAAAGCGTGCAGCTGATTATGGAAAATGGCCAACCCTATTCCCTGAAGGGATCGCTGCAATTTTCTGACGTGACCGTCGATGAAAGCACCGGATCCATTACGCTGCGCGCGGTATTCCCTAATCCGCAACACACTCTTCTGCCGGGCATGTTTGTCCGCGCCCGTATCGATGAAGGCGTCAATCCGCAGGCGATTCTGGTACCGCAGCAGGGGGTTACCCGCACGCCGCGCGGCGATGCCACTGTGTTAATCGTTAATGCGCAGAACCAGGTGGAAAACCGTGAAGTCACCGCCGCCCAGGCGATAGGCGATAAATGGTTAATCACCAGCGGCCTGCAAAACGGCGACAAAGTCATCGTTAGTGGGTTACAGAAGGTTCGCCCAGGCGTCACCGTGAAGGCGACGGAAGATACCGCTGCCTCCGCCGCACAATAAGGTATGAATCGCTATGTCTAAGTTCTTCATTCATCGACCGGTGTTTGCATGGGTGCTGGCGATCATCATGATGATTGCCGGCGGCCTCGCCATCATGCAGCTTCCTATCGCGCAATATCCCACGATTGCGCCGCCCGCGGTAGCCATCTCGGCAACCTACCCGGGTGCAGATGCGCAAACCGTGCAGGACACCGTCACTCAGGTTATCGAACAGAACATGAATGGTATCGATAATCTGATGTACATGTCCTCTACCAGTGATTCATCCGGTAGCGTCACCATCACGCTCACTTTTCAATCCGGCACCGATCCGGATATCGCCCAGGTGCAGGTGCAGAACAAACTGCAACTGGCGACGCCGCTGCTGCCACAGGAAGTACAGCAGCAAGGTATTAGCGTTGAGAAATCCAGTAGCAGCTTCCTGCTGGTTGCCGGATTTATCTCTGATAATCCAAGCACTACCCAGGATGATATTTCCGACTACGTTGCCTCCAACATCAAAGACCCTATCAGCCGCCTTAACGGCGTGGGCGATGTACAGTTGTTCGGTGCGCAATATGCCATGCGTATCTGGCTCGACGGCAACCTACTGAATAAATATAACCTCACGCCGGTTGATGTTATCAACCAGTTGAAGGTGCAAAACGATCAGATCGCCGCCGGACAGCTTGGCGGTACACCATCGGTTAAAGGTCAACAGCTTAATGCCTCGATCATTGCTCAGACTCGCCTGAAAGATCCTGAGGAATTCGGTAAAGTCACGCTGCGGGTTAACGCCGATGGTTCCGTGGTTCGCCTGAAGGATGTCGCGCGCATTGAACTGGGCGGCGAGAACTATAACGTTGTCGCGCGCATTAATGGCAAACCCGCCTCTGGTTTGGGGATCAAGCTGGCGACCGGCGCCAATGCGTTAGATACCGCTACGGCGATCAAAGCGAAACTTGCCGAGCTGCAGCCCTTCTTCCCGCAAGGGATGAAAGTTGTTTATCCCTACGACACCACGCCGTTCGTTAAAATCTCCATTCACGAAGTGGTCAAAACGCTGTTTGAAGCCATTATCCTCGTCTTCCTCGTGATGTATCTGTTCCTGCAGAACATTCGCGCAACGCTTATCCCGACGATCGCTGTGCCGGTCGTCTTGCTGGGTACCTTTGCGGTGCTGGCGATGTTCGGCTACTCCATCAACACGCTAACCATGTTTGGCATGGTGCTGGCGATAGGGCTACTGGTCGACGATGCCATCGTGGTGGTAGAGAACGTTGAGCGCGTCATGGTCGAGGACAAGCTTTCCCCCGTTGAAGCCACAGAGAAATCAATGGAGCAGATTCAGGGGGCGCTGGTTGGTATCGCCATGGTGCTCTCGGCGGTATTCGTCCCGATGGCCTTCTTTGGCGGCTCGACCGGGGCGATTTATCGTCAGTTCTCCATCACTATCGTTTCCGCGATGGCGCTGTCTGTACTGGTCGCGCTGGTACTGACCCCGGCGCTATGCGCAACCATGTTAAAGCCAGCATCCGCAGACCATCATGGCAAAAAGGGGTTCTTCGGCTGGTTTAATGCCAGGTTCGACCAAAGCGTTAACCACTACACCAACAGCGTAAGCGGGATCCTGCGCGGCACCGGGCGCTACCTGGTTATCTATCTGCTGATCGTTATCGGCATGGCAATGCTGTTTGTCCGCTTGCCTACATCCTTCCTGCCTGATGAAGACCAGGGCGTGTTCCTGACCATGGTTCAGTTACCTGCTGGCGCTACGCAAGAGCGTACGCAAAAGGTGCTCGACTCCGTCAGCGACTACTATCTACAGAAAGAGAAAGCTAATGTTGAGAGCGTGTTCACCGTTAACGGCTTTAGCTTCAGCGGACAAGGACAAAACTCCGGTATGGCGTTTGTCAGTCTGAAACCATGGGAAGAGCGCAGCGGTTCGGAAAACGGCGTTGAAGCCATTATTAAGCGTGCCACCGCCGCATTTAGCCAGATTAAAGATGCAATGGTCTTCCCGTTCAACATGCCGGCCATCATCGAGTTAGGTACCGCGACCGGTTTCGACTTTGAGCTGATTGACCAGGGTGGCTTAGGACACACACAGCTAACTCAGGCACGAAACCAGCTTCTGGGGATGGTAAAACAGCATCCGGAACAGCTGGTACGCGTTCGCCCTAATGGCCTTGAAGATACACCGCAGTTTAAACTCGACGTCGATCAAGAGAAAGCGCAGGCGCTGGGCGTCTCGTTATCCGACATTAACGAAACGATATCAGCTGCACTGGGCGGCTATTATGTGAATGACTTTATTGACCGCGGCCGCGTGAAGAAAGTCTATGTTCAGGCCGATGCCAGTTTCCGTATGCTACCCGGTGATATCAATAACATGTATGTCCGCAGCTCTAACGGTGAAATGGTGCCGTTCTCGGCATTTGTTACTTCACGTTGGGTATATGGTTCTCCGCGTCTCGAACGTTACAACGGCCTGCCTTCGATGGAAATCCTCGGCGAAGCGGCTCCGGGTAAGAGTACCGGGGAAGCCATGGCCTTGATGGAGCAACTGGCCAGTAAACTGCCAGCAGGTATCGGTTATGACTGGACGGGCTTGTCTTATCAGGAACGTTTATCAGGTAACCAGGCGCCAGCGCTATATGCTATTTCGCTGATAGTCGTCTTCCTCTGTCTGGCAGCACTCTATGAAAGCTGGTCTATTCCATTCTCCGTTATGCTGGTTGTGCCATTAGGAGTTATCGGCGCATTATTAGCAGCCTCAGTTAGAGGATTGAATAATGACGTTTATTTCCAGGTTGGCCTGTTAACAACTATTGGTTTATCTGCGAAGAACGCCATTCTTATTGTTGAGTTCGCCAAAGACCTTATGGATAAAGAAGGCAAAGGTATTATCGAGGCGACCCTGGAAGCATCCCGTATGCGTCTGCGCCCTATATTAATGACTTCATTAGCCTTTATTCTCGGGGTCATGCCGTTAGTAATTAGCCATGGCGCTGGTAGCGGCGCGCAAAACGCTGTCGGTACCGGCGTGATGGGCGGTATGCTTACCGCAACGCTGCTGGCCATCTTCTTCGTGCCGGTGTTCTTTGTGGTTGTAAGGCGTCGCTTTACCCGCCACGTAGAATAATCGACTGCCATTATCAAGGCGCCAACCGGCGCCTTTTTTTTATTTCTATCAGAACAACAAGTTAGTAGAAATATTAATTCCCATCCCCGCCTGACGCATTGAAATATCCCTTTCTACATATTTTCTTCATTATTTCTCATTTCTCTTCACGATATTTACTCTGCTCATAATTTGAGATTATTTCCCCTTCCGGACCTGGGTCATTGCGGTGGTAAAATAAGCTATTCCGTTATGTGTTGACATCGTTGACTGCAAACGGTTATTTAGAGGTAATACCATGAAAAAATTAATATTAGTGACATTGTTAGCAACGTTGCTTGCTGGCTGTGCCCATGATTCCCCGTGCGTGCCGGTCTATGACTCGCAGGGCCGACTGGTGCATACCAATACCTGTGTAAAAGGCACAACTCAGGATAACTGGGAAACCGCTGGCGCAATCGCCGGTGGGGCCGCAGCGGTTGCCGGTCTCACGTTAGGAATCGTGGCGCTTACGCGTTAGTGATACCTCTCCACAAACGCTACAGCCGGGATGCGTTCCCTTTGGCTTAGCCGCCAGAAAGACAAAAGGCCCAGTCTCACGACTGGGCCTTTCATTTATATTGATATGGTCATTTTCCCGGGGGCGGCGCGATGCGCCTTTCCCGGGCTACGGGTCTGTAGCCCCGGTAAGCGCAGCGCCACCAGGGAAGATGGCGGCGCGTCTGGCCGCAAAACACAAAAACAAAAGGCCCAGTCTTTCGACTGAGCCTTTTGTTTTATTTGATGCCTGGCAATTCCCTACTCTCACATGGGGAGACCCCACACTACCATCGGCGCTACGGCGTTTCA